>CAYWHP010000114.1:0-13193 GCA_964457845.1 uncultured Porphyromonadaceae bacterium | reverse complement strand
CCGGGAAGTTCAGTGAGTTTGCCCTCGAAGCCCGGACTGTAGAGGGCCTGCGGACTGAGTGTGCACTCCGTATCAAGCTGGCGGAAGGGGTACCATGCGGAGCGGGTGCTGTCGCGCGGAGCTTTCATGAATATGGCCACCTTGTATTTCTGGCCGCCGATAACGGTGAAACTCTCGAGCGGGGTAAATATGTTGATGAGCCTCATTTCCGGGTCCTTCATGATCGTGTCGAAAGGAAGGTGCCCCTCGTAACCGGCAAAATGGGTGTCCCAGATGAGCAGCTCGCCATCCTCAAGCCAGGAGGGCGGATCTACTTCGCCGAATGAGTATACCCGGTAGTTAAGCTCCTTGTTGAACGGATCGGAATCCATGTAAAAGGGGTACATCGGATCGGAGTAAAGGGCCTTCTTCCCTGCATAGGGTGTGCTTTTCAGCCATTCGGCCGCTTTCTCCATCACCGCGAAATTGATGCCGGTTTTAGTGGGCACCACATGGTAGGTGAAAGGTTTGTATGCCACCAATGCAATGATGAAGACACCGGTCAAAAGGTGAACGATCCGCCATTGCCTGGCCATATCCATAACCTGGTTGAATCCGGCCACGGCCAGCAGCGCCCCGAGAGGCACCACGCACGACATGAAACGCTGGGATGCCAATATGCCCAGCCCTTTCCACCACAGGTAGCTCTGGGCAAGCAGAAAGCCGAAGAGCCCCGGGATAACCAGCACCCATATTGCCACAAACCGGATGTCGCGGATCTGTTTCTTCGCATCCTTCAATCCGGCCAGCGTAACCAGTATCCCGGCAATCACGAGGATCAGCAGCGGAAAGTTCAGGATGTAATCGAGATCGTTGAAGTAGGTCCAGAACGACCCTTTCCCGTACAACAGGGCGCTGTCGGTGCTGTAGGGCATTTTGGTGATGAACCAGAAGAAGTCGTGGTACTGCGGCAGTCCCGCTAAACTGAATCCCAGAAACCCGGTGAGCAGGAACGGAAGGGCCCGCCATTGCCTTACCCAGGCCAGCGCCGGGATGAAGAGCACCAGGAACATGACGCCTTCGGTGCGGGCGAACGGCAGTAGGGAAATTATGACAGCCGACCATATAAACCGTTTGCTGACAAACAGATAGATCGCCAGAATGAGTACCAGGCTGAAGAGGATCTCCGTCAGGCTGGAGTACATGTTGAACAGGTAGATCGGTGTAAAAACGGTAAAAACCATACCGCCCCAGGCGTGGCGCATGCCCAGCTCCCTGGCTGTTTTGTATACAAGCCATCCGCTCAGCAGTCCGCAGAGAAGATTGAAGGCGATGGCCCCGGTGTAGCCGAACTGAGCCATCGGTGCAAGAAGAATGGTGAAAAGCGGTTTGCCCCAGTGGTTCAGGAACGAAGCCGGGTATTTGAATGCATACCTTGCCAGCTGGAAATGGGAAATGGAGTCGGTTTCACCAGCCGCACCGGTGGAGAGCAGCTGCACAACGATCAATACCATGGCAATGGCTGCCAAGGTTACGGGTACGGTTGCCTTCTGGTTCCATTTTGTCATAATGCAAATATGAATCGGTCAGACTGTCAGGGCTTAACGCCCACTGCGATCACCGACAACCCGATCGAGTTAAAAATCATCTTGTCAAATAAACGGAATAAAAAGACCAATTTATTGAATAAACGAATTTGTCCGTCGGGTATGATCTTGTGATGCTGAATTTTACCGGAAACAAACCAGCCGGCGATTCCGGCGGCATTAAAGTATTGACTGTGAGCTATTTTAAATCCGGATGATTGAAACAGTGCGATGAGGCTTTTACGTGTGTACCGCCGGTAATGCTCCAGCTCCCGGTCGAAAGCGTTGTAAAGTGTTTGGAAAGCCGGAACCAGAATCACCACGCGGCCTCCGCTTTTCAGCAGTTTATGGCAGTTCTCCAACGCCAGCCTGTCGTTGAAAATATGTTCCACCACATTAAGCGCAAATACCGAGTCGAAACGACCGATCAGCTCCGGATAGCGGGTTTCAAATTCTGGATCGGCCAGGTCGATGAGCCGCACACCCGCAAGGGCCGGGTAGCCTGAAAAGCGCTCCTGAAGTGTCCGGCAATATCCTTCGCGGATGTCCGACAGAAAAAGGCTTGCCTTGTCGTTGAGAAAGAATTCCGAAATGTTTCCAAGTCCGCTGCCGATCTCCAGCACACTTCCCGTACACCAGGGTTTAATCGTTTCGTACATCCACCGGTTGAAATGATCTGCCAGGGCGATGGTCTTCAGCGTGGCTTCCCCCTCCTGATCGACCGGCTTGAATTCGAATTCGTTCATTTACTGAAAATATTGTACTTGATGATGCAGTAAATGGCCCGGAACCCATCCTTCCAGTTGATTTTCTTCCCCTCGGCGTATGTTCGTCCGTAATACGAAATGCCGGTCTCGTAAATCCGGATGTCGGGCACCCTGCTGATCTTGGCCGTCACCTCCGCCTCAAATCCGAAACGGTTCTCCTTTAGCCGGATACCCCGGATGATATCCCCGCGGAAGAGCTTGTAGCAGGTCTCCATGTCGGTGATGTTTATGTTGGTGAGGAGGTTCGACAGGAAGGTGAGGAACCGGTTTCCGATGGTATGGAAAAAGAAGAGTACGCGGTGCGCCTTGCCTCCGACAAACCGGCTTCCGTACACCACATCGGCAAACCCGTCGACAACCGGCTGCAGCAGCAGGTTGAATTCGCGCGGGTCATACTCAAGATCGGCATCCTGCACAACGATGTAATCGCCTGTGGAGCATTGTATTCCGGTGCGTATGGCCGCGCCTTTGCCCTGATTTTTCTGGTGGCTCCGGTAGTTTACCGTGATGCCCGGGTTCTCTTCGCTGAACCGCAGAATCTCCGCTTCGGTGCCATCACTTGAGCAATCGTTCACCACCACCAGTTCCTTGCCGATGCCGTTGATGAGCTCAACAGCGCTCACTCGCATGAGAATATTGTAAATAGTGGCCTTCTCGTTATAGGCCGGTATGATTATGGATAAAATCATCGGGTATTTATTTGGGGCTGAATATAGAATTTAGATCGATAGGTGACTACGCCAGTCAGCTCCAGTACATAAATACCGGAACCGTTTCCATCAAAGGCATCGAGGATAAGTCTGGATTTTCCGCAATTTACCATGAATTTCCGCACGATGACGGCCTTTCCTGTTATATCGTACACGGCAGCCTGAACATCGCCTTCGGAAGTGCTCTCCACATCAATATTGAGCCGCTCGGTTACCGGGTTCGGCCATATCCGGATGGCTTCAACGGCGTTAACCACGGGACCGGTGCCTGTTGCTCCGGTAGACAGGAGCAGTTCGGTGATGGTTTTTATACCGCGGCTGTCTTCCACGGATACCGGTATTTCCCAGGTTTTTCCGGCAACGCCGGGCATGCAGCTCAGGATGCCATCGGGGCTTACCTGCAGACTGTCGGGGAGCTCCGCCGGCTGAAATCTCAGGCAGAGGCCGTTACGGATACCCGAGGCATTAACGGCCGGGTAAAAGGATTCCTGGCGGCTGCCGCCGGTAAGGCCGATCAGCCATGGAACGGTATTGCGGTTGATAAAATCACCGTAAAAAAACTCGATGGTGCCGTCATCGGTGAGCCGGGCCGTGAAGTTTACGTCGGTTGTTTTGCCGCCTGTGGTCATGGAAGCTTTCCAGTATACGGTGACCTGGTTGGGCCGCCGCCGGCAATACACCCCGTCGGTGCTGTCGGAATAGAGTAACTGCGTGCTGTAGAAAGGATAGATGGCCCTGTTGAGGCCGAGCATTTCCCGAAGTGCAATGCCATAGGGGATGTAGAGGTAATTTTCCTCGAGCAGGATGCCACCCTGTGCCGTGATGGTAAGATCGCGGTACTCCCGGCCGCGGTAGGGGAATGAGAAAGGCAGGCTGATGGCTGCCCGGCCGGCGCCCCCTTCGGGCAGGAGTTTTGTTTCGAAGGTCACAGGAAAGGTTTCCGTGAACTCCGCCTGTTGCCAGCTGGGGTTGATGAGGGTCCAGCGGTAGGGAGGCTTGCCGCCGGAGGCGTTGAGCTGCGTCCGGTAGTCCTGACCGGCGGCGGCGCCGGGAAGCCGGCTGTTGATGACCGGATGGCCGGTGAGGGGAGTGAAAACCACCGGTTTAACCTCGAAGGCTTGTGTGATGGCCATTCCGGCAGGAACGCCGGGGTGCTCGGTTTCGCCGGACGAATATTCGGAGAAAGAAAAATATTCAATTTCCCCGCTGCTGGCGGAGTCGGGATCGAGTTCGCACACCACCAGGAAGAAGGCTGCAGGCCGGCCGTTTTCGAGCCGCGCCAGCAGGGGCGAGGCATCGATGCCGATCTCAATCAGCTCCGGATTGGCGGGGCCCTGGCCCTGCATGGGGAGCGCACCCCCCTGATAGTGGAACACCGGCTGGTCGAGGATCTGGTCGGGCTGCGTGGCGGCAGGATCCTGCGATGCCCCGGCGGTGATCCATAATTTTGAGCGGTCGGGATACCGGATGCGGGCGCGCAGGGTAAGCTGGGGCTGGTAGTCGCGGCGCGGCTTTGCCACTACAACCGATTTTTGCCAGATGCCGCCCTCCTCGGGGGTGAGCGGCAGGATGCGGTAGGGCACGTAGGCGCGCCCTTCGGATCCCCATTCGGTGCCATAGGTATTCACACAGATAAGGGCGCCGATCTCGTAATCGCGCATGTCGACCAGCCCGTCGGCGTTGATATCCAGGTTATTGGTGTATTTCCCGTCGTTATTGAAGTCGTAGCGCACCGAATCGTTGTAGCCGGTGAAGGTCATGGCATGGCCAACGGCATAATTGAAGAAGGGGATCATCTTCTTGCCCGCATCTTCGGTGCCGTCGGGCAGGTCGCGGAACTGCAGGTCGAGTGTGGCGAGCTGGAAATTGGCCACACCGCCGGGCGAATATTCACCCATGTGGTTGAGCAGCCAGTGCTTGAGGGTGAGGAGTCCATCTTCCGTGCTTACGTCGATGGCGTAAAGATCCTCCACGCGGTTCATCATACCCCGGTAGTATCGGTAGTAGCCGTCCATCCAGCGCGATTCGTTTATAAAGGAGCCGCCGTAGTCGCTCCAGCTCGGGTGACCGATGGCGTCAACCATGTCCCAGCTTTCGAAATAGGATACGCCGGTATCGAATTTACCCGAATTCATCATGTTCCAGGTGAAAAAGGCGGGCAGACGGTTCTCGGCAAGGCGCGCATCGAGGTTGCGCATGGCGTTGAGCTCATAGGTAAAGCCGATGGCGATGGAGGCGGCCTGGTTGCAGCTCCATCCGAACTGGGTGAAGATGGCGGGGAAGTGGATGTTCCTCGAATTGTCGACCTTGTAGGGCATCCCCCCGGATTTGAGCCGCGCCGGCACCTCCAGCTTCGGCAGCCGCGCGAGCCGCATGCTGTCGTAATCCTGCGGCTGCGCGGCAATGCACAGCATCAAAAGGACGGCGATGATCAGCGGTTTACGCATGGGCGAATTTAAGCGGCGGTAAAGATAGAAATTATGCTGTTGGAAGGCCTTCTGACTTCGTTACCGATGCCGATTCACCTATCTTTGACCTATCATTCCCAGTCACCCGCCTGCCAGTTCGCCATGAGAAAGTCAACCTCCCTGATATGCATGCTGCTGCTTTTTGCTGCCTGCAAAAAAAATACCCCTCCCGAGGCGCTCTTTGCTGTTTCGCCCGCCAGCGGCACTACTGAAACCGAATTTGCTTTCGATGCCGGCGGCAGCGCCGATGCCGAAACCCCGGGCGATATGCTCAGCTTCCGCTGGGACTGGGATTACGATGGTCGATGGGATACGGATTTCTCAATGGTTCAGACGATTAAGCATATTTTCACCCTTCCGGGCAGTTATTCGGTAAACATGCAGACCAAGGACGAGGAGGGACTGCTCGATGAGTTTTTTCTTGTTGTTGAGGTGGCGGATGCCAATGAGCGGCCGGTTGCGGCATTTACCGTAACCCCGGAGACCGGCACCATAGAAACGGTGTTTTCGTACGATGCCTCGCCCAGCAGCGACAAAGAAACGCCTCCCGGTGAGCTGCTTGTACGCTGGGACTGGGATAACAGCGGGGCCTTTACCCAGTTCGTTGCTGCCAAAACGGCACCCCACCAATATGCACTTCCCGGCACCTATCACGCCGTTCTCGAGGTGAAGGACGGTGGCGGGCACACCGGTACGGTGATGAAGGACATTGTGGTGACCGGCAAGGGCAATACCGTTCCGAATGCCACATTTACAGTAAGTCCGGCACAAGGCGACTCTACAACCCTGTTCAGCTTTGATGCCTCGGGATGCTCCGATGAGGAAACCCCTAAGGATCAGCTTCAGGTGCGCTGGGACTATACCAACGACGGCAACTGGGATACAGGCTACACCACTGCCAAAGGAACAACATTTCAGTTCCTGCATCCGGGCACCTACACCGTCAGGCTTGAGGTGAAGGATGGCGAAATGGCCATTTCCGGCACTACACGCGTGGTAGCCGTTAACAGGATACTTCCCGTATCAACCTTTGCCGACCAGCGCGATGGTCATGTATATAAATATGTTACGATCGGCACCCAGGTATGGATGGCGGAAAACCTGGCCTGGCTGCCTGCGGTAAGTCCGTCCGATACCGGATCGATATCGGATAATTACTATTACGTTTATGGATATGAAGCTGCCGACGTGGCCGCCGCCAGGGCTACAGCCAACTTTAAGTTATACGGGGTTCTCTATAACTGGCCCGCTGCCTGCGCCGCCTGTCCGGCCGGGTGGCACCTTCCCACTGACGATGAATGGAAGGTGATGGAAAAATTCCTCGGCATGAGTGAGGCGGATGCCGAAGGCACCGGATTGCGTGAGACCGGCGGCGTTGTCGGAAAGATCAAGGAGGCCGGCACCACGCACTGGGGCTCTCCCAACAGTGCCACCAATTCATCGGGCTTTACGGCATTGCCGGGCGGGGCTAGGGATGTTACGGGCGGCAATTTCGCCTACGCAGGAAGCGCTGCCGGATTCTGGACCTCCACCGCCAGAGGGAATGCCGGGTGGTTCCGCGGCTTGGGCATCTCCATCTATTCATCTGCCGTATACCGCGACTTCTGGAGCAAGGCCGACGGCTTTTCGGTGCGGTGCGTGAAGGACTGAGGGGAAGACAGGAGACAGGAGACGGGAGACAGGAGACGGGAGACGGGAGACGGGAGACAGGAGACAGGAGACAGGAGACAGGAGACAGGAGACAGGAGACAGGAGACAGAAGACAGAAGACATTAGACGGGGGTGTAACATTTTGGGGAGCTGGTTGTATACTGTATCTGTACCTAAAATCTGATTTTCATGAAATATGTTTTTTCCCTGCTTTTGCTGGTTGCTTTCGTGCGGCCGGCATTATCTGATGATACACGTCTGCTGAGGAGCCCTGCCATCAGCAACAGCCATATCGCCTTCGTGTATGGCGGCGATATCTGGATTGCCGGCATCGATGGTTCAAATCCAGAACGACTGACTACCTACCCCGGAGTGGAAGCCGACCCGGTTTTTTCACCCGATGGGAAACTGCTGGCTTTCTCGGCAGAATATGACGGCAACGGTGATGTTTATACGATTCCGGTTGGCGGCGGTGTGCCAAAGCGGCTTACCTGGCACCCGGGATACGAGCATGCAGTGGCCTGGACCACAGATGGTGCGAAGATTATTTACAACGCCGGCCTGACGAATGCGCCCTATTCAATGCCCGACCAGTTCTGGAGCGTTCCGGTGGCAGGCGGTTTTCCGGAGCGGTTTGCAGTGCCTCGCGGTGTTTTTGGCCGGTTCTCACCCGATGGATCCCGTTTCGCCTACCGGATGATCATGCCATGGGAGAACGAATTCCGCAATTACCGGGGAGGCCAGAACAACCCGATACGTCTGATCAACCTCACTTCGCTGGATGTTGAGAAGGTGCCTTTCGATAACAGCAACGATCAGGATCCCATATGGCTCGGAAACAAGGTATTCTTTCTCTCCGACCGTGATCTTGCCATGAATGTGTGGTCGTATGATACCCAGACCAGGCAGGTGAAGCAGGTAACTTTTTTCAAGGAATTCGACTGCAAGAACCTCGACGGCTTCGGTGGCAAACTCATTTTTGAGTACGCCGGCTACCTTTATACGCTGGATGCTTCCGGCGGCAATCCGGAACAGCTGCACATCAGCATCGAAGGTGATTTCCCCTGGATGCGCCCCCGCTGGGTGAAGGCGAAAGAGTACCTCAGCGGTGCCGCCATTTCACCAACAGGTGCACGTGCCCTCATTGCCGCGCGGGGTGAGATCTTTTCGGTTCCTGCCGAAAAGGGGGATGTCCGCAATCTGAGCAACTCACAGGGCACGGCCGATCGCGAACCGGCCTGGTCGCCCGATGGCAAAACAATCGCCTGGTTTTCCGACGAAAACGGCGAGTATCAGCTTATTCTGGCCGACCAGGCGGGAAAGGTGAAAAAGAAAATTAAGCTGGACCATCCCGACTTTTTCTTCAATCTTAAATGGTCGCCCGATTCGAAATACCTGAGTTATGCGGATGCCGGAAGAACGCTGTACGTTATCGATGTGGCCACCGAAAAAGTTGATGTAATAGATAATGAGGGATATGCGCACCCGGAACGGATCATCTACCCGGCCTGGTCACCCGACTCGAAATGGATCGCTTACGCCAAACGGCTTCCCAGCGAATTCGCTGCGGTATTTGTTTGGTCGATGGAGCAGAAAAAGTCATTTCAGGTGACCGATGGCATGTCGTTCAGCCGAACCCCAATGTTCGACAAGAATGGCAAGTATCTCTATTTTCTCGCAAGCGTAAACTATGGGCTCAACATCGGCTGGCTCGATATGTCCTCGTATGAGCGGCCACAGGCATTTACCGTTTATGCCGCCGTGCTTTCGAAAGATGGTGAAAACCCTTTTGCACCGGAATCGGATGAGGAGAAAATCACCGACAGCGTTAAGAAGCCGGATACTGACAAGGCCGGCAAAGACGGCAAGAAAAAGGCCGATGGTAAAAAGGTTGCCGAGGCAAAGCCAGCGGACAGCACCAAGCCGGTGAGGATCGATTTTGAAGGTCTTTCCGAACGAATCATCCCCCTCGACATCCCGGCGAAACTGTATGTGAGCCTGGAGGCCGGCGAGGAGGGGGTACTCTATTTTGGTGAAGGTTCGGCAACAGAGCCGGGTATGACGGTATCCAAATATTCGATGAAGGACCGGAAGGCAACAAAACTGGCTTCCGGGGTAAACTGGTTCCTTCCTTCGGCCGACGGAAAAAAGATGTTGTACGGAAACTCGGGCGGCACCGGCTGGATTGTTGATGCCGGATCGGAACTGAAGCCCGATGCCAAAGCGCTCAATACCGCTGATATGCAGCTGCTCGTAGATCCGCTGGCGGAATACAGGCAGATGTTCCGCGAAGCCTGGAGGTACCAGCGCGACTTCCTGTATGTGAAGAATGCCCATGGTGCCGACCTCGACTGGCTCTGGAAAACCTATTCCCCGTGGGTGGAGAGTATCCGCCACCGGGATGATTTCAACTACCTGCTGGATATCTTCGGTGGTGAAATATCGGTGGGGCACTCCTTCGTCGGCGGCGGCGACATGCCTGCTGTTACCCGTGTTCCGGTTGGCCTGCTGGGCGCCGACTATGAGATTGTTAATGGTTTCTATCAGTTTAAAAAGATTTTTAACGGGGAGAGTTGGAATCCGGATATCAAGGCTCCGCTCCGTGGTCCCGGACTGAACGTTAAGGCCGGCGATTACCTGCTGGCCGTTAACGGGGTTCCGCTGACTGCTGCTCAGGATTTGTATTCACTTTTCGACCAGACGGCCGGTAAGCAAACCACCATTACCGTTAACAGTGTCCCCGCCATGAAAGGCGCGCGCGAGCTGACCGTTGTGCCTACAGGAAACGAGGGAGGGTTGCGCCAGTACGAGTGGATCGAGAACAACCGCAGAAAGGTGGATCAGCTGTCAGGCGGAAAGCTGGCCTACGTTTGGCTTCCAAACACTTCCGTTCAGGGGTACAACAACTTCAACCGTTATGTGATTGCCCAGAAAGACAAACAGGGAGTTATCATTGATGAGCGACATAACCAGGGTGGGTCGATCGGCGACTATTTCACCGAATTCCTCTCCCGCCAGCTTATCGGCTATTTCAACAACCCGGTGGGTGACAAGCGTCCGTTTACCGCTCCCGATGCCGGTATCTGGGGACCCAAGGTTATGATTATTAATGAGATGGCCGGATCGGGCGGGGATTATCTTCCCTATTCATTCCGCGCCTTGAAGCTGGGCCCGCTCGTCGGAACCCGTACATGGGGCGGTTTGGTGGGTATCTGGGATGTCCCGAACCTGATCGATAACGGCAATATCACGGCGCCCCGCGGCGGATTTTATAACCTAAACGGTGAGTGGGATGTGGAAAACATTGGCGTTTCCCCGGATATCGAAGTGGAGGAGACCCCGTCGCTTATCGTTGCCGGCCGCGACCCGCAGCTCGAAAAGGCCGTGGAGGTGGCTCTTGAAATGCTTAAGAAGCAGCCGGTTAAGCTTCTCCCGCAGCCGGCCGACCCTGTGAGGGCGAAACGGCCGGCCAGGTAGGCACCAGCCCCGTAGGGGCGTTGTAATTGTAGCAAGGGAATTGTTTCAGATAGGAAGCCCCGTAGGGGTGACATAAAGAATGTCGCCCTTACGGGGCTGATTGTTCAATGACGATTCCGTTGCTACAATACTATCGCCCCTACGGGGCTAATGTCTAACGTCTAACGTCTGACGTCTTCATTCCTCCCCTGCACGAGCCTGTAACAACCCTTCCCGCAGTGCCATGCAGCCGGAACTCAACGTCCCACTCCTCCGGCCAGGCGGGGAAAGTGGTGAGTGAATCACCTTCGTACTGCAGGAGCATCCACTGCAAGGCAATCATGGCCACAGTGCCGTGATCCTGATCGGGCGACCAGTCATAGTTGGGTCCCCAGAAGGCAGGGAAACGACAGGCCGGGTCGCTCTGCAGGAACTTTTCGGCAGTAAGCGAAGCGGCTTCCCGGGCCAGTCCCAGACAGGCCGCCTGGATGGCACTGTGTTGCCAGCCAATATTCTGCCGGAACTTCCGGGCTACGAATGTATTGATGGCCAGATCGGTGCCAGGCTTGCCGACGCCATAAAGCCGGAAAGGAAATATCGCATACAACTCGGGGTTCTCGATATTGGCCTCCTGCGCAGCGTAGGATGCCGGGGCAATAAGCTGCTGACCCTTGACGGTCCGCATGGGGATTTCGGGTGTGGCTGCGGCCAGCGCTTCCCACTTTTTGCGTAATTCGGGAGCTACGAGCCCATTGCCGAGACCGAGCATTTTCGCTGTCACAAAACGCAGTCCTGCCACATCGGGCGTGGGGTTTACGGCTGTCTGGTAGGTCTCGAGCGCCTGCGCCGGGGTGAAAAGGATTTTTCCTTCGATACCCTTGTGCCAGTGCTTATCGAAGAACTCCAGAACTTCGGTCACAAAAGGAACCAGGGTGTCCTTTGCAAATGACTCCGATCCGGTAAAGTCATAATAATCAAGCATCATAACTGCCAGTTCCAGCCCGCAGGTCCAGTAATAGCGGATGTACGTATTCTCGGTGAGCCCGTCGGGCATGCCTGTCCGCCTGGTGCCGTAGTTGACGTTTGTCCATGTGCCCCAGAAATTCATGGTCTCCGGGAAGAAGGCTCCTGTGTGCCCGTAATATTTTTTGGTGGCAAACTGCCGGAGCGGCAGCGCCTTCATATACATGTCGAAGAGCGGTTTCATCATCTCGGTATCCCCGGCCTCCAGCATCGACCAATAGGGAAGCCTGGTATTCTGAAACCAGAACGGGCCGCCCCACCTGCGGAAGTCGGCGTCGAAACCTTTCGATTCGGTCCTGTTGTAGGTGTCCACGGTAAAGATCGACCCGTTGAACTTGATGGGCGATCCGCCTCTGCCGCCGCAGGCATTTATGTACCGTTGAAGGATATACCCGCGGGTGACGGCCTCCGTTTCAGCTCTTTTCGTTTCGTCGGCTGCCGTAACGAATATCCAGCTCCGATTCCAGAAATCGGCCCACCACTTCCTGTGGGCAGCAATCCGCTTTTCCTGTGTCTGCTTTTTAATCAGCGCTATGCCATAATCCACCCGGTTGAGCCAGTCCTGTTCTGTCACCGTCCGCATGGTATGCGGATAAAGGGAAATCGTGCAGGCAGTAAGTTTGCCTGCAGATGCCAAAGCCATGGGAGAGGAGGCCACCAGACCATCTCCCTCGAGTACTGCCCCAAACGTTTTGAAAAACAGCGGATCCTCCGATTTTGCCGCAAACTCGCCAAGCGCCTGAAGTTCCATGTTTTCCTGCCATACCGACCGGTCGTTGCGGTGGTACCAGGCCAGTCGGTTCCCCTTTGCCGCTATAAAATGATCGGCCTCCTGCCAAACCGGTTTAGCCGGCGTGGATTCGAGCCCGTAAACACTCACCAGTTCCTCCCTGTTCGATATTTCCCGCCGTGCCGTCCGCCATGGCTGAAGCTCGGCCTTAACGGCAACTGGTTTTTTCGAATTAATGCTGATTTCCGCAACCGGATTATTGGCATCCACGCGAACCCTGATTTCTGTCTCTTCAGCGGGTTTACCGGCCCTGATCACGATCTCACCATCGGTTAGCTCAAGCTCCTGCCTGAATGGTTTGCCCTTTACAAACGGGCTGGGATCGAGACTGATGCGTATCTTTCCGAGCTTCAGCAGCTGCCCGTTTTCACTCCAGGCATCCGTTTTGCTTAAATAGATATACAGGTCCCCGCCTGCCTCCACCCAAACATTCATCCCGATATCTCCGTTACCGACGGGCATGGAGCCCAGCGAATTGAGGCTGGGGGAGTCCCACACTACATTGAATTGCGAAGTGTTTTTCAGCGGATCGGATGTCTGGCCCAGAACCAAAGCTGCCATGCTTCCTGCAAGCAGATTTAAAAGAAGGAACCCGGTTTTTAACATGGCCTTGATTGAATTGCCCCCGATTTTGGCGGGGATAGTTGTTTGGTTAATAGTATTTTAGTGTGCGACCTCACCCCTTAGCCGTCTCTCCCGCGCTCCCTGCGACCTCACCCCCCGGCCCCCTCTCCCGCGCTCCCTGCGGTCGCGGGAGAGGGGGT
>CAYWHP010000113.1:0-13227 GCA_964457845.1 uncultured Porphyromonadaceae bacterium | reverse complement strand
GGATCGGATTCAACAAACCGGGCGGTCAGGGAACCCGGGGTTAGGGTTGAAAATGTAACCCCGGCGCTGCGTGTATAGTTGCCGGTGCCAACAGGGAAAATGACGGGAGCGCCGGTTTGGTTGATCCATCGCTCAAAATTACCGACAACCGTACCTGATGTGTAGGCCAGCGTTCCGGTGGTACTGGTTCCTGTTCCCAGTGTGAGGGTTCCGGTACCCGTGTTGATGTTGCCGGATGTCATGGTTAGGGTGCCGCCAACAATTATGGCTGATGTGTTTCCGCCGAAGGCAAGTATTCCGGTTCCTTTCTCAAGCATCAGATTGTTAAAGGTTTGGGTGGGTGTTGTTCCGTTGATGCTTTTATCCGGGGATGAGCCGGTGAAGAGAATAGTTCCCGTACCCGGATTGAACGTTGCTCCGTTATTGGTCCAGTTTCCAACAATGGTGTGGGTGTAACTGCCAGCAGTAAAGGTGGTCCCATTGCCAAGCACGACATCGCCGCTGATCGTCAGACCGGCACCTGCAAGCGCGATTGCTGAACCACCCAGTGTCAGATTGCCGCCGACCGAAGTGGTGCCGCTCTGCAGCGATTTTGTATTGCTGCCGCTCAGGGTGAGGTCGTGATAATTAACCGGAATGACGGTTTGATTGCCGGAAAAGGTATAATTAACCAGGTTTCCTGAGGCTGTCGCTGACAGGCCGGTGAATGCAGGCGTGCCACTGAAATTGATGTTTAATACGCCTGAAGAACCATTGGTAAGGGTTCCGCTACCAGCCAACGCTGATGTAATAGTCAGTGAACCATTGTTTTGCAGGGATCCATTAACTGTTAGCGCGGGAATGGTTACGATTCCCGAGATGGTTTTTGACGAACCGCTGAATGTTTGCACACCGGTACCGGCATTAAATGTACCCAGATTGCTGAGGCTTCCGCCAAAGGTAAGGGGATCGTTACCTGCGGTGTTGGTCCAGGTAGCGCCCGGGTTTACGGCTACATCCCCGGTAAAGGTTTTAACTCCGGTTGCGGAGGAGATGGTCAGGCTGCCGCTTGTCCCGTTACCCACAGTAGTATTACCTGCAACTGACAGGTTATACCCGGCTGCGGTAAATGTGCAGCCGTCGCCGATAGTAAGGTTTCCGCCGATTGCAAGTCCGGCGACGGTTGTGGCAGAGGCGGTGCCGGTTAATGTGAGGTCACCGGTAATGGTGGTGGTGGCCGGCAGCATAGTTTTATTACCGGTGCCGCTCAGGATGAGGTTGTAATAGGCTTTCCCCAGCACTGTCTGGTTGCCTCCATCATAGTTAATAGTGCACCCGGTTGCCATCGCCAAAGTGGGCGTACTGCTAAACGATCCGCCAACCAGCATTGTTCCGGCACCGGTGAAATTGAACTGGCATCCGGTTGTTCCAGTGGTTATTACTCCTGCAACATGCAGCGTTCCGCCGGCTATATTGATAATGTTGTTTCTGCCAGTAGTGGTGGCTGACATGGTGATGCTGCCAACCAAGAGGTTGCCGTCGCCTACATTGATTGTCGATGTAAAACCGGAAGATGGTCTTGCCATTGAAATTGCACCGGTAACAGTAAGAGTGTTATTTCCGGAAATGGTGAGGATCGGGCTGACACCCGCCGTGCTGAAGTTGAGGGAGACACAGGCGGCATCGGCAGTTAAGGTGACCGTGCAGGTTTTCGGGAAGTAAACAGCGTCGCCTGAACCGGGAACAGAGGCTCCCGCGGATCCGGTTGCAGTTGTTGACCATGTTGACGTTGAATTCCATGCGCCGGTTGCGATAGCATAGCGATTGGCGGCAAAAGAAGAATCAATTCCAGCGGTCAGAAGAAATGCCATCAGGAGTAATGGATATTTTAGAAACCACGAAATTGATCTTTTCATCGGGCTGGGATTGTGTTGAAGGCTTTCGATCCGGTTAATCCTAAGGTTTTACTTTCTGCATCTGACCAGGTAGCGGGAATGTTTATTAGTAGACAAATTTTATCGCAGCGTATGCCTCCTTGGCTGTGTTTACGCTAAAACAGTAGTAAAAATAGCACAAATTGTACCAATTTCCACAATTTGGTGCTATGTATCAGATTGTGAGTTGTATGGATCGGTAATCGGGTGCGCAGATTTCCATTTTTGGAACAGAAGTGGTAATAATGGAAGGGGAAATTGTTTTGATCTAAATCTTTAGCCCGGCGCTGGTTTTTTCGATAAATTTGCCCCGAACGAAATGCTTTTATTTTATATTTTGCGATTGAAGGGAGTCTTCCTATATGGATCCACACTCTGTCGATTGGTTATAGGCCTGTCGGTTTGCATTGTGTTATTCCCCTTTTCTGCTCTCTCCCAAACCGAGCCTGACTATGAGGAAATTTCGATTTTTTTAATGGTGCAGCGTGTTGGGGGAATAGAAATTCCGGCAGTCTATCGAAATCAACAAATCTATCTGCCTGTTCAGGATATTTTTGATTTTTTAAAGCTGAGGTGCATTCCTGCATCTTCTTTTGATTCGGTGTCTGGTTATTTTATAGATAAGGAGGCGAGCTTTGTTGTCAGCAAACCCCGTAATCAGATTGTTTTTTCGAAAAGGGTTTTCGCCCTTAATCCGGAAGATCTGGTTCGCACCGAAACCAATCTTTATTTAAAATCGAATTATTTCGGTGATGTTTTTGGACTGGATTGTGCCTTTAATTTCAGGAACCTTACGGTTACCCTTACCACTCAGGTTGAATTGCCGGTGATTCGGGACATGCGGCTTGAGTTCATGCGGAGCAATATAAGCAAGATGAAAGGGGAAGTTAAAGCTGATACTGTATTCCCGGCCAACAGGTCCCTGCTCCGGTTTGGCATGGCAGACTGGGGGATATTGTCCAATCAGGAGCTGGGCGGCGCGAATCAAACCCGGCTGAATCTTGCCCTGGGTGCTGCAATCGCTGGCGGTGAGGCCTCGGTTGCACTTCAGCATTACGTTAATGAACCATTTTCTGAAAAGCAGCAGCACTATCTCTGGCGCTTCGTAAACAACGACCACAGGGCCCTCAGGCAGGTGATGCTGGGAAAGATTCCCGGCCAGTCGGTTTCAACAATTTATGATCCTGTTGTAGGGCTTCAGTTTACCAATGCTCCAACTACCTATCGCCGGTCGTTTGGAAAGTACACGCTGAGTGATTATACCGAACCCGATTGGGCAGTCGAATTGTATGTGAACAATGTGCTGGTGGATTATGTGAAGGCGGATGCTTCCGGATTCTTCACCTTCGAAGTGCCTCTCATGTATGGGAATACCAGCGTGATGCTGCGTTTTTACGGGCCTTTCGGCGAAGAACGTTCAAAACAGCAGATGATTAGTATGCCCTATAATTTTCTTCCTGCCAAAGAGTTCCAGTATACAGTTAGTGCGGGCATGGTAGAGGATAGCACCCACAGCCTGTTTTCCAGGGGCAGCGCCAATTACGGTGTCGCCAAATTCATGACGGTCGGCGGGGGCATGGAGTACCTGTCTTCAGTGACTTCAGGATCATTATTGCCGTTTGCAACCACTTCGCTGCGATTGGGTTCAAACCTGCTGTTTTCCGGAGAATATGCCCATGGGGTAAGAGGCAAGGGAATTCTTAACTACCGTACGGCCAAAAACTTCCAGGTGGAGCTTAATTATACAAGGTATGATCCGGATCAGACGGCGGTAGATTTCAATTTCCTCGAAGAGCGAAAGGCCATGATTTCCTTTCCTATCCGGAGCAAGCATTTCAGTGCCTTTTCCCGGTTTTCACTCGCCCAGAATATTTTGGCGACTACTCAGTACTCAACTGCAGAATGGCTTCTTTCCGGTGTATTGTTCGGAGTGAGCACCAATTTTACCACCTACGCCCTGGTGGCCGACCTGGCCAATCCTTATGTTTACAGTAATCTGTCGCTGGCATTCCGGCTCCCGGGCAAGCTGCTCTTCAGGCCGCAGGCCCAGTTTGTGTATACCGGAATGGATTGGATGCTCGTCAAGGCAGAGCTTGAAAAGCAGTTTCTTCGTAACGGATTCCTTAACCTGTCCTATGAAAAGAATTTCAGGACCCAGGTTCAAAGCATCCAGTTCGGGTTCCGATATGACTTTTCGTTTGCCCAAACCGGATTTTCTTTCCGGAAAAGCAATGACATGAACACCTTCTTTGAATCGGCCAGGGGAAGCCTGCTTTTCGACCGAAAGACAAAATATGTCGGGGCCAGCAACCGTACGAGCGTCGGCCGGGGTGGAATCGTGATCGTTCCTTTCCTCGACATGGATGCCAACGGGCGAAGAGATCCGGGAGAATCCAAGGTGCTTGGCCTGAAGATAAAAATCAATGGAGGCCGGGTAGAGCAAAGTAAGCGGGATTCGGTGGTTCGGGTATTCGATCTGGAACCCTATGTAAGCCATTTCATCGAGCTCGACCGATACAGTTTTGAGAATATTGCCTGGCAAATCCGATTGAAGAACATGAGTGTAGTTGTTGATCCGAACCAGTTCAAGCTTGTGGAAATACCGATCTCGGTTCTGGGCGAAGTGTCCGGGATGGTGAATCTCAGGAGCACTCAGGGCGACAAAGGACTGGGAAGGATAGTCGTTAATTTTTACCGAAGCGACGGGGCCTTTGTAACAACGACCATGACAGAGCCGGACGGGTATTTCAGCTTTCTGGGCTTGTTGCCGGATCGCTACATAGCCAGGATCGATACGGCCCAGATGCGCAAGCTTCATATGACGGCAATCCCTGCTGAAATACCATTCACCATAACGAAATCGTCCGATGGGGATGTTGTTGGGGGGCTGGAGTTTTTTGTCAAACCGGATGCACAAGTTAAAAGTCCTGCCGATTTAAGGACGAAGGAGGTTCCCGTTGTAAAAACTCCTGATCAGCCGGCAGAAGTGCCGGTAAAAAATGTTGAGAAGGTAGTTGAGCCGGACCGGAAAATCTTGGAAGATCTTAAAACATCTGAGGTACGGAAGAAGGCAGAAGAACTGAAAAAGGTTGGGGAACAAGTAAAGGCAGAGGTTGTTTATTGCATCCAGATAGCTGCATCAAAGGCTCCGCTGGTGCCGGCTGAATTAAAGGCCAAGGGAAACTATTCCGGGGAAGTCTTTTATTTTCAAAAAGATGGATGGTATAAATATGTGCTCGGGAAGTATCCAACTTTGAAAGAAGCCACTTCTGAGATGACCCGGATGGGCATTTCGGGGTTCGTAACCAAATTGGATCCCGCCCAGCTCCAACGCTAACCTTTTAACCGGTTTTACCCCTTCAGATCGTATTCGCCGAGATTAAGCGGATAGATTCCATGCTCCCGCACCAGCCTGACCACATAGTCGTAATTGGCTGCTGAAACCGTGTCGGGAACCGAGTGGTCCGACTGGAAAATGAATCCACCTCCCTTGGCAGCATTGAGTTTTCGGAGCACAATAGCTTTGAGTTCTTCCTTACTGCAGTCGGCCCATTCCATCACATTCATATTGCCGCAGAAACCCATGGTATGACCGTACTGGTTGCGCAGGTCCACCACGTCGAGCCCGGCTTTCGCTTCAAGGGGATTGTAGGCATCAATCCCGATTTCGATGAAATCCGGAAATATCCTTTTTACATTACCGCAACCGTGGTAGATCACCGGAAGACCAGCCTCATGGCATACATCCACCATGGCTTTAACGCCCGGTTTGAAATGCTCACGCCAGAAATCTGGTGAAAACAGGAGGTCATACGTGTAAGCCACATCGCCCCAGATTACCATGCCGTCCAGCAAACCGTTTGCAGCCTTGATCTGCGCTTTCGTGATGTTGAGCATGAAGTCGTTGATACGGGCTATGAAATCGCCCATCTCCTGAGGGTGCATCAGACTCCATAGTAAGGTGTTTTCGGAACCGATTATGCGCCAGAGTGTTTCGTGTCCTTCGCAGACGCTTCCATAAACAGGAAAATTCGGATGGATGGATTTGACGGTATCAATCCAGGGCGGCAGGTTACGGGTGAATCCGTCGCCCATTCCACCCAGCTGGTGGTCGCCCCAGGCGAAATAACGCCGGTCATCCCAGGGGTCATCGAACCGGAAATCCTTCAGCATGGCAATATCATCGGTCAGAAAACGGTCGAATCTGGGCATCGGGTCGGCGAAGACCTTGGTAATAATGGCCTCAAACCCTGTTTTAACAGTAATTCTGTCATCTGTTTCCGCCAACACTTCAAACGGCATGATGTGTGGATCCATATTGGGAACCGTAACCTGCCAGTCGAGATCGTAATAGTCATAAGGGGAGGTGTTTGCCGGTAGGTTCATCTCCCTGCGCCACCTTTCGAGAAAGCTTCCCCAAAAGAGATCGCTTACCGGAACGCGATCGGCTTCTTCATGGCGTAGCGTTTTGTTCATCCTCTCGAGCTTTTTCAGGCAGTTGGCGGTGCGTTCCATATTGGTCAGTTTGTGCCTGAAAGATAGCTATCTTTGACTCATGTTGGTATCTTCCCATGTCACTCGTCACTCGTCACTCGTCACGTATTCAGTTTTGATTGCCCTGTCAGGCTTTATCCTGTCCTGCAATAAGATCGAACCCATTTCCGATTACGACGGGACGTTCATTGATACGCGGGACAGCACCGAGTACCACTATGTTGAGATCGGCGGACTTCTCTGGATGGCGGAGAACCTTAAATACATGTTCCCGGATACAACAGGCTGGTGGTGCTATAATTCGGCGGAAGGAAACTGTGATACCTATGGCCGCCTGTACGACTGGAACAAAGCTATGGCAGCCTGCCCGGCTGGCTGGCACCTGCCATCCGACGGGGACTGGAAGCGGCTGGAGATGCAGGCTGGAATGCTTGCCTCCGATGCTGACAGTCTGGGCTGGAGAATTACCGGAAGCGCAGGTATTGCCCTGAAGGCAAGAAAGGGCTGGAATTCGGGCGGCAACGGTGAGAACACACTTCGGTTTTCGGCTATCCCATCAGGAATATTTGAAGAATCTGCCTACAACTTCATTGGTGATTTGGCCAGTTTTTGGTCATCCTCTTATATCGATGAAACGCATGCTTACGGCAGGGGGCTTATTTACCATGCAGAAGGCGTCTACCGCTGGAAGTATGACAAGACAAGCGGGTTTTCAGTTAGGTGTGTTAAGAACAAATAAACCCGGGTTTACCCGGTTCCTGTACCCGACAATAATAAACCCGGTAACGGCGATTCGCTGTTACCGGGTTTGTTTAATTACGACAACTCGTTGCTGATGAACTAGTTTACGATGGAAAGCACTCGTGTTGCCTGGCCGACATTGCTGAACAGTTTCAGAATATACATTCCTTTCTGTACTTTGTTGGTTCTCCAGGTCACATAGTTTCTTCCCTGGTTGTACTCCTGATTGTCAATTTGTCCGACTTCCTTACCGGCCATGTCAAACAGTTTAATGAGGACCTCCGCTTTGGCTGGTAAATCAAAAGTGATGGTTGTCTCATAGGAGAATGGATTCGGGAAGTTGTTCAGATTGAAGTTTTCAATAGCCATGTTCAGGGTTAACTCCTTACTCTGGAAACTGAATTTCCGGAAGCTTGGGTCGTACCCATTTGCAATTGGCATGATGATGAGTTTCCCGTTATTGATTTCATCCGTGGAAATACGGTATTCACCAATAAGGGTAGCAGTTTGATCAGGCGCCAGTTCCGGCAGATTCACCGGGAACACCAAACGGAGTGCGTCATCAGACACGGTGATGTTCTTCATGGTTACGTTACCGTTGTTCGTGATGTCCACGGATATCCGGATCAGATCGCCTTCCTTCTTAAATGTGGTGGCGGATGATTCGGCAGTGATCAAAAGCTCCTGGTTCATGATACCCGGGATCACCATCCTGTTTCCGGAGAAAACAACCTTATTTCCTTTCAGATCAAAACCGGAGGCGGATAAGGTGTTTACAACCTCTCCACAATCCAGATCAGCCTGAGAAATCATCCGTGTTCGTGTAAGAATGGCCGATTTTCCGGGAAGGAGCTCTTCAACGAGTGATTCCGTGCCTGATGCCAGCTGCGGATCATACACATTGATCCTGAAGATCGATACATTACCAATGTTCCGCACCTCGGTGGTGTAGTTGATAACTTCACCGGCTTTCCTGAAAGATTTTGCCTTTGAAGTAGTCTCAACCAAAAGCTCTGGATATTGAATCCCGATAACAGTAACAACATTGCCCAATTTTTCAATGGTATTTCCATTCAGATCGAACCCTTCGGCTTTTGCAGAACTTAAAACTTTACCTGCATTGATGTCTTGCTGGCTAATGGTGTGAGTTGCCGTTACGAGGAAGGATTCACCAGGCAACAGGATGACATTCGGGCGGGCCGAAATGATTACTGCGTTGGGATCCGTTACGGCGGTACTGATCAGGCTGACGTTACCGCTGTTCTTAACCAGGATATCGTAATGGATAACATCACCTACCACCTTGTATGTGCTATCGGATGATGAAACCAGAGTGGTGAGCTCCGGACGCTGCCGTGCACCGATGGTTATCTGGTTGCTTGAGGCATAAACGGCTTCATCGGATGGCGATTTTGCATTGGCGGCAATTTCTTCAACCAGTCGGCCCTCATCAAGGTCTTCAATGGTTATGGAATAGGAAGCATTGAATCTGACGGTTTCACCCGGAATCAGGCGGTCAATTGAATTTCCGGCGAATTTCAGCTTACCCTGGCTGGTTAACGCTAATCCGCTCAAGGTTACGTTGCCTTCATTTTTGATCGTGGCTTCGAAGCCGATCACCTGACCGATCGCATTAAAAGTGTCAGCATCTGCCGAAATGGAGGTCAGAATAACCGGTCGCTGGGTACCGTAGATGGTTAACTGATTGGGCTGTTCAGTGAATGCTTTGCCGTCGGGGAAACTACCCTTGACGGTTACATCGTTGATTACTTTTCCGGCATCCAGATCATTCTGGTTCACCCGGCGAACAGCCAGGACGGTTGTCGATGAATAGGCCGGCAGGCTGGCGATGACAGCATTTTCAGTAATGGTTGCGTTGGGTGCATTAACTGTGATGCCTGTCAGAGGCCGGTTGCTGAGGTTTTTCACTGTAATGAGGAATCGCAGTACGTTGCCAACACTGTTGTACCCGGTTTCCTGGGCTATTTGGGTCACAGCAACACCTTCTGAGAGGTTAGCCGGTATAACAAGGGTATTGCTCTGGCCGGCAATTCGCTGACCGGCAGGGCTATATCCGCTTGCTTCGGCGAAGTACTGAAGCTTACCGGCAGCGAGATCAGCCAGCGTCACCATATGCTGCACGCTGACCGACGAGGTGTTGCCCGGCAGAAGAACGGCGATGGTTACGTCCTGGGTCATGAAGCCTGCGGCATCACTGACTTTGACATTCGTGAGCGTAACATTCCCGCTGTTCTGAACCTCAATGTTATAATGAATAATCTCACCGTCAAGGTTGTAGGTAGGTTCTGCCGAACTCAACCTAACCGTTAACTGCGGGCTTTGCTGACCTTTGATACTAATCGAATTACTGTGTGCAAGAACCGGCTGACCGTTTGCATCCAATCCGGTTATGTATGCAGTTTTCTCAATCGTGCCAAGGTTAAGATCAGTCTGCGTGACAGTGTGAACAGTGCTGAATATGGCACTCTCACCCGGGTTCAGGCTTGCCAGCTGGTTGGCCCCAAGTACAGTGGTCTGAGGATCATAGAGTACGATATTCGTTATCTTAACGTTCCCTGTGTTCTTCAACTCATTGGTAAAGTGAATCTGGTCGCCAACGGAAGCAAATGTTTGCTCCTGAGCGGTCTTATTCAATTTGACTTCGGGGCTTTGCCGTGCAAACACGGTAACTTCATTGCTGGTAGCCCTATCAATAAACTCATAGTAGTCCTTACCTCTGGCAGTGGCCACATTAACAACCTTACCTGCATCAAGGTCCTTTTGGGTGATGATATGACGGGTCTGAATCAGCGCAGTTTTACCGGAAGGCAGTTTGTAGATCGAATTGCCACTGGTGAGCGTATCATTGTTGTCTCTCACCACGATATCGGACATCTCAGTAGTCCTGAAATTCTTGACGAAAATGGAGTAATGAATGGTATCGCCGATGGCATGGAATGATGCTTCTTCAGCAAATAGTACCACCGACAATCTTGCGGGTTCGTTTGCATAGATTGTAACTTCATTGCTGTTGTCGGTCACCGGTTTGCCTGTGGGGTCAATGCCTTGAACGTGAGCAATGTTAACAATTTTCCCTGCATCCAGATCCTTTTGGGTTACAACGTATTCGCCGGTTGCGGTGACGGTTTGACGAGGAGCCAGACTGGCAATATTCCCTCCCTCCATAATAACAGCCTTGGGATCTGAAACCACAATGTTCTTATTTGTGACGTTCCCGCAATTGAAAACTTCAAATGTATAGTGGATCACATCGCCAACGGCCCGGAATGAAGTCTCAGCAACAAATTTGGTAATTGTTAACTGCGGCCGTTGCAGCCCGTTTATGGTAATGATGGAGGAGGTATCGGCAATAAAGTCGCCTCCGGTATCAATCCCCTGAATCCAGGCAGAGTTCAGGATCTTCCCAGAATCGATGTCTGCCTGGGTGACGGTATGTATCGCCGTTAACGTTACAACCTGACCGGGAGCCAGCATGGTGATCGGGTTACCTGCGGGGATAATCGCATTTGGATCTACCACATCGATATTAAAATAGCTGTTAAAATTGCTTGAGTTGGTAACCGTAAGTTTGTAGCGGACCAGATCGCCAACAGCACTATAGGTTGTGTCGCTGGTAGATTTGATAATAGTAAGGTCGGTGTTGATACAGGAATAGACGGTTATCGTTACATCAGCCTGCGCACAATTCGTGGCATCAGCTGCCTCACAGACCTGGTATCCGAGTGTGTAAACTCCGGCCGGGGTATTCGGCGCAACAACAATACTGGTTCCATTGAGTGTAATCTTGGGACTTGGCGATGCGATGAGTGTCAGGATAACATCAGCCGGCTTAACCGGGTTTGAATCAATTTTGACATTGGTCAGGATATCCGTGACAGCTATGCCACCGGTGCATCCGTTAATGCGGACGGACTCGGCGAAA
Organism: uncultured Porphyromonadaceae bacterium; assembly: GCA_964457845.1. Classification (GTDB taxonomy): domain Bacteria; phylum Bacteroidota; class Bacteroidia; order Bacteroidales; family UBA12481; genus UBA12481. The sequence goes on along the minus strand of CAYWHP010000113.1, from coordinate 2,136 downwards.
ATCTCAATTGTGGAGATATCAGACGGCCGGGTAACAGTCACCGTAACGATGGCCTGGTCGCAATTCGACGGATGAGCCACTTCGCAGATCCGGTAAACCAGATAGTATACTCCGGGAGCTGTTCCCGGGGCAACAACAACCTGTGAGCCATTTAAGGTAACGTTGGTACTGGTACTTGAGATAAATGACAGGATAACCTGTGAAGGAACAACGATTACTCCATTCAGCAAATCATTGACAAGTACATTCGGAACAGCAACCCCGCCCGTTTCCGAGTCGGCAGTGCCGGAATCGTCAATGGCATCAATGATTAGGTCGGATGCGGGGACTTCAACCGGAACCGTTACCGTTGCAAGGTCACAGTTGCCGGGATCCTGCTTATCGCAGATCTGATATATAACATAATAGGTTCCAGCGGCAGTTCCGGGAGCAACTACAACACTGGTACCGACAAGGCTGACATTGGGATTGGTTGTGCTGATGAAGTAGAGATTCACGTGATCGAGGTCGGCAACACTGCAATTCAGAATGTCATTTGACAAAACATTGCTGAATGATGTTCCTCCGATCAATCCGTTGAGCAGTGTACCGGAATCATCATTGGCAATAATGGCACTCGTCACGGTGAAGGTTGCCTCGCAGGTAGCTGTATTTCCTGATGCATCCGCGACGGTAATAATTACGGAGTTTGTTCCTGTGCCAACCACTGTTCCTGCAAGCGGCGACTGGGTTATGATCAGGTTTTCACCCGGAGTGCAATTGTCCGATGCTTGAATGGTCGAGGTAAAGTCGGGGAGTACAGCCGTGCAGTTTACGCTGGCTGTAGCAACCTGATTAGCAGCGCAGGAAATAATGAGCGGCTTCTCATTTTCAATAACTGTAACTGTCTGGACGCAGGCAGCGGAAACATTTCCTGCCCCATCGTTGACCGTCCAACTGATAAATGTTGCACCTAACGGATAAGGATCTGTCAGTTTCAAGCCATCGGAGCGTACACCGGTAAATGTAAAGGATGTTGAACAGTTATCGGTTGCTGTTGGATTGGTAATATTTACAATGGCCTGGCATTGTCCTGTCGTTGTAAAACCTACTATGTTTTCAGGACAGATGATCGTAGGAACGGTATTATCCTGAACGGTTATGGTTTGCGAAGCAGTTGAGGCATTGCCGCAATTGTCTGTGGCTGTCCAGGTGCGGGTGATGCTGTATGTGTCAGCAGTTGAGCCGGGTACAGTCACATCAACTGAGGTCAGTGTGAAAAGGCTCCCGCAGGCATCGGTTGCACTGGGTTCAGCGAAGGCTGGTTCTGCAGGACAGTTTATGACTGTCGGAGCGGGGAGGGCTCCGAATATGGGGGCTGTAACATCCTGTACATGTATGGTTTGTGAAGCACTTGAGCTATTCCCGCAAACATCTGTTGCTGTCCAGGTACGTGTTACACTGTACATTCCTGCACAGGCGCCCGGAGTTGTTGCATCTTCGTAAGTAAGAGAGAATGCGCTTCCGCAAGCATCAATCGCAGTTGCTACCTCGAATACCGGGGAGGCAGGGCAATTAATAGTGGATGCTGCCGGCAGGGCCGCAATAACCGGGGCAGTAACATCCTGAACGGTGATGGTCTGCGAAACTGACGAAGCATTTCCGCATGCATCTGTTGCTGTCCAGGTACGGACAAGATTGTAATTGGCCGGGCAGTTTCCGTTGATGCGGTTTTCAAGGAATGTAATGACAGGGATTGCACCGCAGTTATCGGTTGCGGTAACGGTGGTTGCAGCTGCAGGAATATTGCCGCATTCAACCGTGACATTCACCGGGATACCGGATAGAATTGGAGCAACTTCATCCTTGATGGTGTAGGTGTATACCCAGTCGTGGGTGTTTCCTTCGCAATCGGTGTATGTATAGGTGTATGTGCGTGTTCCTTCGCAATCCACGTACGTTCCGCCCATGGCGGGACCGGTGGGCTCCAGGGTGTTGCCGCAGTTGTCGGTTACTACCGGGAGTGTCGGGGCGACGGCCAGGGCAGCGCAGGCGACCGTTGAGCTGGATGTCACGGCGGGGATGCTGAAATCATTGCGCTCGATGGTGTAGGTGTATACCCAGTCGTGGGTGTTTCCTTCGCAATCGGTGTATGTA
>CAYWHP010000112.1:0-13615 GCA_964457845.1 uncultured Porphyromonadaceae bacterium | reverse complement strand
AGGTGGATCCGAGCGCGGCAAAGATGCACCCGTTCATGATGATGTTGAAAAGCATGTAAACAAAGAACCAGGGCAGCACCGAATAGGGAATGACACTGGACATGTCGAGGTAATTCATGGTAAGGATTCCACCGATAACATAAATACCTGTGGTGGTGAGTGATACAGCAATCCCGCCGATCACTTTGCCCATCATGAACTGCGTGGGCGTAACCGTCCCCAGCAGCACCTCGGCGATCCGTTCGCTCTTTTCCTCCATCACGGCGTTCAGCAGTGGTATGGCCGACATCATAAGCGTCATAAACATCAGGAATACAAGGATATATGGAACAAAGATCGACTGCATGATGTTCGACGACTGCGCCCCCTCGATGGTACCGGTTCGGCTGTCAACCTTAGAGAGGCCCATGTTATCGGCATTCACATAGGCAAACAGGTCCTTTACCTGGTCGGCTGCGATTCCAAGTTCGGCGGCGCGGAGTTCGTGGAGTTTATCATTCACCACATAACTGGCCCAGTTGCGGGTATCGTAATTCAGCGCATTTTCAGAGAAGTAGGAAATCCGTGAATCCTCCGTGCCGAAAACCGGGTGGAGAACGTTTTTGCCGATGCGCATGAATGCGATGATCTCCTTGTTGCGAACCCTTTCGGACAGCTTCAGGTTCTGCCCCTGGCGGTCGACCGTATCCGGGACAACCGATTCGATATAATAGGCCGGGAATTTCTGCTCTCCCGTGGCCGGATCCTTCAGTTCCCTTTCATTGCGCTCAAGCGCGCGCTGTTGCAGGTAATCCGCCACCAGACCCGACTCATCCACAATGGCAACCTTCATGTCGGTAATGTCGACCTTGTCGCTGAAAGCAGCAGTGGCGATGAGCCCCCCGCCCATGAATATCGGCAGAAGGAGCAGGGTAATAAGGAATCCCTTGGTACGGACGGCGGCGCGGTATTCGCGTTTGGCGATGACGAGTGTTTTATTCATGGTTGTTGTTTTTATCGGGACTGGCAATGCGAATAAAGATATCCTCCAGCGAAGGGGAGCTCATCTCGAAACGGTTCACCCGGGTTCGGGCCATCACGGCGGTGAGGAGCTCCTGCGCGTCGGTGCCGGGCGTCAGCCTCACCTCCTGCAGCTGGCCGAAATCGTTCACCCGGTCGATGCCCGGGAGATTTTCAAGTGCGGCAGCACCCATCTCCGACTGAAGCCTGAACGTATCTTGGCCGTACTTATCCTTGATCGACTGCAGCGTGCCGTCGAGCACTTTTTTGCCTTTGTAGATCATAAAGATGAAGTCGCACATCTTTTCGGCCACCCCCATGTCGTGGGTGCTGAAAATCACGGTGGCCCCGCCTTTCCGGAGATCGAGGATCACCTCCCTGATCACCTCGGCATTTACCGGATCGAGCCCGCTGAACGGCTCATCGAGAATCACCAGCGTTGGCTTGTCCATAATGGTGACAATAAACTGCACCTTCTGGCTCATCCCCTTGCTGAGCGCCTCCACCTTCTTGTTTGCCCACGGCGTGAGATCGAACTTCTCCAGCCAGTAATCGGCCTCCTTTCCCGGGTTGGCCACCTTCTTCAACTCGCCATGGAACATGATCAGCTCGCGCAGCTTCATTTTCCGGTAGAGCCCGCGCTCCTCGGGCAGGTAGCCGATCATGCCGATATGGCTGCCGGTGGTTACCTCTCCAAATACCCGGATTGTCCCGCTGTCGGGATACAATATATTCATGATCATGCGGATGGTGGTGGTTTTCCCCGACCCGTTGGGGCCGATAAACCCATAGATGCTGCCCTGCGGTACCGACAGCGTGAGGTTGTCGACCGCCACGTGCGTTCCAAAGGTTTTGGTCACATTAAGAATCTCGATAATGTCGCTCATTTGGGGTAAAGATTTTTTCAAAATTCATGCTTTTGATCGGGATTAACTAATATTGTTACAAAACCGAAGAAAGTGACGAGTGACGCGATGGAATCGTGACACGTGACGCGTGACGCGTGACGCGAAAAAACGTGACGAGTGACGCGATGTAGAGACGCATAATTGCGTCTCATCAGGCAAGTGACAAATGACATTCTTAACGATCTTAACCCTCTTAACGCTCTCAACGATGCTACGCCCAATCATTCCGGCCTCCCTACTCGCGCTGCTCGCATCAGATGCGGTTGTTCCAACAAGCACGCCTCCCAACGTTGTTTTTGTTTTTCCCGACCAGATGAGATGGTCATGCCAGGGATTCGAAGGGTTGGAGCCGGTGATAACGCCCAACATCGACCGGTTTGCCGGGCAGTCGATGGTCCTCAGCCAGGCCGTATCCAACGCGCCGGTGAGCAGTCCTTACCGGGCCATGATGCTCACGGGCAAATACCCCGTTTCGAACGGCGTGGTCACCAACTGCACCTCGAAGGCCGGAACGTACGGCATTGAACTCCGTGAAAGCCATCGCTGCTGGCCCGATGTGCTCAGCGACCAGGGCTACAGCCTCGGGTACATCGGCAAATGGCACCTCGATGCCCCGCACGAGCCCTATATCCCCTGCTCCAACAACAGCGGCGACCTGAAATGGAACGAATGGACCCCTCCCGAACGGCGCCACGGTTTCGACTACTGGTACGCCTACGGCACCTATGACCAGCACCTTAACCCGATATACTGGTCGACTGCGGCCCCGCGCGATTCCTTTAAATATGTACACCAGTGGGGACCGGAGCACGAGGCCGGCATGGCGATAAAATACATCAGGAATGAAAACGGGAAATACCGCAAAACAGGCAAGCCGTTTGCTCTTGTTGTTTCGATGAACCCGCCTCACATGCCGTATAACCAGGTGCCGGAAAAATACGTAAGGATGTATGACGGGAAAGAGGGGGAGATAAGGCAGCTGTATTACCATCCGGCGGTTCCCGACAGCAGTGACCAGTGGGGGAAATACTACCGGAAACACATCAAAAATCAACTTGCGATGGTGACGGGGGTCGACGAGCAGTTCGGCCGCATCCTGGAGGCCCTGCGGGAGGCCGGTCTCGATAAGAATACCATCGTGATATTCACCTCCGACCACGGCGATTGCCTCGGCAAGCACGGCCAGATCTCCAAGTCGAACCCCTACGAGGAGTCGATGCATGTTCCGTTCATCATCCGCTGGCCCGGCAAGATCAGGCCGGGCAAGGATGATCTCCTTTTATCCGTTCCTGATATTTACCCAACGCTGATGGGGCTCCTCGGCCTCGATAACGAAGTCCCCCCCGGCACAGAGGGCACGGGTTATGCGGCCCTGCTCACCGGCAAAGGCAGCTGCCCGCGGCCGTCATCCCAGTTCTATTTCATGACCGGCGAAGATCTCTATCCATCACAGCCGGAGCAGAAGGAACCCAATCTCGCCTACGGCGAGCGCGGCGTGCGGACCGTACGCTATACCCTTTCGATACGGCATTCAGCCGGCTCCCCTCCAGACACGCTGCTGTTTGACCGCGTAGCGGATCCGATGGAGATGGTTAATCTCGCCACGTCGCATCCTGAAATCGTGGGCGAACTGGTTAAGGATGAATTGATCCACTGGCTTCAAAGGACAGGTGATCCATGGAAATGATATTGTAGAGCTGTCAGCATTATAAAGCTGACAGCTTAATCAAAATTGGACGCATCGTCAATTGCATATTGCTCTATATTAGCAAATTCCTGAGATTTACGATGACAATTCTTGAAGGCTATCGTAGAATCAAACCAGCTAAGCACAATGTCCTTATGAACTCCTGTGGGATTAACCGTAAAATAACTGTGATAGGAGGTCCATTCATAATCCTTTAAGTTGGTTACGATCCCGTGGTGGATCTGGTTACGATGAATGTAGATTACCAGGTCCTTGAAGTAACTAAGACTTTCAACCTGTATGCGACCAAAAGGTCTTTCGAACACAGCTCCCGACCTTTTCTCCTGCTTGTTAAAGGCCATTGCATAGGAAACGAACAGATTCGAGAATTGCTTGGAAGGGTTCAGTCCGATGAGCCTGTCAGGGTCTATTAGAGCTGACAGCTGACTGACAATTTCAGCCCTGGTTTTAATCCTGACCATAAGATGAAAGTGATTCTTCATCAAGCACCAGGAATATGTATCTACCAATGGACCAAGCCTTTCAAAATACAACTTTAAAAAAAACTGGTAGTTGGCCTGGGTTCGAAAGATTGGCATTTTATTGACGCCACGATTGTAAATGTGGTAAACCTTGCCAAACTCAAGAGGTTTGATGTTATGCTTATACATTGTAGTATATGATTTATAATTAATATAGATGCAGATTTGCTTGGCAAATGGAAAAATAGCTGACAGCTTTATAATGCTGACAGCTCTAAATTTTATCTGATTACCCAACATGAATAGCAAAATCATTCTCCTCCTCCCACTGATTTCCCTTGCCTCATGTCAGCCGTCAAGCCATTTTGATACGATCCTCCGCGGCGGCTCAATCTATGACGGCAGCGGCCACGATCCCGTTGTAGCCGACCTTGCCATCAACGCCGATACAATCGCCGCCATTGGCGACCTCTCCCATGCCAAAGCGGATACGGTGATTGATGCCGAAGGCCTCGCCATTGCCCCGGGGTTCATCAACATGCTCAGCTGGGCCAACGAGTCGCTCATCGAAGATGGCCGGTCGCAAAGCGAAATCAGGCAGGGCGTTACACTCGAAGTGATGGGCGAAGGCACCTCCGACGGGCCGCTAAGCGCCGAAATGAAAGCCGACCGGCTGCGGACGCAGGGCGACATCAAATACGATATACCCTGGACAACCTTGCGCGAGTTTCTCGATTTTCTGGTCAGCCGGGGCGTTTCATGCAACATCGCCTCCTTTGTGGGAGCCACCAGCATCCGTGAACATGAGCTGGGCCATGCCAACCGGCCGCCCACGCCGGAGGAGCTCGGACGCATGAAGGCGCTTGTGCGCCAGGCCATGGAGGAGGGCGCCGTTGGCCTCTCCACCTCGCTCATCTACCCGCCCGCCTTTTATGCCAAAACCGATGAGATCATCGAGCTGGCCAAAGTGGCCGCCGAATACGACGGACTTTACATCTCGCACCTGCGCAGCGAGGGGGGGCAGATCATGACGGCCCTCGGGGAATTTCTCGAAATCACCCGCCAGACCGGAATCCGGTCGGAGATCTACCATTTAAAGGCAGCCGGCCGCGACAACTGGCCGAAACTCGGCCAGATCATCGCGCGGATCGATTCGGCCCGCGCGGCAGGCCTGACCGTCACCGCCGACATGTACACCTACTCCGCAGCGGCCACCGGTTTGGGCGCCTGCTTCCCGCCCTGGACACAGGAGGGCGGCGACACCGAGTGGGTAAAACGACTGGCAGACAAGAAGATGCGCAGCCGCATCGCCGGCGAGATCGCCCGGCCGGGCACCGACTGGGAAAATTTTTACAACCTGGCCGGTACGCCCGACAACATCCTGCTGGTTGGGTTTGTGAAAGACTCGCTGAAAAAATACACCGGGCTCTCCCTCACCGAAGTGGCCGCCGCCCGGAACACCGATCCCGTTACCGCCATGATGGACCTTATCGTCAGCAACGGTCAGGATATCGGCTGCGTCTATTTCCTCATGTCGGATGACAATGTAAAAAGGCAGATCGCCCTGCCCTGGATGAGCTTCTGTTCCGATTCCGAATCGCTCTCGCCCGAGGGTGTTTTCCTGAAATCGAACCCGCATCCGCGGGCATACGGCTCCTTCGCCCGCCTGCTGGGGAAATACGTCCGCGAGGAAAAGGTCATCACCCTGCAGGAAGCCGTGAGGCGGCTCTCCTCGCTTCCGGCGGAAAACCTCCGGATAGCTAACCGGGGCATGCTGAAACCCGGCTACTTTGCCGATGTGGTGGCCTTCAACCCCGACAGCATTGCCGACCGGGCGACCTTCGCCAAACCCCACCAGTTTGCCACCGGCATGGTACATGTTTTTGTGAACGGAACGCAGGTGCTGAGGGATGGGGAGCATACGGGGGCCAAACCGGGAAGGGTGGTTTTGAGGGAAAAGACTTTAAGACTTTAAGACTTTAAGACTGGAAGACTGGAAGACAGCACTTCCGGTAATTGTGCGTAAGCGTCACTCGTCACTCGTCACTTGTCACTCTTCATTTGTCACTCGTCACTTGTCACTTTTTCATTACCTTTGCCCCCATGCTCAACCTCGTCATCGACGCCGGCAACACGCTGATAAAGTGCGCTGTATACAATCAGGCCGAACTCATTGCGGCCGAATCCGGCGCCGAATGGTCGGTGGAGATGATCACCGGGTTGAGGGAACAGCATCCCGCCATCGCATCCTGCCTCATCTGCTCCACCCGGGCGGTACCGGAATGGATCCCTGCCCTGATGGAAGGGCTCGGCATCCGGTTCTCCGAGCTCACGCACGAAACACCGCTGCCGCTGGTTATCGGTTACGAAACGCCGGCCACGCTGGGCAAGGACCGCATTGCGGCGGCAGCCGGCGCCGTGGCACGTTTCCCCGGCCGGAACATCGTGGTGATCGATGCCGGAACAGCGCTGACGATAGATCTGGTAACGGGCGAACCGGTATTCCTTGGCGGCAACATCTCGCCGGGCATGCGGATGCGGTTCCACGCCCTTCACGCACAAACCTTCAGTTTGCCCGAAGTTGAGCCGGGCCCCGACGTGCCGCTCATCGGCAAAAACACGCGCCAGGCCATCCTTGCGGGTGTAGTGAACGGATTAACCTACGAGATTGACAACTCAATCAACTCGTTGAAAAACAAATACAACGATTTAGCCTTTATCATCACCGGCGGCGACGCTCCCTACTTGGCTGCCCGCCTGAAAAATACGATATTTGTGGAGGAAAACTTGGTTTTAAACGGATTGAACGCTATTTTGCGCAACTTTTCGGAATAAGCCGCAATGTGACCCCGATAACAAGCATGAAGAAACGATTTATGTACATTCTGCCGATTGCACTCACCGCCTTGGTGCTGGTGTGCGGCACGGAAGAACTGCGTGCGCAGAATCTTTCTACATCGCCCTATTCGAGGTTCGGCATCGGCGACCTCATGAACCGCTCAACCGGCCGCAGTCAGGCCATGGGCGGCCTCTCCGCCGGCCTCCGCTCGGGCACCAACCTCAACCTGCTCAACCCCGCCAGCCTCAGCGGCATCGATACGCTGAACCTGGTTTTCGAGATGGCCGGGTTCGATAAATTCACGCAGCTCGCCACCTCCGACCTCCAGAAAACCGCCAACAACCTGGGCCTCTCCCACCTCGCACTGGGATTCCCCGTTACCCGCTGGTGGAAAGCCTCCGTTGGCGTGATGCCGGTGAGCAATGTCGGCTACAACATGACCGCCACCGAGCTCAGCCCTGTGATGGGAACCGTGAAATACAACTTCCAGGGCACGGGCGGCATCAGCAACTTCTTCATTTCGAGCGCCGTATCCCCCGTGAAATGGCTCTCACTCGGCGGCAGCTTCTCCTACCTCTTCGGCCCGATCAGCCACAGCCGTAGCCTGGAGATACCGGCCGACTCCAACTACTTCAGCACCAAAGCGGTACAAACTGCCGTGGTGGGCGATATCAACCTCAGCTACGGCGCACAGGTGAATATCCCGCTGAAAAAAGACTACTTCCTCACCGTTGGGGGAACCTTCCAGAATACCGCCAACCTGCATGCCGAATCGCGCACCACGCTGGTGCAGTACGGCACGGGGCTCACCGATACGCTGCTCTATACCGAAAACGAGAACAACAGCATCGTTATCCCGATGGGCTGGGCAGCAGGGTTCACCTTCGGAAAGAAAAACAAATTCACCGCCGGATTCGACTACCGCACCCAAAACTGGTCGGAATCGTCGTTCCTCGGCATTAAAGACTCGATGGCCAACAGCCGCGATTTCATCGCCGGCCTCGAGTACATCCCGAACATCTATTCGCTCACCCGTTACCTCGATCGCGTGCGCTACCGCGCCGGATTCCGGTACTCCGAATCCTATCTCCAGCTGAAGGGATCGCAGCTTACCGAGATTGGCATAACATTTGGAGCAGGGTTTCCGATCCTCGACCGGATACGCCGCAACACCCAGTCGTCGTTCAACGTAATCGTCGAACTCGGCAAGCGCGGAACCGTGAAGAACGATCTGATCCGCGAGGCCTACGGGACCTTGACACTGCAACTATCTTTACACGATTATTGGTTTTTAAAACCCAAGTACGACTAATTAACTAGAGGGACTGATCATGAAAGCAAAAATTTTCGCTTTGGCCCTGGGCCTTATGGTGATGAACGCGGGCCTTATGGCACAGAATGCCGACAAGATGGGAAGCGATCCCACTAATTGCGCCAAATACATATCGCTGTACCAGGAGTTCCACAAACAGGGCAACTACAAGGATGCCATGCCCTGGTGGATACTTGCCGTGCAAACCTGCCCCAAATACTCCAAAAACCTGTATCTGCACGGGGTAAAAATGTTCGAAGACAAAATCGAGAAAGAAACCGATCCGAAAAAACAGTCGGTGCTGATCGACTCCCTCCTCTGGGTGTATGACCTCCGCATCACGCATTTCGGCGACGATTCCCGTTCGCCCAAAGGGTACATCCTGGGCCGCAAGGGGATTACCATCCAGCGTTACCGCAAGGAAGACTACCCCAACAGCTACAAAATACTCGGCGAATCGGTGAAGCTGATGGGAACCACCTCGGAAGCCGGTGTCCTGCTGTCGTACATGCAGGGAAGCCAGCAGCTTTTCAAGGATGGCGCCATCGATTCGGAAAAGGTATTGAGTGATTATGAAAACTGTATGGATATTGTTGATGCCAACCTCAAGCTGGCTCCCGACGATGAAAACTGGAAGGTCACCAAGGACCAGATCGAGATCTTCTTCACCAACTCCGGCGCCGCCACCTGCGAGGCGCTCACCAAAATGTTCACCGCCAAGTTCGGCGCCCTCAAGGACGATGTGGCCTGGCTGAACAAAGTGACCAAACAGCTCAAGAAAACCGGCTGCACCGATTCGAAGATCTTCTCCGAAGCCGCCGAGGCCCTCTTCAGGCTGCAGCCTACCGCCGAAGCTGCCCATAACCTGGCCTTCATGTTCCTCCGCCGCGAAGATACCGAGCGCGCCGCCGAATACCTCCAGAAAGGGATCGACATCGGACAGCAGTCGGAAGAGCTGGCCGACATGTACTACGAGCTGGCTACCATCTATTACAGCCGCATGAAAAACTACGCCAAGTCGAAGCAGCTGTCGCTGAAGGCCCTGGAAACACGGCCCAACTGGGGCAAACCTTATCTGCTCATCGGCCAGATCCTCATCGCCGCACGCCAGGATTACTTTACCGATCCGTGGGATCAGTCAACCGTTTTCTGGGTGGCCGTAGATAAGTTCATCAAGGCAAAAACCGTTGATCCGGAGTGTGCCGATGAAGCCAACAACCTCATCAACACCTATACCGAGTTCTTCCCGAACAACGAAATGGTGTTCTTCCGCACCCTGCGCGATGGCGACAGTTACACCGTGGGCGGTCCGATCAATGAGACCACCAAGGTGAGATCGAAAAAATTATAGTTCCGGTGGGGCCGAAAACCGCATCGGCAGCAAGGGTCATTCCACTCATACTGGGAATGGCCCTTGTTTTTTCATGCCGCACCGATATCGAAAGGGTAACCCCGCTCGGCAATACCGATACCCTGCCCTCGGCCCACGCCACCGGCGTGGAGATCACCGTGAGCGACTCCGGATTCGTGCGCGTCATCATCCGGGCACCCGAACTCAAGGAGTTCCCCGTGGCCGACAGCCTCGAGCCGAAAACCGAGTTCCCGCAGGGCCTGCAGGCAACATTCTATAACAAGGGGCGCCAGATCGAATCAACCCTCGACGCAGGTTATGCCCTCTATCATACCCGCCGGAAACTCTTCGAGGCAAGCCTCAACGTGGTGATCAAAAACTACACCCAGGACCAGGAGCTCAAAACCGATTCCCTCTGGTGGGACGAAGTCAACGAAAAGATATGGTCGAACACCGCCATCTCCATCACCACTTCCAGCGGCACCACCTACGGCGATTCCGGCTTCGAGTCGGACCAGAATTTCTCGAAATATTCCATCCGCCGCTCCCACGGCCAGATGCGGGTAAAGGAAAATGTTGCCGATTCAAGTGCGACGGAGAAGTAATTTCAATCCTTTTACTATCTTCGTAGCCTGATTTTTTTAGGGTATACACATGGCAACATTACAGACACTTAGAAACAAAGCAGGCGTGCTGCTGGCAGCAGTTATCGGCCTTTCACTCGTGGCCTTCATACTGGGCGACTTTCTCAATTCCGGTTCCGGATTTCTGCAGCGCAAGCAGATGGAGATCGCCGAAATTAACGGCAAAACCATTAATTACCAGGAATTTGCCCAACGGGTTGAGCAGGGTATCGAAAATTACAAGCGGAGCCAGAACACCAATACGGTTGACGAAAACACATACGCTTCCATCCGCAACCAGGTGTGGGGCGCCTACATGAACGAATTCATCTTCGCCGATCAGTACGACAAGCTCGGCGTGGCCTGTTCACCCGAGGAGCTGTTCGATATGGTGCAGGGACGTAATATACATCCCCAGATCCAGCAGGCTTCGATCTTCCAGAACGAGGTTACCGGCGGCTTCGACCGCAACATGGTGATCCGCTTCCTGAAAAATATGGAAACCGATGCTACCGGTCAGGCCAAACAGCAGTGGATCGCCTACGAAAAGGAACTCATGAAGGACCGCGTATACACCAAGTACCAGAACATGATCTCCAAAGGCATGTACACCACCCGCAAAATGGTGGATGCCGAATTTGCCGAGACCAACCGCAAGTACGATTTCAATTTCGTCGCCCTGCGCTATGCCACCACGCCCGACAGCATCATCAAGGTGAGCGAGGCCGATGTGAAAGCCTATTACGACAAGAACAAGGATAAGTTCACCCAGGAAGCCACCCGCGACATCGCCTATGTGGTATGGGATATCGTCCCCTCGCAGGAGGACAAGGACGCCGTGGCCAAGTGGGCCACCGATGTGAAGCCCGAATTCACCGCCGCCGAAAACGCGCAGCAGTTTGTTGCCGCCAACGCCGAAAGCCGCTTCAACGAGTACTACCTCTCCATGATCGACGTACCCATGCAGATCCGCTCATGGTCGTCGGAAGCCAAGCCGGGCGACGTGTACGGCCCCTGGGAAGACGGCCTCACGTGGAAAGTTGCCCGCATAACCGATGTGAAGGACCTTCCCGACTCGGTTAAGGCCGCTCACATCCTCATCGCTCCGGTGAACAACGTGGATTACGATGCCGCGCAGAAAACCGCCGACAGCATCAAGGGCCTCATCGAAAGGGGTCAGGACTTTGCCACCCTCGCCGGCCAGTTCGGCACCGACGCCACCAAAGACAAGGGCGGCGACCTCGGCTGGTTTACCATGCAGAAGATGGATCCCACCTTCGGCAAGGCCTGCTTCTTCGCCAAAAAGGGTGAACTCATCACCGTGCGCACCCAGTGGGGCATACACGTGGTGAAGGTGGAAGATCAGAGCGCCGCATCGAAAAAGGTGCAGATCGCGATCCTCGACCGCACGGTTACCCCGAGCGACAAAACCTATCAGGATGTGTACAACACCGCCTCGATATTCGCTTCCACCAACGATAACGGAACGAAATTCGAAGCCGGCATCACCAAGGAGAACCTCAACAAGCGTATCGCCGCCAACCTCAAGGAGGGCGACGCCGCCATCACCGGCCTGGAAAGCCCCCGCGAACTCGTCCGCTGGGCCTTCACCGCCCGCAAAGGCGAACTTTCCGAACTGAAGGAGTACGGTCCCCGCTTTGTGCTGGCCAAACTTACCGAAGTGCGTGAAAAGGGTACCGCCCCCATCGATCAGGTTCGCACCGAAATCGAAAACAGCGTGCGCAACGAGAAGAAGGCCGAATACCTTATCGGCCAACTCAACCAGGCCATGCAGGGCGTAAACTCGCTGGAGGCCCTGGCACCGAAAGTTAACGCCAACGTGCAGCAGGCCGCCAACGCCTACTTCACCTCGTACACCATCACCGGCCTCGGCATGGAGCCCATGGTTACCGCTGCCTTCACCTCCATCCCGGTGAACACCATCAGCAAGCCCATCAAAGGCACCAACGGTGTATATGTTATCCAGGTAACCAACGTGGTTGAGCCCGACCTCGCCGCCAACCGCAACGAGAGCCTCACCCGCCTCGACCAGTCGTACACCTCGCGTGCCGGCTACGAAGTGTTTGGTGCACTGGAGAAAAAGGCCAAGGTGGTTGACCGCAGGAATAAATTTTATTGACCTCCCCCAACCCCTCCTTGTAACGGAGTAACCTCCCCCCACCCCTCCTTGTTAAGGAGGGGAGTGACCTCCCCCGGCCCCTCCTTGTAAAGGAGGGGGGTAACCTCCCCCAGCCCCTCCTTCTTAAGGAGGGGGGTAAGAACGCAACTCTCATCTTACTTACAATAAAAAAGGTCCCTTGCCGCGTTGGTAAGGGGCTTTTTCTTTCTCCCCCCTGCCCTCTTAAAGTCTTCCCGTCTTAAAGTCTTCCGTCTCCTGTCTTCCGTCTCCTGTCTCCTGTCTAATGTCTCCTGTCTACAACATCATCCCCTGCTCCCACCCCATCGTCTCCGCATCCAGCAACGCGAGCAGCGCAAGCCCCACCCCCGTGATCCCCTCCAGGAGGCCGTAATTTTCCACCCACCGGTTGCCGGTGGTGAGGAACCGGTATCCGGCGGCGCCATCGGTTCCGGCGCCATGGTCGAGGGTAGCGCCGGCCCAGTGGGCGGCGGCGCCGAGCAGTTCCTCGTGGCCCGTGAGGATAGCCATCTTGTAAAACAGCAGGGCCAGACCGGCGGTGCCGTGGCACACGCAAGCGTCGAACACCCTGTTCTCCTCCGCCTTGCGGCGCGAGGCCGCCTTATGGAGTATCCCGATGGCATCGGCCTGCCAGTCGGGGCGGTTGCAGCGCTGGCCCACCTGCCACAGGGCGGCCCCCACGCCGGGGTCGCCGTAGCACCAGGCCAGGCGCCCCTGCTGGTCGGGGCGGCCGTTGACGATCCGGTGCGGGAATCCAGAGCCGTTTGGTGCGTTTTCCTGACGCTGAGCGAGCATAAAGGACACACCCTGCTCAAGCAACCGATCGCGCAAAGGATCGGCATCCAACTGACTCAGGGACCACAGGACGCTGGGAACTCCGTGTGCCAGTCCGAGGTTGATCTCATTTTCGCCCGTCTGCGGATGTTTACTCTCCCACGCCACCATGCCTTCGCCCTGCGGCACAGCCATGGCACCGATCTTTTCAATCACATCGTCATGGGCCATATACCGGTCGCTGCCGATATACATGCCCAGGGCGCCATGGAGAAAGTCGTAGTCGCCCGCGGCGAAGCGCTTTTCGGCAAACTCATACAGGTAGGGCCGTACATCATCCAGCGCCCGGCCATCGGCTTCGCTGATGTAGCCGCGTGCGGCCAGGTAGCGGAGGGTGAACCGGATACCGGCGAGGCCGGCGGCGAACGAGGGCCAGCTGAAGCCGTTGTTGATCATCGCCAGTGCGCGCTCGAGGGCCAGGA
>CAYWHP010000111.1:4581-13639 GCA_964457845.1 uncultured Porphyromonadaceae bacterium | reverse complement strand
GCAATCAGAATAAGGAAATTCGGTTTTTTAACAGGCTTCCCGGAGCAGGCTTCCAGTAACAATATTGGGAAGAGGAGGAATAGCTTGCCTGAATTTATGCTCATCGCTTTTCTTAACGAATCATAAAAATAGCGAGATTTTTTTTCATTCCGATCCTTCATTTTTTCGCAATAATCTGTTTAGATTAGCTCATTCATGCTATTATAAATGAGGTGTTTGTAACAAGTGATACTAATTCATACAAGTTAGTGCCTAATCTTATCAATTATGTAAACAGTTGTTTCTGTTTTGATTTCTATCTTGAGGCAGTTCCCGGTAAAACCGGGCATGGAAGAAATTGACACGCATTTTACTATACAGAATAAACCATGAAACAAATCCTCATTATACTGGCAGTTCTCCTTGTTTCCCGCGCCGAAGGAATCGGCCAGGTTGCAGCAATCCATTCAGATGAAATTGCTTCCGGAGAGATTAACCAGCGCATAAAGATGGTAACCGACCGCATTATGTTTGGTCATACACCTGAAATGTCATCTGATTTTATCCTGGCGGATCTCTCCCTCAAGCCGGAATTCAAGCGCCGGTTTACCAATTTCAGCGGCGATATTTCCGGGCGTTATTTTGATGTTTTTTCATCCTGGCCGGCTGAGAATAATCCAATTGACCTGAAGAAGCTGATGCGGGAAGCTCTTCAGTATCAGCATCCGGACGGTCGTTTTGGAAATCCGGATTTAGTATTTGACCCCGAAAAACTGGCCAGCCCCCATATGGCTTTGCTTTGGGGAAACGGGCGTTTGCTGGTTGGCCTGATGAAATATTATCAGATGCATCCTCAACCCAATGTGCTTGCCGCTGCCAAAAAACTGGGAGATTTCATCAATTCAATTGCCAGCAGCGGTGCCAATCAGGAAGTTGCGGACCGTCTGAAGGGTAACAGCTATATGGGTTACATCTGTTTTACCCAGTTGATGGAAGGCCTGGTACTGCTTTCGGATGAAACCAGGGATGAAAAATACATGAAAACTGCCGAACAGGTTTACAGATTCCTCCCTTCACCCGGCAAGCAGCACAGTCATGGATATCTTAATACGTTATTGGGTACCCTGATGCTTTACGAGCGCACTGGCAACATGGAGCAGTTGAAATTTGTTACGGACCGGTATGCCGAATTGATTAATTCACCCGAATACATGGTTTTTGGCGGCGTTCCTGAATATTTCGGAGAGGTTGGCGGTTCAGAAGATTTTCGCGATGAGGGTTGTTCCGAGGCTGATTTTATTATGCTATCACTCAACTTATGGAAAACGACGGGGAAAACGGATTACCTCGAGAAATCGGAACGTTGCCTCATCAACCATCTGTTTGCCAACCAGTATCAAACGGGCGATTTCGGGCATAGAATAATTGATCAGGGAATAGGGTTGGGCCTTGATGAAGAAGTTGCCCGGTCATGGTGGTGCTGTAATTTTCATGCCCTGCGTGCCATGCATGAAACGAACGAAATCATCTTTACCAGAAAGGACAACACGATTCAGTTTAACCTTTTCCTCGATGGGGAATACTCTGATAACGAGCTCCAATTAACAGCAGAGCAAGCAAAGAACAACAGTAATCAATTTAAAATTCGCGTTATCAAAGCCGGGATCAATTCACGACTGGCGATTCGAATACCCAGCTGGGCCAGAAAAGTTGAGTTGACTGTCGGCGGGGAAAAATTACGGACCAAGCAGGAAGGTGATTATCTGATCGTTGATAAGATCCTGGAAAACGGCGATCAGTTTGATGTTGCGTTGGACTATGAATTAAAATGGGTCGATAGTGAAAAGAAGGAGATTGCATTTCCGATTGCCGGTAAAATGAAGGCAGCACTGTTTTATGGCCCCTACCTCATGTCGGTGGATGCCAACTTTCAGCCATTTTTTGATTCGGAGCCGAGCCTTACCAATTATTTAGTATTGCAGGATGAGCTGAAGTTCGGTCCGGAACTGGCACCATCGGGTTCAAACCTAAAAAACACCTACCTGGTTATGCAGCATATACATACGGATATGTTCGGTAAATATCCTGTGGTTATGAGGCCAGTCAGCGAAACCACCTGGCAATCAGCCTGTAAGACTCGGGTGTGGTTTACCATAAGTCAATAAATAGATGTATGTTAAAGTTCCAATTCTTTCATAGGATGAAATCAATAGTAAGAATAATGATAGCAGCAGTTCTGCCGGTTTTTGTTTCCGGTACCTTGATGGCTGCTGAGAAGCCGCTGAAAGTATATATTCTTGCCGGGCAGTCGAATATGCAGGGCTCAGCCCACCAAAGTACATTTAAAGCCATTGGTGACGATCCGGTGACTTCGCCACTTCTTAGTATGGTACTGGACAAGAATGGTGATCCTGCAGTCTGCAACAATGCCTGGATAAGCTACTTTACTCAGCAAGACGAGCGCGATACCGTTCTGCAGGGTAATGTCAAGGTGGGCTATGGTTTTAATCATGAGTGCATTGGTCCGGAATACGCTTTCGGCCTGTATATGGAGAAAGGGCACGATGAGCCAATCCTTATCATCAAGACCGCCTGGGGCGGAAAATCTCTCGCGGTCGACTTTCGCTCACCAGGTGCAGGTCCATATGTACCCAGCCTGAAAGAGAAGGAACAGGGAAATGTTCCAGCGCAGGATGTAGTCGGACATTTTTACCGGGAAATGATCCGGAACGTTCGTGCAACACTGAATAACGCGGAGAGTATCAGGAAGATCGTTCCCGGTTACAATGCGGAGCAGGGTTATGAAATGGCTGGATTCGTCTGGTTTCAGGGCTGGAACGATATGTGTAACCGACATCATATCCAGCAATATACCGAGAACATGATACATTTTATCCAGGATGTGCGCCAGGAATTTAATAGTCCGCGCATGCCCTTTATCGTGGGTATTCTGGGAGTCTATGGTACTGATCCCGACAGCCGGAAGTTCGACAAAACCCTGCCTGTCTCCGATTTCCGGAAGGCACAATTCGCCGCTGTGGAGCAATACGATCAGAAGGTAGCCGAACCCTATCGCGGAAATGTAAAGGCGGTCGACAGCGGGCCCTTTTATGAACTCGGGCTTAGCGATATTTACTGGAAGCAAAGGCTGACAAACGAATGGAAATGGCAGGTAAAACAGGGCAAAATGACACAGGAGGAAGCCGGAAAGCAAATGGAAAAGTATGGCTTTGCGAAGGATGGACTAACAAGAAAAGAAAAGGCTATCTGGAAAAGGGGCGCATCCAACGCCGAATACCACTACCTGGGCAGTGGAAAGACCTTTGTCCGGCTTGGTAAAGCCTTTGCGGAAACAATGCTCGGAATGGAGAAAAACTAACAAAATGAACAGAAAGCATAATTTTTTACTGATAACCGGACTTCTGCTTTTTTTCTGGCCCGGCGCCTATTCACAGGTTGATGAAAATGTCTTCCGTAATGCAACCAGCAAAAAAGCGGACACTTCAGAAAATGATAAAATATTAACCGACAGGCAGTTGAGCTTTAATGCAGACTGGCGTTTTATTTTGGGCGAAACGCCCGGATTTTACGTTCCTGATTTTGACGATGCTGAGTGGCGAGTGCTGGATGTTCCGCATGACTGGTCGGTGGAAGGCCGGTTTGCTGAGTCGAACCAAACCGGTCCGTCAGGTGGCTATCTGCCAATCGGGATCGGTTGTTACCGCAAGCATTTTATTTTGCCGGAGGGCTCAAAGGGTAAACGGATCAAAATCAGGTTCGACGGGGTGTACATGAACTCGTCGGTTTATCTGAATGGTATTTACCTGGGCAACAGGCCATACGGATTCAGTACGTTTGAATACGATCTGACCCCGAATCTGAAGTACGACGGCAAGACCAATGTGATTGCCGTTAAGGTGGATAATTCACTGATCGGTAACTGCCGCTGGTACACCGGTTCGGGAATCAACCGGAACGTCCATCTTTTTATAACGGAGCAGCAGCATTTCAAGTCATTCGCAACCTTCTTCAGAACGGTTTCCGCCGATGAAGGTGTCGCCCGGCTGAAGGTAAACTGTGAAGTCGTATCCAACAGCTATCCGGAGAGTATGGCCGTTAATTTTCAGCGGTTTCCGGAGGAATGGAAAAAAGTAGTGAAAAGGGCACGCATCGTTGCCCGGCTCAGGGACAGGGATGGCGGTCAGGTTGCGGAAACCGCTGACAACATTGAACTTGGCGATTATTCAACGTTAAAATCATCCCTGGATCTGGAGGTAAAGAACCCGGAACGTTGGTCCGATAAAAACCCTTACCTGTATACATTGGAACTTCAGCTTTGGGTTGGGGACCGCTTGGTTGATACCGAGCAGCAGAAGGTTGGAATCCGCACGGTTGGGTTCAACAAGGATCAGGGACTGGTTGTCAACGGTGCTAAAGTCATACTGAAAGGGGTTTGCCTCCATAAGGATGCCGGTTCCTTTGGCACCGCCGTGCCAAAGGACGTTTGGCGATACAGGCTGGAAAAACTGAAGGTTTTGGGTTGCAATGCCATCCGTACCCACGGACCGGTTGATCCTGCCTTTATTGAAGTTTGTGATGAACAGGGTTTTTATGTGATGGCAGAAGCTTTTGATGAATGGAACAAAACCTGGCACTATGGCCGGAGTGAAGATCCGGCAGGAAAGAAGCCGTATACCTACCATCTGTTTTTCAACCAGTGGGCCGAAACCGATCTGAAGGATATGGTCAGGCGCGACAGGAACCATCCATCGGTATTCATGTATTCGGTCGGCAATGAAGTGCCCGACCAGCGATATCAGGATGGGCCCGAGACCTTGAAAAAGCTTATTAAATGGGCAAAGGAGGAGGATGACACCCGCCTGGTGACGGCGACCTGCGACTGGGCCCCATGGGCCAATGCGAACGGATTCTTCGATGCCATGGACATTGCCGGGTACAATTATCCCGACCGGTATTTCAAGGAGCACTACCGCGAGGAACATGCCCGGTATCCAAACCGAATCCTGTTGGGTGCCGAAAATTACCTGACCCTGGAAAACTGGCTTGCCGTGCGTGATAATCCGTACGTAACCGGCCTTTTTCTGTGGGTCGGGATTGATTATCTGGGGGAATCGCTGGGCTGGCCGCGTCGTGGCTGGGAATGGGGACTGATCGATATCGCCGGTTTTGAAAAGCCGCTTTACTATTACTGGCAGTCCTTCTGGGCGGACAAGCCGATGGTTCACATAGCCGTCAACCTCCGTAAGAAGGATGATTTTGAATGGCGCGCGTACAATGTTGCCTCGCACTGGAATTTTAAGCCGGGTGAGGTGGACACTGTTTTTGTTTACAGCAACACAGAGAGGGTGGAGTTGTTCCAGAATGGTAAAAGCCTCGGAAAAAAGCCTGTGGATCCCGATACCTACCAGGCTATCTGGCTGGTTGATTACAAAAATGGTGACCTCACCGCCAGGGCTTTTAACCAAAAACAGATGGTGGCGGCCCATACGCTGAGGACAGCGGGAGAGCCGAAAAAACTGGCGGTCAGGGAGGAATGGAAATCATCCGGCGACGATAGCGACAGGCTGGTATTTCTTACAGTGGAAATTCAGGATGAAAAGGGAACCCGCTGTCCGTTTGCCGCCGACGAAATTGCCGTTGATGTCACCGGCGCCGGTGAATTGATTGGACTGGATTCGGGAAACCAGTTCAGTCATGAATTATACAAACAGAACAGGCGTGCGGCCCACGAAGGACGACTTCTGCTGACCATCCGGCCGAAAGGGACCGGTAGCATTACCGTTCAATGTCATGCAAAGGATCTTTCATCCGGCAGAGCCGAAATTCAAAATCTCAAAAATGAATAAGCGAATAAACAGGGCGGGCTGTTTCGGTATCCTGCCACTGACCCTTGCGTCAGGAATGGCGGCAGGTCCGGGTCAGGCAACGGGGCAATCCGCTACGGCTGCCCGGGATCCGAAAAGGCCGAATGTGGTATTTGTACTGGCCGATCAATGGCGGGCACAGGCTACCGGATACAACGGGGATGTGAACCTGAAAGGCCGGACACCCAATGTTGACCGGATGGCGGCAACAGGCTTGAATTTCACCAATTGCATTTCGGTTTGCCCGCTGTCAAGCCCGACACGGGCCTCCCTTTTAACCGGACAGTATCCGACGACCCATGGGATTTTCCTGAACGACCTGCATCTTCGGGATGAGGCGCTGACCCTGGCTGAAATTTACCGGCAATCGGGCTATCAAACGGCCTATATCGGGAAATGGCACCTTGACGGAATGGGAAGATTGAATTTCACCCCGCGGGAGAGAAGGCAGGGGTTCGAATACTGGAAAGGCCTGGAATGTTCGCACGACTATAAAAATCTCCTTTATTATTCCGGCGACAGCAACGAAAAGCAGTACTGGGACGGCTACGGACCCTACCGGGAAAGCGAGGATGCCGTCAGGTACATCCGGGAGAATGCAAACAGCGGCAAACCTTTCCTGCTGTTCCTGGCATGGGGAGCCCCGCATTTTCCGCATAACAATGCCCCTGAAGAGACGCAGCGGCTGTTTGTTCCCGACAGCATACTGGTGCCGTCTAATGTGCCCGGGGAAATGAAAAATGCAGCCAGAAATGAATCGGCCGGGTATTATGCACATATAGCAGCCCTGGATAAATGCATGGGAGATTTGCAAAAGGCTATCAATGAGGCCGGTATATCGGAGAACACTATTTTTGTATTTACATCGGATCATGGGGAAATGATGGGGGCGCAGGGGGTGCGTCCAACCCAGAAACAGGTGCCTTGGGCTGAATCGGTTCGGGTGCCTTTCCTGCTCCGGTATCCTGCCCGTTATGGCGATCGGAAAATACGGATAACGGCCCCTTTGAATTCACCGGACATACTCCCGACGCTCCTGTCCATGTCGGGAATTGCCATCCCTGAAACAGTGGAAGGTGAAGATATGACCGGGGTGATCAGCAGGCCCCGGACAATGCGGGACAAGGCTGCATTGATCATGAGTGTATCCCCTTCCGCTGCCGTCCAGAAGGAGGAGTACCGGGGTATCTACACATCCCGGTATACCTATGTGGAGACGCTGAAGGGCCCCTGGCTGATGTACGATAACGCCAATGACCCGCTTCAGCAGAATAATCTTGCAGGCAAGCCGGAATTTGCCCGGCTGCAGGAGAAACTTAAATCTTCGCTGGGTGCTGAGCTGAAGCGGATCGGCGATGACTTCCAACCTCGCGGGTATTACATAAACAAGTGGGGGTATAAGCTTAATAAGTACGGTTACATTGATTATTGACCATGAAAAGAACTGTTTTCCTGAAAAGGACATCTGGATTTGACTCCATTGCTGTTGCGAGAAAGTTTTCCCTGCTGCTGACTCTCCTGCTGTCCGGATTGGCATCCATGTCAGCCATCGCTGCGGTTGAATTGAAACCGGATGAAAAGTCAGGCCTGATCATCCTCGGCAATGACAAGGTTTCGCTCACATTTGATTTGTCGAAAGGTACCTATTCGGTTACCGACAAACAGACCGGCCGGATAGTGGTTGATGAGGCCGGCGTTATGGCTGATTCCTGGGCCAATACCGATGGTATGCGCTTCTCGGGGAAGCAGGAGGAGGTAAACGACGCGATGGGTTACGGCCGCAGGCTGGTGGTGGAGATGGAGCACCCGGGCACCCGGGCGATCCCTGTCTATCTTTTCACTTTTTCCGTATATGACGGGAGGGGTGGGGTAGTCATGGGTTTTGGCATGCGCAATACGATGAAACAGTCAGCCCGGCTGATGAGAGCCTCGCCGATGGTACATGGAAGATTGCTGGCCGGAAAGTCCGTTGATGAACCACAGACGCTCAACGGCGCAGCAGGTGCCGATATTCCTAAGGTAGAGACGGGGTTGACGCGGGCGTGCCCGAACAGCCTCCTATTAACTTGTATGGCGGAGGGGAAAAGGGTATCTGTTGTATGGGGCGGCCTGGCCAACAGCGAATACGGGAAATGGGTTGCCCTGCGTGACGGTAAATTGGATATGCGGGCTGAGGACCCCGTGGGCCGGCTGGTGAATCCGGGGGAAACCTATATCTCCGAAGACAATCTTTACCTGGATGTCACTCAGCCTGATCCGTTTATCGCCCTGGAAACCTACGGCCTCGCCATGCGCACGGCAAATCAAGCCCGGCCAAATACCTATGATTTTCCCACGCTCTGTGGTTGGGCCGTAGGGGCGCTGAGCGGACTCGGAGACATCAACAACAGCAAGGCACTGATAAATGAACTCGAGATGGGGCAAAAGGCCGGAATCACGAAATACACCAAAGTTGCCATCCGCCTCGAGCCGGATACTTATTGCTATAACGACGGAAACACCGAGCAGGGTTGGTGGGACGATGCACACTGGTCGAAATACGGCCATCTGGTTGAGCCGTATGAAACATTTGCCAAGTGGTGCGCGGCACTGAAAGCCCGCGACGGCATCCCGTTTACCTATTTCCAGGTGGGCCTGCCTTCCGATGATTATGCCCTGGCATATCCCGGCCACATGCTGTTCAACGATATCTCCCGCCTGAATGTGAAACATCCGCATCATCAGCCGTTGGTAACCTACGACTATACCGATCCGGATTTCCGGAAACACGTTCTGGCGACATGGCAGCGTCTTAAAACCGATGGCATGACCGGCATCAAATTCGACTATCCGGAGACCGGCTGGCGGCCCGAGGGCGGATTTGAAAACAAACAGGCCACAACCGCTTTTGCCTACCGCGAGGTGTTTCGTTTGTGCCGCGAAGGGCTGGGCCCGGATGCTTTCATACACGAACGCAACCTGGGGGAAAGCGGCCGGCCGATGCTGGATGTGACCGCGGGCCTGGTCGACATGCAGCGGGTTTGGGGCGACTCGAACGAGTATGTGCCCGGTATGGTCACCACCTGCGGCCTGCGATGGTACAAAAACCGCGTGGTCTTCAACTACTACCCCGACAGTAAGGCGGTACATGACCGCACAACTAAAGTGCGCCAGTCGCTGCTTACCATGATATTCCTGACGAGCGGGCGGCTGGA
>CAYWHP010000111.1:0-4481 GCA_964457845.1 uncultured Porphyromonadaceae bacterium | reverse complement strand
TATGAATTCTGGTCGGACTCGTTAATCGGCAAATTTTCCGGAACGGCAAAAGTTGAGAAGCTATTGGGGGCCACCCACTGTGCCATGCTCTCAATCCGCAGGGTGCAGCCGGATCCGCAGGTTCTGTCAACCAATCGCCACGTGCTACAGGGCTGGGTGGATCTGGCAGATGTAAAATGGGATGGCAAAAATCACACTTTATCCGGTGTTGCCCGGGTGATCGGCGGAGAGCCCTTCAAAATCGTGGTTGCCGGCAATGGCAGCAAGGCAATCCGGGTGAAGGCCTCGGGGGGCCGGGCAAAACTCGGTAGAAGCCGCACTGATGGCTTAGTGGAAATCATACTGGAGCGGCCGGATAATGGCGAGGTTTCGTGGAAAATCAACTACTAGTCATTGATGCGATAATCCGCGCTGCCTTCTGATTTCTGCACAATCCAAATCACCAGGGTCTGTGTTCCGTCGGTATCCCGGATAACTCCCTGCCTGACAGTACCTCCTGCATCCATTTTTTTGCCATTAATCAGAAGCCGGGCCGTACGGTCAGATCCCCAGTTTTTTATTACGAAGCATGGATTCAGGATGGGGCTGTCTTCAGACCCGCTGAGGGCGAATGAGATCTTTTTTGATTTCCTGGTTAACACATAGGCTCGCTGTCCCTTCTCAAATCCTTTGCTTTCAGCTCCGGTGACACCGGTTAAAGCGGGAGCCTGGTTCCAGGAGCGGTTGAGATATTTGAGTTCAGCAGCGGGCAGGTCTGTTATACCATAAATGTTATACATATCCGTTCTGCCATCATCAAGCAGATGGTGCGGTCCGTATAACGTTATGATGCAGGATGAACTGACCCTGTCGATTCCTGTGGCAACCGTTCCGTCGCTGGGCAATAAACCAAAGGGATAGTGATTCCAGGCGTTGTATTTGGTATGCCCCAACGCCATCCTCATGGATTCCCACTGGCTGTAGGGAACGAAATTTGACCCGATTTCGCCAATGTTGAAATGCTTGTATCTGGAATTGAGATTCTGGTAGATCAGGTTGCGGTTCTCTTCAATCGGCGGCCCTTTCCGGTAGGGAACCCCTGTTGAGTAGTTCCATAATTCGGTTTCCCCCTTCAGGTTGGAAACGGTAATGGCATCGTACGGAATAAGATCCTCAGGTCTTGTTCCGGGCTGACTCAGCAGCTCATTCTGCTGGGTCTGTATATCCTTGAAATCCTTCAATCTGCCGCTCACCTGGTATCTTACGGCCACTGCATCGGGATAGATATACCAGTATTCATCGGTCCATAGTCCCCAACCGTCAGCATCAACGGTCAGCCAATCGTAGCTTACGCCGACGCTCGCATTCCGCCAGTGGACAACCACTCTTGCATCCGTATTCTCAATCAGCCTGACATGGGAATACCGGCAGGTTTTGTCGGACATGTGCTCATAACACTGGTCGGTATAATCCTCGGGTCCCTGATCGCTGTTCCATATCCCCTTACGCCCCGGTTCGGTGACAATACTCGGCAGGTAATTGGTCCCTCTCCAGAACACGAAACGACAGGGTTTGTCGTCAAAAGCGACCACAATATCCGCATGATCCCCAAAACGCCATAACCCGTCCCACTCCGGGCTGCATTTCAGGTTGGTATAGGTTGCGCCGAATTTGTTCGGGATCTCCTCTCCTGCGGGCAGAACCCAATAATCGAGAACCTTCGGGTTTGCTGGTTTGAAGTTCCGGTAACCTGATTCAATTTCTGATTTATCCAGTGCCCTGTTGAACAAACGGACTTCATCGAGTAATCCGCTGAAAACCATATTCGACAGGTAGGATTTGGTGATATTGCGCTCATATGCCCATGGTGGCTGCTTTTCGTGGGCCATGCCAATGTATAAATCCTGACCGGCAGCATCCGTCAGTTGGCCGGAAACGTCATTGGCACTGATGAGTTCTCCATTGAAGTAAATACTGAATCCCTTACCCTGCCTGTAAACACCGGTTACACAGGTCCATTCCAGGAGGGCAACAGGTTTTTTAGCGGTCAGTCCCACCCAGGAGCCATTAATGCCGGCAAACAGGCTGATTTGCCCCAGGTGGTTGATTGACAATGAATAGCCTGCCTTTTTGTCCTGATCGTGATCAACAATTCCGGCCTCGTTCCAGGGGTATTCCTGGGGAGCGATCCATACATCGATGCTAAAGTCGCCGGTCATGAGATGCATAGCAGCAGCCGGCACAATAACCTTATTCGTATAACCATCGAAAGAAAGGCATGATCCCGATACCCCGGGCCTCCAGTAGGCGTCGACTCCGCCGATGACACAGGATGTTCCTTTAGTGTGCTCAATGGTGAAATTTTGGTTGGGTTCAAGTCCTTCATTAAGCTTCCACCATAGCAAAGGTGACCTGCTATCCTGATTTATTACGGGTGTTCCTGAGATCTTTTCCCCTGGCAGATTCTGTAGTTTTGGAGCTATCCGGTCGAGGGTTTTTATCCCCTTCCCGGTAAGTTCCACAATCTGTGTAGTTTCATTCATGGGGTCTTTCCATTCATCGAGCGAATAGCACCCTTTTTTGATTTTCCTGGTTACAATGCCTTTAGTGTCAATACTGAAATACTCATCAACATAATCAGCAAAATACTTTCCGATATCACCGGTATAACTCTTTTTGAAATCAGTGAAATTCAGAGAGTTCTGGTCAGGCGCATACCGCCAGTGTATGGTGATCTTATCTTCAGAGCTGTTGATGATCCTTACATAGGAGCATTTATTAATCCTGTCCGGCCGTTCAGCAGGGCCGTCACCGTTAAACGGAATAATCCTGTCGAGAAAATGCTTTGAGCCATTAGCTTCCCAGTAGGGTAAATAGCTGTATTCACGGCTAAAAATCAACCGGCCTGAATCGTTGATTCTCACAACAATATCTGCATACTTGCCGGTGTTGTTTTTATCATCAAAAGCAAGCCTCGTATAGTAGGCATAGAATCCTGAGGATTGGGTGAAGGCAAAACTGCCGGAAAGGATGGTTGCTGAAATCAGCATCATGATACCCATGAAACCTTTTAACTGCTTGTTCTTCATATTTCTTAACTATTTCTGGCCTGTTACAATGGGTACATAACCAACTTCAAAGCCTGCCGGTGGCCGGACAATCAATGCAGGATCCAGGGAGACCAGGGTTCCTGTACTGGGGGGATCCATGTATTCTGAGTCGATTCTCCATTGGGTATGGATCTTTTCAACAAGCGACTGCAATTGCTCCCTTTTTTCGGTGCTCCAGTCAAACTGTTGCAAGGATGGCTGATCGATGAACCGGTACCAGCAAAAGGTGACGGTTGAACCGTCGGCCAGCGTGACCGTTTCAGGCTTTGTTGCAGGACCGGGATTCGCCCATGAGCCTGCCTCCGGGGATGTGTACGGTTCATCTCTTTTTGCCAGCGTAAACTCTTTTTTAGCCAGTTCCGGAGGTACGGCATCAACGGATACCGGAACTCTTTTGCCATCACCCACCTGCATATAGTACTGCGGAAACTGTCCTGCCGCAGTTGCTTCATTCTCTTGCCATTGCATACCAAAAACATGGTTCCCGAACACTTCGGTTTTAAAGATGTCCGTCATATTCTCGAGAACGACCCCATCCTGCTTAAACACCGGCATTTTGGTAAACAGATCGGGTTCCCAGGTTCCCTGATGATTGAATTTCCCATTGAAGGATCCAGTATTATCTCGCCATGATTTAAAGGGGTTATATATGGCCTCTTTCGAGTAGTATCGGACATCCTGAACAAGCACGGTTTTCCCGTTTTCATCAACAGGATACTTCATGCGGGGTATCTTATAATAAACCGTATCGCCGGTACCTTTCGCAACGATTTTGGGAACGGTGTTGATTTCAATGGCACCACCACCCATTTCAGCGGGCCTGGCATCCAGTCCGCGTCCGTAATCGGGTTTGTAATCCTTCGATATTTTGCTCCAGGTTTCGGGAATGTAATAGGCAACGGGACCCTTGAAATTCAAGGTGTTCAGAAAGAGTGTCCAGCTCTGATCTCCGGTAGGTGGGGGGCCTTCGATGGCATCGGTCATGGGCAGTGCCATCCATGAATACCCAAGGAACTGTCCGTCGGGATTGCCAACAAAAGTAAGACCATCCGGAGGTACAAGAATCCTGTTGCTCAACTGTGCTATTCCCATTTCATCATCGGCAAGGGGTGTGGCGCTTCTGAAGAAGCCCCATCCCGGAGATCCTATTTCAAAATCATAGCAACTTGAGGTTGCATTCATACTGAATTTGGGCGGTCCGTACCGGAATCTATTCCCTGCCCAATATCCCACGCCCCCTTCAATGGTCTGGAACACTGAAGCATACGTGGGGCCACGTTCATCCCAGTTATCTCTGGCATACGTTCCTACGGGACAAAGCGGGAAATCAACACCAGAGTTCTCCGGTGCGACCCACGCGCTGGGTAATCCTATCTGGAAATTTGCCAGCGG
>CAYWHP010000110.1:0-13641 GCA_964457845.1 uncultured Porphyromonadaceae bacterium | reverse complement strand
TCACGCGTCACGATCTTCCGCGTCACGCGTCACGCCTCACGCTTCACGATCTTCCGCGTCACGCGTCACGCATCACGCTTCACGATCTTCCGCGTCACGCGTCACGCATCACGCGTCACGCGTCACGCGTCACGAATTAAAAGTTCGGACTCAGCAAATACTGCTCATAAAAATCATCAATAACCGCCACAGCCTCCTCCGCGGTATCAACCAGCCGGAAAAGATCGAAGTCGGCAATGCTCACATTATGTTCTGACGAATGCATAACTTCCTTGATCCATTTGATGAGGCCACCCCAATACTCCTTGCTCACCATAACAATGGGAAAACGACCGATCTTGCCCGTCTGAATGAGCGTCAGGGCTTCGAACAGTTCATCGAATGTCCCGAATCCGCCGGGCAGCACGATGAATCCCTGCGAATACCGCATGAACATGGTTTTCCTTACAAAGAAGTAGTCGAAATTGATGAGTTTATCATTATCAACATACGGGTTATGGGTCTGCTCATGCGGCAGGTCGATATTCATCCCGATGGATTTTCCCTTGCCTCGCTGTGCCCCCTTATTGGCGGCCTCCATGATGCCGGGGCCGCCACCGGTAATCACTCCGTAACCCAGCCTGGTGAGCCGGTATCCAATTTCCTCCGCAATCAGGTAATACTTGCTGTCGGGAATTGTCCGGGCTGAACCGAATACAGCCACACTGGGGCCAAGCCGCCCCAGCTTCTCGAAACCGTCAACAAATTCAGCCATCACCTTGAAAATCTGCCAGGAATTCTCGGTCTTGAGCTCGTTCCAGGATTTCATTTTGAAGGCATCCCGGATCATGTCTTCTTGATTCATTCTCTCTTATGGTTTTTGTTTGCCACTAAGCACTTGTTTCAGGAACCTTCCGGTGTAGGATTCTTTACTGCCGGTAATCTCCTCCGGCTTTCCCTCGGCAACAATACGGCCTCCGGCCAATCCGCCTTCCGGACCAAGGTCGATTATATGGTCGGCCACCTTGATTACTTCCATATTGTGCTCAATCACGATCACCGTGTTCCCTTTTTCCACTAACCTGTTCAACACGCCAAGCAATACCCGGATGTCTTCGAAATGCAACCCGGTTGTCGGCTCATCCAGTATGTACAGCGTCCTTCCGGTATCCTTCTTGGCCAGTTCATTGGCGAGCTTTACCCGCTGCGATTCACCACCGGACAGGGTGGTGGATGATTGGCCAAGCGTGATATAACCAAGACCCACATCGTTGAGGGTGCGCAGAATTCTGACTATGTTCGGCGAGTTCTCGAAAAACTCAATCGACTGGCCGATCGTCATATCAAGTATGTCGGATATTGATTTGCCTTTGTACCTCACCTCCAGCGTTTCCCGGTTGTACCGTTTGCCGTTGCAGGCTTCGCAGTGTACGTAAACATCCGGCAGAAAGTTCATTTCAATGGTTTTAACCCCGGCGCCCTGACAGGTTTCACATCTTCCGCCCTTAACGTTGAAGGAAAACCTTCCGGGCTCATACCCCCTTACCTGCGATTCCGGCAGCTTGGCAAGCAGGTTCCGTATCTCCCCGAAAACGCTGGTATAGGTGGCAGGGTTCGATCGCGGGGTTCTGCCGATCGGACTTTGGTCGACAACGATAACCTTGTCAATAAATTCGATGCCTGAGATCGACTCGTACGGCAACGGATCCTGCACCGAATTATAAAACTCCTGACTTAGTATCGGGTGCAGCGTTTCGTTGATCAGTGATGATTTGCCGCTGCCCGATACTCCCGTGACGCACACCAGCTGCCCGAGAGGGATCGATATGTCGACACCCTTCAGGTTATGGCCGCGCGCCCCTTTCAATACAAGTTTCCTTTCGTCGGCATTACGACGGACGGCAGGAACCTCAATTCGCCTGTCACCGTTCAGGTAGGCACCGGTAAGGGTATCCGCTGAGAGGATTTCCGCAGGAGTTCCGTGGGCCACCACCATGCCGCCGTGGATTCCGGCATGCGGCCCCATGTCAATGACATAATCAGCCGAGAGGATCATGTCTTCGTCATGTTCAACCACTACAACCGAGTTCCCGAGATCCCGCAGCTGCCGGAGTGCTTCAATCAGCTGAAGATTGTCGCGGTGGTGCAATCCGATGCTCGGTTCATCCAATATATACAGCACATTCACAAGTTGAGACCCGATCTGCGTTGCGAGCCTTATCCGCTGACCTTCGCCGCCGGACAGGCTTCCGGTGGCACGGTTCAAAGAGAGATAGTTAAGGCCTACATCAAGAAGAAACCGCAGCCGCGACCGGATCTCTTTCAGTACGTCCCTGGCAATCTGCTTCTGGGTGCTGCTCATACGCAGCTCGATCCCGTCGAACCACCCAAGCAGCCTCGAAATATCCATTTCAGCCAGCTCCGAAATATTCTTCCCGTCAATCATGAAGAAAAGACTCTCCTTTTTCAGTCGCGTCCCCCCACACTCCTGGCAGGTGGCAGTCCGGATGAACTGGTCGGCCCATTTCTGTGCCTTTTTTGATGTGGATTCATCCTTCTGCTGGCCCACATAAGTGACAATACCCTCGAAACTGAGGAAATAGTTTGACGAGAGCCCGAGTGGTGTGTTTTCGAGTTTGAACGATTCGTCGGAACCGAGCAGAATTACCTGCAAAGCTTCCTCCGGCAGGTCCCTGATCGGATCCTCAAGTTTGAAACCATACTTTCGGGCTATCGCTTCAAGCTGCCAGAATATCATCGTTTGCCGGTATTTGCCGAGCGGAATGATACCCCCGTCCTTAATGCTGATGCTGTCGTCGGGAATGATCTTGCTGTTGTCGATTTCATGAACGTAGCCAAGCCCCTTGCATACCGGACACGCCCCCTGCGGACTGTTGAAAGAGAAACTGTTCGGCGCCGGTTCATCATAGGAAATGCCGGTGGTGGGGCACATCAGGTGCCGGCTGAAAAAGGTGGGATTCTGTCCTTCGAAACCGGTAATCAGAATAACCCCTTTGCCCTCCTTCATAGCTGTCTGGATCGAGTCCTTCATCCGTTTCGACTGGTCCTCACTGGCCACCAGCCGGTCAACAACCATCTCAATATTGTGCGTTTTGTACCGATCAACCTTCATGCCCGGCGAAATTTCCCGGATAGCTCCGTCGATCCGGGCATAAATGTACCCGCGCCTCCTGATCTGTTCGAATAGTTCTTTGTAATGCCCTTTCCTTGATTTCACCAGCGGAGAAAGGATCAGAATCTTTTCTCCTGAATAGCTCTCAAGTATCCTTGCAAGGATCTGATCGTCGGTATATCTCACCATCTTTTCGCCGGTTTCCCAGGAAAAGGCTTCAGATGCCCTGGCATATAAGAGCCGCAGAAAATCGTAAATCTCGGTAGTTGTTCCAACCGTGCTCCTCGGATTCTTGCTCGTGGTCTTTTGCTCAATGGAAATAACCGGACTCAACCCGGTAATCTGGTCAACATCCGGACGCTCCATGCTCCCCAGAAATTGCCTGGCATAGGCCGAAAATGTTTCCATGTACCGCCGCTGACCTTCCGCATAAATGGTGTCGAATGCAAGCGACGATTTTCCGCTTCCGCTGAGCCCGGTGATAACGGTCAGCTTGTGGCGCGGAATTTTCACGTCAATATTACGCAGGTTATGCACCCGGGCCCCGGTAACTTCAATGTACTGCTCGCCTGTCATATAATTATAAATGAATAACCTCGCCGTAAGCCGCTGCGGCCGCTTCCATAATGGCCTCCGACATGGTGGGGTGGGGATGTACCGACTTGATCAGTTCATGCCCGGTGATTTCAAGTTTACGCGCCACAACCAGTTCGGCGATCATCTCTGTAACATTGCTGCCAATCAGGTGAGCCCCAAGTAGTTCGCCATGCTTCGAGTCGAATATCAGCTTCACAAATCCGTCCTTCGCCCCGGCTGCACTGGCCTTACCGGATGCCGTGAACGGAAACTTACCGACTTTGATTTCAAACCCCGCCTCCCTGGCTCCCTTTTCGGTATATCCAACCGAGGCTACTTCGGGAGTGGTATAGGTGCATCCGGGTATATTGTTGTAATTCAGTGGTTCAGGGTTCAGTCCGGCGATTTTTTCAACACAGATGATCCCTTCAGCCGAGGCAACATGTGCCAGTGCCTGCCCGGGAACGATGTCACCAATGGCATAAACGCCGGTAACCGCTGTACGATACCAGGCATCAACCTTTACTTTCCCCTTTTCAACCACTACCCCCGACTGCTCAAGGCCCAGCCCCTCCAGGTTGGCCGTGATCCCAACAGCCGAGAGAACGATCTCCGCTTCAACAGTCTCCGTACCTTTTTTTGTTTTTATACTGACAAGGCACTTCCCGTCGGATACGTCAACCTTTTCAACCGAAGAATCCGTCATTACCTTTATTCCGGCCTTCTTCAGCGACCGGCCCAGCGCTTTGGATACCTCCTCATCTTCGAGCGGAACAATTTCAGGCATGTATTCAACCAGGGTAACCTGCGTGCCAATGCTGTTGTAAAAGGAGGCCAGCTCGGTGCCAATGGCCCCTGATCCAACCACCACCATTGATTCGGGCATTTTCGAGAGTACAAGCGCCTCCCGGTAGCCGATAATGTTCTTACCGTCCTGCTTTAATCCGGGAAGCTCCTTCGAGCGGGCGCCCGTAGCCAGAATGATATGGTCTGCCTCATAAACCGCCTCTGCCCCCGAATTATCCGTTACGGTGAGACGGCCTTTACCCGAGAGCCTGCCGTATCCCTGGATCACATCTATTTTATTTTTTTTCAGCAAAAACTGAACCCCTTTGCTCATCCCCTCGGCAACGGCGCGGCTTCGGGCAACCATACCCGCAAAATCGGGCTTTACCGATCCGTCAACAATAATCCCGTAATCAGCAGCGTGTTTGAGATAGTCAAAAACCTGCGCGGATTTAAGCAATGATTTGGTGGGTATGCAGCCCCAGTTGAGGCAGATGCCACCGAGCTCGGCCTTTTCAATAACAGCCGTTTTGAGGCCCAGTTGCGAACCCCGAATGGCGGCAACATACCCCCCGGGTCCGCTTCCGACCACGATAAGATCGTACTTCATGAGAATATTAAATTAAAACTTGTAAAAATACTTCCAATAATTGTATTTTCATCAACGGACGCATGCATGCGTCCCAACCGTTGTTAATTAAACCGCACCGGAAAGAAATTGTTATGAAAAACTACCGCTTTACCCGAATTCTCCTGATCATCGTGGCCGTGCTGGCAGTCGCTTTTGCGGTTTGCCCGCCATACCTCCGCAAAGCGTTGATTTATCAGCAACCCGGTATCGACGACTACACACTCTTCGATAACAGGGTGGTAGCTGCCGGGAACGGCGAGCCCTGGGCCGTTGAACCCGGATATGCCGAAAAAAAGGTCCCTGCTTTGTATGAGAAGGAGTTCGATGCGTTTAAAACCGTTGCCTACCTGGTGATTAAGGATCAGAAACTCATTTTCGAAAAGTATTGGGATGGCTATAACACCGATTCCAAATCGAACTCGTTTTCAGTTGCCAAATCCATTATATCCCTGCTGATCGGGGCAGCCCTCGACGAAGGGGCCATTAAGAGCGTCGATCAGCCTGTCGGCGATTACCTTCCTGATTTCAGGGAAGGCGATAAGGCCAAGGTCACGATCAGGCACCTCCTCGAGATGAGCTCAGGCCTGAGTTGGGATGAGGCCTATTCGAGCGCCACATCCATGACAACAAAAGGGTATTACGG
This sequence comes from uncultured Porphyromonadaceae bacterium, assembly GCA_964457845.1. Lineage (GTDB taxonomy): Bacteria > Bacteroidota > Bacteroidia > Bacteroidales > UBA12481 > UBA12481. The sequence continues at coordinate 7,893 of CAYWHP010000110.1, read as the reverse complement.
CAAGGAACTCGCCAGTTTGGTACTGAACCAGACCGCTCCGCGCGAACCGGGTAAGTTCTTCGACTATAAAAGCGGAAACAGTGAGCTGCTTGCATTGGTGCTTGAAAGTGCCACACACAGGAAGGTGAGTTCCTACGCTTCTGATAAACTCTGGATCCCGATGGGCGCAACACACGATGCCCTCTGGTCGCTCGACCAGATGAACGGTATTGAAAAGGCCTACTGCTGTTTCAATACCAATGCCCGCGACTTTGCCCGGTTTGGCCAGCTTATTCTGAACAAGGGCAGGTGGAACGACCGCCAGCTGGTGTCAGAATCCTATCTCAGTGAGGCGCTTGCTCCGGTCACGCACCTGGTTGATGATAAGGGCAAGAACGTTGATTATTATGGCTGGCAGTTCTGGCTGATGAAACACCGCGGCCAGCCGGTGTATTATATGAGGGGAATTCTGGGACAGTATATCATCGTTTTGCCGGAATCGAATACGGTTATTGTCAGGCTCGGACACAAAAGATCGGAAGAGCGAATCAACGGAACCCCGGCCGATTTCTTTACCTGGATTGATGCCGGCCTGGAGATTGCCGGTAATCATTGATAAGGCCTGCTGCCCCCTGATGAGCGGTGAGTTTACCTTCCATCACCAGCTTTTCAGTTTCCTTAATCCGCCGGGCAACCGCCGGGTCATGGAAGAAACCTTCCAAAAGCTGCTCCTGAATGGATGAATTCATCCACTGACGGGTTTGGTCGGCTCTTCTCCTTTCAAGGAATCCACTGCCACCGGCATGTTCGAAATAGCTGCCGATCAATTCCAGTAATGCGTCAAATCCCTTGTCTTCCCTGGCCGAAAGGGTGATCACCTTCGGCTGCCAGCCACTTTCGGCCGGTGGGAAAAGGTGGAGTGCGCTGCGATATTCCATCGCCGCCAGCTCCGAACGCCGAACATTGTCACCGTCGGCTTTTGTTATGGCGATGGCATCGGCCATCTCCATGATGCCCCGCTTAATACCCTGCAGTTCATCACCGGCGCCGGCCAGCATCAGGAGGAGAAAAAAATCAACCATGGAGTGGACAGAAGTCTCCGATTGACCTACCCCAACCGTTTCAATAAAGAGGTAATCATAGCCGGCAGCTTCGCAGAGGATCATGGTCTCCCGGGTTTTACGCGCAACTCCGCCAAGGGTTCCGGCCGCCGGTGATGGCCGTATAAATGCCAGCGGGTCATTGCTCAGCCTCTCCATGCGGGTTTTATCACCGAGAATACTTCCTTTCGACCGCTCACTGCTGGGGTCGATGGCCAGAACAGCTATCTTTTTTCCTGTGCGTGTCAGGTGTCCGCCCAATGTCTCGATGAATGAGCTCTTGCCGACACCGGGAACGCCGGTTATGCCTACCCGTAAAGCTGCACCGGAATGGGGCAGGCAGCCGGTAAGGATTTCCTGCGCGATTTCTGTATGATCGGGCCGCTGGCTTTCAACCAGGGTTATGGCCCGGCTCAGCAGGGTCCGGTTTCCATCCAGGATTCCCGAAATATATTCATCCGGGCGAAGAACAGCCTTGCGCTTGCGGATAAACCGCTGTGCCGCCAGCCGGTCAACAGCCGCCGGCGGATCAATGCCGGGGTTCACCCGCAGGGCTGAATCGGAGTTCTCTTCGTTGCCGTGCATTATTTCCCGCCAGTCTTGACTTCACCGGTTAATCGCAGAACAAGCGAGGGTTGAAGAGGGTCGTTTACAATAAGGGTGATAGCCTGGAACTGCTTGCCGCTTTTGCCACGACTGTCAAACGTGCATTTGAGGATTGTGGATTCACCACTCCTGATAGTGGTTTTATCCGGCTTCGAGGCGGTGCAGCCACAGGTGGTGGTCACCTTCCGGATCAGCAGGGGCTCCTTGCCTTCATTCTTGAGGATGAAATCATGGGTTACGGGCTGTCCCGGAATGATTGTTCCAAAATTGAACGACTCCTCGTTCAGTAAGGCCTTGGGTGCAGCCAGCTTCTGCTCGGGCGAAAGCTTGCTGAAATCCTCCTGAAGCGTGGCGCTAACCGCCAGCGGGGTCCCCTTATGGTCAACTCCGTTAATGCGGAACGTCATCCGGCTGAGGACAAAACCCCAGTCATTGACCTTCGAACCGTTGATGGCAACATAGATTATTCCCTTCTTTTTGGGTTCCAGTGCAGGGGGGGCTACCGTCACGGTAAGATATTCCGGAATTTCGGTCAACTCGATGTTGAGCACCGAGTCGCTGTCGTTGAAGATTAATACCGTATCAACCTTTATCTGCGTATCGAAAACGGTCTGCATATTGAGATGGCTGCCGGACAGGCGCATCTTGCCAACCAGAACAGGAAAATCATCAGCAACTGTTTTTGGCTTCGGAATCACCATGCCTACAATATATATTACCGTGTTCGACTCCCGCGCATTCGATTTTACCGTAATGTTCTTCCGGAAGGCACCGGGCCGTCCGAGGGGATCAAACGTCACTTTTACCGAACCGGTACCCCCCGGAGCTACCGGCTCCTTGCTCCACTCGGGTACGGTACATCCGCAGGATGTGGTAATGTCATATATCACCAGTGGCTGGGTGCCATTGTTGGTAAAAATAAATTCATGCGTTTTTAACCCGTCAAGTTCATTGATGTTGCCGAAATTGTAGCTTGTTTTGTCAAATGATATGGATGGTTCGGTAAACTGGGCATAATTATTGTAAAATTGACCTCCCAGGATCAACAAACAAAGTGCCGTCAGCAATCGTTTCATATAAGCAGTATTATTGAAGTAAAACAGTTCAAAATTAATAATTTCAGCCTTGATAATACGATGAGGAGAAAGGCCGGGATATTGAAGGGGTTCGTTGCGGTGGTCATTTTGCTGGCTGCACTGCCGGCGCATGCCCAGTTTTATAACGGGCTCAACATGACCTTTGGCAAGAACCGGATCCAGTACCCGAAGTCGGAAGTGCTCGAGAGCGAGTTCTTTGCCTCCTTTTACCGGTACGATCGCTACGATGTTTACTTCTATCCCGAAGGCCGTGAACTGGCCGAATATGTCAGCCGATTCGCTTACCGCGAAATGACAAGGATGGAGAATTTCTTCGAGTATTCCCTTTCCAAAAGATTGATTTTCCTGGTTTATAATCGCCTTTCTGATTACAGGCAGAGCAATATTGGCCTGGTTTCAGGTCGCGATGAAACCAATATCGGCGGTGTTACCCGCATTATCGACAATAAAGTATTTCTCTATTTTGACGGTGATTATAAGAATTTCGATCAGCAGATCCGTGCCGCCATTGCTGAGGTGATTATGCAGGAAATGCTCTACGGGGGTTCGGTTAAGGACCGCCTGGCAAGTTCTGCACTGCTGAATCTGCCGGAGTGGTATTATAAAGGACTCATCTCCTACATCTCGAAGGGTTGGGATATCGAAACCGAAAACAGGGTAAAGGACGGTATCCTTTCGGGCAGGTTTGATAAATTTAACAGGCTGGAGGGCCAGAATGCCATCGATGCGGGCCATTCCATCTGGAATTACATCGCTGAAACCTTCGGAAGGTCTGTAATACCAACGATTGTCTACTTCAGCCGAATCAACCGCAACTCCTCTGCCGGATTCATGAATGTTCTCGGCACCTCCTTAAATGCGCTCACATATGAGTGGCAGCATTACTATAAAACCATGTACAGCACTCCTGCACACCAGGGTGAACTGCCTGAAACGGGACTGGTGAAACTCCGGAACCGCAAGGGCACCGATTTCATTCGTGCACGGATGAGCCCTGATGGGAAATATATCGCCTACACCGCCAACAGCGAGGGGCAGATTCGGGTCTGGCTCTATGATGTCGCGATGAACAAGTCGCGAAGAATTTACAAGACCGGTGCTAAGCTTGGACAGATTGAAGACTACTCGTTCCCTGTGCTCGCATGGCATCCAACCTCCGGGCTCCTTTCCATGATGATGGAGTATAAAGGAAAAATCCGATACAGCCTCTATCCCCTTGATACACGAAAATGGGAGCATCGCGATATAAAGCAGTTCAATAAGATCCTTGATTTTTCCTATTCTGATGATGGTCTCAATCTGGCCATGTCGGGCGTCATGAACGGCCAGTCGGATATCTTTGTGTACAACCTGGTGGCCAATACGGCATTACGAATCACAAACGACCGCGCCGATGACCATTCCCCGCGTTTCATCGACAAGTCATCCCGAATAGTATTTACCAGCAACCGAACCTCTCTCTCAGTCGAGGGACAGAAAGAGAGCCAGCTGCAGCAACCTAACAGCGATATATATATATACGATCTGGCTTCCGGATCCGATAAGCTTACCCGGCTTGCCGAGGATCGTTTCGTCGACCGGTTTCAGCCGGATCGGCCGGCCGGGAAAAAGTATTATTACCTTGGCGATGATAATGGCCTGCGAAACAGGTATGTGGCCGAATACGACAGCACCGTTATTGCCATCGACACCACGGTTCATTATTCTTTTTCAACCCGGTCTGCTCCTGTCACCAATCATGGTAGAAACATTCTCGATCAGTCGTTTTCGGCAACCACCAATGAATGGACTTCCTTGTTTTACATAAATGGCAAATACCGTCTTGCCAAAGGGTCACTTGATGAACCATCCTTTTCCGATAAGTCGATTCCGGTAAGCGACTTCCGAAATCGCCTTACCCGTGACCTTCTGCGCAAGGACAGCGCCGCTGCTGCCGCCGCCGCAGCGGAAAGCGCCGCAGCAGCAGCTCCGCCGGTGCCGCACCGTTCGCTCTCTCTCGTTCCGGATACCCTCGGGCAAAAATCACGTGTCAATATCAATGATTATGTTTTCGAGTCTGAAAGAAAGGCTCCCGCCACAGCTTCTTCACGAAAGCCGGCGGGAATGCCCGCGAAGGATCCGGTAACCGGGAAAACATTTGATGTTCCTCCGCTCAGAATATACCAGCCTGCCTTCTATATAAATTACCTGGCTTCTCAGGTTGATTTCACCTTTCTTAACTCTTCCTATCAGGCATTTACAGGCGGGGCCGTGTACTACAATCCCGGGTTCAACATGCTCTTTAAGGTGGGAACCCAGGACCTTTTCGAAGATTTTAAACTGATCGGCGGAGTGCGCTTCGGTGCGGATTTTCAAAGCAATGAGTACCTGCTCAGTTTCGAAAACCTAAAGAAACGCCTCGATCAGGAAATTATCTTCCATCGACAGGTGTACCAAACGACCACGCAGGATAACTATTCCCTGGTAAAGGCAACCACGCAGGAACTGTTCTATGTGCTGAAGTATCCGCTGAGTCAGGTGGCTTCGCTGCGGACCACGATTAACGGACGTATCGACAGCTACAACTTCCTTTCAACCGATCAGCAAAACATGATCCGCGAAGGGGTTGTAAAGTACTGGTCGGGCCTTAAGCTCGAATATGTTTTCGATAACACCCGGATGATCACGCTGAACCTGTATGAAGGTCTCCGTGCCAAGGTCTTTGGTGAGTATTATCAGCAGGTGAATGGAAACTGGTCGGATGTATTTATCGTAGGAGCCGATGTCAGGCACTACCAGCCACTTCACCGGACACTGATCTGGGCGAACCGGTTTGCAGCCAGTACTTCATTCGGAGGCAGCCGCCTTATTTACTATATGGGCGGGGTTGATAACTGGACCAACCTCTCCCGCACCGTGCAGACATTTGATTCCAGCATGCCCATCGATACTACGCAGAATTTCGTTTATCAGACACTGGCAACCAACATGCGCGGGTTTACTCAGAATATCCGGAACGGTAACAGTTTTGCCGTTTTTAATTCTGAACTCAGATGGCCGGTATTCCGCTATTTCGCCAACAAGCCGATCAATTCCGATTTCCTTAACAACTTCCAGATTGTTGGTTTCTTTGATGTGGGAACCGCATGGAGCGGGCCAACCCCCTGGGATAAACGTAACCACCTTAACCGGAAGGTTATAAAAAACGGCCCGCTGGTTATTGTTATTGATAAGGGAAATGAACCGATCGTTTCCGGTTTCGGTTTCGGGCTCCGGAGTCGTTTGCTCGGCTATTTCGTCAGGGCCGACTGGGCCTGGGGAATCGAGAACCATGTTCTCCTGCCGCGGATCTTTTATTTGTCGTTAAGCCTGGATTTTTAACCACCCGCTATGAACCCGGAACACATCAAGAGCCTGGCAGCAAGTCTTTCGGACGAAATCCGGACGATTCGCCATACGTTGCATGCCAATCCTGAACTGTCGTTCAGGGAATTTAAAACCGCTGCCTATATCGAAGAGGTGCTTGATCGCTGGTATATTGGTCATGAACGGGTAGCTGAAACCGGTGTCACAGGCGTGATCGAAGGCTCCGGACCCGGAAAATATCTGGTTTTGAGGGCCGATACCGATGCATTGCCAATTCAGGAACAAAACGACTGCTCATACCGGTCACAGGTGCCCGGTGTTATGCATGCCTGCGGACATGATGTTCATACCGCATGCCTGTTGGGGGCAGTGCGCATTCTGGCGCTAACGGCCGGCGAATGGGCCGGAAGGGTGAGGTTCGTTTTTCAACCGGGTGAGGAGATGCTCCCGGGCGGAGCCCGAAAGGTGCTGGAATCGGGTTTGCTTGATGAGCCGCGTCCTGACCTTATCTTTGCCCAGCATGTTTATCCGGAAATGCCTGCCGGCAGGTTTGGTTTCCGCGAAGGCCAGTATATGGCCTCCACCGATGAGGTTTTTATTGAAGTAAATGGCATCGGAGGCCACGGGGCTCTCCCGCACCGTACGGTAGATCCTGTTCTGATTGCCAGCCATATTGTTGTGGCTCTTCAACAAGTGGTCAGCCGTAAACTACCGGCACATATTCCGGCCGTACTCTCGTTCGGTAAGTTTGAAGCGTTAGGATCAACCAATGTTATCCCGCACGTTGCAAGGCTCGAAGGGACTTTTCGCACGATGGACGAGGCGTGGCGAAATGTTGCCCATGAGGAGATCCGCAGGATTTCTGAGGGTATAGCCATTTCAATGGGCGCAACAGCCGAATGCCGCATCGTTCAGGGCTATCCGTCGCTATACAACGAACCCCTGTTTACCCGCCTCCTGAGCAGCCTGGCTGTTGACTTTGCCGGAGACCGCGGTGTTGAGGAGCTGCCACCACGAATGACAGGAGAAGATTTTTCCCTTTATGCACTGCAGCTTCCGGCAGTATTCTACCGCTTGGGAACCGGAAGCGAAAAATTCCATCATCCCGTACACCACCCCGAATTCGATATCGATGAATCTGCCCTGGAGCACGGTACAGGCATGATGGCCTGGCTTGCCGTGGGTTTCCTGATGAACCTTTAATAAGGCACGGGCTGAGTCAAAATGGGGGTGGGACAAAAGCCCCACACTAAAGTGCGGGGTTAATGATGTCTTCGTTAAAGCAATCATAATAAATTGTATGGCAAAAACTTGCAATGAAAAGATCATTAACCCCAGACTTCAGTCTGGGGGTTTTGTCCCACCCCCGGGGTGTCCCAGCCTCTACAGAAACGCGGAAACCCTTTCGCGCAATCCGGCCAGGTCGGCCGGCGAAGGCACATATTTGATCTTCTCGGTTGTAATAACTTCGAATCCAGAAGCAGTCATTATGGCTGCCATGTCTTCAATCTGCTTGGGACCCCAGCCATACGAACCGAATACCATGGATTTCCTGTGCTTTGGCGCCAAACCTGAAAGGTAAGTCAGGAAGGCTGCCATGGTCGGAAGCATTCGTCCGTTAAGGGTTGGCGAGCCAACACAGATGTATTCTGCATCGATGAGCTCGGTCATGATGTCCGAAATGTGATGATGCTGGAGGCTGAGCAGCGATGTAACATACCCTTTCTGCTCGAAGGCATCCTGCATGGTCAATGCCATCGATTCGG
>CAYWHP010000109.1:0-13858 GCA_964457845.1 uncultured Porphyromonadaceae bacterium | reverse complement strand
CGACAGGCCACTGATGAGACTGGCATCAACGTACTTCTCCTTTCAGTCTGGCCAGGCCCGTGGAATAAATACCGAATCAAGCATTTATCTCGATACTGATTCCATCTATCATCCAGGGCTATTGTTCCAGTTCAACGAAAAACAGCAGGAGGTATCCCTCATCCGCGACGGAGAAGGCATTTCCCCTTCCAAATATCTCAACTCCTACCACGGATACGATATGAACGTCGACTGGATCCGCTGGCATCCCGGTGACTCCGTTATGATTCTGACCGGTTTGCCGGGCAGTACGGAAAACAAGGCATCCTTTGAATCTTCCGAGTTCTTCAACATCGACAGATACAACGAGATCCTTATGGCCGACAAGGCCCATCCCGTATCAGCCATAAAGCAGTGTGCCGATTACTATTATTCCAGGATATTCACACTTGAAGACCTTGCAAAATTCATGAACAAGCCGCAGCATTCGGTTGAAGAGATGCTGCTGCGACTGTCGTTCCTGGGATTCGTACGATACAACTCGGAAACACGCATCATTGAAGTGGAACAGAGAGCCTATGATTTCCTTAAGAAAAATGCCGGTCAGCAGGATTACGATGTGATCCGTTTCCAGTCCTCGCACCTTCAACCCGAACCCAACGCCCTTCTCAATCTCAATAACAATCGCATGAAGGTTTCATGGGTTAAATCGGTCATCCTGAGTGAAGCACGCGGAGTGGCAATCTATCCCGAAAATGAAACGATTACGCTGCTGAAAAACCGTGACATACTCTTCGACGGCCAGATTCAGGGGGGATTGATCCGATTTATCGGAAAAACATTTCGGTTCAACTACGATGCATTCGACATTAAACTCGACAATGTTGGTCAGATGAGAATGCAGGTATTTGAAAAACAAAAAAATAAAGAAGAGCTGCCCAGCCTGGCTGATGTTACTTCCGTGATAGAGTATACACGAGGCCTTCTGAAAATTGATGACCCGGGTAACAAATCGGGAGTCAAAGCGGAGGACCTTCCTGAATACCCTATCCTGCAGACTGACACCAATGCGTATGTTTATTACGACCAGAAGGAAATACTAAATGGAGTTTATCCGCGGGAAACGTTCAATTTCAACATTTTTCCCTTTACCCTCAGAGGATTAAACCTCTTCACTTTCAGCGATTCGCTGGTTTTTCCCGGCCTCTTCATTACTGCCGACATCTTCCCTCCGCTGGAACTGGCCCTTCGCCACCAGAGTGACCATTCACTTGGTTTTGAAACCCTTAAGACTCCGGAGGATGGACTTCCGGTTTATAAGGGCAAAGGAAGGTTTTTCAATTCTATTGCCATGAGCAGATCGGGTCTCAGAGGATCAGGAAAACTCGAATACCTGAATTCCGTTCTTTTATCAGAAGATTTCCTGTTCCTGCCCGATCAGGTGAACACCATTGCCGACCTGTTTGCGGTTAGCCGCGATTCGGCCGGAAACGGCAATCCTGAAACCAAAGGCCAGAAAATGGATGTGAAGTGGTTTCCCGAAACCGAACGGCTGATAGCCCGGGCAACCAAGGGACCACTGGATATGTATGGCGGCAAGTTTGACGGGGAGGTCTCACTGACCCCACAATCACTTACCGGCAACGGTACCCTGAGTTTTGGCGCCTATTCCGTTACTTCCGACACCCTCCGGTTTTTCGAAGACAATTATGAGATGGTGGCCGGTGACCTGCGGATCTTCAGAGGGACACCCGAACAGCAGTCCGACACCACCCAGGCGGCAGACGTGGGAAACTTTCTGTTGGCAAAAGAATACAATGGTCGTGTTGATGTATCCCGCCAAACCGGTAATTTTCAACCGGTAACGGGTAAATCCGGGGTCATCTTCACTAAAAACCGGTTTGAGGGAAAACCTGAATCTTTTGATTGGGATATAGCCAAAGGCCTGGTATCCATGGAAAAGCCAAGCTTTAAAATGGCATCCAAACCGTCTGATTCGTTGAATTTCCTTGCCGGACAAGCCGAATTTACCGTCAGGGATCTGACAATCAGGGCGCATGAGGTGGATTTCCTCGATGTAGCAGATGTCAGGATATACCCCGCCGACCGCAATCTGGCGATCAGGCGCTTCGCCAAAATCGATTCGCTCGTACAATCCACCATCGTCAGCCGCGACACTTCACTGGTTCACCGCATTACCGGGGCTACCGTAACCGTGGTCGACCACAGGAGGTACAATGCCCACGGCAATTACCAGTATCGGGATATTGCCGGTCGTGAATTCGCCGTTCATTTTGCCGACATCCAGGCGGATCGCAAGGGGATTTCGTTTGGCAAAGGGACAATCTCGGAGGATGACAAGTTCAGTCTGAGCCCCGCATTCCGCTATTACGGTCCCGTTCAATGGAACAACAAGGAGCGTTACCTTCTTTTTACGGGCCAGACTAAGCTCAGTCATGAGTGCCCCGGCATTACCCTCGAGTGGATTCGGTTCTCCAGCCGTATCTGCCCCGATTCGGTTGCCATCCCAATTGATTCTGTTACCGTAAATGACCAGAATGAAAGGCTATTCAAAGGATTCTTCATCTCGAACCAGCCCGTGGAGCTTTACTCTACCTTTATTGGTCCACACTTGCGCTATAGTGATGCACCGGTACTTTCCGGTCAGGGTTTACTCTGGTATGACGAACCAAATGCACTGTATGTGCTCGCCTCACCTCAAAAGAAGGCCGATCCCGAAGCTGACGGCCCCCTGTTAACACTGGATGCAAACAAATGCGTAACCGAAGGATCGGGGCTTCTCGATTTCGGCGTTGATCTGGGCCAGGTTAAGCTTGCCGGCGCCGGCAAACTTGTTCACGATCTCGTTCAGGACACCGTTACCGGGACATCCATCATGGCGGTTGATTTCTTTTTCGACCCGAAGCTGCTGGCCTACATGGCCAAGGCGATCAACGATGCCCCGGGACTCGAACCGGTTAACTTCAGTGATCAGTCATTCCGACAGGCTTTCCGAAGCCTGGTGGGTCGCGAAACAGGTGATGAACTCTTAAAGCAGATCAGCCTCACCGGCAAATGGAAAAAAATCCCTGATGAACTCATGCATACGATGGTTTTTACCGATGTACGATTCAGCTGGAACCCTGAAACCGGATCCTACCAATCCAACGGCAAAATCGGTGTGGGAAACATCCTTGGTGAACCCATCAACCGCAAGGTCGACGGCTACATCGAAATTGTTCACCGAAGAGGTGGTGACGTTCTCTCGGTATACCTGTCAACCGACAGCCGGAATTACTTCTTCTTTACCTATTCGCGCGGGGTAATGCAGTGCGTGGCAGGAACCGATTATGAGAAGTTTAACGAGGGCATCCGAAATACAAAAGAGGGCAAGCGAACAGTGAAGGTCGAACCCGGGGAAACGGAATATCAGTATTATATAGGAACCTATGCGATTGTATCCCAGTTCCTGCGGCGGTTTAATATTCAGCGGTAATTGCTTTGCTAACGCTGGCGCTCCCAAACATCCAGGTTTTCAATACGGTCATCATTGATTTCAAATCGTACGGCTGTTCGCACCTGGTGAAGTCCGCTCTTGCCGGCTCCCCCCGGATTAATATGCAACATGCTGTATTCGGGGTAGTTCTTCACCTTAAGTATATGGGAATGCCCGCAAACAAATACTTTTGGTTGGAAAGTTACCAGCCGGCGGACCACCTCCGGCAACATCCGTCCGTAATTAAACCCGATATGCGTGATCAGCACCCGCACCTCTTCAACCTGAAACTCCAGAAATTCGGGCAGCGAGCGCCGCACCTCCCAGTCATCGATATTTCCATAAACGCCCCTGAAGATCCGGCCTTCAGCAAGATCATCCATCACCTCAATTTTTCCAAGATCGCCTGCATGCCACACTTCGGTGCATTCACTCAAAAAATCAAGCAGGGGCTGGTCGATGGTTCCGTGCGTATCGGATAAAACTCCAATTCTGGTCATGCAGCAAAGATAATCAGTCGTGGATTTTTTACATTTACCGGCATAATCCAAATCTGTACCCGATGAAAAAGCTCAGTATCCTGATTTTGACCCTTCTGCTGGTGGCAGGTGTCAGCAACAGCAACGCCCAGGAAGCAAAAGACCCCAAGAAAATTTATAATCCTGAAGCAAATGCAGCCGATGATATCGCCAAGGCGATAGCTCAGGCCAAAGCGGATGGCAAACATGTATTCGTCCAGATCGGGGGCAACTGGTGCCCATGGTGCATCCTTTTTCACAGTTACATCAATGAAAACGCCGAAGTTAAAAAGGTACTGGATGAGGGCTATGTATTTGTCCTGCTCAATTACAGTCAGGAGAACAAAAACAAGGAACTGCTGGCCAGATACAATAATCCCGGCCGTTTCGGCTACCCGGTATTCCTGATCCTCGACGGGAAGGGAAATCTGATCCACACGCAGGATTCCGGACTGCTGGAAGAAGGCAAGGGTTATAGCAAGGACAAGGTTATGACCTTCCTGAAGAACTGGGCACCGGGCGCTTTAGACCCGAAGAACATCCGTTAGGTTTTTATACCCAGGCCCTTCATGCATCTCTTTTATGCCCCCGGACTAACCGATGAATCCTCATGCACATTAAGTGCGGAGGAATCCCATCACGCCATTCGTGTTCTTCGACTGGCTGAGGGGGATGAGGTAATCCTTGTAAATGGCCGGGGCGGATGGTTCGAAACCCGCATCAGTTCCGCCCATGCAAAGGCATGCGAGGTGGAGGTGACCCGCAGCCTGTACGGCATCGGCTCACCCACCTGGCATCTTCACGTTGCCTTGGCCCCAACCAAGCAGATCGACCGGTATGAATGGTTCCTGGAGAAGGCCACCGAGATAGGCATCAGTGAGATCACGCCGCTTATCTGTGATCACTCCGAGCGCAAGGATGTTAAAACCGACCGCCAGCTGCGGGTTGTGCTGGCAGCAATGAAGCAATCACTCAAGGCCTTTCATCCGGTCATTCATGAACCGGTTACCTTTAAGAACTTTATGAAAGTCCCTCATGAGGGCGTCCTTACCTTAGCCCATTGCCAGGGAACAGAAAAAAAATGGCTCGATGATGCCTTTCGTCCCGATCTCCCGATTACCATTCTTATCGGCCCGGAGGGCGATTTCAGCAATTCAGAAATCAAGACAGCCGAGTCAAATGGCTATATTCCAATAACTTTAGGAAACAGCCGGCTGCGAACCGAAACAGCCGGCGTGGTGGCGTGCCATACCATTTCCTGGTTGGGACGAGAGCGCTAAAGATTTTTAGGTAAGCGTATTAATTGTTATCTTGTAACAGGTTGTCTACTCACCAAATAACCTGTCAGACCTATGCTGGGACGTACAAGAAACAAACGGCAACTTGACATTTTCGAAGTTCCCATCGAACGATTCATCGATCCAAAACATGAGTTTGCCCTTGGCGCACAACAGATTGACTGGGAATCCATAGAGGATCACTTTCAGCCCTATTACTCGCATAAGGGGCGGCCGTCGATTCCGCCGAGAAAAATGATAGGCATGCTCCTGCTCAAAGAAAGGTTTAGCCTCAGCGACGAAAAGGTCCTGAAAATCTGGCCCGAAAATCCCTATTGGCAATACTTCTGCGGAGAAGTCCATTTCCAGACTGACAAACCGTTTGCTGCAAAGGAACTTACCAGTTTTCGAAGGCGCATAGGGCCGGTAGGACTTGAGATGATCCGGAACATCACCCTAACGCAATTCGGAAAAACCGATGAAAAATACGGGCACTATTCCGACAGGAGAAAGCGGTCGTTCTGGAAAAGGATAATCGGTTAGGAGATTCAGCAATGCCGGGAAGAAGATTGATAATTATATTGATTATCTGCTTATTGCCCGGTAAGGGAATAAACCAGGAAAACATGCAAGCCAATATGAAGGACAGGCAGCCGGCCGTAGCCGGCTCCTTTTATCCGGCCGACCCGGCCGCGCTAAGAAAGATGATTGAAGGGGCATTTGCCGCAGCAAAGCCAGTTCAGACAAACGGGCTTGTTCGTGCCCTCGTGGTTCCACATGCCGGCTACATTTTTTCAGGGCAGGTGGCTGCTTCCGGATATAACCAGCTCGATCCGGAATCGGATTATGATCGGGTGTTTATTCTCGCTTCTTCACACAAGGTGAGTTTCGGAAAGGCATCGGTCTATACACAGGGCGATTACATCACCCCGCTCGGAAAGGTGGCTGTCGACCGGGAGACCGGGGCAGCGCTCATTGCCGCATCTGAGGTGTTTACCGATTACCCGGAAGCACATGCCGGTGAACACAGCATCGAGGTGCAGCTCCCCTTCCTTCAGATGAAACTCAAAAAGCCGTTTAAAATAGTCCCAATCGTATTGGGAACCCAGGTACCTTCGGTCTGCCGGCAGATCGCTGAAGCCCTGGAACCCTGGTTCAGGCCCGGTAACCTTTTCATCGTCAGCGCCGACTTCTCCCACTACCCATCCTATTCCGATGCCGTAAAGGTTGATGATGCCACCGCCTCAGCTTTCTGCGGCAACAATCCCGATGCGTTCCTTAAAACCCTGAAAAACAATGACCGCCTCGACATTCCCGAACTGGCCACCAGCATGTGCGCATGGCCATCCGGCCTGACACTGCTCTATCTGACCCAAAACAACAGCAGCCTTGTCTTTAAAAGGATCGACTACATGAATTCCGGTGACATCAGGGGATACGGCGACAAAGCCGGCGTTGTCGGGTATCACGCTATCAGCATCTCCGGACCGCAGCCTGACGGATTCCGGCTTTCGGGTGAAGAAAAAAGGGAATTGCTCGAAATTGCCAGGAATACCATCAACGCCTATACACGGACACGTACGGTGCCGCAGATTCAGGCATCCGGATTTGGTGAAAGCTTGAAAACCAGGGCTGGTGCGTTTGTAACACTTAAGATAAACGGCGAACTCAGGGGCTGCATCGGCACCTTTGAGCCTCAGGCTCCCCTTTATAAAGTAATTCAGGAGATGGCTGTAGCATCCTCTTCCCGCGACGGTCGGTTTTCGCCTGTGAGGGAAGATGAACTCGCCTCAATACACATCGAAATCTCGGTGCTTACCCCCATGCAAAAAATAAAGGATATCAGTGAAATCAGGCTTGGCAAGCACGGGATTTATATTAAAAAGGGTTATCAAAGCGGAACATTCCTGCCGCAGGTAGCCACCGAAACCGGATGGACGCTTGAAGAATTCCTTGGCCATTGCTCCCGTGACAAGGCAGGTTTGGGCTGGACCGGGTGGAAAGATGCCGATATCTACATTTATGAGGCACTAATCTTTGAGGAAGACTTCCCGAAGAAAAAATGAATGCGCCCTACCTGCTGATACCGTTAAGCCTGATATTGCTGATCCTTTACGGTATCAGCTATCTCTTTTCCAGACTGGGTATCATCCCCGGGACTGTTCACCGTCGGATATGGAATTATGCGCTGCTGGCCACTTTTCTGGTTTCCGCCATCCTTGGCTTCCTGATGGCTGTCCAGATCAACTACCGGCTGGAAGTACCATGGACCGAAATCGTCCTCAAATGGCATGTAAATTTCGGGATCGCCATGTCGATTGTCGGCCTTTTCCACCTCTTCTGGCATGTTGGCTACTATATTCCAATGAAATCGGGCAAGAAACGCAGACATCATCCGGACGGCGGCCGATGGGAAAGCCCTGTTTGGCAGCATATTCTGGTGTTCATGATCGGGTTTTCGGGTATAGCATTTCAAACTTTCATGATCCGCGAGCTTCCCGGGCTTTTCCAGGGTAACGAATTGCTACTGTCTGTAATCCTGTTTATCTGGCTGCTGATTACGGGCACCGGCGCACTGGCAGGCAATCTGGCAAAGCCGTTTCCAGATGGCAATGAACCCTTGCTATACAGGCGAGCCGCATTGCTGGCCGGATCGATGGTACTACTTCCACTGTTGCTTGTTCCCCTGATGTATTATTGCAGAAGCCTCTTGTTTGCGCCCGGCATCGAAGCGGGTCCATTAGGTTTTGCCGGTTTTGCGCTTCTCATTCTGCTTCCCTTTTGCTTTATGAACGGATTCTCGTTCACCTGGGCCACACGGGTTTTCAGTCCATCTGGTTTATCCCTGCGAAAGGCCTATGCCATGGAGAGCGCCGGAGGAGCCGCCGCGGGCCTGCTCACCACGCTGGCAATCATCGCAGGTGTATTTACCATGCCGGGTACAGGGATTGTTGAAAAGCTCTTTCATCCGAACGACGAAATACTGGCCACCCGCACGGGGCCGGCAGGAAGGCTAACCGTTACCGGGAATGGCGGACAGATCAACCTTTTCGAAAACGGCGTACTAATGCAGTCATCGGGCAACAGCCTGGTCAACCAGGAAATGGCCCATTTCGCCATGGCACAACACGAAAATCCGCTTAATGTATTGGTTTTGGGCGGGTTGCTTTCCGGAATTGATGCCGAACTGGCCCTGTACCGATGCAGCCGTATCGATTTTATTGAACCTGATCCTTCCCTGGCCACAACCGCTGAAAAACTGAATATCAGCCCTGTTGTGAATGCCAATGTCAGGCATATCGGCATGTCCCCCGAAAGGTGGATCAGGCGCTCCGACACCCGGTACGACATTGTGCTGATCATGCTGCCGGGGCCGCAGACACTGGGGTTGAACCGCTTTTTTACAGCCGGCTTTTTTCAGTACCTGAAGCAGGCGATGGCGCCCGGCGCCGTTCTCTCCGTGTTGATGCCCGGAACGGCGAACTATGTTTCCGAGGAGGCGATACGGACAATAGGACCGGTTGCCGGCGCATTGCGCGAATCCTTCACTCAAGTGCAGATTTTCCCCGGTGAAAACAGCTACCTGCTGGCTGCCGACCACACCTTTCGAACCGACATACCGCAAAGGCTCACCGGGCGAGGCATCGCTGCGCCCTACATTGAAGGCTATTTTAACGAGGAGCTTTTCACGAGGCGCATGCAGGGCATCAACGAGGCGATAGCCGCTGAAACAAGCGTTAATTCAGTATTTGAGCCAAAGGCATTTCTGGGCCTTACGGCCTGGTGGCTGGGCCGCTTTCCATCTGCAGGCATCTGGATTATTGCTGCGGTTCTTCTCCTCGTGCTGGGTTTTGGATTTCTGCCGGGCAACAGAACCCTGTCGTCGATGTTTCTGCTTGGAGCTGCGGGATCCGGTCTGCAGATCATCCTGATGTTCCTGCTTCAGCTGTCGGCAGGCTCAGTCTACCTCCTCGGAGGTTTGCTTCTTTCGTCATTCATGGCAGGGCTTGCAGCCGGCAGCTCAAACCGGATAAGGAACCTGGCGGGAAAGGCAGGAAAGTCACCAAACCTTATCATAGTCCTCTTTTGCCTGATCACTGCTTCAACAGTCCCCGCTGCGCTCTGGATCGCCCTTCCCGGAGGGCTGATCCTCATAAAGTCGTCGCTGGTTATCATCCTTTCCTTTCTGGCGGCCCTGCTAACAGGATTATTCTTTTCAATCCAGTCCGAAATCCGGACCGGCATGCGGGATGCGGGCATGCTATATGCGTTTGATCTGGCCGGTGGCGCTCTCGGTGCCCTCGCCTTCCCGATGGTTATTGTGCCCATTTGTGGCCTTTTAACTGCGGCGGGCATTGTTTCGGGATCAGGTATATTAATTTTGATCATCCTTAACACCTTCAGAAAGTAGTACAGGCAACAACGGATGAGAAAGCGCCAGTTTATAAAAAATACAGCCATGGCAGGAATAGCAACCTGTTTTGGTGGTATTTACACATTTGGAAAAACACAAACCGATAACATGTACGACCAGGACCAGCTACAGCCGGGCGAACGGGAAGCCAGGCACTATATAGAGACGCCCAGGGGCATTAAATGCCTGATCTGCCCCAATGAATGCACATTAAAGGAGGGTGAACTCAGCGTTTGCCACAACCGCATTGCCAGGAACGGCAAACTGTACACTATGGCGTACGGCAACCCTTGTGCGGTTAATATCGATCCTGTGGAAAAGAAGCCGTTGCTCCATTTTTATCCGGGTTCGCTCAGTTTCAGCCTGGCTACCGCCGGATGCAACTTTGCCTGCCTGAATTGCCAGAACTGGGAAATCAGCCAGACAAGTCCTACAAAAACCAGAAATTTTGATGCACCACCCCAAAAAGTGGTTGACCAGGCCATTCGTGAACAATGCAAATCCATTGCCTACACCTACTCCGAGCCGACCACCTTTTTCGAATACATGCTCGACACGGCTACGCTGGCCAGGAGCAGGAACATCAAAAACATACTGGTATCCAACGGGTACATCAATGAGGCGCCGCTGCTGGAACTGTGCAAGGTGACCGACGCTGCAAACATCGATCTTAAGACATTCGATCCTGTGGTTCACCTCAAGCTTACAGCCGGCAATCTTAAACCCGTGCTCGAATCGCTTAAGATTTTAAAGGATCAGGGCGTATGGCTGGAACTTACCAACCTGCTGGTTCCCGACTGGACCGACAATTTCGACCAGATCACCAGGATGTGCGACTGGCTCGCGCGCGAAGGGTTCAACGAATTTCCGCTTCACTTCAGCCGGTTCCATCCGCAGCACAAGCTCACCCGCCTTCAGGCCACTCCACTCCAAACCCTCACCCGGGCAAAGGATATTGCCCTGAAGGCCGGGCTGAAGTATGTCTATATCGGAAACGTTCCCGGCATAGGAGGAGAAGACACCTACTGCCCCAACTGCAAGGTTTTACTGATCAAACGACGAGGCTTCGAGATTGAGCAGAACCTGATCACCTCTAACCGATGTCCGAAATGCCAGACGTCCATCTCCGGACGATGGTGATTTATATCAGCCAATCGGTGATCTAGATCGGTTTTTTCATGACAAATGATATTCAGGGGTATCCCTATATCTACATTTATATATATTGGAAAAATTTACTTTTGCCTGATAATTATCTAACACTATGAGCAGCGAATCCCTTGTTCTGTTCTTCATTGTTGGGGTTGTACTTGTGGGAGGAGCCGTACTGTTCTCCACATTTGTAGCACCTCGCATCAGCAAGTCGCCTGTAAAGTTCGAACCTTATGAATGCGGGATCCCGGCCGAAGGGTTTGCCTGGATCCAGTTCAATGTTGGTTACTACCTCTTTGCCATCATTTATCTGATCTTCGGGGTGGAAACCGTTTTTGTTTTCCCGTGGGGGGTAGTTATGAAAGAAATCGGCATGCGGGCATTCGTCGAGATTGTGATCTTCTTTGTGATCCTCGGCCTGGGCCTTCTTTACGCATGGAAAAAAGAAGCATTAAAATGGGTGTAAAAATCAAATCCATGAAAAATGAGGATTTCCGGGATAACGAAACCCTGGAAATCTTCAAACAGTCAGGTGGGAACATCCTCATGACCACCATCGACGATATCGTCAACTGGGGTCGCTCAAATTCGGTCTGGCCGCTCACCTTTGCGACGAGTTGCTGTGGCATCGAAATGATGGCGGCCGGTGCGCCGAGGCACGACTTCGCCCGTTTTGGCGTTGAAGTTTACCGGGCTTCGCCCCGGCAGGCCGACCTGATAGTGGTTGCAGGAACCATCGTGCATAAGATGGCGCCGGTTCTGAAACGTCTGTACGACCAGATGGCCGACCCGAAATATGTTATTGCCATGGGCGCCTGTGCCTGCTCCGGCGGACCTTTCTATTACAACACCTACTCGGTGGTGCGCGGTGTCGATCATGTGATACCGGTCGACGTGTACATTCCCGGATGCCCGCCGAGGCCGGAAGCGCTGCTGTACGGCATCATGCAGCTCCAGCGCAAGATGAAGACGGATACCATGCGGAGCCCGCGCGATCCGATGGACAACTATATTTAATCTGCCGCAAATGGAAAAAGAGCAACTCATAAAAGTCCTGGCGGAATTGTTTCCCGCCGCTGAAATAAATTCCGCCGCGGAACCAATCCGCATGAAGGCAGATCCGGATTCGATCCACGGCCTGGCGGCCACGCTGAAGAACGATCAGCGGTTAAGCTTCGACTTTCTTTACAACCTTTACGCCATCGACCGCGAAGACAGGTTTTCACTGGTCTATTTTTTCGAATCGGTCGCCCACAACCATTTGGTATCCGTGGAAACCGACCTGGCCGACCACGCCAGTCCGACGGCGGATACAATTAGCGACCTCTTCAAAACAGCTGAATACCAGGAACGCGAAATCTATGACCTTATGGGTGTAAACTTCAAAGGTCATCCCGATCCGCGCAGGCTGTTTCTTGAGGATGGCTGGGGATTCCCCCTCAGAAAAGATTACAAGGACGATATCAACATCATCGAACGTTAAGTTATGCAGGAAGTAGAACTGAATGATATCCTGGCCACCAAGGAAGATGGCGATTATATCGTTAACATAGGCCCGCAGCACCCGTCTACGCACGGTGTACTCCGCTTTGTGGTCTCCCTTAAGGGTGAGAAACTGGAATATGTTATTCCGCATTGCGGATATATCCACCGCGGAATCGAGAAGATGTGCGAAAAGCTCACCTACCCACAGATTATTCACCTCACCGACCGGATGGATTACCTCTCCGCCCACATGAACAACGAAGCGGTATCCCTGCTGGTGGAAAAGGCCCTTGGCATTGAGGTGCCTGAGCGGGTCAAATACATCCGCACCATTTTATCCGAACTTCAGCGTATCCAGTCGCATCAGCTCTGGTGGGCAGCTTTCGGGATGGATATGGGGGGCCTTACCTGTTTCTTTTACGGATTGCGCGATCGTGAACATGTTCTGGACATATTTGAAGAGTCCTTCGGGTCGAGGCTCCTGCACAGCTTTATCTGCCCCGGCGGGCTGATGCATGATATTCATCCCAACTTCCAGAAGAGGACCAAGGAGTTTATCGCCTATTTCCGCAAGAAGCTTCCCGAATACGACGACCTGCTTACCGGCAATGTCATCTTTGAACAAAGGACCAAGGGCATGGGTACCCTGTCGAGACAGGATGCCATCAGTTACGGCTTCACCGGTCCCTGCGGAAGAGGATCCAACTTTTCCTGCGATATCAGGAAGAAAGCCCCGTACAGCGCTTATGATAAAGTCAGTTTCAAGGAGATCCTCTATACCGAAGGCGACAGTTGGGCGAGGTATAAGGTACGCATGGACGAGATGCGCGAATCCATGAACATCATTGAGCAGCTGATCGACAACATTCCCGAGGGAGACTACACTGCCAAGATGAAGCCCATTCTAAAGCTTCCTGAAGGGGAATACTCACAGCGGGTGGAAACGGCAAAAGGTGAACTCGGCGTTTATGTAGTCAGTAAGGGTGACAAAGTTCCCTACCGCATGCATTTCCGGACCCCTAACTTTGCCAACCTGTTTGTAATCAACCAGCTGGCGTCCGGCAATAAAATTGCCGACCTCATTGCCATAAGCGGATCCCTCGATCTCGTAATTCCTGATATTGACAGATAGTTCAACCGAATACCATTATCAAGATGCCGTTTAAATTCCTTTACGACTTTACCGACACTACCAAGGCCATCGATACGTACCTGCAGACCCACATGTCATCAACATGGGCCTTCATTACGGAACTGGCTATAGTAGGTATCGTCATCCTCCTTGTTTATGCAGTTGTCGGCCTTTACCTGGTGTTGCTCGAGCGAAAAGTCTGCGCATGGATGCAGAACCGGCAAGGGCCCAACCGAGTCGGGCCACTGGGCTTGTTCCAGACCATTGCCGACCTGATCAAGCTTCTTATGAAAGAGCTGATTACCATCCGGAAAGCCGACAAGTTTCTCTTCAACGTGGCCCCGTTTATCGTCATCATAGCCTCTTTTATGGCCATCGCGGCCATACCGTTCGCCAAGTGGTTGC
>CAYWHP010000108.1:5379-13927 GCA_964457845.1 uncultured Porphyromonadaceae bacterium | reverse complement strand
GCGGCCGTGTTGCAGATGGCGGTTGCCAGCACCTCGGCGGTCTGCTCGAAGGCTGCCAGGGCGATCTGGTCACCATCGTCGGCCGCATCGGCAATGATCCGGGACGTCATCTCATCATAGGGGATTTTACGCAGCGGACTTGGATCACGCCGTTCGGCCATCAGTTCATATACCGTTTTCACGATGCCGGTTGCCGACACATAGGTTTCAAGGCACCCTTCGCGACCGCAGCCGCACTCCCGGCCGAAAGGCTCCATGGTTAGGTGGCCCATTTCGCCGGCAAAACCGGTTTTGCCATAAACCAGCTCACCGTTAATCACGATGCCGCTGCCCAAACCGGTACCCAGTGTGAGGATGATAAAATTCTTCAATCCCTTGGCGGCGCCGTATATCATCTCACCCAGGGCCGCCGCATTGGCGTCGTTGGTGAGAACCACGGGAACGGGAAAGCACTTGCCGAGCATATCGCAAAGCGGGACGATACCCTTCCAGGCCAGATTCGGGGCATGCTCGATGGTTCCCTTCAGGTAGTTGCCGTTGGGGGCCCCGATGCCGATTGCGGCCAGCTCCAGGCTGCCTGTCTTTTCGAGAAGGCTGCGGATCTCCGACTCGAGAGCGGCCACAAAGGAGGCGATCTTCGGATAATCGGTTGTCGACATCCTGCTATGGGCCAGTATTTTACCAGAAGCGTCAACCACACCGATCTTGGTGTTGGTTCCGCCGATGTCGACGCCAACGGTTACACTATTTTTCATAAAAATTGGATTTATTGGTATCAGGTTTCGGGTTTCGGGTATCGGGTATTAGGTATCGGGTATCGGGTAGCGGGTATCGGGTCCGGCAGCATCGGGATTGCGCCCGAAACCTGAAACCCGATACCTGATACCCTTGTTTTCATAATATCTCAGGATAATTTGAATGTACCTTGAGGATGAGCTCTCCAAAGAGCGTGTTGGCCCAGGCGAACCACTTGCGGGTAAATTTCGTGGCGTCGTCCTTATGGAAGGACTCGTGCATGAAACCGGTTCCGGCATGAGTGGACTTAAGTGTCTTCAGGCAGAATGCTATTTCGTTTTTATCATTTGATGTTAGTGCACGCATGGTGATTCCCAGCGGCCAGATCATGTCGGTGCCGGAATGGGGCCCGCCCTGGCCTTCGCCTGCAGTGCCGCGGTAGTAATAGGGGTTCAGATCGCTGGTAAGAAAGCGGCGCGTATTGCGATAAACCGTGTCGGCGGGGTCGAGACCGGTGAGGTAAGGAATGGAAAGGAGACTGGGTACATTGGCATCATCCATGTACAGGCTGTTGCCGTAGCCATCAACCTCGAAGGCGTACATCCTGCCGAAATCCAGGTGTTCCGATATGGCATAGCGGGAAATCGCCTGATCAACTTCGGCGGCGAGATCTGTGCACTCTTTGGCCATGGCGGTATTGCCCTTCACGCTCCGGAAGATTTCGGCCAACTGTTTCAGGCTGGTGACGGCGAAGAGGTTTGATGGCACCAGGAACGGATAAATGGTGGCATCGTCGGACGGACGGAAGATGGAGCAGATCATGCCAACCGGGCGGATCGGGTTGCCGTATCCACCTCCGGCGACGGTATCTGTCTGCCAGCCGGTGACCCGCTGGAATTTGTAGGGGCCACGGTCCTTCTTGCGCTGCTGGGTACGAAACGTCTGAAGAACCAGGCCCATAGCACTCTCCCACCCTGCATCGAAAACAGAATCATCGCCGGTAGCCTTCCAGTACCCGTGCGCCAGGCGTATCGGGTAGCAGAGCGAATCCACCTCCCACTTGCGCTCGTGCAGCTCGGGCTTCATATCAGTGAGGTCGGATTTCCAGGGGCTGTCGGCCGGACCGTTATTGAAGGCGTTGGCATAGGGGTCGATCCGGATGCAGCTGTTCTGACGGTGAATAACGCCAGCCAGCAGCTTTTTCAGCTTCGGATCTTTCGATGCCAGCGGCAGGTAAGGCCATACCTGCGCCGAAGAATCGCGCAGCCACATGGCATCAATATCGCCGGTGATGACAAAGGTGTCGGGTTTGCCGTCCTTAACGCTGTGAAAAACGGTAGTATCCAATGTATTGGGGAAGCAATTCTCGAAAAGCCAGCCCATCTCGGGATCCTTGATTGAAGCCTTGATATCCCGGATAAGGGATTCCACGGCCTCAGAGGTGAAATTACGCTTTGCAAGCGCCGGGCGCTGCGATTCAAATGCGAACGGGCTTATCGTGGATGCGAAGGCGCCTGCTCCGGTGGCCAGGAGGGCGCCGGAGGCGAGCGAAGCGGATTTGAGAAAGGTTCTTCTGTTTGGCATCTCGGTTGAATAGAATATTAACCACGGAGGCACGGAGAACACGGAGATACACGGAGATTTATGCCCGCATAATCCAAACTGTCAGTTGCATGGTCCATTATTAATCTTAGCATATTAAGTAACAAAAGTAGGATAAAAAAACTCCGTGTATCTCCGTGTTCTCCGTGTCTCCGAGGTTAAAACAATAACTGTTTGCATCAAGGCTCCGACGAAAAGATGAGCCTTATCATCGCCCGCAGGTCGATCAGCTTCAGGAGCATTGCAAAAACCATCGCGGCAGCCAGCATCCCCAGGAAGCCTATCCACCAGGTAGCGATCAGCTCCCGGCCGCCGTATGCCATCAGGAAAACTACCCCGACATAGACAACCAGCCTCGCAATGAGCGAGCCGTTGAGCCGGAAATTGAATTTCACCGCAGTCACTGCATACTGCGACAAACCGGCAAATACCTGGGTAGCCAGGCAGGCTATCGCAGCACCCAACGCCTGATACTTTGGTATCAATATGATATTCAGTATAATATTTACAACAACCGCAATGGCCGATGTAATATTCAACGCCTTCAGGTTGCCGTTGGCTGTAAGAAGCGTTCCGTAAATAATGGTACCCGCCATACCCAGGAAGGAAAACATCAGAATACCAAACGGCGCAGCCGACTCGGCAATGTTCTGGTCATACAGGAGCTCCATGATCTCCACCCGGTAAACCTGTGAGCCTATGGCGAGCGCGATGGTGGGGATGAAGAGCAACAGCGAGGAGAGCAGCGTCAAACCGTGCACATTCTGCTTATCCTTCAGCATCTTGCTGAACATCGGCAGCAGCAGCACGGCAAACAGCAGTGCAAACTGGTAGGTGGCATCGAAGAGACGGAACCCGTGGAGGTAAATGCTTACCGCATGCTGCCCGTCGGGGCGCAGCATGTTTTCGAGCATTACCACATCGATGCGGGTGTAAATAACCATCAGCAGGGCGAGCAGGGCAAATGGCCACGACTGCCGTATCACCACCAGGAAGAATTTATGATCGTAATGGAGTTTCGGAAATTTCGATTTCCAGGCAACAATGAAAAAGCAGATGGCTGCCGTAACCAGGTAGGCGGCTGTCTGGGCATATACAAACCAGTCGATGCTGAACTTGAAATTGCTGAACTTTCCCCAGATGAGGACCGCACAGAAAATGATCATCAGCGCCCGGTCGAGGACGGAGATAAGGGAATTGGCCATGTGCATCTGCATTCCGGCAATGTTTGACCGCAGGTACAGTATGAAGGAAACCAGCAGCTGGCTCAGTACCAGAAAGAAAACCAGGTGCAGCTTGCTGGTGTAGCCGAAGGCGATGGCAACACCCATGGTCACCAGTCCATAAAAAAATGCGAGTATCAGTTTGAGCACCACAATGCTCGAAAAATACTTGTGAAGAAGATGATGGTTCTGCGAAATATGCCGGTTGTTGTAGCTCGTTAATCCGAGATCGAAAACAATGCTCAGCACGAAGGAGAGGTTAAACAGGGTAGCGTAAAGCCCGAACTCGTCGAGGAACATGTTTTGAACGTGCCGGTCGATCCCAAAAATCCATAACGGCTTG
Organism: uncultured Porphyromonadaceae bacterium; assembly: GCA_964457845.1. GTDB lineage: Bacteria > Bacteroidota > Bacteroidia > Bacteroidales > UBA12481 > UBA12481. The sequence goes on along the minus strand of CAYWHP010000108.1, from coordinate 10,024 downwards.
ATCAACAGGTTTAAAAGTATGATCAGGACCAGATTTGTAATGAATTTCCGTTTCAAGGTATTCTCCCGTTGCGTGCCTCGCGGCTGTTCCCCAATTGTATTGGTCCCAAATGTAGTAAATTTAGGTGGTGAAACCGACCCCAATCTATATCAGATTATCATAAATCATTAATTATGAAGACATTAGTCATACTTGGTGCAGCCTTCTCCCTCATTGCCGGAACCGTTATATATGCACAGCCCTCCGGGGGTGGGGGCAGTAAGGTTTCGATGGATGCCTCGGTTCTCCGCGACAAGATCCGGGGTGGCTGGGCAGGCCAGGTTATCGGCTGCACCTACGGCGGCCCCACCGAGTTTAGTCACCCTGGAACCATGATACGTGATTACCAGGCGATTCCATGGGACAGCACACGGGTGAAATGGTATTTCGACCATTCACCGGGGTTATATGATGACGTGTATATGGACCTCACCTTTATGGAAGTGATGATGCGCGAGGGGATCGATGCCCCGGCAAAAAGCCATGCCCTGGCCTTTGCCAACGCCCCCTACCCGCTCTGGCACGCCAACCAGGCGGCCAGGCACAACATCCTGAACGGGATCCTGCCGCCGGCATCCGGTCACTGGGAAAACAACCCGCATGCCGAGGACATCGATTTCCAGATCGAGGCCGACTTTGCAGGGCTCATGTCGCCCGGCATGCCCGGAGCGGCATCCGAAATCTGCGACCGTATCGGCCACATCATGAACTATGGCGACGGCTGGTACGGTGGCGTTTACATGGCTGTGATGTACAGTCTGGCCTTCCTCTCCGATGATGTGGAATATGTTGTGGAGGAGGGTCTGAAATCGATACCTGCCGGGACTAATTTCCGGGGCTGCATCGAAGATGTGATCGCCGCCTACCGGAAAGATCCGGCCGACTGGAAGTCGGCCTGGTTTGCCGTTGAGCGCGACTGGGCATCCGATATCGGTTGCCCCGACGGGGTGTTCCGCCCGTTCAACATCGATGCCTCGGTAAATGCCGCCTATGTGGTGATCGGCCTTCTCTACGGTAAGGGTGATTTCGCCCGTACGCTCGACATCTCCACCCGGTGCGGGCAGGATTCCGACTGCAATCCGGCGAGTGCCGGGGGCATCCTGGGAACCATGCTTGGCTACACGAAAATTCCGGCCGAATGGGTGGTGGCCCTGAAGCCGGTTGAGAATATTAACTTCTCCTACACCAGCCTTTCGCTCAACAAGGTTTACGAAACCGGGTACAGCCAGGCTTTGGAGATGGCCTTGAAGAAGGGAGGTTCGGTAAACGGGGGAAGGGTTATCCTTCCCGCGGAGCCTGTCGTTCCGGTAAAAAAGGAGGTGAACTTTCCAGGGCTGGCACCGGTGGAACGCAGGTATATCGGCCTTCCGCTGCGCGATGAGCTCACAATCGCTTTCGAGGGCGCGGGATTTGTGCTTACCGGGCATCCCGACAAGATGGATTATTCAAACAGCGATCCTTATGTTTTCAGGGTTGAAGTACAAGTTGACGGCGGGCCCGGCAGGGTGTTCAGCCTGCCCGTGAACGACCGGGTGCGGTGCGACGAGGTGGCGTGGCAGTACGACCTGGCGCCGGGGGCACATACCATGAAACTGAAGGTGCTGAACCCTCGTGAGGGGGAGGCCATCGGCATCATCAACCTGATCACCTACCAGAAAAACTGAGGGCAGCTCCCCGATAATCCTTATCTTTGACGGATGGTTATCGCAGTCAATTGCAGGTTACTGATCAAAGGGAAGCTCGAAGGGATCGGCTGGTTCACCTATCAGACGCTCAGGCGCATCACGCGTGACCATCCCGAACACCGGTTCATTTTCATCTTCGACCGGCCGTACGACCCCTCGTTCATCTTTTCCGACAACATCACACCGGTGGTGGCCGGACCGCCAACCCGGCACCCCATCCTGTGGTTCCTCTGGCTCGAGCTGGTGATACCGCGCATCCTGCGGAAATACAAGGCCGACGTGTTCTTCTCGCCCGACGGGTTCCTGTCGCTGCGCACCAAGGTGCGGTCGGTGCCCGTGATCCACGACATCAGCTTTAAGCTTCGCCCGAAGGACCTCCCCTTCTGGCCGCGGACCTATTACAATTTCTTTTTCCCCCGGTTTGCCCGCAGGGCCTTCAGGATATGTACCGTGTCGGTGCACTCGCAGAAGGACATCATGCGGGAATACGGCGTGGCCAGACCCATTATCAGGGTAGTGTACAATGGTGTTAATGAAGCATATAAGCCGATCGGCGCCGATGAGGTTGCTGCGGTGCGAGAACAGTATACCGGCGGCAGGCCCTATTTTTTGTATGTGGGATCGCTGCATCCGAGGAAGAATGTGGAGAATTTGCTGGAGGGGTATCGGCGGACCTCCCCCAACCCCCTCCTTGTGAAGGAGGGGGCTCGCCCCTGCATGGTGATCGTGGGTGAGCGGATGTGGAGCTCCGCCAGCCGGGAAGGGACCTCCCCCAACCCCGGCAGGACCTCCCCCAACCGGCGAGGGACCTCCCCCAACCCCCTCCTTGTGAAGGAGGGGGCTCGCTCCTGCATGGAGGATGTTGTTTATACTGGACGGCTGGAACCGGATGAGTTGTGCAGGGTGATGGGGGCAGCGCTTGCGCTGACTTTCGTGCCTTGGTACGAGGGTTTCGGAATACCGGTGGTTGAGGCAATGGCTGCCGGGGTGCCGGTACTCACATCAAACGTCACATCACTGCCGGAAGTTGGGGGGAATGCCGTGCTTTATGCCGATCCGGGAAACGTAGATGACATCACCGCAGGGATGCAAAAACTTGCCTCTGATAAAAATCTGAGGGATAACCTTATAGCCGCCGGACTCGAGCGCGCCAAAATGTTCTCATGGGATAAAACCGCGCGCAAGGTGTGGCTTTCGATAGATACGGTGGTGAAGGGAATGACGGAGTACCCGGGGAGGTAAATTATCGTGACGCGTGACGCGTGATGCGTGACGCGATGTAGAGACGCATAAATGCGTCTCTTTTTGTATCATATCGTTCCCGGCTTTCGCCGGGATGACAAAAGAGGCCTTTGCGGGCATCATTGCTTATCGTCGGAGACAATAGATTTTACCGTTGATGCTCGAAAAAAGGATCCGTTCGCCCGCGACGTATGGGGTGGAAAAGATGCCGCCCAGTTCACATTCCACTTCGAGGAACTGTTTGTTGGATGTGATGATGGAATAGATATTATCCAGGTAGGAATCATCGGGTTTAAAATATTTCGAACGGTTTTTCATGTAGCTATCCGTTTCAAAACTCCCTCGTCCGGTTCCAGAACTCTTTCCGCTTTGCCACACCCGTTGAAGACCGCCACACCTGTGTCCCGGTTTGTCGATCGAGTGAATAGACAAACCCGTCGCCTCCGTTCAGCCATCCACCACGGGGGAGGCCTAAAAAGCCGCCCCGGCAGTGAATTCCCACCGGATTTCCGGTTTCGGCAACTGATACTCTGCGGGCCGTGACGGTTGCGGCTGGCTCGCCAGGGCCACCGAGCTTAACAGGATGAATACCGGTAATCGCATGACATGTCCGCTGCTTGATGCCTCAAACATAGCGATTTTGAACCGAGCGGATTAATACTTCCGTACCGGCCTCTTCTGTTTAACATTGAACAGCCCGACAAACAGGGAATACCCCAGCAGGGCACCGAAGCCGATCTGCCTCATAACGCCCAGAAGATCGGTGGTCTGCCATTCCTGAGCCACTTTGCCGTTCCTGATCTTCCGCATGAAGATGCCGTGGATTTCGAGGTTCCGCTTGTTGGCAGGGGCACCCATGAAACTTCCGGTGTTCACGGCGGTCGAGATAAACCGGATCGAAACCATGTCGCCCTCCTCAAGCACGGCAGGAAAAGTCATCTGAAGGTTTGAAAATGCAGCCTTCATGTCCTGCATAAAGCCGATGTATTCATTTTTGGTAAAGACAAATCCGTCACCGGTGTAGGTGAAATCCTCGTGAAGGAGCTGATCGAGATCGCTCCAGCGTCCGTCCATGATCGATTTTGAAACTTCGAGCGCGATCTCCCTGTTGGTCATTTTGTTTTCCATGATATTGATTTTTTGTTGCGGCAAAGTTGCGGTGAATACTTTTCTATTCACATATACTACCCAAATTGAAAGCACTATATATTTGGTAAGTACCCGGAACGGGCATACCTTTGCCTGAAATCATCCGGCATGAAAAAATACGAGCTGAACGGCACCTATTATTATTGTCCTGTCGACCTGACCCTGTCGGTCATTGGCGGCAGGTGGAAGAGCCTGGTATTCTGGAATCTGCGCAACGGAACCAGACGGTTCGGGGAGTTGAAAAAGATCCTGGTTGGCATCAACGACAAGATGCTGACACAAGTTCTGCGCGAGTTGGAGAGCAGCGGCATTGTGAGCCGTAAGGTATATGAGATCATACCGCCCAAGGTGGAATACTCGCTTACCGACGAAGGGCGCCAGCTTTTGCCGGTGATGCAGCAGATGGCCGACTGGGGCGGGCGGTTTGAGGTAGTTCAGGCGCCAGCCTGAGCTGTTCGTGTAAGGGTAGCGATCCCGGCTTTCGCCGGGATGACAAAAGAACGCTTTCGCGGGGATGACAAAAGAACGCT
>CAYWHP010000108.1:0-5279 GCA_964457845.1 uncultured Porphyromonadaceae bacterium | reverse complement strand
GGGATGACAAAAGAACGCTTTCGCGGGGATGACAAAAGAACGCTCTCGCCGGGATGACAAAGAAGGCCGCTACCTGAATGTTGGAACCACGTCGATGTTGCCAAGCTTTTCGGTGACCAGGTAAGCCAGGCGGCTAACGGCGGCGGCCTTCGGGTAGTCGATCTTTTCCGGATCATCGCCGGGCTTGTGCAGGTCGGGATGAACGCCCGAGAAGAAAAAGAATGCCGGGATATCCTTGCCCATGAAGCTCATGTGGTCGCTGCCGCCGGGTGAATGCTCATCGTCGTTGAAGAGGATCGGAAAATCGGTCACGCCATCGTTGACCCCGGTGATGAAGGTTTTGAGGCCTTCCAGGTACTTTTTGTTGGTCACCACCCAGTGGGCACGTGTATCTTCATTTCCCTTGCCTGTACGGCCGATCATATCGAGGTTGACATTGAATTTGATCTGGTCTTTCGGGATGAGTCCGCTTTCCAGGAAGAATGAAGATCCAAGGAGGCCCATCTCCTCGGCGGTCCAGGTAACAAACACCACCGTACGTTTGCATGGGTTAAGTGCCACCGCACCGGCCACTTCCATCACACCGGCAGAGCCGCTGGCATTGTCATCAGCACCGTTGCAAACCTTGCCCTGCTGCGGGGCAACATGGTCGAGATGGCCACCCACCACGATGTATTCGTTTTTCAGGGCGGGGTCGGTGCCCGGCACAATGCCGATCACGTTGCTGGAATAGGTGACATCCTCGGTAAGGACCTCTACCTTGCTGTTCAGGTAAGCGCCGAGGAGCTGGGGTTTGTAGTTTTTCAAGATATCATCTGCTGATTTGTTCGGGTTGCTGGCCTCGGGCATGACCAGGTCGAGGAACTCCGGCTTCACCAGGTATATGGAAGGGAATGAACCCATTCCGCCGCCGCCCTTGCTTCCCTTGTACACATTCTTTTCGGAAGTGAAGCGGCTCGACAGCTTGCTGAACGACATGGCCTCGCTGTTGCCCGGATCGATGAGTATCACGGCGACAGCTCCCCTCGCACTCATCCCGGTGAAAATCTTGGCATAAAGCCCCCGGTCACCTGCGTATTTATCGTGTATTTCCTTACTGAAAACCGGCTTGCCATTTTTTTCAGGAGCACCGGTGAGGCACACTACTATTTTGCCTTTTATATCAATATCCTTGAAGTCATCCCATTTCTCTCCCTTTTCCTCGATGCCGTAACCTGCATAAACCAGCTGGAGATTGTCGTGGTTAAGCTGATTGCCCATAACGATCTTGAAATCGGTTTTATGAACCAGCTTGTGTTCTGCGCCACCTCCGGTAATTGTCCAGTTCAGCTGATCGTTGTAAACGGTGCGGGCAAAGGGAACGCCCTGGAACCACGAGGGCACGGTATCATTCATCACAATTGTCTGCAGGCCGGCAGCAGCAAACTGAGCGGCCACATACTTAGTGGCGATATCGTATTGCGGCGAAGTGGCAACCCTGCCGTTCATGTAATCGGAAGCCAGAAAATAGATGTGGCTGCGAAGTTCCGATTCAGTGATCGAATTGTATCCGGGATCGGTTTGGTGCTGGGCTGCAAGCGACAACGGGAACAGCAGGATGGCGGCGAGTTGGAGCAGACGATTCATTGGTAATATTTTTTTTAAAGGTAGATTTTTTCCATTTCGAATGCAGCGGCGCAAAACTGTTCGAAAGCACCATTCAATTAAGCCGGATCAAGGCAGCGCCGGGCACATCCCGGAGTGCAGGCGGAATGGAATCGATGTTGTTGATGAACACCCTGTTTCCGGCTCCCGTGAGCGAATCGAGAACAGCGCGGTCAGGCAGTCCGGGATACACCGTAAAATTCGTATAAAACATGGCCTCCACCGGCCGCCGGTAATTGAAGAGGATGCCGCCTTGTGGCTCCAGCCGGTTCAGCGCTTTCAGGTCGGTCACCCATTCCGGATTGCGGCCGGTTTTCTGAAACGGCTTGAGCCTTTCAATGGAGTAGCGCACCGGCAGTGCAATTATCAGGAACAGGATCAGAACCGACAACCATTTAAACCGGTGTGTTTTCCGCCACTCCTCCAGCCAGTTCCAGAATCCGGCAGTCATCATGAAGAGAGCCGGAGCAGTGAACAGTATGTAACCTTGCATCTTGGTTTTCATGAAAGTGAAAAAGATCACTGGTATCCAGAACCAGAGGAGCACAGCCAGCCTCCGGTACTGCAGGGGTGTGGCAAGCGACTTCCAGGTGAACCAGAAAAGGGGCAGATAAATCAGCTCCCCGTAATTGATCCGCATCCGGTTAACGAAGTAAAAAACGGAACCTGCGTGACCCTCAATAGCCTCCCGCGCATGACGTACTGTAAATTCAGCCTCCCAGGCCGACTCAAGCGGAAATGCCCGATGGATGTAAAGTTGCCAGGGCAGGAAAACCAGAATGCAGGCGGCAGCCAGTACGATGAAATGGCCGGCGGCCTGTTTCAGGGTAAATGACCGGGAATCCATCACCAGAAGCAGCCAGACCGGCAAAACGATGAGGGCGGGGAGCCATTTGGACAGGATGGCGGCACCGATGCTCAGACCGGCGAGCAGGTTCCATTGCCACTGCCTTTTCCGTACGAACAGGATGCTGAAAAATATTGCCAGTTCGATGAAGAACAGGAAAAAAGCGTCGATGTGGTCGGTCGTTACGCGGCCGGTGGCGATTTCAACAATAAGCCCGTTGATGGAATAGAGAAATGCGGCCAGCCAGGCAGCTTTTTTATCGATGAGGTAAGCAGTGATGCTGTAGGTAAGACCGATCCCGATGGTTGTCAGCAGCACGGAAGGCAGCCTGAGTGCCCACTCCCCGATACCGAAAACCTTAAGACTTAACGCCATCGCCCAAAGGGGCAGAGGCTGCTTATGGAGCCAGACATGGTTGGATGTCCAGTTGCGGTAATCGAACGGCAGCACGGGATTGTCGTACAGGGTGGGCACCAGCGGATGCCTGCCCAGGTTTTTGGCCACCAGCGCGTGGAACCTTTCATCCCAGGGGTGGAGAAACATGTCGGCCGCGGCAAACAGCCGCAGCGCCAGTCCGCATGCGACCAGGAGCAGCAGTGCCAGGGCGAAGCGTTGGGTGGAAAAGCTGCGCCAGGAAACATAATATGCTGCTGCACAAACCAATAAAAAAAGAATGCCGAAAAACGGGTTGCTCATGCCTGTACTGCCTTTTCAAGCGGAAAAGTACTTTTTTTACTCCGTTCTGATGCCTCCCTGCGCTTGGAAACTCCGAATGATTACCTTCGGGGTTAAGAAAAATCCAATCGATGAAATCAAAATCCCTTTTCACATTTATTGTTGCAGGATTTATGCTGATTGCATGCGGTCCGGCAGGACATGAATACCACGTGGCTGTTACCGGAAACGACTCCGGCGACGGATCCGCGGGCAACCCCTACAAAACCATCACTGCAGCTGCGGCGGTTGCTCAGCCCGGCGATGTGGTTACGGTGCATACCGGTGTTTACCGCGAGCGGATCACCCCGCCCCGCGGGGGCAATTCCGACAGTGAGCGGATCACTTACCGGGCAGCCGAAGGGGAGAAAGTGGTGGTAAAAGGCTCGGAACCTGTGAAAGGATGGGAACGTGTGCAGGACGATACCTGGAAAGCTGTGGTGCCAAACAGCCTGTTCGGCACATTCAACCCCTTTGCCGACCTCATCAGTGGCGACTGGTTTGAACCGCTGGGGCGGCCGCATCATACCGGGGCCGTTTACCTCGACGGGCATTGGCTTACCGAAGCTGCTGCTGCCGACAGCGTGATGAAGCCGGTGGGAAAAACACCTCTCTGGTTTGCCGTACCCGACTCCGCCCCGGACGGTAAAACCACCATCTGGGCGCAGTTCCCGGGAGCCGACCCCAACAGCCGGGAGGTGGAGATCAATGTACGGAAAGCCGTATTCTATCCTGATAAAACCAACATCAACTATATCACCATCAGCGGATTCACGATGGAGCAGGCCGCCACCAACTGGGCACCGCCGACCGCTGAACAGGTGGGTCTTATCGGCACCAACTGGAGCAAAGGCTGGATCATAGAAAACAATACGGTCCGCTATTCTGTTTGTTCGGGTATCGCACTCGGCAAGCACGGCGACGAATTCGACAATACATCAGCCAATTCGGCCGAAGGCTATGTAAAAACCATTGAGCGGGCCACCGCACGGGGCTGGTCGAAGGAGAATATCGGCGGCCACATCGTCCGCAACAACCACATCTCCCACTGTGAGCAAACCGGCGTAGTGGGGAGCATGGGATGCGCTTTCAGCACGGTTACCGGCAATGAGATCCACGACATCCATATCCGCCAGCTCTTTACCGGGGCCGAGATGGCCGGCATCAAGTTCCACGGGGCCGTTGACGCGGTGATCGGCAACAATCACATCTATCGGTGCAACAGGGGCCTCTGGCTCGACTGGATGGCCCAGGGCACCCGCGTGACCGGCAACCTGTTCCATGACAATGGCCCGAGCGAGGACCTGTTTATGGAGGTGAACCACGGTCCCGCCCTCATCGACAACAACCTGTTCCTTTCCGGCAGTGCGCTGCTGGTAAACTCACAGGGAGCAGCATTTGCGCACAATATCATTGCCGGGGGGATCTATGTTTATGCCGGAGAGCAGCGACTCACACCGCACCTGATGGCGCACTCCACCGTGGTCGCCGGCCTGGCGAAAAACGAGAGCGGCGATGAGCGGTTTTACAATAACCTGCTCATCGGCAAGGCCAACCTGGGTCAGTACGACAAAACGGTACTGCCGGTATTCATGGACGGAAACGTTTTCCTGGCAGGGGCTCTTCCGGGGAAGGCCGAACCCTACCCGGTCCTGCTGCCGGATTTCACGCCAGGCCTCACCGTGACACAGAAACAGGATGGCTGGTATCTCGAGATGAACCTTGATCCCAAGTGGACCGACCAGCAGGTGCGCAAGATCGTGACTACGGAATCGCTCGGCTCAGTCAAAGTGCCTGACCTGCCTTACGAACAGTTTGACGGCAAGCCCTACCGGCTCGACACCGACTGGTTCGGTGTGAAGCGGGATGCCGCAAAGGTTTTCCCGGGGCCGTTTGAGGCAGGAACGTTTGCCAAGGGGGCGGTGAAGGTTTGGTGAGGGGTCCCCGCCTTCGCGGGGATGACAAAGCGGCACGGGTAAGGGTAGCGGTCCCCGCCTCCGCGGGGATGACAAAGCGGCGCGGGTAAGGGTAGCGGTCCCCGCCTCCGCGGGGATGACAAAGCGGCGCGGGTAAG
>CAYWHP010000107.1:12815-14050 GCA_964457845.1 uncultured Porphyromonadaceae bacterium | reverse complement strand
GCGAGCACAATTAACGAGCGCTACGAGCATAAAATCAATCATTATGAAAGGAAATTGCATCATCGGACAGTCGGGAGGCCCGACAGCCGTCATCAACTCGAGCCTGGCGGGAGTGGCCAGGGCCATCCGCAAATCGGAGCAGTTCGGAACCCTATACGGCATGCGTTACGGAATCGAAGGATTCATGAACGAGTGGCTCATCAACCTGAGTGAAAAACCTAAGGACCTGATCAAAGGTCTTCGGTATACCCCCGGCTCGGCGCTCGGCTCTTCAAGGCACAAGCTTAAGGAAGAGGACTTTCCGCGTATCATGGAAGTACTTAAGAAATACGATATCCGCTATTTCTTTTTAATCGGCGGTAACGATACGATGGATACCATCAACAGGGTGGAGGCGCATTGTAAGAAGGAGGGCTACGAACTTACCGGCATCGGCATTCCGAAGACTGTTGATAATGACCTTTTTGGCACAGATCATACGCCCGGTTTCCCGTCGGCGGCACGCAGCAATATCCTTAACGTTATGCAGGCAGGGGTGCTTGCGCGCGATATGAAGAAGGTCGACCAGTTTGTGGTTTACCAAACCATCGGCCGCGACGCCGGCTGGCTGGGTGCCGCAACGGCTGCAGCAAAAATCAATGAGGATGATGCCCCGCATCTCATCTATTGTCCGGAATTCGTTTTCGACCGCGACAAGTTCCTCGCCGATGTCGACGGTGCGTATAAGAAATACGGTTACGTGTCGGTTGTTTGCGGCGAAGGCCTGAAATATGCCGATGGAACGCCTGTAAGTGCCTCGCAAACCAGGGATAAGTTCAATAATACCGAATTTGGCGCCATGGGCGGGGCCAGCGTCGGCCTCAACCTGCACCGGATGATCTCCGAAGCCTTCGGATTCCGTGGTGAATTCCAGATCACCGAATCACTGATCATGTCAGATTTCGTGCGCTCTGTGGAGCTCGATCAGCTCGAGGCCTATGCAGCCGGTCAGGAAGCCGTTCAGTTGGCGCTGGCCGGCGAAACCGGGCATATGGTGACCATTGAGCGTCTTTCGAACGATCCTTACGAAAGTACCTTTGGCAAAATTCCCCTCCACGAGGTGGCGGTGAAAGCAAAACCCATGCCCCACGAGTATTTCAACGAGGCCGGAAATTTTGTGAGCCCGGCCTTTTTGGATTATATTCGCCCGCTGATCGGTGATTTACCGGAATTTGTCCAATTGAAACCGTAGAGAC
>CAYWHP010000107.1:0-12715 GCA_964457845.1 uncultured Porphyromonadaceae bacterium | reverse complement strand
AACCCATGAGAAAATTTAACAACGTCGTCGTATCCGTCCATGCCCATCCGGACGATACCGAAGCATGGAATGCAGGTACACTTAAGCTGCTGAAAGACAGGGGCTATAAAATCGTTATCGTTACCCTCACCGCCGGCGGCATGGGAGGAATAGGTTCCAACGAAGACAAAACCATTGCCATGCGCAAGGAGGAGGCCCGCAAAGCTGCGGCCGTACTGGATGCTGATTATATCTGCCTTGGCGGCCGCGACGGGTACCTTTTCGATTCCGTCGAATTCCGCCTCGATATCACGCGGATCATCAGGGAATACAAAGCCGGCATCGTGATGACACACTTGCCGATGGACTATCATACCGATCATCGTACCACCTGCAATATTGTCGAGGCCGGCTGTATCGTGGCCACCCTTCCGAATGTGCCGGTGTCCGAGGAACCCCTCGAAATCACCCCGCTGCTCTACCACACAGCTCCACTCACCCTTACCGACCCGATCGGGGCCCCGATCGTTCCGCCTCACTTCTTTGTGGATGTTACCTCGGTGATGGAAACCAAGCAGGAGATGCTCGGGTACCATGAGTCACAGAAGGAACTCATGAAAGTGATGCACAAGATGGACGACTTCTTTGGAGTGGTCTATCAGGGCAATAAGGATTATGGCGCCATGGTGGGTGTTGGCTATGCCGAAGTATTCTGGCAGCATCTCGGCGGCGGGTTTCAGAAGGACCCCGTTTTACAGGAAGAACTTAAGGAATTCGTAAAATTCAAATAGCATGAATCTCAAGGAAGAAAAATATTCAAGGTATGCCCTGGTTAGAGAGATGCTGGAAACCAGCGAAGTGGTCAGGAAGTTCGACACAGCAGCAGGTAAATTATATGCCGAAAAGTCGAAGGCAAAAAAGGGCCTTTTCCTGACAGGCGAAGGAAGCAGCCGGATTTTTCCGGCCAAAAGGCTGATGTACAACAACCTGCAATGGGGAGCTCCGCTTTCCATTTACACGGATGGCTCCACGCAGGCCATTGAATACAAACTGCAGGATCTCGCAGTCTTTGGGGCATCAAACTCTGGTCAGACTAAGGAGATTATCCGGCTATTCATGAAACTCCGTGAGGAAGGGCATGATGCGCTGTTCGGACTTACCGCGAACTACAATACCAAACTGGCCTCGCTTTCCCACGATACACATGTATTGGGTTGCGGCAAGGAGGATGCCGTGGCAGCCACTAAGTCGGTGATCGAGCAGGGGCTCTTTTATGATGTCGTTGCCCGGCACATGCTCGATAAGTGTTTCTGTGGCTTCGATGAGCTTCCTGAACATATTGAAAGGGCACTGACCCTGGAAATAGACCCCGAAATTGTGAAGTCGGTGGCCGGTGCTGATATGATTTACTTTGCCGGACGCAATGACGGTGTGGTTGAGGAGCTAACCCTGAAAACCAACGAGATCACTCGAAAAAAGTCGGATTTCCTTGAAGGCACCTATGCCGTGCATGGCATCGAAGAGGTGATGGATAAAAACGAAGTGGTGATCATCGTTGAACCGTTCCCAAGCGAGGAGGAGAAATTCATGCAGTGCCTTGTTAAAGGTGTTGGCATGAAAGTGATAGCCATCTCCACCCACCAGACTTCATTCCCCACTGTTATCATTCCCGACGGTGGCAAGATGGCTTCATACGTACAACTCGCCGCCGGATGGAACCTGTTGGTCGACATCGGGCTGGCTCTTGGTATTGATCTCGACAAGCCGGTAAGGGCCCGGAAGATCGGTAACGAGTTTATGCTTTAGGATGGAGTAAGGATAAGTTAAGGGGTCCCGGCTTTCGCCGGGATGACAAAAGAAGCACCCGCATGCCAGGCAAAGCAGCGATAATCGCTTCTTGCGAACTGCCCAATAGCCTTTTTTGTCATCCCGGCGAAAGCCGGGACCCCTTAACTTATCCTGAGTCCGTCTGAGGTAGTGCCTTACAACACGGAGCTCAGGATCAGGGCGATCAGCACCACCGTGAGGAACACGTTGGTCAGTATGAAAATGAGCTTCAGCATTCGCTCGGAGCTTCGCCTGAACAGTATGATGTAAAAGAAGACGATGAAAGCCACGTTCAGGGAGGCCATCAATATAAACAGCCAAAGCTTTAAGCGGATGCCGAACAACGGCGCCATCAGCAGGAATACCAGCGAAAGGGCCAGCCAGAAAAAAACCAGCCGGCGGATCTGGCTGTCGTCGAGGCTCCTTTTTAATGTCTTGAATCCCGCAGACTCATACTCCTTCCAGTAGCGGATTGTCAGCAGCCAGAAGTGCGGCATCTGCCAAAGGAACATCAGCGTACAGACAAAAAAGATGACCGGGTGACCTGGCGATCCGCCGGCTGCTGTCCAGCCGATCATGGGCGGCACGGCACCAACCAGTCCGCCCGGCAGTACCGCAAAAGAGGTAACCGGTTTCAGCGGAGTGTAAAGCCCGTTGTAAAGTAGTATATTGAAAAGTCCAAGCAGGACGGGCAGCGGGCCAGCCTGGCTGAGTACGGTTGCCCCTGTCAGGATAAAAAGGAAGGCAATGAGGAGCGCCTGAAAAGGATTAAGCCTGCCCGAAGGGATCGGCCTGCCTCCGGTGCGTTCCATGAGCTTATCGCGGCGCCACTCCTGAAACTGGTTGAGTGCGGCTGAACCGCCGGCCAGTAAGAAAACCCCGGATATCAGCAGCAGGACATTGCTTTCCTTCGATTGCTGGTAAAGATAGAATCCCGCAACGGCAGAAAGCGTGACGGCCAGCGAAAGTTTATATTTGATCAGTTTAAGGACAGCAAGGGCAATTCCCATCGGAATCAGTTGCCTGACAGCGTTTTCAGGTAATCAATGATTTTGGCTATCTGCTCATCCGTGAGTTTGTCGCGGTACGGCTGCATAAGCCCCTTGTTGAAACCCTTCACGACATCCTTGTTGGGCTCCAGGATCGAAGCTTTAAGATAAGCATCGTCGACCACAATTTCCACGTCCTTGCCGTCGGTTACCACAATGCTTTTCTTGCCGTAAACGCCCTGGAATGTGGGGCCTACGAGCTTGGCTCCATCAAGGGAGTGACAGGCTATACAGCCGGTATTCTTCAGAAGGGTAAGTCCTTCCGGATCGGGAATATTTCCGGTTGCGGGCAGCTCTTCGAGCCATTTGTTAAATTCCGCTTCATCGATAACGCTGGCCTTGCTGTTCATGCCGGAATGCTGCAAACCGCAGTAGCTGGTACAGAAAATGTCGTACTCACCCTTGTATTTCGGAATAAACCAAAGCCAGTTGTTGTAGCCGGGAATCACATCTTCCTTAACACGGAAAGCTGGAATAAAGAAGCCGTGGTTCACATCGACGGAATGCAGGTTAAGTTTAACTGCCTTATCCTGAGGTAGTACAAGTGTTTTCGACAGTTTGCCGTTGCCATAATCGAACGACCACTCCCACATACGGCCAATTACGGTCACCTGCATGGCATCGGCAGGCACTTTTCGCATGGGTGCATAACCCTTCCATCCGTAAATGAAAATAACGATAACAAGGATCAGAGGGATGCCTGTCCAGATAATTTCAAGCGTGGTACTGCCGGTGAATTGCCTTGCAGGCAGCCCTTTTTTTCGGTTGAATTTGAACAGGGTCCATATCATGAACAAGGTTATACCTACCGTAAAGAAAATAGAAATCGCCAGGATCACTGCGAACGCCCTGTCGACTCCGGCTGCTAGATTGGATGCGCCTTCAAACATGGTTTTTCTTCGGTTTAGCGGAATAAGTAATCAAAAAACAGGAAAATAATGACCAGTGCATAGATCAGGAATACAGCACCTACCATGATTTTGTAAAACAGCGTCTCATATTTAAGGTGCATGAAATAGGTGAGAACAGTTGTCCCCTTCACCGATGCAACGAGCAATGCCACAGCAACGGAAAATGCCCCAAAGTGCATTTCAGCCAGGGATACGGAGAGAGCGGTGAGTGCCAGCAGCACGATCAGAACCAGCGCGTGTGAGGTGTAACTCGATATGTGATGTTTCTCGGTTGACATGATTTTCGATTTAAAAGGGGTATCGGGTATCGGGTATCAGGTATTGGGTATCGGGTTTCGGGTATCAGGTATCAGGTTTCGGGTATCAGGTATCAGGTATCAGGTATCAGGTATCAGGTTTCGGGTATCAGGTATCAGGTATCAGGTTTCGGGTATCAGGTATCAGGTTTCAGGTATCAGGTATCAGGTATCAGGTTTTGGTCCAGGTTCGGAGGTCTTGGTAGTGCGCCCGAAACCTGATACCCGAAACCCGATACCCTGTTCTCAGGTAATCAGGTACATCATCGGGAAAAGGAAAATCCAGATAAGATCGACCAGGTGCCAGTATAGCCCGCTGTTTTCAACCAGTGAGTAATTGCCGGCATTTACATGGCCGCTTTTGATACGGAAAATGGTAACGATGATCAGTATCATACCCACCAGCACGTGAAGGGCATGCAAGCCGGTCATCATAAAATAGAGTCCGAAAAAGAGCAGCTCACCCCTTGCCAGGTTTTTCAATACCTCCGAGCCGGGATAGAGCTTGTATTCAAACTTGTGCCCCCACTCGAAGTACTTATTGACCATAAAAACCAATGCCAGGAAAAGGGTCATCAGCAGCAACCGGATGGCACGGCCCTTTTGATTGCTCTGAATGGCGGTTATCGACATGGCCACTGTCATGGAACTGACCAGAAGCACCAGGGTATTCAGGGTGCCGATGAAAGTGTTTGTCTCTTCGGCTGCCTTATGAAAGTCGGCGCTGTACTGTGCCCGGAACACCGCATAAACCAGGAACAATCCTCCAAAAAGGAACAGCTCCGTGAATATGAATATCCACATCCCCATTTTCGAGCCCATGTAATCGTGGTGCTCCGAAGCGGCGATATCCTTTATTTTAGCCATATTCTGTAGATTATTTCAGTTTTGTTGTCACCCGTCACTCGTCACTTGTCACTCGTCACTTATTATTAGTCACTTCTTCCTTCCCGAAGAAATACGGTTTATGCGTAATCACCGGAATCTCATCGAAGTTTTCGTGTGGCGGAGGCGAAGCGATCTGCCATTCGAGGGTTACACCCCGCCACGGATTTGCTGGTGCAATGGCCCCGTGTTTTCGGGAATGAATCAGGTTCCAGGCAATCAGTACCAGACCGATGATCATGAGGATGGCTCCGACGCCCGACAATACATGCCCCCACTGGAATTGCGGGAGGTAGTCGAAGTATCTGCGGGGCATGCCCTGAATTCCGATGATGAACTGCGGAAAGTACATCAGGTTGAAGCCTCCGAAAAGGAAACCCCAGGAGATGTACGACCATTTATTGCTGTACATGCGTCCATACATCTTTGGAAACCAGTAGTGGAGCCCCGCAATAAAGGCAAAGCCCATCCCGCCGTAAATGATGTAATGAAAATGTGCCACTACGAAAGTCGTATCATGCAGCTGCACGTTGGTGGCAAGTGAACCCAGGAAAAGCCCGGTAAAGCCGCCGATCATGAAAAGGAATACGAAGGAAACGGCCCAGAGCAGCGGCGGCTTCATATCGATCGATCCGCCGTACATGGTGCTGATCCAGTTGAATACTTTGATGGCACTCGGTACCGCCACAATGAAGGTGAGGAAGGAGAAAAACCACTTCGACCAGTAGCTGATTCCCGAAGTGAACATGTGGTGTCCCCATACGAAGTAGCCAACAAAGGCTATCGCGAGGCTCGATATGGCAATGGCGCCATACCCGAAAACCGGCTTCTGACTGAATGTGGGGAAGATCTCGGTGATCACCCCCATAGCCGGAAGGATCATAATGTAAACCGCCGGATGGGAATATATCCAGAAAAGATGCTGGAACAGCACCGGGTCACCCCCTAGCGCCGGATCAAAAAATCCGATCTGAAACAATCGTTCGGCGATTACCATCAGCAGGGTGATGCCGACAATTGGCGTGGCAAGTACCTGTATCCAGGATGTTGCGTAAAGCGCCCACGGGAAAAGGGGCATCTTGAACCAGGTCATGCCCGGTGCCCTCATCCGGTGTATGGTGACAATAAAGTTAAGGCCGGTAAGGATGCTCGAAAATCCGAGAATGAAGGCCGCAGTGAGGGCCACTATGACGTTTGTCGACGTTTGTGAGCTGTAGGGAACATAAAAGGTCCATCCGGTATCCGGCGGTCCGCCTTTCAGTAACTGCGAAAGCACAGCCAGAATGGCACCGGTAACGTAAAGGTACCACGAGAAGAGGTTCAGCTTTGGGAAAGCAACATCGCGTGCCCCAATCAGAAGGGGCAGTGCAAAGTTGCCGAATACGGCCGCAAGGCCAGGGATGACGATCATGAAGATCATGATGATCCCATGTACGGTAAACAACCCGTTGTAAACCTGCGCATTCATGATATCCTGGCCCGGCCGCATCTTCTCGATGGTCATCAGCAGACCCAGAAAGGCGGCAACAAAAAAGAACACAATGATGCAATACATGTAAAGCAGGGCGATCCGCTTATGGTCGGTCGAAGTTAGCCACCCGAGCAGTCCCTTATACTTTCCCTGGTGTTCCAGGTAACTTACCTGGGCATGGGTTTCGCTGTTATTCATCATTTAATCAATTAGCTGTTTTCTTTTTTTCTTCAAAACCAGGACCAGGAACACAACCAGTGCAATGAGAATGGTTATGGTTGCAACTATCCGGGTTACCTGTAGGGTATAGGAGTGACTGGTGTCATTGTAGGAGAAGCAATACTCGAGAACCTTGTTGATTGTTGGCCGAGGAAGGCCTTTCTGCGCCTCAATAATTGCCATTTTCAAGTCGAAGGGGAGGAAACTGATCCCGAAAAGGTAACGGGTTATCTTTCCTTCAGGACTCAGGATGATAAGCGCCGATGGGTGGGCAAAATCCAAACCGGCAGGCTTGAAATAGTATCCCACCGCAGCAGTAATTGTGGCGATATTCTCTTGCGAGCCGGTGAGATAGTGCCATGAACCACGCTGTTCCTCCGGTATTTCCTGAACATAGTTTTTTTTCGTCCGGCTTACCTTGACGGGATCATCCAGCGGATTGAAACTGATCAGGATCACCTGGTAATCAGTGCCAAGTTTCGCATCAACTTTCGAGATGACCTCCGAAATTCCAGCCTGAAAAGGGCCACAGATGCTTGGACAGTCGGCATAGAAAAACGACAGGGCTGTAGGTTTGTCGATAAGCTGCCGCAATGTTACCGTATCTCCCTTTTCATTTAGGAACTTCAGGTCCATGGGGATGGTTGTGCCAAGTTGCTCCACAATACCAACCTCTACCTTTACAGGTTTGGGCAGGTCATCCTGACCATACCCGGCCAGGGTGATCAACATCAGAATAAAAATCCCCGCGCGTCTCATTTTGATAGATTTGTTAAGTCCGTTTACTCGTTTTTGGTCATTCCGGCGATCATCAGGCTGCCGCCCAGCAGGCTGAGGTCCTTCAGCAGAGCAATCATCGCAATCATGTGTTTGCTCTCATCGAAGAGCTGTGGAATATGAATGGTGGCAATGAAGAGAAACAACATGGCTGCCAAAGTGAGCGTGCTTACCTTGATGAATTTTTTCGTCATGATGGAAACGCTGGTCAGGATCAATATAACGCCGGTCAGCAGAATCATGTATCCCCCGAAAGGGATGAAGGAGGTTAATTCGCCCATGTAGAAATCCTTCATTATGAAATGATTGATTCCAAATACGGCGAATGGCAATGCATACAGAATCCGGCCGATGGTAGTTAAAGCATTCATTTTT
This sequence comes from uncultured Porphyromonadaceae bacterium, assembly GCA_964457845.1. GTDB lineage: Bacteria > Bacteroidota > Bacteroidia > Bacteroidales > UBA12481 > UBA12481. Next base: position 4,926 of record CAYWHP010000107.1, on the reverse strand, counting down.
ATTTATTTAAAGGTTTCAGGTTTACGGTGTATTGTTATTCCTCGGGGTTAAGTTTTTCTTCCTCCCGTTTTCCTATATAAAAGATGGTTCTCAGTTGCAGAAGTATCCAGCCCAATACGGCCATCACGGTGAGCAGGCCCGCCGGGTAGGCGATCAGCAGCCAGAGGGGGGCTTTTTCGACAACATTCCACATGGAGCGTTTGGCAGTAAGGCTCACGGGATGTAACGGAGTGCCCGCTGCCAGCAGCGTGTCCTCCTCAATGGCGCCGAACTGGTCCTCGTCGCTGAAACGGGCATGCAGCTTAACCCTGCCGAGTGTGTCACCAGGCAGACGGCCGGGCTTCAGGAAGATCGCCCTTCCCGATGCATCGGTTGTATGTGCTTCATCGATTGGGAGATGACCGAAATACCTCAGGACGTACAATTGAACATCCACCGCCGGAACAGGCACACGTGCACCATTCTCGATACCGGTGACCAGGGCAAGTACCGTTGAATCGGTTGGCAGCGACAGGTCGATTTGCATCTGGCTGAACCTTGTATTGGTTCCTGTGGTCTTTTTTGCGACCTCCTGAACGTATTCTTTGTTAAAGCTTCGCAAATAAGCTATTACTTGCCAGAGTTCCTTGGAGGTTAATGAGTTCCTGAAAGCAGGCATTGCCCCGCGGCCTTCCTGTAGCTTGTAATACAGGTCGCCGTCAGTATTCTGCTGCATCTGCGGTGATACCGGGTCGGGAGGGATGGGCACCAGTTTGCTTACGTTATTTTTTCCGGGGTCGCCGTGGCACGATTTGCAGTTTATCTGGTAAACCTGCATCCCTGCAGAGCGGGTTGCATCGGTAAAAGTGCTGTCCGCCAGACGGGCCTTCCTTTCGGCCGGCACCACCCAGGGCTGCGCCTGAGCCATGCCCAAAGCAGGCAATCCGATCAGCAGTGCAATCATTGTGGCTTTCCTGATATTTTTTGTTCCGCCGGCCTTCCTGATGGGAGCCTCCTCTTCGGCCTCAAGGTGTTCCGCGATAGGGATAACAGGAAATAGTTTAGACAGGGTGGTGATGATGATCAGCACAAGCAGAAATGCCGCAACAGTTACTCCGATCTCGATGAGTGTAGGCTTGTAAATGATCCATTCACCCGGATAATTCTGAGCCGGCAGAAACGGATGCTCCTGTGTGGGCACCACGATCAGGTACCGTTTGAGCCAGGCCCCGGCCAGTACGAATCCGGAAATTATGGTCAGCGGCAACGGCTTACGCATTTTCCTGAAGAAAACGAGGAATATGGGGATCACCAGGCCCAGCAGCTGTGTCGCCCAAAAGAGCACCGCATGGCCCCCTGAGAAGAGATTGTGCAGGTGAACTGCATCGAACTTCTTCATTTTATAGCCTGGGATCAGGAATTCATTAAGGTTAAAATAGAAATAGATGATGGCCACCAGCCCGAGAAGCTGCCCCATCTTGTTAAAATGCTCTTCCCTGAGATATTCACTGAGTTTGAAATTCAGCCGGTAGAAATACATGGCGATGATGAGCGCTGCTGAGCCGGCGACAAAGGCCCCGCTAAGAAAATAGGGGCCGAAAATCGTACTGTCCCAGCCTGCCCGCAGGGTGACGCCAAAAAGCCAGGAGGTTACCGTATGGATCCCGAAGGCCAGCGGCACGATAAGGATCAGCAAAACACGGATCATGCGGAATAGAATGTTGTATTGCTCATCGGTGTGAGCCCATTTGAACGAAAGGAGTTCATAAACCTGCCGAAGCCACTTCGGAGCATGGTCCATCCGGGTTTTTGCAATTGCCAGATCAGGTATCATGGGTAGAAGCCACAGTAGAAGACTGACGATCAGGTAGGTTGTAACCACCGTGACGTCCCAGAGGATCGGCGATTGAATCCTGCCGTGGAGGAAAAGATTCAGAAACCTGTCCGGGCGTCCCATGTCGGAGATGATTACGAGGCCGGCGACTGCCGCGAAGCCGATGGCGATAATTTCGGAAATCCTGACGATCGGCTTGATCCATTTAATCCCGATCAGTCCAAGAACCGAACTGATAAGCATCCCGATGAGCGAAGAGGCTACAAAAAAGACGAAGTTTGCAATATACATTCCCCAGCTCGTGATGTCACGTAATCCTGTCACGCCCAGTCCCTTGCGCAGCTGGATCGTGTAACCGAACAGGCAGATGGCCAGCACGATGAAGAGGATAGTCATCCAGGCCAGAAACGACTTGTTGAGGCGCACCGTACGCAGCAGGTCGGAAGCTACCTTGTCGATTTTTGCGGGGTCCGCGTTCTTGTAATGGTTTACCGGTTCCATGGGTGATCAGGATTAGGCGTGTTTATCGTGTTCGTCGTCGGGAAGGCTCTCTTCAGGGAAATCGAACAACCGGTTTTTTGGCGGCAGGTAATAAACCCGCGGTTCGGTGCCCAGTTCCGGCATCAACCGGTAGCCGGCATTGTTCCGCAAGAGTTCGCTTAAGCTAACCGTCTCCTTCGTGGTTCCGTTCGTGACGGCATCTTCGTTCTCGTCGCCGAAATAATAGACACCGTTCGGACAGGCACTAACGCAATAGGGCAGTTTGCCTTCCCTGCACCTGTCGGCACTGAACAGACATTTCGAAATTGTACCTTTTTTCTGAGGAACATTGAGCTCAACATTATAGGTAAGATCCTTATCCTCCGCTGCATTCTGGGGATCCTGCCAGTGAAACATCCTGGCTGAGTAGGGGCAGGCTGCCATGCAAAACCTGCAGCCGATGCACCGTTCATTATCGATCAGAACGATCCCGTCGGGCCGCTTATAGGTGGCATCAACCGGGCAAACCGAAACGCATGGCGGATTATCGCAATGCTGGCAGGTTTTTGGCATGAAGTAGGGAGCGGTATCTTTCGATTCCTGCATCGAAAGGGTATTCATATGGTACTCATGCGGACGGAGATGGTGGGCACTCTGGCACTCGGTAACACATTTCCGTGCGTTTCTGCACTTGGCAAGGTCAACCACCATCACCCATTTGCGGCCCGGAATCCCTTCACGTCCCTTTTTTAAGAGGTACTTAACCGATGGGTTTGTTGCCTCAAGCTGGGCCCGCGGCACTTCAACCAGCCGGTTGTCAGCAGTCAGTACCTTTACCATTTCCCCATCAGATTTGCTGTTCTGGAATTTGGCACCCATGTACAGGGCTGCAGAACCTGCTACGGTAGCTGCTCCATACAGACCGAATTTCTTCATGAACTCCTTGCGGGAGGTCCGTTTGATATCATCCCCGATTTCCGGAACCCGATCCTTGTTTTCTTCTTCCATAATCTTCGCGTTGTTAACGTACTAATCCTTCCACAAATCGCTTAATGCCCGGTCTGGACACTCTTTACCACCTTGTATCCGTTTAGTTCAACGGCTTTTCGTATACTGGCCGTGTCGGTCACGGAAGGCCGGAAGGTGACCAGTGCATTCGCCTTTTCAAGAGAAACGGTAACCGTGTCAATGCCCTGCATCTGTGTGATGCTCGACCGGACGGTTTCGACGCAACCCATGCAGGACATGCCGGTAATGGACAACTCGACAACCACCGGCTCGTTGTTTGCAATTGATTGATTGGTAGTTGTTTTCGGCTTGCACGCCGATACGGTGAGCAATAACATGCCCAGTATAAGGAGGTTTCGCATAGGTCATTCTTAGATTAGTCGTGAAAAGTAAATAAAATATTGAAATGTCCAATAAAGCGATTATGATTAACTTTAGCGGGTGGGCAGTCAGCAGGTTATCTTCCCGCTGAAAGCCGGGGCACCTTACCTAACATACAATATTATGAATAAAGTAGCACTTGGTATTGACATCGGTGGAACAAACACCGATCTGGCGTTTGTTGACCGTTCCGGCAACTTTCTGGCGGAGGATCGCCTGTCTACGTCTGTCTTTCCTCAACCCGAGGTTTTTGTTGGTGCTTTGGCCGAGAAGATCAAACTGATGAAAAGGAGCCTCGTGCATGGAGTGGAGATTATCGGTATCGGAATCGGCGCGCCGATGGGAAATATCAACCGGGGTACCATCGAGGAGCCTGCCGACCTGCCCTGGAAGGGTATCACCCCGCTGGCTGACTTGCTTCACCAGCACATCGACCTGCCGATTTTGGTGACAAACGATGCCAACGCCGCTGCTGTTGGGGAAATGGTTTATGGCGCCGCCAAAGGCATGAAAAATTTTGTTGTCATTACGCTGGGCACCGGCCTCGGAAGCGGAATCGTTGTCGACGGGAAACTGCTGTATGGACAGGACGGATTTGCCGGGGAAGTCGGTCACACCATTGTGCGCCCGGGCAGCAACAACCGCGAGTGCGGATGCGGCCGGCACGGCTGCCTCGAAACGTATGTGTCCGCTACAGGACTCAAGCGGACCCTGTTCAAAATCATGTCCGACTCCATCGAGGATTCCGTACTGCGGGATGTCAGCTTTAATGACATGACTTCCCTGGGCATTGCCGAAGCGGCAGAGCACGGCGATATCCTTGCCAAACGCGCTTTTCAGCATACCGGCGAAATGCTCGGCCTTAAACTCGCCGACCTGGTGGCCCACACCAATCCGGAGGCCATCTTCCTTTTCGGAGGGCTGACACTGGCCAAGGGACTGATCATGGAGCCCACCATCAAGGCATTTGAGGAGAACCTGCTGTCCATCTACCGGGGAAAGGTGAAGCTGCTCGCTTCAGGGCTGAACTCGAAGAATTCCGCGGTGTTAGGCGCAAGCGCGCTTGCGTGGGCTCAGTTCGACGGACCGCAGAAATAATAAGAATTGAAGTATTCAGATTACAGGATGGATGTTTGAGATTCGAACACCAGTTTTGAATTTCGAATGGCAATATCAGGGAGAGGGTACAATCAACAACCTCTTGATTTTGTTGCTTCTGAATTCAAAACTGGCGTTCGAATCTC
>CAYWHP010000106.1:0-14268 GCA_964457845.1 uncultured Porphyromonadaceae bacterium | reverse complement strand
GAAGGCGGGGACCGTCACCCTTACCCGTGCTGCCTGTCATTCCCCCGCAGGCCTTCTTCTGTCATCCCCGCGAAGGCGGGGATCGTTTTCCTTACACGGATGGCCTAACCTTTCCCCCGAACGTCGAAAACACCCCGAACATCGATGCGTATTTCTGACCACCCCAGTCCCACAACGCGCTGTAAAACACCGTTATGGGCTGAGCCTTCAGGAAGGTGAGCTCCGCCCGCGGACCCGCCGCATACATCGAGTAATAGCGGATCAGCTCGGCTCCGAGCTTCACCGGCCCGAACTGGTAAAAACCCATGCAATCCCAGCGGTAGCGCTTGCCGCCAAACTCGAAGGCCCCCAGAAAGGAGAAACGGCCCCGGTTCACCAATGCAATGGGCGACACCCGGAATATCTGGTCTTCGTTCGACTGGATGCCTCCGAGCACCCCTACCGAGATGCCCTTCACCGGGGTCCATACCGGCCCGGCAAGGCCCTCGCCCCAGCTGCCGGCTTTTGGCCAGGCGTTCACATAAAAGTAGCTGGCGATGCTGATGTTCTTTCCCAGCGGGTAGTTGGTGAACAGCGTCATCACCGGCATGAAGGCGTTGTTGTAGATGATGTTGTACTGATTGATCTTGAAAATGGCCTGCGCCCCGGCCATCTGTGCGATGAGGAGGCAGCCGGTAAGGAGGAGCGTGATTTTCTTCATGCGTTAGGGAGTAACAGATCAGGATTGCTTTTCGGGAATGGTGATGATGAATTCGGTGAATTCCCCGTCCTGCGACTCAACCTCCAGCTTGCCCTTGTGGATCTGGGTGACGATGTCGAAGCTTAGGGAGAGGCCAAGCCCCGTACCCTGACCGGCAGGCTTGGTGGTGAAGAAGGGATTGAAGATCTTCTCCCGCACATGCGCCGGGATGCCGGTGCCGTTGTCGCGGATGCGGATCTCGATCATATTCTTCACTTTCCTGGTGGTGACGGTGACCTCCGGGTTGAAACCCGCGATGTTTTTCCTGATCTTCTCATCGAGTGCATAGCAGGAGTTGTTTACGATGTTGAGCACCACACGGCTCAGGTCCTGGGGGATGATGGCGGCCATCCCTACCTCGGGGTCGAGGTTCGTGCGGATCGCCGTGTTGAAATTCTTATCCTTGGCGCGCATGCCGTGATAGGCGAGGTTCACGTATTCCGATACCATGTTGTTGATACTCACCTGCTCGAATTCGCCCGACCGTCCGCGGGAGTGCTGGAGCATCCCCTTTACGATGCTCTCGGCCCGCTTGCCGTGCTCATGGATCTTGGTGACGTTGCCCCTGATCATGCCGGCAACCTCCTCCATATCGGCATATTTATCCTCGGGGATCGCCTCCCGGATGTCGCGGAGCGTCTCCTGAAGCTCATCTGCAAGGTCGGCCGAGAGGGCCGAGAAGTTGTTTACGAAGTTGAGGGGGTTCTGGATCTCATGTGCGATGCCGGCGATGAGCGCGCCGAGCGAGGCGAGCTTCTCCGATTGCACAAGCTGATCCTGGGCCTCCTTGAGGTTTTGGAGGGTGAGTTCGAGATCTTCCAGAATGCGCGTCCGGATAAAGGCAGAAATGATATGTTCCTTTGAGTTGCGGATGAAGCTCAGGTCGCGTGCTTCGAAAGCGTTCTCCCTGTTCATGTTCTGCAGGATCACAAAGGCATCCACGCGGTTCTCCACCCGGATCACCACCACAAGCATGGATTTGGCCGCAGTGGGGGCGTTCGGAATGTTCAGCGGCGCCCAGCCGCTGAAGTCGGTTTTCAGGAATATATCCTCATAAATCTCGCGGGCATCCTTGATATACCGTTGCTCGGCCTGCTCCAGCGTCATCCGCATAGCGGCAAGCTGCTGCACATCCCAGCCGAAGCTGGCCTTGAACCGGAACACGTTCTCATTTTTGTCGAAAACGAGCGCGGTTGATTTCTCAACCGATTTCATCACCTTCATCTTTTCGAGCAGTGACTGGAGCAGGTTTTCGAATTTGAGTTCGGAGTTGATCGACTTAACGGCAATGTTGATCTTTTCCAGTTCATCGTTTTTGTTGGCGAGCTCTTCCGACTGCTTCACGATCTCCTCTTTCTGCTGAACCACCTCAGCGGTACGGTCGGCAATGCGCTGTTCAAGAATGCGTTTCTCCTTGATTAATTGACGGTTGCGGATGACTACAAACAGGTAGATGATGCCGGCAGCGAGGAGCAAATAGAATACTATGGCCCAGAGGGTGGTGTACCAGGGCGCGAGAACAGTGAATCGGAATTCCGTCTCACCGGCAGTGATTCCATACACATTGCCGGCCCTCACGCGGAAGGTGTACTTGCCCTTCGGCAGGTTGGTATATTCTTTCTGCGTTGCGGTGGACCAGTCGGACCAGGTATCTTCGAAACCTTCCAGCATGTACTGGTACCTGTTTTCTCCCCTTGCCGCACAGAACGGCACCGAAAAGGCGAAACCGATTGAGTTGTCGTGGTAGTTAAATACGCGCGCCTCAACAGTTGCGGCGGCTCCCGGGGCCCTGTTTCCGGCAAATATGACGGTATCACCCGTGGAGGCGATCTCCCGGATGAGGGTCGGCTGCGGATCGGGTCTGAGGCTGTTCACCGACGGGTCATAGCGGATCAGTCCATCGGGACCGCCGAACCAGGTTACCCCGCCGGTTTCGGGAAAGATATCCCAGATGACATAGTCGGCAACAGGCAGAAAGGGCAGACTGAAGGGTTCGTGGTAGTCGCCCTTTTTCTGCAGGAGCATCAGGTGGCTTTCATCGCCACCGTTCACCCAGAGGTCGCCGCGGCTATCCTCGCGAATAACGGAGTACCAGGGGCTTTCGGCAGTTGTATCCGGTTTCACCAGCGCCAGCGCACTGAACGCGTGCGTGGCGCTGTCGAAGCGGAACACCCCGCTGCGGGTGGCTACATTCATCTGGCCGCCAATGAGATTGATGGAGCCTCCCCCGGCATCAGGCAGCCCCGATCCGCTGTCGAAATACTCCATTTTATTCTCCTTCGGCAGATAACGGAAAATTCCTTTGGTGAGGGTGGAACCCCAGATGTTTCCTTCCGAATCCTCGATCAGCCGGCGAACCTCCTCGTCGGAACGTGCCAGCTCAGTATATTTCCAGGAGCCGCCGGCCTGTTTCATGCTCCAGAAGGAGCCCATCTCGCTGCCGTATACCAGCGTTGGATCGGCGGAAGAGACGGCCAGCGCCAGGGTAAATCCCTCGCGGATGCGTTTTACCTTATCGCCGCTCACCTGGAATACGCCCTGTGAAGTGGCTGCCAGCAGGTCGTTGCCAAACGGCACCATGTTCCAGCAGGCAGTTAGTATGCCGGGTACGGGCAGGAACCCTGCCGACTGGCCGGCGAAGTAAAAGAGCCCCTGATAGGTGGAGGCGTAAAGCCTTCCCCGGTGCCGCAGCACCTGTATCACTGCCCCGTTGAGGCCCGACAGGTCGTCGAAATAGGAGAGTGCCGACGGGGTCTCGATCAGGGCGATGCCATTGTTCAGCGCGGCCCACAACAGATTGCTGTTGTCGGAATAAAGCGCCTGCACATATTCGTTGTGCAGCGAAGCCTTTTTGTCGATCAGCTGCCGCTGACTGCCGTCGCTCCCGATAATGATCACCCCCTTGCGAGAAGTGCCAATGGCATACGTGCCGTCGCCAAGCATCACGGCACAGTTGATGAGATTCTCCATGAAAAATCCGTCTTCCGGCGTGGCGAATTTCCGCACGCCTGCCCCATCCAGAAGATAGAGCCCCTGCGTACCGGTGGCCAGCAGCGCCTGCCCGCCCGGATAAGGGAGCATGGCCATCACCTCGATGGCGCCGGTCACCAGTTCACCCTTTGCCACCGGCTCCGTTTGCCCGTTGCGGAACGTAACCAGCCCCTTGTTGCGGACCTGCAGGTAGAGGGTCTGATTAACAAAATAGCCCGACATGACCTCATCGGAAGGCTGCCACATCGCCATTTTACCGGAATTCCACTGTAAAATGGCCTTGCGGGTGATGAACCATACCCCTTCGGCTGAGGGATATATTTGCAATACCTCCTGAAAGGCGGGAATGGCCGCGGCGGAGTCGATCAGGCTCCTGAAAACCATATTCCCGCGTGCATCGGCCTCGAGGATGCCGGCCTCGCCCAGGGCCCCGACATAGATAGTGCCCGCGGCATCAACACCCAGCGCAGAAACCCGCGTGGTACGCTCCGTAGGGATCAGGCGCCAACGGGTGCCGTCGAACTGCAGCACGCCGGCAAAGTTGCCGGCATACACCATCCCCGAGGGATCACGCACAATGGCGAAGTTCTGGGCATGGGCCCTGTATTCGGTAGCCGTGTAGTTCCTCACAAAAGGAAATCCCTGCTCATTCCCGCCGGTGGTTTGTCCCGCGGCGATCCCGGCAATCAGGATCAGGAGGAAAGGAATGGCCAATTTTTTCATGTTCCTGCGTTTAGGCATGGTTATTCAATACATACAAACGGAGATAGCGTTCGGTCATCATCGGGTTGCCCGTCATCATCTCGAACAGGTTTTCTGAAGGAACCCGGAGGGTAAACCCGCTGTCCGACGTAATCGTGAGGGTGTCCGGATCCGGCTCTGCGGCACGGAAACCCGCGAACAGATTGAGAAGAACGGTTTCGTTGACCAGGGCAAAAAGCTCGGTATCCCTGAGAATCAGTATCTTATCAAAAATAAGTATATCGGTACGGCTTTCCAGCAGCGCCATTTTCCTTACTATGACCGGGATGAGGCGATTGCTGCTTTTTTCGAATCTCGCGATGGTTTCATCGTAGTAACCGCGGTACTTGCTATAGAGCGCCCAGGCGGCGAGTTCACCGAGGAGCGGATCGGGGTTCACCAGATTGGCGGCCAGCAGCCCGGCGGCAGTGCCGGAAGCCCCGCCCGCCAGTCGGGCAAGCATGTCGAGGGCGCAGGCTTTGGTCCAGCGGTTGATGCTGGAGTAATCCTTGTTGATGATCTCCGCCAGCCGCTCTTCGGTTCCCAGCTTCTCCTGCGGGAACCGGATGGCGAACCGGTTGAGCCGCTCGTGGAGCGGCAGATCCTCGAAAATGGGGAAGAAGAGCTCCTTGATGTCATCCGAAATCATCATATCGCTGATTTCCAGCGCATAAATTTTGGCATTGTTGTCGGTACTCTCGATGTGCTCGCGGATATGGCCAATCGTTTTGGAGTCGTACAGCAGGGAGAGCAGCAGGAAGAGCTGCTCTTTTTTCTCCTCGAGCTCCTGCAGGAGAGCCTGCTGGAGATTAAACGACGCAGGTCCGGCGCCGATATCCACCAGCGAAGCCATTGTCCATACCATGGTTTCTACGGCATCCTCAATGATTTGCTTGATGAAGAGGATCTCCGACTGCGCGGCGTGATAATCGAGATCGCTGAGCGACAGGAGCACCTGGAACCGTATGTCATGGTTGGGGTGGTAGATCTTGTCGCGCAGCTTTTTAACGGCTTCGGGCCCGCCGATGAGTCCATAAATCTTAAGGATACGGAGCTGCGCCTCCGGGTGGTGGCCGATCTTTTCGAAGTAGCGGTCGACATCCTGAAGGATAGGCTCCCCGATCATCTGCACCGCGATGCCGGCGGCATGGGCATAATCGGGAACGGTGAGGTTTTCGATGATCCAGGGCCAGAGCTCTACGCGGCGGATGCGGCCCGAGGAGATGATTGCAGCCTTCCGCACGTCGGGATCGGGATCTTTCAGCAGGCTGATGAGCAGCTTGTAGGTGTTGTACCGGCCTGAGCTGCCCAGCAGGCGGGCGGCTTCAATCCGTTCCCAAACCTCTTCCGAGCGGGCGAGATCGGTGAGGTAACCGAATGGGCGCTCTTCGGGCTCGTGGGCCCGGACATAGCTGAAAGCCTTAGTGCCTTCCAGGGCATGGCGGATGCCGCCGGGTTCACTCTTTTCGAAAAAACGGATCAGTTTCGGGTACTGCTCCTCGCCGTTCCGTTCGAAGGCGTTGCGGATAACCGTGTCCATCGGATCAACTTCCTGCTGCCCCTCCTTCTTCAGGTTGCTCAGCTTGCTCTTGATCATGTTCCGGTACTCCTCGTACATCCGGTAGGCAACCCATATCCAGAGGCCCAGAACGATGATGAAGAGCCAGTTGAACCAGACAAGGTTGAACCAGGGGATGGATGAAAAGGCAAGGATGACGACGCCGGTGAGCACGGTGCCGCTCGCCTTGGGAATCCCTTCGATCTGGTTCTGGAAAGGCAGGCGCTGCTCGGTGGGGACCGGCTGGTAGAGCAACTGAAAGCCCGGTTCATACACCGAACCGCGGATCGACCGCTCGAACAGTCGTGCAAGAGCGATGAACGAGAAGAACATGCCGACTGTGCCGTAGGCCGTGCCGAAAACGGCCGCCAGGAATATGCTGAAGAGTAGGATGACCGGGAGCGCCAGCAGGGAGGGTTTTAACCCGTACTTGTTGAGCAGACGGCCCGAGAAAAGCTTGAACAGCAGTTCCAGCACAGCCAGGAAGCCGAGAAAAATACCAAGGAAACGGGCAATCGTGGCCGGGTCGTTCACAAACTCCTTCTTGAGCTGCGCCAGAAACAGGTAATCAACAAACAGGTACCCGAAGATCGGGAGCAGGGCCATCAGGGATATCAGCCGGAAATAGGGCTTCTTAAGCAGGTTCCAGTAGTTCCATTCGCTGGCGACTACAGCCTTTGGCGGTTGCGGCCTGCCTGCCGGCAGCTGGGTTTTGAAAGTGCGGAAGATAAGGATCACCACCACCACACAGATGAACAGGGAGCCGGAAGCCAGGAATAGAACGTCGGACACCTTCACTACCTTAAGAATAAACGGAATTGAGAAGTATCCGATGATGATCGACACTACCTCCCCAACGCTGATGAGGCTGAAGATGCGTTTCCCCTGCCGGATGTTGAAGAGCCGGCCGGCCAGACCCCAGAAGTTTACCAGGGTGATGTAGACCATCACCCGAACCCAGGTGTAGAGGATGAATGCGAGAACCTTGCTGTCGAACATCCATACACCGATACTGATGGCCAGCACACTGAGGAATACGAAAATGAACTTTACCGTTACCTGCAGCGAAAGGCTCGCCTTTTTGTCGATTTTCGAAAACAGCCACCAGGCAATATATACGATGAGCCCCGAAGCGATGAAGGAGATGGGGATCATCCGCGGCGGAAAATGCTTGAGGAAGATGGCGTTGGAGGCTGTGAAATAGAAAGTAAGGGAGAGACCGATGAAGAAGGAGAATACCATCATCAGGAACACCGGCTTTAATTCCTCGCGCCGGATATTCAGGATTTTTGTGAGCCACTCTTTCTTTTCCATAACGGCCGTGTCAGTTCGTTAAGAGGTGATGAGGGGGTACGGTATACATTTCCGTGATATCGTCCACGGCAGGTACCTGCAGCTGATTCCGTACAGCTTCGCTCATGAGGCCCCTGAAATCAATGCAGACGGCAGGGCCGTTCTCACCGCGGATCTTCATCCCGATGATCTCGTGAACCAGCTGAACACACATCCAGCCACCGATGCTGGTGATCTTTTCGAGGAGCGTGAGGAGGCTTGCCGGATAGGTGCCGTTGGCCAGCATGATGTTTACCTGCGGCGAGAGCCCGACGATCGGCCCCATGTCGATGAGCTCACCGATCAGGTGGATGACCAGCGGGGCCGATTTGCGGCCGCTCTGAATGGCATTTTGGAAAGGCTGGGTTCCTGCCCCGATCTTTTTCGGCAGGTCAGACGGGTGCAGGTTGTAGGCGCCGCGCTTAGGATAGCCGAAAATGAACGGGTCCAGCCACTGGCCGAAGCAGAACATGATGAGCACCTCGGGGTTCCAGGCTTTGTACATTTCGCGGAAGTAGTCCGTTTTAACGGCACCGGTATAGCAGGGTATCCCTATCTCCATGCAGGTGTTCACCAGCTTATCCTTGAGCATGCTCCGCTCTTCGGCCCGGTACTGGCTCCAGATCCGCTTCTTAAGGGTGATTCTGGCGGCCGGGTCAACCGGGTCATCGGTAGCTACGCCAACGATGTTCAGCAGATGGGGATACCGTTTTTCATATTCCCAGAGGTTTTTAAGCACATTGTCGCCGCAGTTGCAGCTGATGAAAAGGACCACGCGGAGGCCGCTGCCGTTATTGGTTTTAGGCCTGGCGGGTTCCCAGAGTTCACCCCAGAGGGTATCGGCGCTTATGATCTTCCTGAATTCAGGCATGATAGGGTATTACGTTAAAAGTCATAGGATAACCGGAGCAGGAAATGCCTGCCCCGCTGAAGGATGGCCGTTGCACTGTTGACGCCGTCGGCCGCTTTAGTGCCCGGATGGTAATAGTTGGTGTTGAGGATGTTATTGCATACCAACTGGACCGAAAATCCCGGCACCAGTTTTTTGGCGGTGTACGTGATGGCGCTGTTGAAGATGGCCACGGCAGGGAACTCATCGAAATTGAGGGGAACGGATGTTCCTTCACCCGTGGGCCGCCTGCCGGTGAAGTTCATCCGCAGGTCGACATTCAGCCGGTCGAAAAAGAGCCGGTCGGCACCAATATTTACCTGATGGCTCGAGATGTCGCCCACCCGGTTGTTGACTTCGCCCGTTTCAGAAAAGGTTTGCCTCGGGTCGCAGAAAGTATAGTTGAAATAGGCGGTCAGCTTGTTGGCCTGGTACAGTGCATTGGCCTGCAGGCCGGTGATGACAAACACACCGACGTTCTGGTTCTGGAGCTTTCCTGATTCGAGTTTTCGGGTGCCCACCACATTGTCGATGTAGCTGCGATAGACGGATACATCAGCCTGAAAGGCCTTGCTGAGCCGGTAGCCGCCGCTGATCTCGAAGTTCTGGATGTTCTCGGTTTTGAGCATCGGGTTGGCGATACGGCCCCCTACCTCGGAATATTTTGTCCAGTTGGATACGTTCATGATCCCGCGTGAATAGACCGCCTTTGCGGTGAATTTGCCGGGCGAGTATACCGCGGCCAGCCGGGGGCTGAATTCGTTGCCGAACCCGCCGCTCGACCGCACCCGGTTGAAGTCGTAGCGGAGACCGGCGGTGATTTTGAGGTTCCGCAACGCCTGCCAGGTACCCTGCGTATAGGCGCCGATGTCCCAGACGTTGTATTCGTTTCCGCCATAGGGCTGCGGGTTCACGGTGGCCGAGTCCTGCACGTACGGGGAGAGGCTTGTGTAGTAGGCTCCCTGGAGGGTGCTGTTGCGGATCTCGATACCGGATACGATGTCGAAGCGCGAGGAGGGGCGGTAAATGGTCTTGAATTCCGACCGCAGCTGCTTCGATAGCTCGTACATATGAAGGAGGCTCCAAACCGGCGAACGGCCGGCCACGAGGTCGGTGAGCTTCTTGTTGCCGCGGGCGTAGTTTGACAGCGAGCCGAAGGCGGTTTCATCGCTTACGGCGTGGTACCGGAACGAGGTGAGGTTGGAGAAGAAGAGCTTCTCGCTCACCTGGTTTTCATATTTGGTGAAAAAATAGGTGAGCGCCGGCACCCAGTTGAAACCGTTGTCGGATCCGGCCACATAGGTGTCGGTATACTGTGTTGTCCCGCCGCGGAAATACTTCCAGGTCTGGAACCCGGCGGTGAAGTTGCCGATCTTGATCTTCGCATTCAGCAGTCCGCTGTTGGTTTTGTTCGAAAACCCGATCGGTGCCCCGCCCAGGCTCATCCCGTAAGCGGATTTGTCGAGGTTGCGGGCAGCCTCGATGCCGGCCGCAGTAAGGCTCAGCTGGCTCGAGTCGGCCGAAAGCTGGTAAAAGGGATGCGAAAAGGGCAGCTTGCCGGCGGTGAGGTACTGTTTCGCACCGGTGGCCATACCCATCAGCTTGTTGTAATCCACCCCGTCGTAATAGGACGGGTCGTAATCGAAATATTCCTGAACCGACAGGTCGTGCTCGTCGGAGTGATAGAGCCGGCCGGTAACTGTCATCGAGATGCTCCGGTATTTGCCTGATACGCTCAGGTCGGCCGTTTTGGTGTTGTAGGTCCCGTAAGCGGCATTCGCGCTTACACCGATGTTGCGGCCCGGCTTAATGGCATCGGTGGAGTTCTGCATGATCACGTTGATGACACCGGCAAAGGCGTTCGGCCCGTACATGGTGGACGCCGGGCCGTAGATGATTTCCACGCGCTCGATGTTTGACAGCGGGTACTGGCGGTCGATGTAGGCCCAGTTGGTCCAGAGGTCGTTCTCCTCGATGCCGTCGAAGAGCAGCAGCGTTTTTTCGGTATTGTTCTGGCGAAAACCACGCTGGTAAATGTTGGCATATTCGGGACCGTAAAACATGGCCATGTCGAAGCCGGGCACGTCCCTGAGCAGCTCAACCAGGTCGTTGTAGCCGCGTTTCCGGATGTCGTCGCGGGTGATTACCACGATGGTGGCCGGGGCCTCGTAGATGGATTCCGCCTTTTTCGATACCGAGGTGACCACCTGTGCACCGCCGGAGACTTTCATGCTGTTTACCAGACGGATGAACGAGGGCGGATCGAACAGGTTGGCTTCGTAGGTTGGGTTGATCTGGAGCAGGAAGCCCGTTGCGATGCCGGCCCGCTCCGTGGAGTCGATGGCGAGCCAGGTCATTGCCAGCAGGCGGTAGGCCTCGATCTTCTGCTTTTCGCTGAAGCCGCTCTCCACGCAGGGTGTCAGCGATCCGATCACTTCGGCAAATTTGCCGATCTCATAGGATTTGCGGGCCTCATTGAGCGATACGTCGCTGCACTCCTGGGCCCTGGCCGCAAAGGGCATGGCGAGGGTTGCCAGCACCACAACCCGCAGTGCCCGGCAAAGTTTTTCAGGCATATAGATCCGGTTCATAGTCAGTTCGGTATTTTGTTGCTGTTCACGGCAATGGGGAGGTCGTCACGGGTTTTCTCATAGGGGATGTCGGAACCCACCTGCCGTTTCCATTCGTCGGGCGTCATGTTGCGGGTAAGCTTTTTCCGCAGGTTGCCGGCCAGGGTTTCATTACGGGTGGTGAAGATCCGGATGGTTTTGTCGGCGCTGCAGGAGATGAGCCGTCCGCCGTCGGGCGTGAACAGGGTGCCGTATACCCAGCTTTCATGGTTTTCGATGGCCACAGGGTTTGCCTCGGGATCGGGGAACCCGGCCAGCCGGATGGTCTTGTCGTAGGCTGCCGAGGCGATCGTCTTACTGTCGGGACTGAATGCCAGCGCCGTAACGCCCGAAAGGTGCCGGCCGAGGATCTCCTTCGGTTTGGCATCGGGCTCAGCGGTATTCCAGGCCAGAATGGACCCTGCGTTAAGGCCGGCGGCCAGCCAGGAGCCGTCGGGACTGTAAGTGAGGGAGAGGACTGGTGAGGAAGTCTTTAAGACGTGAGACTGTAAGACGGGAGACGAGAGCACAGAGGAGGACACAGAGGAGGAGGGCACTGATACGGTTTTCACCTGGCCGGAGGCGGTGCCCCAGGCGAGGGTTTTGCCGTCGGGACTGAAGGCGGCGCAGCTGATTTTTGCTGCCGAAGAATCGGCGAGCTGGCGGGAGAACGGTTCGCGGCTGTAATTCCATATCACCAGTTTCCCGTCGGAGCCGGCCGAGGCGAAGGTGGTGCCTGCCGGGTTCATGGCGAGGGCGGCTACGGGTCCGCCGTGCGCGCGGATGATCCGGGCCGGTTCGTTTAGGGCGCTGCTCTTCCAGATGAGCAGGTTGCCTGCCGTGGTGCCGGCAACCAGCAGTTTCCCGTCGCCGGTGAGGCCGAGGCTCCGGAGGGTTCCCTGCAGCTGTTTCGGCAGGATCACCGCCACGGGCTGGGCCTGCAGGTCGGAGAGGTTCCACATCATCAGCTTGTTGTCGTCGCCGCAGGAGAAGAGTGTTTTACCGTCCTTTGTGAGGGCAACGGCCCGAACGCCATCATCGTGGCCGCGCAGGATGGCCTGGTCGCCCGAGACTGCGGCCAGGGCGGCATAGATGGCCGGGTCGGCGGCGGCGCCGCCGTTCTCGTTGTTGAGCCGCCACGACTCCACCGCCAGCAGCGCCGGCAGGTCATCCTTAACGGTGTTGAATAGCTGTCCGGCCTGGATGGCCATCGAGCGGCTGATGGCGAGCAGCCGCAGGCGGCGGGCATTCTGTTCCGATGATTCGGCCTTCGACCGTTCGGTATTGGCAATGTCTGTCTGTGCAACAGCCTCTTTGCGCTGCGCCTGCGCTTCATCGCGGGCCACGAGGGCCTCCTGCTTCGACACATCGGCTTTTTTCTTCTCTGTTACGGCCACGCGGGTCTGTACTTCGGCAATGCCTTGCTGCTCAACGGCATACTGCCGCTGCTCCTCGGTGATGACCTTCTGTTGTTCGGCGATCTGCTGCTGCTGCTCGGAAATCTTTTTCTGAAGAATAGCCTCGCGGCGCTGCTCTTCGGTGCGCTTCTGGGCAAAAACAGCCTCCTTCTCCTTTTTGAGGGCCTCCTTGCGGCTGGCCTCAGCCTTGAAGCGCAGGTTGAGCGATATGAGGAGGAAAAGGATCGACACGATGGAGGCGATGCCGAGTACCACGGCAGAGGTGCGGGCCCGCTTGAGGTTCCGCTTCTGCTGCATCTCCTTCTTCTGAAGCTCCAGCTCGTGCTGCTTCTTGCTGTACTGAAGGAATGTCAGGGCACGGTCGAAGGCCGGGTCGTAGCGCATGGCCCAGGTGGCGTTGGGCTTGGCCTGATCCTTCCATTGCAGCGCCAGCTGCAGCTCGGGGTTGATCCAGAGGCCGGTTTTCCCCTCCTGGTAGAGCTCCGCCGATTTGGAGAGCCTCAGGTAAAGCTCGGCCGACCGGCTCTCCTCTTCCACCCACTTGCGGAGGCGGGTCCAAACGCGCATGATGCTCTCGTGCGATATGTCGATGGTGGATTCGGGGCCTATGGTGATATGCGCGGAGGGCATCAGGAAGGCGCAACCCGACTGCCGGAAGCTGTCGATCACACGAACGAGCTCCTCTTCGCGCGCCTCGGCCAGCGTCATGATCTCCCTCAGCTGCGTGGGGCGCCTCGTGCCGCGGCTCTCCTTGGTGATATCGGTGAGCGCCTTGAAAAGCTTCTCGGCGATGTACTTGTTCTTGTCGTCGCGCAGGTCGGCAAAGATCTCCTCGAGGTGCACCGACAGGGCCTCCTTCATGGTGCCGATGGCGTTGTAGTGCTCGAGACCGATGGGGGTGTCGCCGATGCGGTTCATCGACCAGTACTCCCACGTCCGCATCATGGCATGCTGCATGATGGGCAGCTGGTCGGGGTCGTCACCCACATCGTCGAGCAGCCTGTCGACCAGCTCATCCGAGATGTTCGCCTTACGGAACCGCACGGGCCCGGTAATCGCGAGGCGCCGCTCCTCGTTGTTCATGCGCGGCACCAGGTAATATCCCTTGTTGATCATTTCGCTGAGGCCGCGGAACTCGGTGCACTCATCAAGAAAGTCGGTGCGCATCGAGAGCACGATGAACACAGGCACCTCCGCCGAACGGATAGCCGTAAGCACCAGCTCCACAAACAGGGTGGTTTCGGTGATGGTTCCCAGCAGCGTACGGCTGTTTCGGAAACGGAAAAGCTCTTCAAACTGGTCGATGATGATGAGCCGTGAGTCATCCGGCGTATCGCCTGCCCGTTTCAGGATGTTCACCAGCGCCTCCGGACCGGTCCGCAACTCCGTGGCCCAGGCCCGGGCCGTGTCGACGTTCGGGGCGAGCGAGGCGGCCAGGTTGCCGATGGGGTCGTCCGACGGGCGGAAAACACTCAATTTCCATCCTTTTGCAAAGTTTTCCGGCTTGTTTTTCATCAGCGCCGGTATCAGGCCGGCCTTGATGAGCGAAGATTTACCACAGCCGGATGAGCCTACGATGGCGAGAAACCGCGTTTCGGCCAGCTTTCCGGTGAGTTCCCTCACCTGCTGTTCCCGTCCGAAAAACAGCTCATCTTCATGAATTTCATAACTCCGGATCCCCGGGAACGGGTTATCGTTGACGTGGAGAGTTGCCATGATGGGTTTAGGATAATTATGCAA
The DNA here is from genome assembly GCA_964457845.1 of uncultured Porphyromonadaceae bacterium. GTDB lineage: Bacteria > Bacteroidota > Bacteroidia > Bacteroidales > UBA12481 > UBA12481. Next base: position 251 of record CAYWHP010000106.1, on the reverse strand, counting down.
TTTAATGAATTATCCCACACCTGTTGACGGAGAGGGCCTGATCGGCGGATTTTTCGTGTAATAGTTCTGAGGGGCCTGTCAGCGCAAAACGAGTGTCTTTTTAAAAAATATTTTTCCAGACCTGTCTCTCAGCAAGACGATGCATACGGGCTCTTTTACCGGAACCGTCATTACCGATGGCCGGTATCCGCCGGGTGAGGTCCAGAGGAGCCTGCCGTCGGTTGCCAGAACGCGTATGTCGCTGATATCCG
>CAYWHP010000105.1:0-14506 GCA_964457845.1 uncultured Porphyromonadaceae bacterium | reverse complement strand
AGCACGCTGGCGCCGCTCTGGTAGTAGGGATCGCCGAAGTCGATCATCTTTTCGCGCTCCTCGGTGGCGAACATCGAGGCGGTGATGATATCGATCTTGTTGGTGGATATCGAGGCGATGAGGCTGCCGAAGGCGAGCGGCACGGGCTCGTAGGTGCGGCCGGTGTAGGCGGCGAACCGTTTCGAGAGTTCGATGTCGAAGCCGATGATCTCGCCGTTCTTCACGATGCCGAAGGGCATGCCCAGGTCGTTCACCACGCCGGCGCGGAGCACGCCCTTGCCGCCCGGTGTGGGTATATCGGGCATCTCCTCGAGGCTTTTGGTCATCCAGCGGTCGGTCATATCCTTATAGATGCCGTTCTCTTTTATCTCCTTCAGGAAGGCATTGAACTGTTCGCGCAGGGCGTCGTTGTCGCTGTTGAAGCCGGCCGCCACGGGGTTGCTGAATTCGGCGGCGCCGAGCACGCCCAGGCCGGGGTTGGTTTTCAGCACGTCGGGCACGCTCGACTCATCGGTGTACACGGCGTCGATCTTGCCGCCGTTGAGGGCCACCAGCTGGTCGGATACGGCCTGGTACTGGAGGAGCGTGGCGTTGGGGAACTTTTTGGTGGCGTATCCGTCGTACACCGAGCCGATGAGCACGCCGATCTTCTTGTCGGCGAGGTCGGCCTCCGACTTCAGCATGCCTGCCGCCGCGTCGGCGGCGGCGGCTGCCTGCGGGCTGCCCTTCACCACCACGGCGATGCCGGAGGGGTAATAGCTTTCGGAATACAGGATCTTTTTGGCGCGCTCGGCGGTTATGGAGAGACCGGCGCCTATCATATCCACCTTTCCGGAAATCAGGGCAGGGAGCATCCCGCCGAACTCCATATCAACGATTTCAATTGTTTTTCCCAGCTTATGGGCCACGCGGAAGGCAAATTCAACGTCGAAGCCCACCGGCTTCCGGCTGGCATCGAAGAAGGCCATTGGCTCGGTGGTGGCGGCGGTGCCGAAGCGGAGCACGCCGTTGGTTCCGGTGAGGGCGATGTCGGGCATGGGTGCCGGGGCGCCCTTTTCGGGGAACCAGCGCTTCATCATGTCGTCGTAGGTGCCGTCGGCCTTCACATCCTTCAGCACCTCGTCGATGGCCTGTTTCAGGAGGGTGTCGCCCAGGCGGACGGCAAAGCCGTATTTATCGTCCTCGATGAGTTCGGGCAGCACCCACACGCCGCCCTGGCGGGCGCAGATGTTTTTCATGATGGGCAGGTCGTAGGCGGCGGCATCGGCCTTGCCCCCCTTAACGGCGATCACGCAGTCGAGGGTGCTCGGGTAGTACTCGATCTTCGCATCGGGGAACCGTTTGAGAATGAACTGGTCGACAACGGTACCGGTGGCCGCGGCAAAGGTTTTGCCGCCCTCGAGCTGGCTGAGCCGGGATATGCCGGCCTCCTCCTTCTTGCATCCCGTTAACAGGACCATTGCAAAAAGGGACAGTAAGCGCAGGGTGAATTTCATGGATGGACGGTAAATAGGAATAGGATACCAAATTAATAAAAATCGTGACGCGTGACACGGAATTCGTGACGCGTGATGCGTGACGCGTGACACGGAAAATCGTGACGCGTGATGCGTGATGCGGAAAATCGTGACGCGTGACGCGATGTAGAGACGCATGATAATGCGTCTCTATCACCAATTGCGGATCGGCAATGTAAAATGGAAGGTGGACCCCTTACCGGGCCGGCTCTCCACGCCGATGGTGCCGCCGAGCATCTCCACGTATGCCTTTGATATGGCCAGGCCGAGGCCGGCGCCCTGAAGGTGCATGGTGCTGGAAGGCGACACCTGGATAAAGCGTTGAAAAACTATCTGTTGCATTTCATCTGGTATTCCTACTCCGGTATCCTTTACAAAGAAACGGAGCCGGTTTTCCTGTATCTCATACCCGATTTCGATGGTGCCCTCCCGGGTAAATTTTAACGCGTTCTTTACCAGATTGGTAAGGATAGAATTCAGCTTTTCACGATCGGTTTTGATGAACAGCGGTTTGCCGGGCTGACCGGCATGCAGGCTGAGTTTCAGATTTTTGGTTTCGGCCTCCGGGATAAAGAAACCATGAACGTATTCAATCTGGGCATTGATGTCCACATCCGACAAGAAGGTTTCCATCTGTCCCGATTCGATTTTGGAAATATCGACAATGTTGTTTATGATATTAAGCATACGGGCGCCGCCCTTCTCGATCATCCCGATGTACTTTTCCTGCTCGTCGCCGGTGAGCCCGGGTTCTTTCAGGAGCTCGGCAAACCCAAGGATGCCGTTCATGGGGGTCCGTATTTCGTGGCTCATGTTGGCGAGGAAGGAGGACTTCATCCGGTCGCTCCGTTCGGCCAGTTCCTTTGCCCTGAGCAATTCCTCATTGCTGTGGGTAAGCGCCTCATTGATCTCCTGGTATGCACGGTTCTGCGCCTCGATCTCGCTGTTTTTCTCCAGGATGAGACGTTCAATCCTCTTGCGCTCCGTGATGTCCCGGATAATGCCCAGAAGGTGCGGCACATTGCCAATCGTGATCAGGCTGACGGACAGGGAAACGGTGATCAGCTCCCCGCCCTTCCTTCTTCCGGCTAGCTCCAGATCTTTTACGCTGCCTGATTCCCTGAATAGGGCATACATCCTGTCACGGTCGGCCGGATCAGCATAAATATTCAGCTCCAGCGAATTCCTTCCGATCATCTCCGCACGGGAATAACCGAAAATCTGCTCGCAAATATCATTCACCTCAATTATTCTTCCGCTTTCCGTGTTGCTGATATAGGTGCCATCCAGGTTGTTCATGAATGTGAGCCTGAACTTCTCCTCACTTTCCTTAAGCGTCTGTTCTGCCTTTTTCCGCTGCTGCTCCTCCCCGATAAACTCCATCGAGAAAGAGATATTACCCGCCATTTCATCGAGCAGGGCAAGTTCCTGAGCATCGAAGAAATCAACGTCGCCGGCATACAGGTTGAGGGCACCCCTCACCTCGCCGTGCACGAAAAGGGGAAATGCGGCAGATGCCCTGAAGCCCATGTGGAGTGCATTGGCGCGCCAGGGCTCCATTCTCGAATCGTGACCGATGTTGTTGGCCACCACGCAACAGCCTGTGCTGATGGCTTCCGCTGTAGGGCCGCGGCCCCTTTCACGGTTGTTCAGGTTGATCTGCAGTGATGCAAGATAGGCCCCTGTCATTCCGGCGTTTGCCACAACAACCACATCCCGGGTGGAAGGGTCGAGCAAGCCGATCCAGGCCATGACGAAACCGCCCTGGTTCACCGCAATATCACAAACCTGCCTGAACAATTCGTTCAGGTCATGAGTCCTGACCATCGTCTGGTTGATGGCACTCAGCAGCGCGTAGGTCCGGTTGAGACGGCGGAGGCTTAATTCCGATTCCTTTTTCTCCGAAATATCGATGATGCTGGTTATGAAGTAAAGCGGGGTTCCGCCAGGATCCCTCTCCAGCCGGCTTCCTACATCTGCCCATACGACCCGACCGCTTTTATGCAGATAACGCTTTTCCCAGCGGAACGAAGCGAACTCCCCCCCGATAATCCGGTCCACAATTTCCTTGTCGCGTTCCCGGTCGTCGGGGTGCGTGAGTTCCCGGAACGTTTTTCCGCGAAGTTCCTCCATTTCATACCCGAGCATGTCGCACAAGGCCTGGTTCACCCGGATGTGTCCGTCGGGGCTGGTCATTGACTTGCCGATGGTGGATTTCTCGAAGAGGCTTCGGAATTTCTCCTCGCTTTCCATCAGGGCCTTTTCGGCGGCGATGATCCGGAAGGAGGCACCTACCCGGGCCAGCAGTTCCTCATTCTGAACCGGTTTGAGCAGGTACCCTTCGGCACCCGCCTCCAGTGCCTCAATGATGTTTTGCGAGTGGGTTTTAAAACCGGACAGCAGAATAATATGGATATGCGAGAACAAGGGATCCTGCTTGACGACCCGGCAAAGATCCACACCGCTTGTATCGGGCATAACCACATCAAGCAATACCAGATCGGGGTTGAAGCTCCGGATTGCTTCCAATCCTTCCTTACCGTTTTCTGCCGTTTTCACGGTGTACTCCTTGCTCAGCAGCACCTGCTCGGTAAGAAACAGGATAGCCGGATCATCGTCGATCACCAGCACTTTGAATGGAGCTCCCTTTTTCATTTTGTTCGAATTATCGGCAAGGTAAAGCTAAATATTGAACCGGCACCTTCGAGGCTTTCCGCCCATATCCTGCCTCCGTGGCCGGCGACGATATTGCGGGCTATCGACAGGCCAAGACCGGTGGATTTTTCACCCGCGGTGGATTTCACGCTGGTACGTTCAAAAGGAATGAACAGTTTGTGCAGCTCCCCGGCCGGAATACCCGGTCCCTGATCCGCCACGCTCACAGTTACCTCGTTCCCCTCGGCGGTAATGCCAATCTTCACAGCGGCGCCAGGAAAGGAAAATTTGATGGCGTTGGTAATCAGGTTGTTCATTACCTGCTCGATCTTGCTGCTGTCGATACTGATCAACGGAATATCCCCTTCGGCTTCAACCCGGAGGCTGATGTTCTTCCTGGCCCCGGCAAGACTGTTGAGTTCCGCATTTTTTTCAATCAGCTGCCGCAGGTCCACCGGCTGAAGTTCGAGGTTCAGCTTTCCGGATTCGATTGCGGTAATATCCAAAAGATCCTCCAGCAAACGCAGCATAAACCCGCTCGAATCCCGGATAATGGAGAGCATTCTTGTCTGGTTGGCAGACAGGCTGCCTTTCAGGTCACCCGACAGGATGTCGCTGAAGCCCATAATGGCGCTGATCGGATTCCGGAGATCATGAGCCGCCATGCCCAAAAATTTGTTTTTCAGCTCGTTGAGCTTAAGCAGCTCGAAATTCTTCAGGGTCAGTTCGCGCTGGAGATTGACCAGTTCATTGTTCAGTTTGGAAATTTCATCGTACAGGCCGGGATCCTCGCTCTGCTGCTGCGGCATGTGCTGAACCTTGATCAGCGACCGGATCAGGTTGGCCTGCTCATTGCTGATCTCCTGCATCCGGTTGGTGAAATCAACCACATCCTTGTGGTTGTTGGCCCCAACAACAAGGATCTTTTCGGTAACCAGCACGCCAATGAAATAGAGGGTTTTAACCACCCCGTCAACCGGGAGGTTCATCTGGTAATCGAAGGCAATCCGGTTCGACTTGACCTCCACCAGAAATTCAAATGCCTTCTGCCGGCTGGCCTCATCGATCATGTTCTGGAAGAGTTTTCCAACTCCCCCGTTCCGGCCCGATATGATCCCGAAATCATCGACAATGATCTCTTCAACAACCCCGTTCTCCCTGCAATAAAGGGCAATGCCCAGAGGCTTGTCGGGTTTCATGCTTTCCTATTTTACCAGTTGATTGGCCAGCTCCACGGCAGTTTCTGCATCGGCGGCAAATCCATCGGCACCGAAGGCCTTGTAATCGCCATTCCTGCGAATAACGGCATTGCCGCCGACCAGGATTTTCAGGTCGGCACCAAGCGGGTGCGACCGGATCTCTTCGATTGTCTGTTTGAGAAGATGACCGTGGTACGGCATTGCTATCGACAATGCGATGAGGGTAGCATGGTGAAGATCAGCTGCTTTCAGAATGCTGCTTGTCGGTGCATTGGCACCCAGGTAAAAGGTGTTCCATCCATCCATCTCGAAAAAATCGGATACCATTCGTATTCCGATTTCATGCAGCTCGCCTCCGATGCTGGCGGCAACCATGCTCTTCCCCGATTTGTCACCCGAGAATATGTACGGATAGAGCTGCGACATGATCATCTGCGTTGCGGCCGAACAGAAATGCTCCTGGGCCACGCTGATTTCGCTGGCAAGCCACCTGCGGCCCACCTCATACTGCGACACCTGGAAAACGTGCATGTAAATATCCTTCACCGGCACGCCGTTTTCCACTGCCTTAATGATCAGGCGGCTGGCCGCATTCCGGTCGCCGCGCACAAGTGTTTCGTGAAATTCCGTGGCGAGTTGGAAGTGAGGATTGGCGGGAACGATCATGCTCACCTCCCCGTCGATCTCGCTGTTCATTTCCCGGATCCCATAATCGATATAGTTGTATGCCTTCACCATCAGCTCCTCATCGAGATATTCCTCCAGCACCGTCCGGGTGCATTCCAGCGTGGTCTTCATCACCTCGTCCGGGAATTTCAGGCCCCGGAATAGTTTTTTCACCCAGCGGACATATTCCCGGAAGATATCGGGATTTCCTGCCGTAATGGATTCGCTGAGAAACGGCAGGTGGTAACCGGCATCGCGCAGGCTGAGCCGCCTGCCGGCCGAACCATACGGCTTCCAGAAAGCGGGTTGCCGGCCATACTGCAGTTCGACGATTTTTTCGGCGATCTCATTCTGGTGGAGCAGAAGGATGTCATCAAGATTCGAATTCGTTGGATTCATGCGCTGCAAATATGCGGTTTTCTTAAAGTTAGGTAATTTTTTCGAGAATGTGCCGGCTAATCCGTTCACTAATGTTTCCGGCATGGTACCTGCCCGACCGCGACAGCCGGTAAAAGCCGCCCGTTTTTTCGATCAGGCCCGATGCGATATACCGTTGCATGTCGTCGTTCTGCATGAGCTCCGACGCGCATGGCTCCATTTCGGAAATGCCCGGTCCTTCGCTGAGTGTGAAAAGGCGGCGGTATTTCAGGTATTCCGGATCGATGGCCGACCACGAGCTGTTCATCAGGAAATCGAAGCTTGCGGCGAAGCAATCGTCAAGCGGGAATTTCGAAAGGTACTGGTACCTGTTGATCCTTCCCCCTGCCGATGGCCCCAGGGCCAGCAGGTCGGCCTGTTTCCCCTGGGCCAGGATGTATATGGGTTTTCCGGTGTCCCTATCGCCGTACTGTACCGGTGAGTAGGCCGTCCAGTTGTTTCTGCAGGAAAGATAATCATCGGCAAGCCGGAAGAATTCAAAATCGGTTTTCGCCTCCACCACCGGGTAGCCGCCCGAAACAACCAGCCGGGCATTGGGGAAGGGGATCAGCGGGTACACCGAACACCCGCTGACGGGCAGGGTATCCAGCATTTTCAGGTCGGCCTCCCAGCCTTTCATAGTCTGGCCAGGCAAATTATAAATCAGGTCGATGCAGAGGTTCGTGAGCCCGGCCTCCCCGCAATACAGGATTGCACGGCGCACCTCCTCTTCGGAAGAGATCCGGCCGATGCTCCGCCGCAATTGGGTGTTGAAACTCTGTACGCCTAAGCTTACGCGGTTGACGCCAGATTGTACAAGGTGTTCAGCATATTCTGGCTTGCTGTCGTGAACGGTGAGTTCCATGGTGATTTCCGCATCCGGAGCCAGGGGAATAAACCGCCTCACCGCATCCAGGAGGGCTGATAGCTGGCTGAAACCAAGCGACGAAGGGGACCCGCCCCCAAAGTATATGGCGCTGAATGGCTGATACTTAACCCAATTAAACGAACCCAGCCGTTTGAGCTGCTCCACCAGCTGAGTTACATAGCTGCCTATCCGATCGTCATCGCACCCAGTCTCCTTGTAGTAGCCGCAAAAAGAGCAATTCTGGCGGCAGAATGGCAGGTGGATATACAATACCCTTTCATCCGTCCCCGGATCTGAAAGCAGCAGGTTGCTCAGCTCCACGGCAAGGGCATGACTATCCACCGGTTTGAAAGGCAGGCATGATTTTGCCCTGGCCGGACTGGTTATCCTTTTTTCAAATAGCAGTGATATGTCATCCGAAGGACGAACAGGCTCTTTAGGTGTTTGCATTCCTTTTCCTTCAAGCTGATCCCATCGAAAGTTGAGAATAATGATTGAGACCGGCAAGGTCATATTCAAAAAGCCGGAACAAATTGATTGATGCGTTAAGCAGTTGATGAGGTGCCGGATGCAGCAGGGATGTATGGAATGGTGAAATGAAATTCCGATCCGTACCCGGGCCGGCTCTCCACGCCAATTGCCCCTCCCAGCATCTCGACGTAGGCACGGGAGATGGCGAGGCCGAGGCCGGCGCCCTGGAGGGCCTGTTTATCGGCTACGTCGGCCTGGACAAAGCGTTCGAAGATCGCGGACTGGCGGTCGGTCGGGATCCCCTGGCCCGTATCTTTCACAAAGAACCGGAGATGACCGTTGCTCTGCCTGTAACCGAACTCGATGTAACCCTGGCGGGTGTATTTGATGGCATTCTTCACCAGGTTGGTAAGGATGGCCAGGATTTTTTCCCGGTCGGTGAGGACGATCATTTCAGGGGCGGGTACGGTGCGCCTGAAAATCAGTTCCATACCTTTCTTTTCCACTTCGGGCTTAAAGAAGCTGTAGATGAAATCGAGCTGCTCTTCGAGGTTTACCGCTGAGGTAAAAACTTCCATCTGTCCCGATTCGATCTTGGCCAGGTCGATGATGTCGTTGATGATGCTCAGCATGCGGGCGCCGCTGTGTTCGATGATCCGAAGGTACTCCCGCTGCTCTTCGCCGGTGAGGCCCGGTTCCTTGAGGAGTTCGGCAAATCCGAGGATCCCGTTCATGGGGGTACGGATTTCGTGGCTTATGTTGGCCAGGAAGGCGCTTTTCAGCCGGTCGCTCTCCTCCGCTTTCTCCTTGGCAGCGATGAGTTCCTCTTCCGCCACTTTACGGTCGGTGATATCCGAGATAATGCCATACCAAAGGGTGCTTCCGTCCTCCATTTTCGATGGTTTGGCATCGCAAAGGCGCCAGCGCAGGCCCTGCCCGGGCAGTATTACGCGGAATTCGCTGTGGTAGAGCGACTCGCTGCGGGCCGATTCATTGATGGTTTCAACGATCATGTCGTAATCGTCGGGGTGGATGCGCGAGAACACCGGTGATGCATCTTCGAGCAGATCTTCGGGTTTTACCTCATAGATGTCCCACATCCCCGGGCTTGAGTAGGGGAATGCCGACCGGCCATCGGGGTAGAGCCGGTACTGGTAAACCACACCGGGCACCTGGTCGACCAGGCGGTTTCGCATTTCATAGCTCCGCATCAGCTCATCCTCGGCCCGTTTGCGGCGGAGCGACACGGCAGCGAGGAAAGAGAAGCTTTCGAGAACCTTGATATCCGGATCGGGCTGGTTTTTATCCATTCCGAGAATGGAGGTGCCATACAGTTTCCCTTCGATGAGATAGGCGATCCCCACATACCGGTCGACCTTCATGGCAATCTGAATGGCGGAAGCTATGGGCCGTGGGATAGCACCGAAGCTCATATCGTGAAGGCTTTTACGGATACCGACCACTTCGCTCGAGAGGTGTCCGTACATGGCATCGCTCACTTCGAAACCCAGTTTCCCGCCCTTGCCCGCGATGTCGATGAGCCGTTTCAGCATGCCGGACTCCATGTCGATATGCTCGGTGTTTATGCTACGGGTAACGGGGTCGTAACCCGACAGCATGGCAAACCTGGCACCGGTTATCTCCTTGATTCTCTTTACAATAAAACCTTTGAGGTCATCTTCCGGGGATAGCAATGCCAGTTCAACGGCAAACCGGTTGAGCTGGTTCAGCGTGTCGTTTTGCCGAACGAGTGTTTCTTCGGCCTTTTTACGGTCGGATATGAGTTTCTGGTGGGCCGAGCGCAAGGCTTTGTATTCCGATTTCAGATCGGACAACTCCTTCCGGAGATCCTGTGCCGCCTTTTCCTTGTCCTTCATTGTGCTCTGTATTCCATCAATAATGCGAATTATCAACCGGTTACAGCGGGCATTTCCGGCAGTTCAACACTAAAGGAGGTCCCCTGCCCCGGATCGCTCGACACCATAATGGTGCCACCATGCCGCTCCACAAACTCCTTGCAGAGCAGGAGGCCGAGGCCGCTGCTTGATTCGCCGTCGGTGCCGGGCCGCCCGGCATTTACATCGATGCGGAATAGCCTGGAAAGCATCTCCTCATCCATGCCGATGCCGCTGTCCCTGACCGTTATGATTCGGCCCCCCCCGCTGCCGGCATGGGCCGACACCCAAACCTTGCCGCCGGTGTTGGTGAACTTGATGGCGTTTGAGATCAGGTTTCGGAGGGTCGACTCCATCATCCGGTTATCGGCTGTCATCTCCAGTCCGGGTTCCACGACAGTCTGGATGATTATGCCCTTTGCCCGTGCCTGTTCACCAAATGCGTGAACAATGCCCGCCAGCCAGCAGTCGAGCGGAATGGCCTCCGGTTCGAAAGCCACGAGTCCGCGCTGCATCCTCGACCATTCGAGGAGGTTTTCGAGCATATCGAAAAGCCGTGCGGAAGATTTGGAAAGTGCAAGTGAAATTTCCTGTATTCTACTCAGGCTCATTTCATTAAGCTCTTCAGACATTACCCTCGTCAAACTCATGAAACTCCCGAGGGGGCCCCGCAGGTCGTGTGCGATAATGGAGAAGAACTTATCCTTCGTAACAATCAGGTCCTTCATCTCAGCAGCCTGTTCAGCGAGTTGCTGCTCACTGGTTCGACGGTCGGTTATGTCACGGCCTATACCCATCAAACCGCGGACAGCCCCATCGGAGCCTAGGAGGGGGATCTTTGACGTATGGAGCCACCGCACGTTGCCGGAAGGCTCGACAAAATCCTCTTCGCGATTGATGATTGGAAGTTTTCCCTGCAGGACGGCCATGTCATCAGAATATCCCCGGGTACCGGTTTCACCGCTGAACATTTCGAGATCGGTTTTCCCCAGTGCCTCCTCCTCGGATGCGCATCCGAGCAGTTTCCAGTCGGACGGGTTGGCCAGCACCTTTCTGCCCTCAATATCTTTTACATAGATGGTATCGGGCAGGTTATCGATGAGGGTCCGGAGGAGCGAACGCTCGCGAATGGCACTATCCTCGGCCTGTTTGCGGCGGGTAATGTCCTGAATGGCAGCCACAAGGTAATCCACACTGCCGTCGGGTTTTCGCACGCAACCTGCTGACATGATGGTCCATACGACCTCCCCGTTTTTGCGGATGTATCGCTTTTCCATCACATACCGGTCGATCTCACCGCTGATCAGCCGGTTATATTGCGCCACATCGGCTTCCAGGTCGTCGGGATGGGTAAGTTCGGCCCAGGTGAGGCAGTTGAGTTCCTCGCGGCTATAGCCAAGCATATCGCTGAGCGCGGAATTTATTTCGAGCCAGCCCTTTTCGGGTGAGGTGATGGTGAATCCGATGAGTGGCAGTTCGAATGAACTGTGGAAGCGGGCCTCGCTGGCTTTGAGGGCTTCGCGTGCGGCAACGCGTTCGCGGATGTCATGAAGAATGCCGATGGAGCACCATTGATCAAGGTAGCGGAAAGCTGTTAACGACAGCTCCACGGGAAATTCGTCGCCGTTGCGGTGCCGTGCATGGAGTTCGATGGTTTTCCCGACAGCGGCGCCCTCTCCCGTTGCCACGAATTTCGGGAAAGCGGTATCGTGCCTGCCCCAGTAGCGTTCCGGGGCGATCAGCCGGTGAAGGTTTTTCCCGATCACCTCCGATTCGGTGTAGCCAAGCAGTTTTGTGGCGGCCTTATTCCAGAAGGTGATCCGGCCGGCATCATCGAGCATGATGAAAGGATCAACGGCGGCATCGGTGATGGCGCCGAGCAGGGAGTCGCGCTCGCTTAATTTGTCGCGTATGGCCTTGCTCTCAGTAATATCCCTGGCCACGGCGTACATGGTTCTATCTTCACCGATGGTTTTGCCCCGCCACTCGAGCCACTTGAACCGGCCGTCGCTGCAACGGTACCGGTTTACAAAATCAAAAGTCTCCAGGCCGGTCTCCTGAATTTCCGCCTGCAGTGTGGTAAGTTCCAGATCATCCGGGTGAACGAATTCGGAATAGTGCCTGCCAACCATAAAGGAGGAGGGGTAGCCAATGGTTGCTTCCCATGCAGGATTGAGCCTGACGAAGTATCCTTGACTGGATACCACGCAGAACAGATCGGGACTCATCATGAAAAACTGGTTCATGACGGGATCCATCTGATGAAAAAGACTATCGGGCATTCGACGTAATTCTGACATTGAAGTTACTGCGAATGACCATTAAACCACTAAATACGAGGTAGTTTTTGACTAACCTGCCAAAAAGGCATCCACGTGGGCAGCTGCGACCTTAGCGGCCTCTATTGCGCGCACCACAAGGCTTGCACCGGCCTCCACATCGCCGCAGGCAAACACCTTATCCAGGGAGGTCTGCTTGGCGGCGTTCACCTTCACGTTGCCGCGCTGATCGTACTCCACGCCGAGGGCATCGAGCAGGCCGCTGTGCACCGGCATGGTGAAACCCATGGCGAGCAGGACCAGATCGGCTTCGATGATTTCAGCGGTGCCGGGGATCTCGTTCATCACGCGGCGGCCGCCGGGTTCGGTGGACCACTCCACGCGAGCCACTTCCACCTGGGTAACGCGGCCCTTTTCACCTATAAACCGTTTGGTGGTGAGGCCCCATCGCCTTTCGCACCCTTCGAGGTGTGAGCTCGATGTGCGAAGGGTATCGGGCCACCAGGGCCACGGGTTGTTCTCGGCGCGCTTTTCGGCGGGTTTGGGCAATATTTCTATCTGGGTAACACTGTACGCCTTCTGCCGGATGGAGGTGCCCACACAGTCGGAACCGGTATCCCCGCCGCCGATCACCAGCACGTTGCGGTGATGGGCCGAGATGATGTCGCCCAGGGGCGGCGCTTCATCGCCAGCCACCCGCATGTTCTGCTGGGTGAGAAAATCCATGGCAAAGTGGATCCCGTACAGGTCGCGCCCTTCGGCTGGAAGGTTGCGCGGCTCACCGGCGCCCGTGGCGAGCACTACGGCATCAAATCCGGAGAGCAGCTCGTCTTTGCTCACGGTTACGCCCACCGTCTGGCCGGTGATAAAGTGTACGCCTTCGGCCCGCATCACATTGATCCGCCGGTCGACAACGGTTTTGGTAAGCTTAAAATCGGGTATCCCGTAGCGGAGCAGGCCACCCGGGGCATTGTCCTTTTCGTAAACGGTTACTTCATGACCACGCTGGTTGAGCAGGTCGGCCACGGCCAGCCCGGCAGGGCCCGAACCCACCACGGCAACCTTTTTATTGGTACGGACAGCCGGCACCCTGGGCTGCACGAAGCCGAGGTTGAAGGCATGCTCAACCGTGGAGCATTCGTTTTCGCGGATGGTGACCGGCTCATTGCTGATCGCCAGCACACAGGCCTTTTCGCAGGGAGCAGGGCACACCCTGCCGGTGAATTCGGGGAAAGGATTGGTGGAATGGAGAATGTCGTACGCCCCTTTCCAGTTGCCCTTATACACCTCATCCTGCCATTCGGGAATCTTGCTCCCCACAGGGCAGCCCCAGTGGCAGAAGGGTATGCCGCAGTCCATGCACCGGGCCGCCTGGTCGATGCGATCCTTCTCGTCGAGCGTCTGCTCAACCTCTCCAAAATCGTATATCCGTTCATTAAGGGGCCGGTAGCCGGCCTCCTTGCGTTTTATCTCGATAAATCCCTTGGGGTTTCCCATTTTTCGCTGATTTGAAAATATCCACGCATTAGTTGAAAGTATCCGGTGGGGTGTGGAGACGTTTATAAACGTCTCTACACGATCCGGGGCAATTCACGCTATTCGTGTCTAAATGTTTGATCTTCGGTCTGTTGTAATTTTTCCATCAATTCCCGCAATTTTATCTCTTCCAAAACCTTCTTGTATTCGAAGGGGATCACCTTCACAAATTTTGGCAGATACTCGTCCCAGTTGGTGAGGATGGTGGCTGCGAGCGTACTCTGCGTATAGAGAAGGTGCTTGTTGATGAGGTCCTGCAGCTCGACGATATCGGCCTTGTCTTCTACCGGACCGAGGTCGACGAGCCCCTTGTTGCAGAAATAATCGAAGTTTCCTTCGGTATCGAGCACATAAGCGATGCCGCCGCTCATGCCGGCTGCGAAGTTGCGCCCTGTAGCGCCCAGCACCACTACCCGTCCGCCGGTCATGTATTCGCAGCAATGGTCGCCGCTGCCCTCGATGACAGTTCTGGCGCCGGAATTCCGCACACAGAAGCGTTCGCCGGCCACACCGCGGATGTAGGCTTCACCGGAGGTGGCGCCATAGAAGCAGGTGTTTCCGATGATGATGTTTTCTTCGGGTTTGAAGGTTGATCCGGGAGGTGGCACCACAATGATGCGACCGCCCGAGAGCCCCTTGCCGAGGTAGTCGTTGGCCTGCCCCTCGAGACGGAAGCTGATGCCCCTAACGAGGAAGGCGCCGAAGCTCTGCCCGGCGGTGCCGTCGAAGTTGGCCATTATGGTATTGTTGGGGAGCCCCTCTTCGCCATAGCGTTTGGAGATCTCGCCCGAAAGCATGGCGCCGGTGGTGCGGTCGGTATTGGTGATCGTATGTGCCATCCATACCTTTTCACGGCTCTTGATGGCCTTATTGGCTTCGCGCACCAGGGTGTGATCGAGATGGTCCTCGATGGATTTTATGTTCGGATAGGTATACCGTATATCGTTCCGCTTCGCCTCTTTGGGTACGTAGAGGACCCGCGAGAAGTCGGCATTCACCATTT
>CAYWHP010000104.1:0-14782 GCA_964457845.1 uncultured Porphyromonadaceae bacterium | reverse complement strand
AATTGGCACCGGATAAGGTTTATCTTTACAAAAAACTCGACCCATGCACGATAATTTTATGTTGGAACCGGCAGGCCTTTGGAAGCATTTTGAATCGGTGCTCGCTATACCCAGGCCCAGTGATCATGAAGAAAAAATCCGCACATTTCTCGAAGGATTTGCTCAATCGCTCGGGCTGGAACACGAAACTGACAAGGCAGGCAACCTGCTTATCAGAAAGCCGGCATCCGCCGGTATGGAGAACTGCACACCGGTTTGTCTTCAAAGCCATCTTGATATGGTATGCGAAAAGAATTCCGCTACCGAATTCAATTTTTTCACCGATCCGATATCGGCCTGGTCTGACGGAACCTGGATCCGCGCCAAAGGAACCACCCTGGGCGCTGACGACGGGATCGGCATAGCAGCCCAGATGGCGGTTCTTGAATCGCAGGTACTGGAACATCCTCCGCTGGAATGCCTTTTTACCGTTGCCGAAGAGACCGGACTGAACGGCGCTTTCGGACTTCAGCCTGACTGGCTTAATAGCCGGATACTGCTAAACCTGGATTCCGAAGATGAAGGTGAGCTTTTCATCGGCTGCGCTGGCGGCATGGACCTGACAGCCTGGTTTGATTACCTTAAGGAATTCGTACCGGATGGTCATTGCGCCTTGACGTTGGGAATAAAGGGGCTTCTGGGGGGCCATTCGGGCGATGATATTCACAAAGGGCTCGGAAATGCGAATAAAATTATCGGCAGATTCCTTTGGGAACATGCCGATGAATATGAGATTCGCATCCATACGCTCGCCGGTGGTAATCTAAGGAACGCGATAGCCAGAGAAGCAGAGGTGGTAGTTACCCTTCCTGAAGGCCGCAAAGCTGCTTTACTGGATCAATTCAGCCGTTTTGAGCAGGAGGTACAATCGGAGCTCATCCGCAGCGAGCCCGGCCTCCGATTGTGGTCCGATGATTGCCCGATCCCGGAATGGGTGATTGATGAAGATTGCCAGTGCAACCTTCTTAATGCCTTGTACGCCTGCCCTCACGGGGTTTTTGCCTGGAGCCAGGTTATCCCGGGGCTGGTTGAAACATCAACCAACCTTGCGGCAGTGAAGTTTGTTGATGATCGCATTAAGGTCACAACCAGCCAGCGAAGTTCCATCGAGTCCGCCAAAAAGAACATGTCAAATATGGTGGAAAGCGTATTTCTGCTGGCGGGTGCCTACACCGAAAGGTCGACCGGATACCCAGGCTGGAGCCCGAATCCCGAATCACCGGTCCTGCGTATTGCCCGTGAAGCATACGAGGAGCTTTTTCACGTTCAACCACAGGTGAAGGCTATCCATGCCGGACTGGAATGCGGTCTGTTTCTCGAGAAGTATCCCACCCTCGACATGGTATCTTTCGGTCCAACCATCAAAGGAGCTCACTCGCCCGACGAAAGGTTGGACATTGCCTCGACAGCCAAATTCTGGAGTCTGCTTACTGCGGTTTTAAAACAGATACCCTGACATGAGCGTACCCGGTATTATTCAGCGTGATCCTTATCTGGCACCCTATCTGGGACAGGTTGTTGCCAGAATGGAACGTATAAGCAACAGGAAGAAGGCCCTGCTGTCCGCCGGACAAAGCCTGTCTTCATTTGCAAACGGCCATCACTATTTCGGCCTGCATCGCACACCGGCCGGATGGAGCATGCATGAATGGGCGCCAAACGCAACCGGCATATGGCTTACAGGCGCCTTCAACCAGTGGACTCAGCAAGATAAGTACCGCTTCAGGCAATCCGGACCGGGGCAATGGGAACTGACACTCGGCCCCGATGACCTTCACCATCTTGATGAATACAAGCTCTGGATAACCTGGCCCGGTGGCGGCGATTTCCGGATTCCGCTCTACGCAAGCCGTGTGGTACAGGATGATGCCACAAAGCTTTTCAATGCACAGGTCTGGTGCCCTCCGGAACCGCAGAAAGTCAGCAGCCCGCTGAAAAAGCCGGATGAAGGGCCAAATGGCCGTCAACCGGCCTTCATTTATGAGGCACATGTCGGAATGGCATCGGCAGAAGAAAAAGTCAGCACTTTCGATGAGTTCAGAGTACAGATTCTCCCGCGCATTGCCGCACTCGGGTACAATACGGTCCAGCTGATGGCCATTCAGGAGCATCCTTATTACGGATCCTTCGGTTATCATGTATCAAACTTCTTTGCGGTTTCGAGCCGGTTCGGTACTCCCGACGACCTTCGTCTGCTGATCGCCGATGCACATGATGCCGGAATACAGGTGATTATGGATATCGTTCATTCTCACGCAGTTAAGAACATACTTGAAGGACCCGGCTTATTTGACGGAACTCCCGGTATGCTGTTCCATAGCGATCACCGCCGGGAACACCCTGCCTGGGATTCCCTCTGCTTCGATTATGGCAGGAATGAAACGATACACTTTCTTCTCTCAAACTGCAAATATTGGATAGAGGAGTTTGGCTTCGACGGGTTTCGGTTCGACGGAGTCACCAGCATGCTCTATTATGATCATGGCCTGGGCCGTGATTTCACTTCCTATGATGCCTATTTCAATGGCGGAGTCGATGAGGATGCACTTGTTTACCTTGCCCTTGCCAACCAGCTCATTCACGAAATCAATCCCTGCGCCATATCAATCGCAGAAGACATGAGCGGCCTTCCGGGCCTTGCCGCCCTTCCCGGCGAGGGAGGCATCGGCTTTGATTACCGGCTCTCCATGGGTGTGCCGGATTTCTGGATCAAGCTGTTAAAGGAGAAGCCCGATGAGCAGTGGAACATGTCGGCCATCTTTTATGAACTCACCAACCGTCGTCTCGACGAAAAAACGGTGTCTTATGCCGAATCGCACGATCAGGCGCTCGTCGGTGACAAGACGATCATGTTCAGGCTGGCCGACAAGGAGATGTACACCAATATGGCGAAAAACACACCAAGTCTGATCATCGACCGGGCTATTGCAATGCATAAAATCATTCGCCTGCTGACCCTGTCGACGCACGGCGGCGGATACCTGACATTTATGGGCAACGAATTCGGTCACCCCGAATGGATTGATTTCCCCCGTATTGGTAATGAATGGAGCTACAAGCATGCCAGAAGACAGTGGAACCTTGCCGACGATCCGCTCCTGCGCTATCACGGGCTTGGAAATTTCGACGGAGCCATGATCCGCCTGATGGGATCGGATGAAATCCCGGTCACTGAAAGGCCTGGTCTTGTTCTATCCAACGACACAGACCAGGTTTTGGCCTTCACCCGGGGTCCGTTCCTTTTCGTTTTCAATCTCAATCCCTCGAAATCATTTACCGGCTATGGCATCGCGGCCGATCCGGCAGACTACCGGATCGTGCTGAACTCCGATTCCCCTGAATTTGAAGGGTTTGGCAGAATCAACGAAACGATGGATTATCCCGCAGAACCGCTCGGCAAAATTGGATCCGGTTTCCAGATCCTCCTCTACCTTCCCTCGCGGGTTGGCCTGGTTTTCAGAAAAATACCTCCACAGCGCATTCGTTGAAAATGGCAGGCAAAATCATTATTTATCAGCTTCTTCCCCGGCTTTTCGGCAATACGCAGGAGCACACGCTGTTCAACGGCTCGCTCGCTGAAAATGGTTGCGGGAAATTCAGGGATGTTTCAAACCCGGCACTGAAAGAGCTTGGCAAATTTGGGATTACGCATGTGTGGGTCACCGGAATCATTCGGCATGCAACCCAAACCGCCTGCGATGCCTGTGCGCTGCCGGCAAGTCATCCCGACATTGTCAAAGGCCTTGCCGGGTCACCTTATGCGATCAATGATTATTTCGATGTTGATCCGGATCTGGCAGTAAGCACTCCGAACAGGATGCAGGAATTCGATGATATGGTGGAACGGATTCATGGCAACGGGATGAAAGTCATTATCGACTTTGTACCAAACCATGTGGCCAGGGACTATCATTCGGTGCATTTGCCCGACGGTTTGGAAAACCTTGGCAAATCAGACAATCGGGATGTTTCGTTCAGCCCCGGCAACAATTTCTACTACCATCCGGGTGAACCGTTCAGGATCCGTGGACTTAAAAGCCTTTCAGCCAGCCAGTATCAGGAATTTCCTGCCAAGTCAACCGGAAATGATGTTTTCAGGCCCGATCCGGACATCTCCGACTGGTATGAAACCGTGAAACTCAATTACGGGTTTGACTATGCGCGAAATCAGGGGTTTTTCCATCCCGTTCCGGATACCTGGATTAAAATGACTGAAATTCTCCTTTTCTGGTCGGCGAAAGGGATTGATGGTTTCCGCTGCGATATGGCCGGCATGGTCCCGGTGGAATTCTGGGAATATGCAATCAGAATGGTAAAAACCGATTATCCCGACATGCTTTTTATCGCTGAATTGTACGAGCCGCATCGTTACCGGAACTACCTCGAAACAGGCCTTTTCGACTACCTGTACGACAAGGTTGGCTGGTACGATGCAGCACGTCGGGTAATTTGCGATAACGGATCCACCCGCGAGTTTACAGCAGCCTGGCAATCGCTCGAAGGACTCGACGGCCAGATGGTAAGGTTTCTCGAAAACCACGATGAACAGCGAATCGCTTCACCCCAGTTTGCCGGCAATCCGCGCAAAGCCTTGCCTGCCTTCGCACTCGCAGCATTTATGCACAACGGTCCGGTAATGGTTTATTCGGGCCAGGAGGTGGGAGAACCAGCCGAAGGAGCAACAGGGTTCAGCGGCAACGACGGCAGAACAACAATTTTCGACTATGCCGCGATGCCGGAACTCCGGAAATGGTTTAACAATGGTCGCTGTGATGGCGGCATGTTGTCGGCCGAACAGAAGAAACTAAGGGAATCCTATTCACGAATCCTGCGGATAGCAGCTGGCCTGCCCCATTTCAGCTCCGGCAGCTTTTATGACTTGATGTGGGTAAATGAGGATAATCCTTATCGTAACAGGCTATTTGCATTTTTACGGTACGGCGGAACCGAAAACGAGGAAGCGATCCTGGTGGCCGCAGCAATGGATAAAGGAATTAATGAGATCTCCATTCGAATTCCGGACCATGCCCTGAACGATGCCGGTTTTGGAACGCGGCAGCGCTTTACTTTGAAAGGAATCATCCCTGTACAGGACTCAGAAACCACCGTGCTAACCAGCCAGCTTACCTCAACAGGTATTCATATCAGGCTCTGCAAGGATGGGTACGCCGTCCTCCTGATACACTAGATCGGAGAATTCTAAAAGCTAAATCCAGCGCACGTATCCGAAATCCTGCCGATGCGGAATCAATCTGTTTTTCGGGAAAATCCGGACTCCAAAATTGAACACACCCGGCTGAGTTGGTATGGTACCGAGCAAGTAGCGGGTATGACCGTTGACCTTCTCCGCCTTCGCAAACTCCTGATTAAAGACATACTCGAGCCTTCCATTCGGATGAACCAGTACCATAACGAGTTCCACGCCTATTTCATCCGGCGACAGACCGTTCAGTTTCAATAAAACCTCTGCCGTATATGCCTCTCCCATCCGCAGCGGTTTTGAAAGATCCTTTGAAAACTGTACGTCGGAAACCTCGATCTTGTCCCATAAATGGGCGACCTTTTTCTTCCAGCGCGTGATCTCTCTGGCGAGATGGTAATTATTCGCCCGCATATCGCTGGCCCTGTTGCCCAGGATCTTGTAAAACCGGTCGTAGTAGTCGTCGATCATCCGCCTTGTAGTGAAAAGCGGCGCCACCTGAGCGATCGTATTTTTAATATAGCGGATCCAGTCTTCAGGTATGCCCTGATCGTTCACCTTGTAGAACAACGGCACGATATCATTTTCGAGCATATCGTAAATCGTGGTGGCATCCAGTTCATCCTGGAAGTTCTGATCCTCATAAACCAGTTCCTGCGGAAGGGCCCAGCCGGCATTCGGCCTGTACCCTTCGCACCACCAGCCATCGAGTACGCTGAAATTCATCACCCCGTTCATGGTGGCCTTCATGCCGCTGGTGCCTGATGCTTCAAGCGGTCGTGTTGGCGTATTCAGCCATATATCGACTCCCTGTACAAGACGTCTCGCAACAGTCATGTCGTAATTTTCAAGGAATACGATGCGTCCCCTGAATTCGGGCCTGCGTGAAATCTCGACAATATATTTAATAAGATCCTGACCTGCCTTGTCGCGCGGATGCGCCTTTCCTGCAAAAATGAACTGAACCGGTCGATCCGGATTATTAACAATGCGGCTGAGCCGTTCCAGATCCCTGAACAGCAGATGGGCCCTCTTATAGGTGGCAAATCGCCTGGCAAAGCCAATTGTCAGCGTTCGCTCGTTCAGTTTGTGCAGGATCTCCTTGATCTGTTTAGGTGGCTCATGGCGCTTGATTGATACCGTTTCCAGACGCTGCCGGATGTAATCAATCAAGGTTTTGCGCAACATTTTGCGGATATCCCAGATACGCTCATCGGCTACCGTGTGAATCTTTGACCAATACGTAGGTGTGGCCTGATTCTCGAGAAACCCATCTCCAAACACTTCAAGATAGAGTTGCTGCCAGACTTCCGCGGCCCAGGTCTGATAATGAACACCATTGGTAACAAAGCCTATATGAAGTTCATCGGCATAATACCCCTTCCATACCGTTTCGAACATCTTGCGCGTAACCTCGCCATGAAGGTTGCTTACGGCATTTATTTCCTGAGAAAGACGCGCAGCAAGGTGCGACATAGAAAACCGTTCCGATGAATTGTTCTTGTCGATCCTGCCCAACCCGATGAAATCCTCCCACGAGACACTTAGCCTTTCCGGATAGTGGCCCATATAGGCCCGGATCATATTCTCGGTAAAGGTATCATGACCAGCGGGTACCGGGGTGTGCGTTGTAAACAGGGTTGAACTTCTGACAACCTCCAGAGATTCATCAAAAGTAAATTTCTTGAAGTCCATGAGCCTGCCGATCCTTTCAAGACCGATAAAGGCCGCATGGCCCTCATTGCAGTGGTAAACATCGGGTGAGAGTCCGAGTTTAGTGAGGCCACGGATACCGCCGATCCCGAGTACCATCTCCTGTTTAAGCCTGTTTTCCTCATCACCGCCGTACAGATGATAGGTGATTGCCCTGTCGGCAGGCTGGTTGGCTTCAAAATCGGTATCCAAAAGAAACAGGCTTATGCGTCCCACTCTGGCTCTCCAAAGGCGAACATGCAGAAGCCTGCCCGGCAAGCCGATCGGAATTTGAAGCCACTGGCCGTCAGCATCCAGTACAGGCTCAACCGGAAGATCGGAGAATTGCTCCATAACATCCTCCGATATCTGGTCACCGTTTATGGTGAGCACCTGGCGGAAATAGCCGAACCGATAAAGCAATCCTACACCTACCATCGGAACATTTCTGTCACTGGCCTCTTTCATATAGTCGCCGGCCAGAATTCCTAAACCGCCAGAGTAGATTTTCAGACTGCTGTGAAAGCCAAACTCCATGCTGAAGTAGGCAATCATTGGGCCCGAAAGGTGCCCTGCATTATCGATATAGGCCCTGAACTTACTGTAAACCTCGTTGTATTTACGGTTGAATTCCCAATCCTTTTCAAGTTCCTGAAGCCGGTCAAGTGAAATCTGGCGCATCAGGGTTATCGGGTTGTGTTCCACCGTTTCCCATAGTTCGGGATCAATAGAACGGAAAAGGTTTTCTGCTTCAAAATTCCAGGTCCACCAAAGGTTCCGTGACATCTCCTCCAACCCTCCGAGGTTTTCGGGGAATTCCGATTCGATGAGAACTCTTTTCCAGATCGGGTCGTTATTTACCTGAACATCGACTTCGCCGGCGGTATGCGGTTCTTCAGCAAATTCAGGCTCAGGACGGTCTTCAAACACCACTTCAGATAGTGCCGTTGAGTAGGCCTGGTAATAAGCCCCTACCAGGTTCTCCCACATCACTTTTTTCGCCATCGTTATGGCCATTGCAGAAATCTCTTTGCGCTCACGGGCCGATAATCTGGAAAAACTCAAAATGGCCGCCGACATCCATTCAACCAGCGAACCATCCGACTTTTTATTGCGGGGTGCAACGGCTACCGGGAGATTTGGCTTATCGGTCGGGAAGGCCGACATCCAGATCCCGAATCCTGCCTGATCTGTCGAAAGGGTTGGAACACCAAAAGCGATGCTCTCCTGCGGTGTGTACCCCCAAGGCTCATAATAAGATGGGAAAGCAGTATAATCGAGGCCCGCAAGTATCTGATAATAGGTGAGATCAATAATACCATCCTGACCATTCAGATAACATGGGATAAACAGAACCTTAACTTTGTTTTCCTTTCGGTTATCCAAACCGGTTTCGTTCAGCAGGCGTATTGTCGGGTCAGAATCCGCATCATGCAGGTTATGGGTCAGGTGAGGACTCCCCCCTCCTTCAACGGTTTCACCATTCAGCTTCTGCATGACGCTTCGCCTGGGCCCGTAATTATTTGCCGGCACCATGATCAGCGCCACAATATCCTTCTTAAGTTCAGGATCCTTGTTTAGCCTGGCAAGGGACCTTATAAAAACGTCGATTCCCTTGTTTCGGAACTCATACCTTCCGCTGGTGCCGATTGCCAGAAAATCCTTTGCGATCTCGTAACCAACAACTGCTTCCGTCACCCGTCGGATGGTGTTCCGGGCATTGCCCTTCATTTCGGCAAGAATCACCGGACCGGGAACAAAATCGGGATTGAACCCGTTGGGGGTTATCACATCCGGCTTTCGCCCAAGCAGCTGCGTGCACTCAAGAGCAGTGATTTCGCTTACCGTGGTAAACTGGTCGCTGTTTACAGCCGCCAGTTTCTCAACGGAATGCTTGGCCGTAACACCAAGGCGTGAGGCCATTTCATCACCTGAATATTCGGCAAGGTTTTCATACAACGGCAGGCCGTTACCGGCGATCGACCGTCCGGTGGTAGTTGCATGTGTTGTAAAAACGGTGGCGATATACGGGGCTTCCTTTTCAAGATAAAGGATCCCCATACCGGTCATCCATTCGTGGAAATGGGCAATTACTTGCTGGTAACGGTAATACTCCGAAAAGCTCCTGATGAGCATTCCGGCTGCATAACCGAACAACGTTGCCTCTATATAATCCCAGCCGCCGGAAATTGAGTCGAGGCGATAATCTTCCCATGCTTTACTGAAGATCTCATCCTTACGAGGGATCAGCGTAGTGAAGTCGATAATTATCACCAGCGGACGTCCGGCAATGTTCCAGCGGCCCGTTCTGAAACTCAGGCCTGTTGATGCGGCATGCTCTTTCCAGCCGAGAAACAGCGTATTATCTTCAATGAAATCAGGGTTATCGTGATCCTCGCGCCATATGTCGGGTCCGATAAAAACATAATGTTCCCCCAACCGATTTAGTGATTCCTGGCATTTCGAAGTAAGTACCGTATAAATCCCGCCAACTTTATTGCAAACTTCCCAGCTGACCTCAAAAAGGATCTCCGGTAAGTTTAGGTGCCCGCTTTCCGTCATAGTACACAGTCAAAAAAATATCGAGGCGAAATAACTAAATTTTTTCCTTCTTGCGGGATGCTGTCTTCGGTGGTTTGGACACCGGAGTCGTAAGTGCCTTTGCATCAACCGCTTTCTTTGACAATCCCTTCCTGTATTTAAGGATCTTCAGAATGCCTTCATACTCGGCTATGGCCTCATCAAGCGGTTCTCCTGCCAGCTCTTCAATCGGCAAACCCTTATAAACCAATCTTGTAGTCTTCTTTCCCAACCGAATAATGAAATCAGAAAGGATATTCATGTAGTTGATAAAAGCATCGTAAGGGCTGTTATAGGGGTTAAAATAATTATGAACAGCCTGATCAGCAAAGAATTTGGTCGACATATAATAGAAATGGTCGCTGGCCTGCAGGTATTCCCAGTCTTTGGTAAGTTCGGCATCATTCGACTGGATAACCAGGTTCCGTATCGCATAGAGCTTGTTAAAGGCCTCCTTCTGCATCTCATTTCCAAGCCAGGCAGAAAGGTCACGCTCTACATCGGCCCATGAACTTGGATACGGCACTGACAGCGGACCTACCGCATGGTGATTGTCGGCAATTTCAGATGGCAGTGCGAATCCTGTTTCCGGATCCTGTACGACAAGTCGGATCAGGTGCTCGAGAAACTGGTGAATTCCTGACTCAAGAGGCTGGTGCTCACCAAATGTTTCATAGTCCATGAACAGGTTTATAAACTCCTCCCCGGCAG
The DNA here is from genome assembly GCA_964457845.1 of uncultured Porphyromonadaceae bacterium. GTDB lineage: Bacteria > Bacteroidota > Bacteroidia > Bacteroidales > UBA12481 > UBA12481. The sequence goes on along the minus strand of CAYWHP010000104.1, from coordinate 4,560 downwards.
GTACGCCTTTCAGCCAGCTGTGATAGGATTCTGCCTTAAGCGGCCATTCTGACCAGGAGTGGTTGGAAAACCGGAAAGCGATATCATCGCTAAGGCGATAATTCCGAAGCAGAACTTTAAGTCTTGGGTCCAAAACATTATAATAGAGAAAGTTAGGACTTTTCCATCCAAGAACGTGCCTTGCACCTTCGGCCAGCATTGCCCTGTACCCCATTTTTGAAACCTGTTCGCCAACCGTATCAGAATAAACCAGTTCGGTGTTGCGAAAAACCTTAGGTGTAACGCCAAACAGCAATTCTATTTTTTTCCGGTGAAGCTCCACCTGGTTTACGAATTCCTCCGGATTACCCACTGAAGCGAGAGAATGGGAATAGGTTTCCGAAAGAAACTCCACATAACCCGTATCGGCAAGCTTTTTGAAACTCCTGATCACTTCAGGGGCATACAACTCCAACTGGTCGAGAAGGATACCGCTCAGGCTGAAAGCCACCTTGAACTGCCCTTTATACTCGGTAAGAAGATTGTACAGGAGCCCGTTGGTAGGAATATAACACCTGTTGGCAACCTTTTTCAAAATGTGCTTGTTCAGGTAATCATCATAATAATAGTGATCCTTCCCTACATCAAAAAACCGGTAACGCTTTAGCCTGAAGGGCTGGTGCAGCTGAAAATAGAAACAGACGTTCTTCATGACAATGTATTACTTGGGTATAACAGGTTCATATATTGATTCTTGATCTCGAGTGCGGCATTTTCCCATCTCAGGTTGTCGACTTCCTCCTTGCCATAATGCATAAACATCCGGGGAAGCGACTCATAGGTCACGAGGCCGTAAATTGCGTCCGCCATTGCATCGACGTCCCAGAAATCGATCTTAATAGCGTGCTTCAATATCTCCGAAACTCCCGACTGCTTGGATATGATCACAGGAACATTGGAACGCATCGCCTCCAGCGGGCTTATGCCGAAAGGTTCAGAAACGGATGGCATCACGTAAACATCACTGATGGCAAACATATTGTCAACATCCCTGCCCTTAAGGAAATCGGTGAAATGGAACTTCTCCGAAATCCCCAGGCGCGCCGCGTAACGTATCATCTTTCGGAGGAGGTCACCGTTTCCGGCCATCACAAACCGGACATTATTGGTATGCTTGAGTACCTTATTGGCAGCTTCCATAAAATACTCAGGGCCCTTCTGAAAGGTGATCCTGCCAAGGAAGGTTACCACTTTCTCATCAACCGATTTGGTATAGGATTCGGGTTCGTTTCCTGTACCCGGCTCCACTGCGTTGTAAACCGTCACTACTTTATCCGGATTGATGCCATACCGGTTGATCACGATGTTTCGGGTAAGATTGCTCACCGTAATCACCAGGTCGGCGTTCTCCATACCGGTTTTTTCAATTGCGTAAACGATGGTATTGTAGTTCTCACCTGATCGGTCGAATTCCGTTGCATGAACGTGCACCACCAGTGGTTTCCCCGACATGCGTTTGGCAGCAATTCCTGCCGGATAGGTAAGCCAGTCGTGCGCATGAATCACATCAAAGCTGTGCTCATGGGCAATTTCAGAGGCTATGAGGGCATAGTTTGAGACCTCCTGCATCAGGTCGGGTCCATATTTCCCTGTAAAATCAATGGTTCCCATCTCCTCGATTACCTGAGCCGATCCGGCTTCAGAAGCTGATTCCAGCTCCCGCATTGATGTTTCCCTGGACTCCAGATGCTCCCTCGTATGGAGTTCGAATTCTTCGGGCGACAAGTACGGAAGAAGCCGTGATCCGACTTCGATATAAGTCATCTCATAGTTTGATGAACTATTGACATTTTCACTGACAGCGTCTTTTGGTGGCGAGAATACAAAGGTACGCCGCTTTACCGGCACGTCCGAGGCGCCGACAAGCTTCACGGATGTCTGATCTTCATCGCCATAAGACTTGGGCACCACGAAGATAACATCCACGCCCCGGTAAGCCAGGCCGCGTGTCATCCCATAGCAGGCAGTCCCGAGCCCCCCGCTTATATGGGGAGGAAATTCCCATCCAAACATTAATACCCGCATAAGTCTTAAATTTTCTTCAGCATATATATGATTCTCAACACTTCAGCAACACTGGCTGCCGAGGATATTGCCCCGCATGGCGTATGCGGCGGATTGCCGTCATACACCTCGGAAATGGTCCCCAGTCCGTGTTCAAACATATCCTCTTCAAAATTGTGCGCGAGTGCATTAATAAAATGCTTACCCGACTTGCCGTATAGTCCCAGCCAGGCGTCGGCAAAATGCCCGAGCAGCCATGGCCTGACGGTACCCTGGTGATAGGCCAGGTCGCGCGTCTCATGATTTCCCTCATAACTGGTTTTGTAATCCTCGTGCCGTGGCGAGAGGGTTCTGAGGCCTTTGGGGGTTAGCAGCTCCGACTGGACTATTTCCAGCACTGCCCTTTTCTGCTCATCTTCGATCGGTGAGAAAGGCATCGACGCTGCGATAACCTGGTTGGGCCTCACATCCCAGTTTGTCTGGCCTTCAAACACATAATCAGCCAGGTATTTATGTTCTTCCGACCAGAAAGAAGCGTTGAAACTTTCCTTTATTCTGGCAGGCAAATCCATCCAGGCTTTTGCAAATGCTGTATCGCCGGCTTCTTCCGCTGCCTGGATTGCATAACAGATAGCATTGTACCATAGGGCATTCACCTCAACGGTTACTCCGGGCCTTTGTGTAACGGGAACCCCGTTAAGATAGGCGCTCATCCAGGTGAGTGCCTGGTTTGGAACAAATGCATAAAGCAGCCCGTTATCCTGCATCGCAATCCCCTCATTGACTCCGTCACGGTAGGAATTGAGAACCTGCCGGATTGCTGCACCGAAAGTCTTCCAGACATGGCTATGATCCCTGGTATGGATTCCGTATTGCTGCATTGCCCAGATCATCCACAGCGACCCGTCGATGCTCCGGTATATCGGGGCCATCCGGTTTGGTGAGTGATTGGGGAAACGTCCGTTCTTAAGCATTCCGGCCATTGAGCGGGCAAGGGGTTCGAAAAGTTCCGGCCTGCCCGAAGCCAGTGTGAGGCCGGGAAGAGCTATCCAGCAATTTCTCCCCCAGGCACCGAACCAATGGTACCCTGATACGATTTCCGGCTTCCCGCCTGCTTCAATGAGGAATGATTTTGCCGTTTGCACCAGAACATCTTCAATTGTATGGCGAACAGGTATACTGTCAACCTGATTCTGAAACTTCTTTTTCAAACCTCCCGGTGCCTGTTCGTCAAACCCTGCAGCCAAAATGAAGCTTTCACCGGCTTTGATCGGGATCTCGAAATAGCCGGGAACATAAAGATCCTCCTGATACGGATACCCGCGCCGTTCCTCCTTCAGGTACTCGATTTGGTTGTACCAGTCCGGCGCAGCAACGAACTCCGCCTCCTTGGTCGTCTGCAGATATAATCCGGGATAATCTGGATAGAGCTTCAGATAGATACCATTGCGGCACGGCACTACCTGCTTGTTGACGTCAAGATTTGCTGCACAGAGGTTGTGGATGCTGCGGAAAGCAAGGAATGGCCGGATCCGGATGCTTGTCTGGCTATGGGCCTCCGTGAGGGTGTATCGCACCAGGAGCCGTGGATGCTTCTCATCCAGAAGAATCTCTTTATGCAGAACTACCCCGCCAACCCGGTAAACCATTTTCCAGACCGGATCCATATCAAACCAACGTGCATATTTATGGCCCTTCGGAAAGTACTCTCCCGGGTATTTGTGAATCGCAAGGTTAAACTCCTGATCGTGCTGGATAACGGTTTCGTCGAGTGAAGAGAGAAAAACATGCCGGCTGCCGCCAGCTTCGGTTATGGGGGCGATCAGCAGGCCGTGGTACTTCCTTGTATTGCATCCGATAATGGTGGAACTGGCATAAGCACCTGATGGATTGGCAAGTAAAATCTCCTTCGAGAGACTGTATTCAAGGTTGATCAGCTGGGTTTTATCAAATTGCAGAAAGCTCATGGTCAGTTACTTTTGTAATAAGAATCAGACTTTCAATATACTAATTATTCCGGATAATGTGTCAGGTCAGGTCGTAATAGTCGCCCTAAAATTACAAATTTGACCCGGGATTGTTTATTCTGAAAAATCCTTTACCTTTGTCGGGCAAAATCAAAATTCACGAAAAATGGCCTACATAATTAATGACGACTGCACCGCTTGCGGAACCTGCATTGATGAATGTCCGGTTGAAGCGATTTCCGAGGGCGATATCTACAAAATCAACCCGGACGAGTGTACTGACTGTGGAGCATGTGCTGATGTATGCCCCGTTGAAGCCATTCACCCGGCGTAGCAGATAAAAGAGTTTTAAGAGCCGGCCCAGCCGGCTTTTTTATTTTATGACGGTAAAGCTCCGGCTGCTGGTCAAATGGCCGGATTTCACCTGTAAAACATAGTTTCCGGCTGGCATATCCCTTGTTCCTGCCGGGAATTGCAGGATATTCATCCCGCTGCACAGCAAACCGAAATGGATTTCCTGATGCCGGATTCCGTTTTTGGAGTTTACCGT
>CAYWHP010000103.1:0-14809 GCA_964457845.1 uncultured Porphyromonadaceae bacterium | reverse complement strand
CGGGATAACGTGTCCAAATGCGGGGTAGAGACGTTTAAAAACGTCTCCGCATCACCACGGGATAACGTGTCCAAATGCGGGGCAGAGACGTTTATAAACGTCTCTACATCCCACCTGGTGAGATTTATCCTGATGGTGGTATTCCTGATCCATGCCTGCGACCTATCCGCGAAGGTCATCCCGGTAACCGACCGAAATGTCAAGGCCGGCCTTTCCCCTTACAACTGGGTGTGCATCGACGGGGCCATCAGTTCCACTGTGTGCGGAGCTTCCGTCACCGTGAAATTCCGGGGAACTTCCATCGTGTCCCTGTTGGTGGAAACCGACCACATGCAGTTTGAATCTCCAAATAGCCTGCCGGTTTTGGCCTGGACGGTGAACGGGAGCGCTGTGCGGACACACCAGCTGGTGTACGGTGAGATTCTGGTTGAACTGAGTGCCGATGTGCAGGATCCGGTAATCGATCTGTTTATCCGGGGTCTGTCGCCCATGGAGGACCGTTATTCAGGCGATGTGCCTCCCAACTCGGTTAAAATATCGGGATTTGTTGTCAATGATCATGGCAGTACGGCTAAGTTGAAATTGCCGAAAAAGGTGTGGCTCGACATCGGCGACTCCATCTTGTCAGGCGATGGCGCGGCGCTCTTGTCGGGTCAGGGAAGGCCGGAAGATGACCGCTGGGCGGCTTCGGGTGATTCCCGGGCAGGCTACGGATACCTGCTGGCCAGCCATTTCGGCTATCGTGAGTCGCGGCTGGCCTATGGCGGCTACGACTGGGGCGGGGGAATGGCGGGTATCCCTTCGCTGGAAAAGCTGATCGACAGCACAACCACAACCGTGTGCCGCCTGGTTAGGGGTAAGCTAAGCCCGCTGCCGGATGTGGTACTGATCAATCTGGGCGAGAATGGGGCACCTGCGGCGAAGGACGTGACCGAGGCCCTGATCCGGATTCGGAGCCGTGTTGCCCAGCAAACAAAGATCATTGTGATGGTGCCGGTTTCGGGACGGGCACGAAGGGAAGTCACTCAAGCATTCTCGGAATACCGGGCCCTGTCAGGCGATGAAGCCGCCTGGCTGGTGGATGCCGGCTTCTTCGGTTTCGATACAGGCGACGGTCAGCATCCGACGGCAGAGGGCCATCAGACTGTTTTAAAAACCGTATTGCCAGCGTTTGAGGCCATCCTCGAAGGCCGTTACCAATCGCCCTTCTCGCTGCCACTCTGGACAGGTGCAATTCCCGAAAGCGCCGGCCGGCCGGCGGGGGAAAGCCCCTCAATAACGGTTTACCGGCCGGTGAATGCAAACGGTACCGCCGTCGTGATCTGCCCCGGAGGCGGATACGGCATGCTGGTTACCGGGCCCGAAGGGCATGGCATCGCACAATGGCTCAACCGGAGCGGTATAACCGGTATCGTCCTGGAATACAGGCTGCCGAAAGGAAATTATAAAATCCCGCTTGCGGATGTACAGCGGGCCATCCGACTGGTGCGCTCCCAGGCAGCCGGGTGGGGTATTGATCCCGGCAGGATTGGGATAGCCGGTTTTTCGGCAGGCGGGCATCTGGCCTCCACGGCGGCCACCCATTTCGATGCCGGAAATTCCGATGCTGCCGACCCGGTCGAAAAGCTGAGCTGCCGGCCCGATTTTGCCGTGCTGGTTTATCCTGTGGTGACCATGGGACCCGCAACGCACGGAGGTTCAAAAAGAAACCTCCTCGGCGCCGATCCGTCCTCCGCACTGGCCGACCTGTTTTCCAACGAGAAGCAGGTGACCGACCAGACACCGCCGGTGTTCCTGGCGCATGCCCTGGATGATGAGGTGGTACTGCCGGCCAATAGCCAGAATTTCTACGATGCCCTTTTGGCGTACAAGGTGCCGGCCTACTATCTGAAATTGCCTTCCGGAGGCCATGGGCTGAACGGGTATCAGGGGCCGATGTGGGATGCATGGCAGGCGGAATCCATGAAATGGCTTTCGATAATTTTTCCGGGGGCGATTTTACCCCAATGATAATTTATCCGGGGGCGGGGTAGAGACGTTTATAAACGTCTCTACAACCCACCTGCCGAGATTTTGTCAATTGGATTAACCCACTTTGCCGGGTTGTTTTTGATATATTTTCGGACCGTTTTCAAATGGGTGTTGTTGCGGATGATACGGTCGTGGTAACCATGTTGCCAATTGAATTCGATTGAATGGGTCCTGGCAAATGATGTAATTGCCATTTTGAAACCTCTTACTGCCGTTGCCAGGTTCCGTTGTTGGGGCTCAAATTTGTTGCCTACCCAAATGGATGGTTCCGGTTTGTAAATTGCCAGTATGCCATGTAAATGATCTGGCATCAGCACAAATGCATCCAAGGCAACAAACGGGTGATGTTCCGGGATGGATTGCCAACATTGGATGGCGTGATCACCGATCGTTGTACAAATCAACCGTGAATCCGCGATTTGTCCGAAATACGGTACCCGGTGTGCCGTGCAGATGGTAATAAAATATTGGCCGTTCGATCCGTAATCCCATACGGCAAGACGGGAGGATTGCGTGCGGTATTTGTTTTTAAACAGGTCGTCCATATAATTGATGTTTTTATATATAGATGCACATCCACATGACCAATGGAAATATTTTACATTAAATTTGGTTGGTATGGGTTTACCGCATATGGATACGTTACCCTGATGGGTTGTAGAGACGTTTATAAACGTCTCTACCTCGCCCCCGGATAAATCATGGTGGTGGGACGAACGCCCCCGGATAAATTATCATGGTGGGACGAACGCCCCCGGATAAATTACGATGGTGCGCCGATCACCCCCGGATAAATTTGACATATTGATAACCAATTATATATGAAAAATATCATTTTTGTCCTCCTCCTCGCATTAACCGCATTATCCCTGCCGCAATGCACGCCGGACACCAAATCCGCCGCCACAGCCGACCTGGCCAAAAACTTTGTTGCCCCGCCGGCGGAAGCCAGGCCATGGGTATATTGGTTCTGGCTCAACAGCAATATCACCCGCGAGGGCATCACGGCCGATCTCGAGGCTATGAAGCGCGCCGGCATCGGCGGCGTGCTGATCATGGAAGTCGACCAGGGGGCACCGGTCGGACCGGTTGCCTTTATGGGCGACAAGTGGCGCGAACTGTTCAAATTCATGATCGGCGAGGCCAGCCGCCTTGGTGTCGAAGTGAACATGAACAACGACGCAGGCTGGAACGGCAGCGGCGGGCCTTGGGTTCCGCTCGATAAATCCATGCAGGTTGTTACAGCAAGTGAACTGCAGGTGCGTGCGGGAACCAAATTCTCCGGGATGCTGCCGAAACCAAAGGCAAACAGCGGCTTCTACCGGGATATCGCCGTGCTGGCTTTTCCCACACCCGCCGATCCGAACAACCCGGCCTTCCGTATTAAAAACCTGGCCCAGAAAAGCATGTCATCCGGCGGCATGATGCCGGGCAGCCTGAATGCCACCGAGGCCGTGGTGGTGCCAACCGCTTCCGTGGTGAACAGAAATGACATCCTGGACCTCACTGCCATGATGGATACCACCGGCAAACTCTCCTTCGATGCCCCTGTTATTCAGGGGAAAGCCGGCGGAGAATGGACCGTTGTCCGCTTCGGCCACACCTTTACCGGGGCCGAAAATGCGCCCTCACCTATGACAGGCCGCGGCCCGGAGTGCGACAAGCTGAGCCCGGAGGGTATCGAGGCCAATTATAACGGCATGATCGGAAAACTGGTGAAGGATGTCGGCGAACTGGCCGGCAAAAATTTCGCCGCCACCCACGTCGATAGCTGGGAGGTGGGTGCACAGAACTGGACCCCGAAAATGCGTGAGGAGTTCAAACGCCTCCGTGGATACGACATGACCCCCTGGATGCCGGTCCTCACGGGAAGGATCGTCGACAGCCCGGAATTATCCGAGCGCTTTCTGCGCGATGTCCGTCAAACCGTTTCCGACCTGCTGACGGTCAATTACATAGGTCACCTTAAGGAACTGGCCAACAGGGACGGCCTCCGCCTGTCGATGGAGTCCTATTCCACACCGGCTAATGATCTGGATGTCGGCAATTACATCGATGAGCCGATCAGCGAATTCTGGACCATGGACGGCGGCGGCTTCTGGTGGACCCAGAAGGCCATGTCTTCGCTGGCCCACGTGAACGGTCTCCCCATAACCGGCGCCGAAGCCTTCACTTCCGGAGGCGATGAGCGGTGGCTGGCCCATCCGGCTACCATCAAATCATTGGGCGACAGGGCTTTCTGTGATGGGGTTAACCGGTTTATCTTTCATCGGTATGCGCTCCAGCCTTGGGCCGATCAACGGGTCCCGGGCATGACCATGGGTCCGTGGGGGCTCCACTACGAGCGCACAAATACCTGGTGGGAGGATTCCAACGCATGGCACGAATACCTTGCCCGCTGCCAGTACATGCTGCGCCAGGGAACCTTCCGCGCCGATGTCCTCTGCCTCAACTCCGAGGAGCCACTCGAACGGTTCCGCGTGCTTAAACTCAACGGCTACGATTACGACGGCATCAGCCCGCAGAAATTCCTGAAGGATGTGACGGTTAAGGACGGTATGCTTGTGCTCCCCTCCGGAATGCAATACCGCCTGCTGGTGCTGCCCGAAGCCCCCGAAATGTCAATCGCCATGCTGGAAAAAATTACTGCACTGGTGGAGGCCGGCGCAACAGTTACCGGATCCGCCCCCGCGCGCGCTCCCGGCCTGACGGGCTACCCCGGATCCGATGAAACCATCCGCATAATGGCTGAAAAACTCTGGGGCACAGGCACTGCTACCGACCAAAAGGTTGGCCTTGGCAGGGTGGTCTCCGGCAAATCCCCTTCCGAAGTGCTTGTTTCGATGAATATTAAACCTGATTTTGCCTCCAACGGATCGATGAATTTCATCCACCGTTCCGTAACCGGCTCCGAGATATACTTCATCGCCAACCAGGAGCAGCAGGCAGCCGATATCACCTGCAGCTTCCGCGTCACCGGTATGGTACCCGAGTCATGGGATGCGGAAACCGGAGCAATGGAGCCTGTGACTGCTTATGACGAGGTGGATGGCACCACGCGGATTCCTATGCGGTTCGGCCCTTCCGGATCGAGGTTTATCGTTTTCAGGGCTGCAAAGTCTGCGGATGGGGAGAGGATCGTATCGGTTAAATCCGACGGAAAGGAACTCGCCGAAATGACTATCAGGGTGAAGGAGAGTGCCCCTGTGGCCAGTGCCCCGGCCGCAGTTGGCAGCTTCACCATGGCGGCATGGGTGAACCCCGAGCTTGAGATTGCCCTGCCCGATGAGGCCAGCAAGGGCGCCAATGCACTATCGGTGGAGCGGAATGATGTGGTGTATGCGGCACCGGGTCATGAGGTGTGGACCGACAAGGATGCCGGTGCTGGGTTTGGTGTCGGCGTGAACGGCGTTGTGGTGACGGAGCATACGGCCAACTACTTCCCGTCGCTGCTGGTGTACCCGGTGCCGGTAACAGGCTGGACCCATGTGGCTGTTGTGTATAAGGATAATGTTCCGAGCCTTTGGATCAACGGGGTATTTGTTCATAAAGGATTGAAAAGCAATCAGATCGTTCATGGCGGATATGGCGTGGTGCATACGCGCAAGGTGAAGGATTTCAGCGGCCGGCTGGCTGGTATCGTGCAGGTGCCCAAGGCGCTTGCCGCTGAGGAGATCATGAATCTGGTGAAACAGGTGCCTGATACGGCAGCCATCCCTAAATTGGAGCCGGCCATCGACCTGGAAAGGCGGGAGATCCTGAAAAACGGAACTTTTGTGATGATGTTGGCGGCGGGCAAAACCCGGACGGTTGTTTGCGAGGGGCTGCCGGCCAAAATGGATGTTGCCGGTAAGTGGGACCTCTCCTTTGCCCCGGGCTGGGGCGCACCTGAAAAGGTACAGCTCGAAGGCCTCATTTCGTGGAGCAGGCATGCGGATGCCGGCGTAAAATACTATTCCGGCTCGGCGACGTACACGAAAACCTTCAGCTATAAGAAAGAAGCGGAAACCGGAAACAAACTTAAAAAGGTGGTTTACCTCGATCTGGGCAAGGTAGCCGTTATGGCCGAGGTGAAACTCAACGGGAAGGATCTCGGCCTGCTCTGGAAACCGCCCTACCGGGTTGATGTTACAAGTGCCCTGATCGATGGCGATAATTCACTTGAAATCCGGGTGGTAAACCTCTGGATCAACCGCATGATCGGAGATGAGCAGCTGCCTGAAGACAGTGAGCGGAACCCCGACGGCACGCTGAAGAAGTGGCCGCAATGGCTGGGCGAAGGCAAACCGAGCCCCACAGGCCGGTATACCTTCACCAGCTGGCGCCTCTGGGGCAAGGATTCGCCGCTCCAGCCATCGGGCCTGATCGGACCGGTGAGGATCGAAACGGTTTTGCGGTATTAACCCGGGCTTTCCCAAATGGTGCCCGCATTCGTATAGGTTACCATGGTGGGTCGAAGAGACGTTTATAAACGTCTCTACAACGCAATTGCATAAATTTCAATGTTGACACAAATATCAAAATATGAACAAAATCATCGTCCTCGGCGCCGGAATGGTCGGCAGCGCCATCGCCATCGACCTGGCAGCAAACCACAATGTGACCCTTACCGACATCGACCCGGGCAGGCTCGAACGGGTGAAGGCAAAGTGCCCTGGCCTGGCAACACTGAACCTGGATGTAACAAATTTGCCGCTGCTGATTAAGGCGCTGGAACCGCATGACCTGGTTGTTTGTGCAGTGCCCGGCTTTCTTGGCTTTCAAACCCTGAAGGCCATCATCGAATCCGGCAAAAACGTGGTTGATATTTCCTTCTTTCCCGAAAACTCCCTCGAGCTGGATACGCTCGCGAAGGAGAAGGCGGTAACCGCCATCGTGGATTGCGGTGTGGCACCCGGTATGGACAACCTTTTGCTGGGTTATTACAATGAAAAGCTGAAACTAACTGATTTTGAATGCCTGGTTGGTGGTTTGCCCAAGCGGAAAAAGTGGCCGTTCAGTTATAAAGCCCCGTTTTCCCCGATCGATGTGATCGAGGAATACACGCGTCCGGCGCGATATGTTGAGAACGGTCAGCTGATTGTGCGCGAACCCCTTACCGATTGCGAATTCGTCGAGTTCGAAAAGGTTGGGACCCTGGAGTCGTTTAATTCCGATGGACTGCGGTCGATCATTTTTACCATGCCCCATATCCGCAACATGAAGGAGAAAACGCTCAGGTATCCGGGTCACATCGAATATGTGCGGGTGTTGAAAGAGAGCGGTTTCTTCAGTAAGGAAAAAATCCTCGTTGGCGGATCGGAGGTTGCCCCGATCGACTTTACCTGCCGCATCCTGTTCAACGAGTGGAAGCTGGGTGAAACCGAAGAGGAGATGACTGTGATGCGGGTTTCGATGAAGGGAGAGAACCGGCAGGGCGGGTTGGAGGAGGTTGTGTATAACCTTCACGATGAATATGACCCCGAAACCAACACTTCCTCCATGGCAAGAACCACCGGTTATACAGCCACCGCTGCAGCCAATATGGTCCTCGAAGGATTGTTTAAAGATCATGGTGTCTTCCCGCCGGAACTGATCGGGAAACATGAGCTTTGTTTTAATTTTATCATGAAGTATTTGGAAGATAGAGGGATACGGTATGTCAAACAAGATCCTTCCAACTAGTACCTGACTTTATCCACGTAGACATCAATATCCCTGGCCTTCAGGCCGGGCTTTTACCCAACCTATGACATCACCAGACAAAAAAACCGAATCCTGCTCCTGTGGCGGCAACTGCAAGCCCGGCATCGACAGGCGCGATTTCATCCGTCTCGCCGGAACCGGCGCCCTTGGGCTCTATGCCGGATCCGTTATGGCCGGACCATTCCTTTCCTCGGAATTTCAGGATCTGGTGCCGGCCGATAAGAAGCTCGCTGCCGCCTGGGTGAAGAGCCTCTTCGATAGGGGAACTCCTCAGGTATACTCGGGTGAAGAGTTGAAATACATCGGCATGCCCGTTGGCGGCATCTGTGCCGGTCAGCTCTATGCCGGGGGCGACGGCCGCCTCTGGCACTGGGATATCTTCAATAAAAAGATCGGCACCGGTGATGCCCATTATGCCAATCCGATGGAACCGGATTTTCCGGTTCAACAGGGATTTGCAGTCAGGACGATTGTAAACGGTAAAACGGAAACCCGCCGTCTCGATAAAACCGGGTTTCCCGACGTGGCCTTTCGGGGTGAATATCCGATTGCCTTAATCGACTACGCTCCGCCGAAGGGTAACGAAACGCTTAAAAACGTCTCCGGGGTAAAAGAGACGTTTTTAAACGTCTCTACAATCGTTTCGGTTACCCTCGAGGCCTTTTCCCCGTTCATTCCGCTCGCTGTGGATGAATCGAGCCTGCCGGCAACAATCATGCGTTTCACGCTGAAAAACAATTCTGCCGAAGTGGCTGAAGCCACGCTGTTCGGCTGGCTCGAAAATGCCGTTTGCCTGTACCACAGGGGGCTCGGTGGCATCCGCCATAACCGCATTCGACACGCCGGGGGATACAGCTACCTGGATTGTTCGGTTGAGAAATTGCCGCCGCAAAAGGCCTCCGGCCGTCCCGACATCCCGTTCGAAGACTGGAGCAGAGACTTTTATCAAGGTTGGACAGCCGAAGGCAATGCTTTTGGCAAGGGGCCGGTCCGTAAGGCTGACATCCCGGCTTACCAGGGTGATGTGGGCGGTGATACCGATCGTGTGGTCAACTCCCATGCTTCCGCGATGACCGATCCCGAGGTGGGCGCTCGTGACGGCGCTACCGGAACCCTCACCAGCAGGAAATTCACCATCGGAAGGAAATACATCAATTTCTGGATAGGCGGCGGGGCCCACAAGGACAAAACCTGCCTGAATGTAATGGTTGATGGTACTGTTGTGCTTCAGGCCACCGGACGCAACGAAAACCGGATGCAGCTGCAGAGCCTTCATGTTGGTGATCTTGAGGGTAAGGAGGCTGTTATTCAAATTGTTGACTTGGAGTCGGGCGGCTGGGGAAATATCGGAGTGGGGAGAATAACATTCAGCGACAGCCCCGCCATTTCGGAAGAGGTGGATAAAGTCCATGATTTTGGTACTATGGGCCTGGCCCTTCTCGGGGCGAAAGCCGGGCATTTCGTTCCCATGACTACCGGCAATGAATGGGAAGGAGCCTCCGGTGATCACGCCAGTGCTGCCCTTGCGGAGCGGCTGACCGGTGCCCTCGGTCATACCGTGCGGCTGGCTGGCGGCGCCAGTGCCACCGTAACCTTCGCCATCACCTGGAACTTTCCCAACCTCCGGGAGCCCGGAGAAGGCCGTCACTATGCAACGCGCTTCACCGATGCACATGCTGTTGCTGGATACCTTGCAAAGGAACATGCCCGGCTGTATGAGCAAACCCGGCTATGGCGCGATACCTGGTACGATTCGACCCTTCCGTACTGGTTCCTCGACCGGACCTTCGCAAATGCTTCAACGTTAGCTACTTCAACGGCATTTCGCTTTAAAAGCGGCAAGTTCTGGGGATGGGAAGGCGTCGGCTGCTGTGCCGGGACATGCACCCACGTATGGCACTACGAACAGACCATGGGACGCATCTTCCCGGAGCTCGACATCGTGCTGCGGGAGATGACCGACCTGAACCCCGCCGACGGCCTGCGTGCTGATGGCGTGGTAGAGCACCGCGGAAAGGGCTCGGGCCCGGCAATTGACGGGCAGGCCGGCATTATTCTCCGGTGCCTGCGCGACCACCAGATGTCGCCCGACAGAAGCTTCCTGAAGCGAAACTGGGAAAAGATCAAGTCGGCGCTGGAATGGATGATCGCTCAGGATGGAACGGGCGACGGGATCCTGAAGAAGAGCCAGCACAATACACTTGATGCCGAATGGTATGGCGAGATCGCCTGGCTGAGCGGCCTCTATCTGGCTGCTCTCCGCGCCGGAGAGGCAATGGCCGCGGACATGGATGACCGTCCGTTTGCAGAAAAGTGCCACCGGATCTTCCTCACCGGCCGCAAGAGCTTTGTCGACCGGCTCTGGAACGGGGAATACTTCATTCAGGTCGGCTCACCCGGAAAACTTGATACCGTGGGGTCATACGACGGCTGCGAAATCGACCAGGTTTTCGGCCAGAGCTGGGCGTATCAGGTGGGTCTTGGAGAGGTCCTTCCTGCCGATGAGACCCGCAAGGCCCTGAAAGCCATCTGGAAATACAATTTTACACCCGATGTGGGTCCTTTCCGCGAGGCCCACAAGCCCGGCCGCTGGTATGCCATGGCCGGAGAAGCGGGCACACTTATGTGCAGTTGGCCCAAGGGGGAATCAAAAAGAGTAACCACCAATTTCGATTTCTATTTCAACGAATGCATGAACGGCTTTGAGCATCAGGTTGCAGGTCACATGATCTGGGAGAACATGCTGCTTGAGGGTTTTGCCATCGAACGGGCTATTCACGACCGCTACCATGCCATCAGGCGGAACCCATGGAACGAAGTGGAGTGCGGCGACCACTATGCCCGCTCCATGGCCAGCTATGGGGTCTTTCTGGCTGCCTGCGGATTTGAATACCACGGCCCGAAGGGGCATATTGGTTTTTCACCCCGCCTGACGCCGGAGAATTTTAAAGCGGCCTTTACCTCTGCCGAAGGGTGGGGGACATACGAACAGAAGACAGAGGGAACAAGGCAGAGGGCAAAGATCAGTAATAAGAGCGGGAGAATTAAGATAAAAAGCGTTTCGATGGGGATTGCTGAGGGGGTTGAACCGGAAACTGCCAGGGTTCTGGTGAATGGTAAACCGGTTAAATGCACTATGACAATTGCCGGGGGTAAAGTGCTGATCACCCTTGATGCTGAGACCAGGCTCGAAAAGGGCGGGGTTCTGGAGATCCGCTGTTGATTTTTTTGATCATTTCCATAAGTTCAGTCAGTATGCTCAAACCGATACGAATTCTTCTGATGGCGGCCAGTCTGCTGCCGATAACCGGAACCGCCGCCGGTGATGGCCCGTACCCAGCGCAATACAATGTGGTATGGACAAGCCCTTCAGAAAGCTCATTCGGCTCCATGCCGCTGGGCAACGGGGATGTTGGCGTTAACGTGTGGATGGAAGGCAATGGTGACCTGCTCTTCTACATCAGCAAGGTTGATGCCTTCGATGCAGCCCACCTGCTTCCCAAGCTGGGACGGGTGCGGATTTCCTTCGATCCGCCGCTGGCTACCACCGAATTCAGGCAGACGCTGAGCCTGATCGATGCCTCCGTTCTGATCGAAGCCGGCGACATGAAGCTTCGGGTATGGGTGGATGCCAATCATCCGGTTATCCGGGTGGAAGGGGAGGGGGCTGCTTCACGAAAGGCCCGCGTCAGGCTGGAATCGCTGCGTCCGCTTAAAAGTCCCGGAACCCCGATGGCAAAAACCGGAACTGCCGGTATCCTGTTTCATGATGCCGGCAATAGTCTGGCCTGGTGCTACCGTAACCTATCCTCCGACTGGGCTGCCAATTTCCGGAACCAGAATACCCCGGAAATGGTGGCTGCCACAAAGGATCCGATTCTCTACCGAACTTCGGGTTGCCGGCTTACCGGAAAGGAATTCAGCCGGGAGTCGGACAGTACACTGGTAATGAGGAAAGGAGCCACCAGAATCGAATGCGCGGTAACGGTACTTTCATCTCAACCGGCCTCCCTTAAGGAATGGCTCGATGAAGCTGCCCAACCCGTGAAATCCGATTGGAATGCCCATTGCGATTATTGGCGATTGTTCTGGAACCGCAGCTACATTAGCATCAATTCGGGCGGCACCGGTATGTTCAGTCTCGACCAGTGCCGGTACACCCAGTTTCAGCAGGGATCGCTGGCATATGCGGGTCGGAAGGAGATCGACGCAGCAAAAAACGTATTTCAGATCAGCCAGCGCTATGCACTGGAGCGTTTCTGCGAGGCCGCCGCAGGCCGGGGCAAAGTGCCGCCGCCCTACAACGGCTCTATCTTTACCATGGATATGCCCAAAGGCGTGACCACTATGTTCGGTCCGCGGGAGGAGCCGGTTTCACCCGACGGCCGCGACTGGGCAAATCTATCATTTATGTGGCAGAACACCCGCCATCCGTACTGGTCGATGGCCACCCGGGGTGATTACGATGCACTGCTGCCGGGCATGCAGTTTGTTCGCGACGGCCTGGATGTGTGCCGTGACCATTGTAAAAGAATATTCGGTCACGACGGCGCTTTCATTATGGAAGCGAGCTGGTGGTACAATGTCGGGGTCTTCAACTGGGAAGGGGTTCCTCCGCACCTCCGTTACCACCAGCTGGCATCACTTGAACTGCCGTCGATCATGTGCGAGTATTACGAGCACACGCTCGACCGGAAATTCCTTGATGAGATTCTTCTCCCCTGTGCAGATGAGTTCCTGAAATTCTACGAGCTTCAGTTTCCAAAGCGGAATGCACAGGGAATCATGCAGATGGAAGGTGTGGGCTGTGCCGAAACCTACCAGGGTGTTTCCAATCCCTGCACGGAGATGGGCGCTATGAAATTCCTGCTCTCCAAACTCCTTTCCTT
This sequence comes from uncultured Porphyromonadaceae bacterium, assembly GCA_964457845.1. Taxonomy (GTDB): domain Bacteria; phylum Bacteroidota; class Bacteroidia; order Bacteroidales; family UBA12481; genus UBA12481. Next base: position 2,204 of record CAYWHP010000103.1, on the reverse strand, counting down.
TGAGATTGATCCGGCGCTCAGGCAGCACTGGTCGGCCCTGCTGGATGCCATGCCCGGCGTGCCTTTGCGGAGGATACGCGGCATCGACCTGCTTGCCGTGGGTGAGAAGTTTGATCCGGGCAGGGTGAATTGTGAGAGCCCTGAATTGTACTCAATATATCCGTTCAGGCAGGTTTGGCTGGGGAAACCGGAGCTTCTGGCCAGCGCACGGCAGTCGTTTCACTTGCGCACCATCAGCATCGACGGAACGGCGGATTTTCAGGGCGTGGAAACCGGCGGGTGGCAGGCGGCCCCGATCCAGGCAGCTTACCTGGGTTTGGCACGTGAGGCAGCCCGGCTGGTCAGCATTAATTTTAACGACGAATTTGCCGATTGGACCGATAATATCCCCCCGGATAAAGGATACCGCGAGCGTCCGCGCGCCCGCTTTCCGGCCTTCTGGGAGGCCAAGATGGATGGCACGCCCGATAACGACCACGGCGCAGTTTCGGTGAATGCATTGCAGAGCATGCTCCTCCAGACCGACGGAAGACTGGGACGTGTCCTTCAAACTTTGTGCACCGGGGAACACAACTGTGGAGTGCGAGTATAAGGACGGACGTGTTCAATCACTGAAGGTTTCACCGGAATCCAGACTGCCCGATATTATTGATAGGAGCACACCGGCTCAGCGGACACGCACTCTGGTGGATGTGGCCCTGGCCGACCGTAACTATCTGTTCGGATTGCCACAGATGCTGGATGCACAGCCGGTTGGCGGAAAAGCAACGGGTGAGTGGGTCCGTGCCTATGGCGAGACACTTTCGGGGTGCAAAGCCGGTCCATGGATGAACAGTGTTTACAAAGGCAATATCGTTTATGTGCATTGTACCGATTGGCCGGAGGCGGGCCTTCACCTTGCGCCGGTTCCGGCAAAACTGGTATCGGCATCCTCCGTTACTGGCAATATCAGTGTAAAACAGGATGAACAGGGCCTTTGGCTTGCCGGAACACCTGATTCCGTTGTGACCGTTGTAAAGCTGGAATTCGACAAGTTCATCGAGCCGATTGCGGCAAATCTTCCCGGAACCGGATCACTCTGCAATGGGCGCAGCCCGGTAATCCGCATGGGAGCGGAGGGCGGCCTGGAGGTGGAATTCGTACTCGATGGGAGCCAGGAAGTGAGCCGGTTTGAATTCGTGATCGATAATCCCGGCTATCTGCGGGGGCAGGGACGGCCTTTTGAGATCATGGCAAGGCAGGCGGATGGAAGCTGGAAAATGGTTTACAAGGGCAGTGTTTACGGCACCATCTGCGGAAAGGCTTTTGAACCCGTACTGACGGATGCCGTGCGCCTGGTACTTAAGGCCGACAGGATTTTGCAGTTTGATGTTTTTAACCGATAACTAAAGCGGGTATACCAATGAACCGAAGAAAATTTGTGGCAGGCAGTCTGGCTGCGGCAGCCGGCGGTTTGATCGTGCCGCGTCTGGGATCTGCAGTTTTTGCAAACAACAGCCCGATGTTGACCGATTCGCTTTTTGAGTCGGATAACCCGGAACTGATAAAAATGGCCGATGAAGTGTTCGGGCGCTGCGTGATTGCCAAGATCCGCCCGCCCGAAGGAACCCTTATGCAGCCCTGGCTGCAGGCAGGGACCGGGGATGCCTTTTACGGGCAATGGATTTGGGATGCCATGTTCGAAGTTGACCTGCTGGCAATCCTCCCCGACAAAAAGGATGTGGTTCGCGGGATATTCAAGAATTACTGGGATTTTCAGGTGCGCTGGAATGCCCTGCGGCCGGGTTATGCCCACGACATGATCCCGTGCATGATCGAACCGCGCAACACCGAAACCTGGAACGAGTACCCTGCCTATTCGCAGATTCCGATTCTGGGCTGGGGGCTGGAAAGGGTATGGAAACGGAATGCTGATAAGGAGCTGCTCCGCCAGAGTCTCGTCCAGCTGGAAAAATTCCATGAATGGTATTGGCGCGAGCGCGATGTGCGGAACAGCGGTCTGGTGGCGGTGGGCTCATACAGCAGCGTGACACAGCATGCGCGGTATGAGACATTTGACAATGAGTGCAATCTCGACGATCTGCACATGACCCCGCATCCCATCCGAAAGGGGCCCGGGGAGGGCGACTGGTACGGCGATATCTGCCTGCCTGGCATCACCGCCTATCTGGTGGGTTCCGAAAGGAGCCTGATTCGCCTGGCAG
>CAYWHP010000102.1:0-15147 GCA_964457845.1 uncultured Porphyromonadaceae bacterium | reverse complement strand
ACAAGCGTCACCTCGATGAGTACCAGCCGATGTTCAACCGGGTCTCCCTCGACCTGGGCGGATCGGAACTCGACTCCCTACCAACCGATGTGCGGTTGGCGCGAGTAAAGGAAGGTGGTGAAGACAACGCGCTCAAAGCCATGTATTTTCAATACGGCCGCTATCTGCTGATGGGATCATCCCGCGGCCCGGCCCGCCTGCCGGCAAACCTGCAGGGGATCTGGAACAAGGACATGAACGCCGCCTGGAACGCGGATTTCCATACGAATATCAACCTCCAGATGAACTACTGGCCGGCCGAGGTGTGCAACCTGGCCGAAACCGTGGAGCCGCTAACCGGATTCATGGATGAGCTGGTTACCCCCGGTACGGTTACAGCCCGCGAGATGTATGGAACCAACGGATGGACCTTTCACCACCTCACCGACCCGTTCGGCCGCACCGGCGTGGCCGACGGGGTATGGGGCATCACACCGCTCAACGGGCCATGGATGACCTTCACCCTTTGGGAACATTTCCTGTTTACCCAGGATACCGCTTACCTGCGCAACATGGCCTGGCCGATGATGAAAGGCTCCGCCCTGTTTGCCCTGGGATTCCTTACCCCCTCGCCCGAAGGGTACCTGGTGACCAACCCCTCGCACAGTCCGGAAAATGCCTTTTTGGTGCCGGGTTCGAAAACGAAGGAGAACTCCGCCCTTACCTATTCGGCCACCATCGATATTGAAATTCTCAACGCCCTCTTCGATTACTGCCGCGAAGCCTGCCGCATCCTGGGCACAGATGCCGACCTGTCGGCAAGGATCGGCGAGGCGCAGCGCCGAATGCCTTCCGTTAAAATTAACTCAAAAGGGGTTATCCAGGAGTGGATCCACGATTACGACGAGGTGGAGCCGGGCCACCGGCACATGTCGCACCTGCTGGCCCTCTACCCGCTGAGCCAGTTTACGCCCGAAACGCCGGAATATTTCAACGCGGCGCGCGCCACCATCGAGCGGCGCCTCTCTTTTGGCGGCGGCCAGACCGGATGGAGCCGCGCCTGGATGATCTGCATGCGGGCCCGCCTGCTGGATGGCGAAGAGGCCTATCAGAATGTGTTGAAACTGCTGCGGACCTGTACGCTCAACAACCTGTTCGACACGCACCCGCCCTTCCAGATCGATGGCAACTTCGGCGGCACCGCCGGCATCGCCGAGATGCTGCTGCAGTCGCACAACGGCGTGATCCGCCTGCTGCCCTCCCTGCCAGGGGCCTGGGCAACCGGTGAGGTGAAGGGGCTGTGTGCCCGCGGGGGCTTTGTGGTGGATCTGAAGTGGGCCGAAGGGAAACTGCTCAATGCCAGCGTTAGCTCAAAAATGGGAGGGAGCTCCAAATTCCTTTATTCGGGGAGGGAGATACAGCTTCACCTGAAGGCAGGGGAAACAAGGACGATTGATTGGTAGAGGCTGATACTGATCGTTCTTTGCGGATCTTACGGATTATCTATATTTACTTTGGCAATATCAGGGAGATATGGAATTCCGCAAACAGGATGAAGGCAGGGTTTGGGCTCTTTTTAAAGAGGGAGACAACCGGATGTTCTCCGAAATTTTCTCGGCCTATTCCCGGAAGCTGTATCAATATGGGCTGAAGTTCACCAATAACCGGACCCTTATTGAGGATTCCATTCAGGAACTCTTTTTTGAACTGATGAAGAACCGAAAAACAGTCGGGCACACTGACAACATTCTCAGATACCTAATGAAGTCCTTCCGGTTCAAACTGTTCAGGGTGCTGAAGCACGAGAGGCGCTATGACCATTCGAAGGAAGGCGGGGATTATGCGTTCGAAATCGATTTTTCAATTGAGCACAATCTCATTCTCAGGGAAGAGGCTGACCTTAGGCAGTCCCTGCTTCTGAAAGCCGTGAAGGATCTCACTCCGCGACAGAAGGAAGCTGTCTATCTGAAGTATACGAATGGCCTGGATTATGAGGAAGTATCAGAGATCATGGATATGAGCCTGGAATCCTGCCGGAACTTGATTTACCGTGCGGTAAAAGCCATGAGGGAAGCGATTCAGACCGGGAAATAATTATCCGCTGCTGATGATATTTGGAAAGTTATTGACTTTATAGATTAACAAGGAACAATTCATGGATTTCGAAAAATACATATTATTCAGGGCCGAAGATTTTATTCTGGATGTTCATTTTATAGAGTGGGTGCAAAATCCGGATGAGGAGCGGGATGCGTTCTGGGCCGAATTCCTGATACGCTATCCCGAAAAAAATGAAGCGGTGCGTGATGCAGCCTTTATCGTGAAAGGGATCAGGGCTGAAGAAGAAGAAATACCTGCCGAAAGGCTCGGGCACATGCTTTCCAGGATTGAATCCGGATTGGCGGAGCGGAGGAGAAGATTGATACGCGTTGCCATGAAATATGCAGCGGTCTTTACCGGAGTCATTGGCCTGAGTGTCGCCGGCTATCTTTATAAGATGAAGCTCCAGCCGTTGCCGCTTGCCTCCCTGAGTTCGCAGGAGATTGCCCGTGGCCTGGTCATCTTGTCCGATGGTTCATCCATCGATTTCAATACCGAAGAAACACTTATCAGCCAAACAGTTACTGGCGACCTGCTGATCAACGGCGATACGGTTAAACCTATCGCCAAAGCGGGAAAAACCGGGCGGCCGGAGCTTGTTCAGGTGATAACCCCATATGGCAAACGAACCCAGGTTGCCCTGCCCGACGGATCCCACATCTGGCTTAACTCCGGCAGTCAAATCTCCTATCCGCCGGAGTTTTCAGGTAAAACGCGGGAAGTCTATTTGTCAGGAGAGGCTTTTTTCGATGTGGCAAAGAATGCCGAAAAGCCTTTCTATGTAATCACCAAAGATATAAAGATCAAGGTTTTGGGTACACGCTTCAATGTGTCAGCCTATGAAGATGAACAAAGCGTTCAGGCAGTTTTGCTTGAAGGCCAGGTTTCCATTGGTGAAAATGCCTTTTTAGCCAAAACCGCCGAGATGATGCCCGGGGAACGATCGGTTTATCATAAACCTGATGGGTCCTTCTCGAAAGGAAAGGCAGATGTCAACTATTTCACCTCCTGGCTCTATGGTTACCTGATCTTTGAAAATGAACCCACACCGGATGTGTTTAAAAAGCTTGAGAGATATTACAACCGGCCGATTGTTGTGGAAGAGGGGCTCAGTAACATTACCTTCTCCGGGAAACTTGACCTGAAGGAAGATATCGAGGAAGTTCTGCAAACCATTACCTACTCTTCACAGGTTAAAATTTCCCGTGAGGGTGATTTGTATAAGGTGAACCGATAGAACCTTTGAATTTGGCATGATCTGAAAGAAAAAACCGGGATGTGCGTCCAAACAGACCCCGGCTTTCTTAGAATAAACTAACCTGTAACGGCTAATTGTTTTATTAAAAAACAGTCAAAAGTATGAAAAAAATCCTTAATGGCAGAATCCGCTCCAGGGGGTTTTGCGAATTCTTTCGCGCCATGAAGATCACGATTCTATTGTTTTTTCTGGGTACTGCCGCTGTTTTCAGCAGTAATGGCTACTCACAGGATGTAAAGGTTTCTCTCAACGTAAAAGATGCAACCGTCAAGGAGGTGTTTAAAGCCATCGAGCAGCAAACAGAGTTCATTTTCTTTTATCAGGACCAGGAATTGGACCAGAACCGGACAGTCAGCATCAACAGCAAGGAAAAACCGATCAACGAGGTCCTTGATGAGTTGTTCAGGGGAACGCAAAACGTTTATGTCATACGCGACCGGCAGATAACGATCGGACGATCGCAAATGAAAGCCGGGAATGTGGTTGCCCCAACCGAAAAGAAGGCACCTGAAACCCGAACGGAGTTTACGGTCTCCGGAAGAGTTACCGATGCAGCAACCGGTGATCCTTTGCCGGGAGTGAATGTCCTGGTTGAATCGACGACCACCGGAACCACAACAGATGCCGAAGGCCTTTATTCCATTGATGCTCCCTCAGGCACTTCGGTGCTCCTGTTTTCATATGTCGGGTATATCCCGCAGAAGGTCGGCATTAACAACCGCGCCTCCATTAATATTCGCATGAAGACCGATGTGATGCAAATCGAGGAGGTGGTAACGATTGGTTATGGAATCCAGAAAAAAGTCAATCTTTCCGGGGCTGTTGATGTGGTGTCATCCAAGGATATCGGCAACCGTCCGGTGAACAACGTTGTCCAGGCCCTGCAAGGACTGGCTCCGAACCTGAACGTTATTGTCGGTAATGAAGGTGGCGAGCTTGGCGGCAAGAATCTTTTAAATATAAGGGGTATCGGCTCCATCAGCGGCATGGGCGGCACACCGTATATCCTGGTGGATGGTATCGAACAGGATATATACAACATCAATCCCGACGATGTGGAAAGCATCTCTGTGCTGAAGGATGCAGCGGCCTCTGCAATCTATGGAGCCCGTGCTGCATTTGGCGTCATCCTGGTTACTACAAAAAAAGGAAAGAAGGACGGTGTAACTCTTAATTATTCAACAAATTACTCGATCGCTTCCCCGATTCATCTGCCAAAGATGGTAAATTCAATACAATTTGCTGAATACATGAACCTGGCTGCGGCAAACGACGGGGCCGCCAATGTTTATCAGCCGATTATCATTGAACAGATGAAAAAATACCAGGCGGGCGAGCTCACGGATTGGACCATACCCGCGCCATGGGCTCCCAATTTCTGGCTCACCTATTCAGGGGGCTGGGCAAATACCGACTGGTTTAAAGTGGATTACAAGGACAAGGTGCCAAAGTCGGTGCACAATATCAGTCTTAGCGGGGGCAATGAGAACACCCAGTACTACCTTTCAGGTTCATCCTTCAGTCAGGATGGCTTATTGACATTCGGAAAGGATAATTATTTCAGGAACAACCTGAATGCGAGGATAACCACCAAGGTGTCCGACTGGCTGCGGTTTAACTTCATGACCAAGTTCAACCGAACCAACCTCGACCGGCCGAGCCATAACAAGGACAGGTTTTATGCCGATATTGCCCGCCGCTGGCCTTCCAACGGTGTCTATTTCCCCGATGGCAACCTTAATTACGAAGGTGAGCAGCTCTGGCTGGAAAGGGGCGGCAGGTATCTCGAAAACACCAATGAGCTTTCAGTGGTGCCCGGTGTCGAAATCGAGCCTTTGAAAGGATGGATCATTTTCGCCAATTATCGCTGGAAGATGAACGCCAACGGCTCATCCAACCATGAAGCAAAAGTTACCGGGACCTTTGTCAACGGAACTCCTTTTTACATTAGAGCCAATAACTATTTTGCCACCGGCCAGTATCAGAGTTTCTATAATTCTCCCAATATCTATTCGAGCTATAACAAAACCATCGGCAATCATGAGTTTACTGCCATGGCGGGATTTGAGCAGGAAGAGATTAAATATACCTCCTCCTATTCGCGGAAAAACGACCTGATCAGCGACCTGAAACCCTCTCTTGGTACCGCAACGGGCAAGGAGTTTGCTTCCGGCACGCTGGGGCACTGGGCCACCAGAAGCTTTTTCGGACGGTTGAATTACAACTACCTGGGGAAATACCTGGCGGAGTTCTCGGCCCGAAACGATGGCTCCTCAAAGTTCGAGGATGGTTTCAGGTGGGGTACGTTCCCTTCCGGATCGCTGGCCTATATCGTTTCAAAGGAACCATTCTGGACGAACATTCAGCCTTATGTGGGCATGCTCAAGATCAGGGGGTCCTATGGATCGCTGGGTAACCAGGATGTTGCGAATTACCTGTACGTTGAGCGGCTGCCGGTTTACACCAGCCTTGCTTACATTATCGGCAGCGACCGGCCAAACTATGCCGGAATGGCCGGATTGATCAGTCCGGGGCTTACCTGGGAAAAAGTTAAAACCTCCAATATCGGGTTTGATGCCGCATTTCTGAAAAACAGGCTGACCCTCTCTTTTGACTATTTTATACGCAATACTTTCGATATGCTGGGCCCGGCGGAATCCTACCCTTCCATTCTCGGGACCCAGGTGCCTCAATCGAATAATGCCGACCTGAGAACCAAAGGGTTTGAATTTGTTCTGGGATGGAGGGATAATAAGAATGATTTCCAATACGATGCAAGATTCATGCTTTCGGATGCCACAACAACCATCCTGAAATACAGGAACCCGCAGAACCTTTTGAGCGCACCTTATTATGAAGGCCAAACCCTTGGTGAGATCTGGGGCTACACCTCGCTCGGGCTGTTTCAAACCGATGAGGAAGCCGCAAACTGGGATCAGAGCTATATTACGCCTGAAGCCTGGCGCGCCGGTGATGTCAAGTACGCCGACCTGAACGGCGACGGCAAGATAAACAAGGGCAAGAATACCCTCGAGGACCATGGCGACCTTTCGGTGATCGGGAATTCGCTGCCGCGCTATTCCTATAGCTTCCTGTTTGATGCCTTCTGGAAAGGGATCAGCCTGAACATGATCTGGCAGGGCGTTGGGAAAAGGGACCTGTGGCTGAATTCCCCCCATTTCTGGGGAGTTGGATGGATATACACCTCTGTCGGCTTTGAGGAGCACATGGATTTCTGGACCAAGGACAACACGGATGCCTATTATCCGCTGCCGCGCATGGACAAATCAGGCCGGAACAAGCAGGTGCAAACCAGGTACCTTCAAAATGGTGCCTATCTCCGGCTAAAATCATTGCAGTTAGGTTACACCCTGCCCGGAACTTTTACGAAAAAGTTCCTGGTGGACAACCTCAGGATTTATGTGGTGGGAGAGAACCTGCTGACCTTTACCAAGCTCATTACCATTTTTGATCCCGAGGCAACCGGCGGGGTATATGGAGCAGGAGCTATCTATCCGATCCAGAGGAGTTTATCGGTTGGATTAAACGTAACCTTTTAATCTTGAACATCATGAAAAAATATATTTCATTCCTGCTGATAACCGGTCTGATGTTGACAGTTTCGTGCAGTAAGGATTTTCTTGAAAGGTATCCGCTTGATGAATTGTCACCTACTGATTTTTTCAAGAACCCGGAGGAACTAAGGCTGTTTGCAAACCGGTTTTACACCCTTCTGCCAGCGCATCAGGGTTATGCTAACACTTTTACCTTCGACCGGAATAGTGACAACCTCGTGCCGGCAGCCTTTGATCCCCGCCTCGGGGGGACCAGGACATTGCCTTCATCAGCTGCAGAGGGCGGCTGGGTTTGGTCGGACATAAGGCAAGCCAATTACTTTCTTGTGCATTGCGACAGCGCAAAGGGTGACCCGGCGGAGATCAATCAGTATATTGGTGAGGTCAGGTTCTTCAGGGCTTTTCTCTATTTCGACAAGGTGAAAACCTTCGGGGACGTTCCCTGGATCACGCAGCCTCTCAACACGCTCTCGCCCGAATTATTCTATCCCCGAACCAGCAGGAAGGTTGTTGCCGATTCCATCATCGCGGACCTGGATAAGGCAATCAGCTTGCTGTATCCTGCCGCTAAAGCCGCTGAATCCCGCATCAGCAGGGAGGTTGCCATGCTCCTCAAGGCCAGGGTTTGCCTCTATGAGGGAACCTGGGAGAAATACCATGCCGGATCGCCTTTCGGCGTCTCCGGCTCCGATGGGACCCAATTCCTGCAGAAAGCGGCGGAAGCTGCCGACCAGGTGATGCAGGGCAATCGTTTTCAACTCTATAAGGGGCCTGCCGGGCAGGAGTATTGGGCACTATTCAATCAGCTGGATTATACGGGCAATCCTGAAATTCTGCTCTGGAAGAAATTCGATGTCGGACTTCAGGTAGTGAATAACGTGTCCAGACTCATGTCAGGCGGTGGCGGGAACCTCGGTCTCTCAAAGTCATTGATTGATAGTTATTTGTGTACTGACGGAAAGCCCAGATCGGTTAGTCACTCCTTCCTCGGCTACGATTCATTACGCCTGGAGGTAACCAACAGGGATCCCCGGCTTGCCCAGACAGTTTTTCTCAGCGGTTACGACATAACTGCCAATGCTCCCGAAGGTGTTAAAAACCAGAAATTCACCAGGCCGGCCCTGGATGGAGCCGGCGAATTCCGGAATACCACCGGATATGCCCTGTATAAGGGAGTCAATCCTGATTTCCAGAATCAGGGCAGCAATGATGTGGGAACACAAGGTTCAATCATTTTCCGTTATGCCGAAGCGCTGCTGATCTTTGCCGAAGCTAAGGCGGAGCTGGGGACAATTACCCAGGCAGATGTTGACAAAACCATCAACCTTTTAAGGGACAGGGTTGGAATGATCCATCTGGATATGAACAATATCACCGCTGACCCGGATTGGGATTTCCCAAGTCTGTCACCCATCATTAATGAAATCAGGAGGGAACGCCGGATAGAGCTTGCGTGCGAGGGAAACCGGTGGGACGACCTGGCCCGGTGGAGAGCGCACCAGCTGTTAACCGGAAAGCGCCTCAAGGGAGTCAAGTACCTTGGCACCGATCTGGAAGGAGCATACAAGGACTATCAGGGAAAGCAGACCATTTTTATCGGTGTTAACCTGTTCGTTGATGCCAACGGATTTGTCGACCCTTACCAGATGCTCCTGCCGGGGGGATTCGGGTTTAATCCCGGTCGCGACTATTTGTCGCCGATTCCGTCAGACGAAGTGACCCTTAACGGCAAACTGGGGCAGAATCCGGGTTGGTAGCACGTTACCAGATCAGTTGCCATGAAGAATAAACGACTTTTTTGGAGTGGCATTCTGACCGGAGTGTTGGCAGTTCTTTCAACAGGATGCTCCAAACAGGTGTCATTGGATTCCTTGCTTCAGGAGATGACCAGCCGTGAGCACCTGACCCTGTATCCGGCGAACGACTACCAGCTGCGCCAGTACAGCAGCTACAACCGGGCCTCCGTATCTCCGGGAGAGCCGGGATGGTTTGAGAACAACGACATGTCGCATTTCATCCGGGTTGAGGAAAACAGCGGCCGACGGGAGTTCGTGTTGTTTGATGCAGCCGGCCCCGGTGCCATTGTCCGTTGGTGGATGACTTTCTACAAAGCGCAAAACGGCATTCTGAGGGTTTATATTGATCAAGCCGCTCAACCGGTTATCCAGGGAGCTCCGGATGAGCTGTTGAGCGGAACCCTGCTGTGCGGACCTCCCCTGGCGGTATCGCTTCAGGCCGGGGCCCCGCTTGGCGAGGCCGGCCGGGATTATGACCATAACCTCTATGTCCCGATACCCTACAGCAAGCATTGCAAGGTCACCTATGAGTGCGATTCCATCGTAACCCGCTACGATTATGAGGGAACCCCGGTTCCTCAGGGATACCTTTGGCCGGACGTATTTTACAATATCGGCTACCGCACCTACTCAGGAAATGCAAATGTCGAATCCTTTTCAATGGAATCCCTTGGCAAGCTCAGGCAGGGTCTGGCTGAAACCTGCAAGGCCCTGCTGTCCGGCAAGATAGATTCCGGATCCGAAAGGACATTTGAAAAGAGCCTGGCTCCGGGTGATTCCGTTTCCCTCCATATCGTGTTAAGCCGATCTGCCATCAGCCGGCTGGCAGTCAGGCTCCAGGCTTCCCTGATGAACCAGGCCCTCCGGTCAACCGTCCTCCGGATCTCTTTTGATGGTCACCGGTCCGTTTGGGTTCCAGCCGGGGAATTTTTCGGGTCGGGTTATTCACCGCGTCCCCACCAAACCTGGATGAATTGCAGTGACTCCCTGGGCAATATGGAATCCTTCTGGGTGATGCCGTTCAGGGAGAAATGCGACATCAGCCTGGTAAACTATGGAAATCAGGAGGTTAAGATTTCCGGAGTGGTTGGGATACAAGATTACGGATGGAAAACCGGCAGCATGTATTTCTGCTCCTCCTGGCACGAGCATTACAGGATTGCCGCGCGGGATGACGGCGGATCCCCCTTCGACCTTAATTTCATCAACCTTGGTGGCAAGGGTGTGTATGCCGGCGACCAGGTGGCCCTTTTCAACAGCACCCATCATTGGTGGGGTGAAGGCGATGAAAAGATTTTTGTCGATGGGGAGACTTTCCCCTCCAGCTTTGGTACCGGGAGCGAAGACTATTACGGATACTCCTTTGCACGGGAGGAGGCCTTCTCGCATCCCTTTCTTTCGCAGCCCGCCGGAATTGGCAACATGGGCTCCGGGATTACGGTAAACATGCGCCACCGGTCGCTGGATGCCATTCCTTTCCGAAGCTCCCTGAATTCAAATATTGAGCTTTGGCACTGGGCGCCTGTTCAGATGAACTATGCCCTTACAACCTATTATTACATGGTTAATCCTGCTGATGTGAATAGAGAGCCAGATATACAGTCGGTTAAGCGGCCGGTTTCCCTGAATCTGGAAGACTTCAATCGGGCAGTATACAGCGCCGGGGACTTTAAATATGTTCCAAAGATCGATGCGCATTTTCATTACCTGTCGGCCGGAGGCAAGTACCTCGAGGCGGCAAAATCGCTCAATTTCAAATTGCTGACCCCAATCTGGGACGGAGAAGAGGTTTCGATTGAAGATCAGCTGTCACTTGCGGTTTCTGCTTACCGGGCATTCCCGGGCCAATATGCTTTTTTCGGAACCTTCCCGGTCGACAGCTTCAATGAGCCGGGATTTGCCGGAAGGACCATCGCCCACATCCAGCGCTGCCTGAAGCTGGGAGCCTCAGGAATCAAGATCTGGAAAAACATCGGGATGACGCTCCGGGACCATGCCGGTAATTATGTGATGATTGATGATCCCGCATTTGAGCCGGTATTTCGGTATCTTGAGGATCACAGGATCCCGGTTATCGCTCATCTGGGTGAGCCAAAAAACTGTTGGCTACCACTGGAGAAAATGAATAATCCCGGGGATGCTTCCTACTACAGGAACAACCCTCAATACCATATGTACCTACATCCCGAAGTACCATCCTATGAGGCGCAGATTTTAGCCAGGGACCGGATTCTCAAGAAATTCCCAAATCTCCGGTTTGTCGGGGCCCATCTTGGAAGCCTCGAATGGAATATCGACGAGCTGGCCAAGCGTTTCGATTCCTATCCCGGGTTTATGGCCGACTGTGCAGCGCGGATTTTTCACCTGCAGCAGCAATCGGGACAGAACTACGAAAAGGTCCGGGATTTCATGATCAGGTACCAGGACAGGCTGATTTACGGAACCGACAGCGAGGTGCATGAAACCCCCGGCAAATCGGTGGAAGAGACTTGCAGCAACCTGGAAGAAGGCTGGTACCGCGAATGGTTGTATTTCGCAACGGATTCGGTGGTCAATGACATCAGGGGGCTAAAACTCCCGGCCGGGGTTATCGATAAGCTCTATTACCGGAATGCCGCCCCGTTTTTCGGAAAGAAATAAAAACCTGATAACATGAAGCCCGCCTCTCTATTTTTCGGTGCCCTGCTTCTATCCCTTCCTGCATGCCGGAATCAGGGACCTGAGATCACCATGGCCGGATTGCTTGATGAAATGACCGATTTGAACCGCCTGACTCGGATTTCGGATCAACCCTGCCGGGTTGTTCAGTTTTCATCGTACGACAGGCGCAGTAAAAATCAGGCAGATACAACCTGGTTTTGTAACGACGATGGATTCGGCGGTGAGCCCATACCCGGTTTTGAAAAGGTGTTGGTGCAGCCCGATTCCGGCGGAACCGGCGAATACCTGATTTGCGACATAAAGGGTCCGGGTGCGGTTCAGCGTTTGTGGACCGCCGCCATCAGCGGGAAAATCCGTTTCTACCTGGATGATACCGAAAAACCGGTCTATGAAGGAGATGCCCGGGACTTCTTCTGGAACCCGCTTGAGAAGCTCGCCGGATTAAACGATTCCCTGCTGTATTCTCGAACATTCCGGCAGTTTGATGCCACCTATTTGCCAATACCCTTTGCCAAACAATGCCGGATTGAATGGATCGGGAATATCGCGGAGCCGCATTTTTACCATGTAGGGGTGAGGATATATGACCCTGATACCCGGGTCGAGACTTTCAGTGCGGATAGGTTTGGCGGCTATGCCCTTAAACTCGCGGAAACAAACCGGATCCTGGCGGATCCGGAATGCCTGAACCCTGCTGATCATTCAGAATCACAAATAGTTGAGGCCATCCTTGAACCGACTGCCGATAAGGACCTGTACCGGCTGGAAGGCCCGGGGGCCATCGGGTTTTTCCAGATAAAGATTGAAGCCGGAAATCTTGAAGCGGCCCTGCGAAAAACACTGCTGCTCATCTGGTTTGATGAAGCACCTGTCCCCCAGGTTAAATCGCCGCTGGGTGACTTTTTTGGTGCAGCTCCCGGATTGAATCCCTTTCAATCGTTGCCGTTCTCGGTTAATTCCGACAGTACCCTTGTTTGCCGCTTTATCATGCCATTTAAAAAATCGGCACGGATAGAAATCAAAAACCTTTCACCCGAAACCGTTTCATTTGTTGCACGGGTTAAACAGGTCAACTATGCCTGGAATGACGATGAATCGATGCATTTCAGCGCACGGTGGAGCATCAGTAACAACCTGACCGCTCAGCATACCGATGCCCTGGCAGTGGACATTCCTTACCTGACCACCCGGGGTACCGGCCGGCTTGTCGGTGCGGCGGCATATCTGTATAACCCGAGCCCGGTGCCCACCTCATGGGGAAATTGGTGGGGGGAGGGTGATGAAAAGATATTCATCGACCGGGATACTTTCCCTTCCTTTTTCGGAACCGGATCCGAGGATTATTTCAATTATTCGTGGTCGTCGCCGCGCATCTTCTCGTATCCGTATTGCGGACAGCCCCGGAACGACGGGCCGGATAACCGGGGTTACGCAGCCAATTTCAGGTGGCACATTGCCGACGATATCCCGTACACCGAAAAGATGGAATTCTTCATGGAGCTCAGGCACCATGGCGTTGTACCGGGGTTTAACTATGCACGGATAGCCTATTATTACTCTTTGCCGGGTGCGGGCGGCGACATATCGGAAATCGGGCCGGACGATATCCGTGACATCCGCTATGCCCCCTGGGCCCCTGTAGCCTATCTCGGCAGCGATGGTTACCGTTTCGTTCAGGCCGAACAGCTGGCGGCTAAAGCCGTGAACCTGTATGTCGAGGAGGGCAAGATCTGGGCCGACCAGAATATCCTCACCTGGCAGCCAGAGTCGGCAACGGAAAAACTAAGCCTGAATATACCATCGGAACGCTATCAGGATAAAGCCAGGATCGGATTAACCCTGGCGCACACCCCCGATGGCGGAACAATCCTGTTCAGGCTCAACGGCAGGCCGGTAAAAATCGACGGCCGGGATAAAATCAGCCTCTATGTGCCGCACCGCACCTTACTGGAAAACCATTTTGCGGAATTAGCCGGACTGAGACAGGGGAACAATGATCTGATCATTGAAATGCCTGACGCAAATGGAAAGAGAAAGGCACAAATTGATTTTGTATGGTTTCGTAAATAACTGATTGATAAATCTTAAGATGAAATTAACAAACAGTTTTTTCAGCAACACCGAAGTTTTCCAGGTGCGCAACAAAACCATCCTGTCCAAAGAGCGGGTGGTTTCGGTTGATGCTTTAAGGGGGTTCGACATGTTCTGGATCATGGGGGGCGATATGGCCTTCAAAGGCCTCGACAACATTTTCCATAACAGGATATCGGGGTTTCTAAAGACGCAAATGGACCATGTTGATTGGCTTGGGTTCCATTTTTACGACATTATCATGCCGCTGTTTCTTTTCCTTGTGGGTGTTTCAATGGTTTACTCCTACCGGAAGCGACTCTCCGCATCAACTTCTGATATCCCGATCTGGAAACATACCATCAAGCGGGTACTGATTTTATGGATACTGGGAATGATTGTCCAGGGAAACCTCCTGACCTATGATGCTAACCACATAGATTTCTATACCAACACCTTGCAGGCCATTGCAGGCGGCTACCTGATCGCAACCGTTTTTATCCTTTACATGCCTGTGAGAATCCAGGTTCTTTCCACCGCAGGGTTGATGCTGGCGTACTGGGCGATCCTGGCCCTGATCCCGATCGGGGGAACCACGGCCAACGCCTACGACCCCGAGGGAAATGTGGCGATGTATGTGGAGAAAGCCGTTATGGGCACGTTTATCGGCTGGGGAACCTATACCTGGATCGTGTCGACCCTGAATTTCGGGGCAACGGTTATGCTGGGGGTCTTTGCCGGATACATCATGCAATCCGATCAGCAGAAGATGAGGAAATTCTGGCTGTACGTGATTTCAGGGTTTTCACTGATCGCGATTGCCCTGATCTGGGATATCTGGCATCCGATCATCAAGCATATCTGGACGAGCTCCTTTGTGCTGTTTTCGGGAGGGATCTGCGTATTGATGCTGGCCCTGTTCTACCTCATCATTGATGTATGGAATTTTCGCAAAGGAACACGCTGGCTCATCATTCTGGGGTCGAATGCTATTTTTGCCTATGTGGCCTGGCATCTTTTTGAAAAGCAGTTTGTGGGGGTGGCTGAGGTATTCCTGAATGGACTGAAACCCTGGATCGAAAATGGGTTTGAAACCCTGAGGTATATTGGCGGATTCATGGTTATTTACCTGATATTATGGTACATGTATAAGAATAAGACCTTCATTAAGATTTGATGAACATCGCTTAACCAAATATCCGATATGAAGACCAACAGGCGAAGTTTTATTAAATTCGGGGGCCAACCGGTCGAACTTCATCGATGTTCCTGATTTCACCTGCGGATCGTACAAATCAAATCAGCCGGTTGACATCAGCCTGTCCCGGGGAGGCAATACAGGTGTAAGGGTAAAAACGGAGAGAACAGAAAATCAATTGAATATATAAAATCAATCCACTGAAAGGGGGAACCATGACAACCAAAACCTATTCGCGACGAAACTTTTTAAAAAATGCTTCCGTGGCAACCGCGGCGCTAACCGTGATACCGAGCCATACCGTCAGCGGGTTGGGCCACAAGGCCCCCAGCGATAAGCTGAACATCGCCGGAATCGGCATTGGTGGTAAGGGACATCCCAACATTAAGGGGATGGCCACTGAAAACATCGTTGCCCTTTGCGATGTCGACTGGAAATATGCGGACGTTTGCTTCAAGGATTTCCCCAAGGCCCAGCGCTACAAGGACTGGCGCCGGATGTACGATGAAA
>CAYWHP010000101.1:11651-15734 GCA_964457845.1 uncultured Porphyromonadaceae bacterium | reverse complement strand
CGTGTAGGGGTAGCGGTCCCCGCCTTCGCGGGGATGACAAAGAACGCTTTCGCGGGCAGTTCGTGTAGGGGTAGCGGTCCCCGCCTTCGCGGGGATGACAAAGAACGCTTTCGCGGAGATGACAGCGCTCCGGCCGGGCGATAGCGTAAGTTTGCCAGCTGGATTGTCATCCCCGCGAAGGCGGGGATCGCTACCCTTACACGAACGGCTGTGCGATTGTTCTTGCCTTACTTTTTAACGCTCCATCCCAGCTTCAGCCCAAACACAAACCACGCCAGCAGCACCGCACCCGCCGAGAAGAGGATGTCGCCGAACATCCGCATCCAGCGGAAAGTGGCAATGAGTGGCGTATCCAGGAATTCTGCCGAACGGGCGTACCAGAGGCCGTGCTTCACCGATGCAATGGTCTGCGCCAGGCCTACGGGCAGGACACTGATCAGCACCATGGTGAGGAGGCCGATGTTGATGAGCCAGAATGACCATTTAAGCGTATTCTCCTTCCACACCACCTTCAGGTCCATCTCGCGCAAGACGAAGAGCATCAGGCCGATGCCCAGCATGCCGTAAACCCCGAAGAGCGCCGTATGGCCGTGTACCGGTGTGGTGTTGAGTCCCTGCATATAATAGAGTGCGATCGGGGGATTGATGAGGAAGCCGAAGATGCCCGCACCCACCAGGTTCCAGAAGGCGACCGCAATGAAGGAGTAGATCGGCCATTTGTACTTTTTAACCCATTCCATGGAGCGGCTGAGCTGCAGGTTGTGCCATGCCTCGAAACCGATAAGCACCAGCGGCACCACTTCGAGCGCACTGAATGTGGCGCCCAGCGCCAGAACACCCGTGGGCGTTCCGGTGAAGTAAAGGTGGTGGAAGGTGCCAAGGATACCTCCTGCCAGGAAGATGATCGTGGAGAAGAGCACCGTGGTGGTGGCGGTCTTCGGTCGAACCAGCTGCAGCCTCACAAACAGGAAGGCTATGATCACCGTGGCAAATACTTCAAAGAAACCCTCCACCCAGAGGTGGACCACCCACCAGCGCCAGTATTCGGCCATGGCGAGGTGCGTTTGCTGGCCCCACATCAGGCCGGCGCCGTAGAAGGCGGCAATGGCCAGCGAGGCAATGACGAACATCACCAGGAGGCTCCGGCTTTCGGATTTCTTTTTCAGGGCCGGCAGGATGGCGCGGGCTACCAGGAATAACCAGATGAAGAGTCCGGCAAACAGGAAGATTTGCCAGAAACGGCCCAGGTCGACATATTCATAGCCCTGATGACCGAACCAGAAGTTCTGGGCAAGGCCCAGGCGCTGCATGATGCCGAGGAACTGACCGGCCAGCGAGCCGACAACAATCACCAGCAGGGCACCGAAGAGGAGGTTAACGCCCAGCCGCTGGTATTTGGGCTCATGACCGGATATCACCGGCGCATAGAAGAGCCCCGTTGCCAGCCAGGAGGTGGCGATCCAGAAGATGGCCAGCTGGATGTGCCAGGTACGTGAAAGCGAGTAGGGGAGTATATTCGAGAGCTTTAATCCGTAAAACGCCTGACCTTCAACACTGTAGTGCGCCGTGATGACTCCCATGAGGATCTGTACAAGGATCAGTGCGGTGACGACCCAGAAATATTTCAGCGTCGCCTTCATCGACGGGGTCATGGCCATCCCCATCGAGGGGTTCTTATCGGGAATAAATTCGAGTGTCTCCTCCTTGCGCGAAGCCTGATACCACGCCAGCAGACCGATGCCCGCCAGCAGGATGATCACGCTGAAGCCGGTCCAGAACACCAGCGACGGCCCCGGCACATTGTCGATGAGCTTCTCCGGCGGCCAGTTGTTGGAATAGGTGATATCCTGCCCCGGCCTGTTGGTGGAGGTGGCCCAGGTGGCCCAGAAAAAGAAATCACCCAGGAGCTTCATGCGCGCGGGGTCTTTTATGGTATTTTCCATCATGGCATAGGAGTCCCTGAGTTTTGCCATCGACGGATCGTTCATGAAAAGTTTGGCGTAATAGTCGCTATTGGCCCGGTAGGCCTGCACCCGGATGTCGGAAATCACCAGGCTGCCGGTGGCCGGATCATAGGTGTTGGTGCGGATCTCCTTCTTCAGCCTTGCCTGAAGCGCCGCCTGCCGTTCATTGTCCAGCACACTGAAACTAGCGGCGCCGGCATCACGCGCCCACAGGTCGAGGATGAATACCGCCTCGCGGTGAAGGTAATCAGCCGTCCAGTCGGGCGCCTGATAGGCCCCGTGGCCCCAGATGGTGCCAAGCTCCTGGCCTCCGGTGGATTGCCATACATTCTGACCGTCGAGGATCTCGGCTTCGGTCATCAGCACCTCACCCGAGGCGGTGACAACCTGTTTGGGTACCGGCGGCTTCTGCCGGTAGATTTCCCGCCCGAAAATGAGCAGGACTGCGAAGGAAGCTACCACAACCGTGGCAAATCCAATCCAGAGTGATCGTGTTTTCATATTGTTTTGTTGACAGTTAATGAGGCAAAAATAGAAATTCTTTTAATTAAATACCAAAAGGTCTTTAAATCTTTTAATTTTTCTCCATGACCTTGCTTTCCGCCAATCTTGCGTTATTTTTACGGGCTAAACCAACAAGCCTATGTGGTCGAAAACCACCGAATATGCCATCCGGGCCCTTGTGCAGGTTGCCGTGAGCAATGCTGCCGGCCGGCGCCCCGGTTTCCGTGAGATTGCGGAAGAGATTGATGCGCCGGTTCAGTTTACGGCAAAGATCCTGCAGTCGCTGTCACGCGGCGGCCTGGTAAGTTCCGTCCGGGGAAGGGGAGGCGGCTTCTTTTTTGCCGATGGTGTGCCCGAGCTCACGCTGGCGGAGGTGATCCGGGTGCTTGAGGGGGAAAAGTACTTTACGGGGTGTGTGATTGGATTGCCGCATTGCAGCGAAGACCACCCCTGTCCGCTGCACAACGAGTTTGCCCGCATCCGAACCGACCTTGTGAACCTGGCCGACAGGGAAACCGTTCAGGGGCTGGCGAGGAAAACAGCCGGCGGCGAAGGAAGGTTGAAGAGGCGAGAAGTCTGAGATTCGAATTTAGAATTCTGAATTCAGAAGTACCAGATCCAAGGCCTTTTAAGGGAGGGAACAGGGCACTTCCTCCTTCAAAATACTTGAAATTATTATTCAGAATTCAGAATTCTAAATTCGAATCTCAACTTTCCTCCTTCTAACCTTCTAACCTTCTAACCTTCTAACCTTCTGTCCAATCACGCCCAGCTCTTTAGCCTGGCAATCTCCTCCGCCCATATCTCCTCATCGGGCGTCTCCAGTATAAGCGGCATGCCGTCGAACCGCGGATCCTTCATGATGCGCGTGAACAGGTCCCATTCGATGGTGCCCTTGCCGAGGCTCTCGTGCCGGTCGACGCGCGAACGGAACTCCTTCTTGGAGTCGTTTATGTGCATGCCCTTCAGATAATTAAATCCGATAAGCTCCCCGAATTGCGAAAACACCTCCTCAAATCCCGAAGCCGTTTTCAATTCATACCCCGCGGAATAGGCATGGGCCGTATCGATGCAGACGCCGATACGTGATTTATCCTCCACCCGGTTGATGATGTAGGCCAGGTGCTCGAAAGAGTACCCCACGTTGCTACCCTGACCGGCAGTGATCTCCAGAACGGCGGTTACGCCGCGGGTCTTGTCCAGCGTGATGTTGAGCGATTCGGCGATGGTATTGAGGCACTCCTCCTCGGTCACCTTCTGCAGGTGGCTCCCGGGGTGGAAGTTGAGCCTGTCGAGGCCCAGCTGACCGGCCCGCTCCATCTCGTCGAGGAAAGCTGTCCTGGATTTTTCGAGCATCTCCGGATCGGGGCTCCCGATGTTGATGAGGTACCCGTCGTGCGGCAGGATCTGCTCCGGGCCATAGCCGTATTTGGCGCAGTTTTCCTTAAACACCGCTATCGATTTCTCACTCAGCGGCTTGGCCACCCACTGGCGCTGGTTCTTGAGGAACAGTGCGAAGGCTGTTGCCCCGATGTTGTGGGCGTTTACCGGGGCGTTTTCAACGCCGCCTTCGGTGCTTACGTGGGCGCCTATGTATTTCATGCGGTTGTTTTTT
>CAYWHP010000101.1:0-11551 GCA_964457845.1 uncultured Porphyromonadaceae bacterium | reverse complement strand
CTTATTTCCCTATTATTAAGCCTCGTCCGTACGTCCCAAGCACAACGTCCCCCGTCGGCATCTGTATCTTCACATCATCCACGGCAACAGGGATCAGCCCCGGCGCACGGTTCCACGTTTTTCCGCGGTCGGTGCTGATGAGCAGGCCGTTGTGGATTCCGCAATAGAGCCAGTCGGGGTTCAGCGGGTGTTCGGCGAAGCCGCGGATCACCGCCTCGGCCGGCATACCGGCGGTGAGCGGTTCCCATGTCATCCCGTAATCGCTGCTGCGGAACAGGTACGGCCTCAGGTCGTCGGCTTCGTAGTAACGCGCGCAGGCCGCATACACGGTGGCCATATCGGAATTCGAACAGATCAGGCGGGTGAAGAAACGGTCGGCGGGCATCGGCAGGCGGTCGGTCAGGTTGATCCACGTTGTGCCGTCGTCGCGCGTCATCTGCAGGTTGCCGTCGTCGGTGCCGGCGTAGATGACGCCCGGCTTCAGCGGCGATTCGGCCAGCGCGGTGATGGAAGCGTACGGCTTTAGCACCGGCTTCATGCCCATGATGGTGCGGCTTTTCACATCCTCATTGCGCGACAGGTCGGGGCTGATGGTGGTCCAGCTCTCGCCGCGGTCGTCGGAGCGGAACAGCATGTTGCCCCCCATGTAAATGGAATGGGGCGGGTGCGTGGAGATGATATACGGTGCATTCCAGTTAAATCGATACCGCACTTTCCGGTCGGGGCTTTCGGGCTGTATCCCGAAGTCTTTTCCTGTTTTAAACTCGTAGCGGGTGATACCGCCGTACTGCGACTCGCCGTAAACGATGTCGGGATCCACGGGATCGACTCCCGCCCAGAACCCGTCGCCCCACGAAATGTTGCGGATGAGGCTGTCGGGCGTGATGCCGCCTTCCGGCGTTGAGGAGGGCCCGCCCCATACGCCGTTGTCCTGCTTGCCGCCGAAGATCCGGTAGGGCGTTTGCTGGTCAACGGTGATGGCATAATACTGCCCGATAAACAGGTTGTTGTAAAAGTGCCATTTCTGTCCGCCGTCCTCCGTGCGGTACACGCCCCCGTCGTTCCCCAGGAGCCTGATCTTTGCATCGGCCGGGTCGATCCAGAGGTTGTGATGGTCGACATGTACGTCACGGGTGCTCATGAGCATGAATGTTTTACCCGCATCGCGGGTCTCCTGCACCATGGTTCCCATCACGAAGGCGTTTTTCGAATCGTGGGGGTTTACATAGATACGCCCGTACCAGTAGGCGGTTGAGGGCCGTTTGTTTACCAGCTTCCAGCTTTTGCCCATGTTGGAGGAGCTATAGAAACCGCCCTTTTTCGACTCCACACAGGCGTAAGCAACAGCGGGTTCGGAAGGTGCAAAGGCGAGGGCGATGCGGCCGAGGGTATCCCGGCTGAAACCCTTTGTGACTTTTTCCCAGGTGGTGCCGCCATCCTCCGAACGATAGAGGCCGCTCGACGGACCGCGCTGGATGTGGGCCCAGGCGTTGCGGTACTGCTGCCAGGCCGATGCCAGCAGCGTTTTCCCGTCGGGAAATATGACCAGGTCGGACATCCCCGTGTAATCATTTATATACAGGACTTTTGTCCAGTTTCGTCCTCCGTCGTCCGTCCTGTAAATACCCCTGTCCTCGTTATTTCCCCACCGGGCGCCGGTGGCAGCTACGAAGACGACTTCGGGATTCAGGGGAGAGATCTGGATTTTGGAGATATGCCGTGTCTTTTTAAGTCCCATGCACTGCCAGGTTTTACCGCCGTCGGTGGATTTGTACACCCCGTCGCCGACCGATGCGGCGGCCTGTTCGCCGGATGCCTCGCCTGTGCCGGCCCAGATGATGTCCGGGTTGGTTTCGCAGATGGCGATATCGCCAATGGAGAGCGACGAGCCGGCGTTGTCGAACACCGGCACCCAGCTTTTGCCCCAGTCGGCCGATTTGAAGATCCCGCCGGTGGAGGCGGCAACGAAGATGTTGCGGTTGCGGTCGACCTCCACGTCGGAGGTGCGGCCGCTGTTCACGCCCGGACCGATCTGCTTCCATGTTACCGGCGTCTGTGCTTGCAGAAAGACGGAAGACGTGAGACAGAAGACATGAGACAGGAGCAGGAAGACTTTAAGACTGGAAGACTGTAAGACTTTAAGACCGCGGGGGCGAATGTCAATCATAGCTGGAGATTTTGCGATGCAAAATAGTTATTTGGGTGGAGAATTGAGTTGTCGGGCAGCTCGTGTTGGGGTAGCGTTCTTGTGTCATCCCCGCGAAGGCGGGGACCGCTACCCCCACTCGGACTGCCCGGCAGAAGAATATTGTTCCATTCTTTTAAATACCTTTCGGCACCTAAACGTACCGCTCATGTCCAGAATTATTACATCAGCATTCCTGTGGGCCGCGATTTCGCTGGCCGCCATCGGGCAGCAGCGCTACCTGCCCACATGGGAATCGGTCGACAGCCGGCCAACGCCGCAATGGTTCAGCGATGCCAAGTTCGGCATTTTCGTCTGCTGGGGCCTTTACTCGGTGCCGGCCTGGAGCCCGAAGGGGCAGTACTCCGAATGGTACCTGTACTGGCTGAAACAGAAGTCGTTCGACGGCAAGGTGTACGATTTTCATCAGAATAAATACGGGGCGGATTTCGATTACAAGGAGTTTGCCAAACTGTTCAAAGCCGAACTGTGGAACCCCGATGAGTGGGCCAGCCTGTTCAGGGAGTCAGGGGCTAAATACATTGTGTTCACCACCAAGCATCATGCCGGGTATACGTTGTGGCCCAGTAAGGAGGCGGAGTCCACATGGGGGGAGAATTTCAACCCGCTGAAGGTGGGGCCGAAGCGCGACCTGGTTGGCGACCTCACCGCATCGGTGAAGAAGGCCGGTTTGAAGATGGGCCTCTACTACTCGCTGTACGAATGGTACCACCCCTGGTACCTGAATGATTTCCATGATTTTGTGAGCAACCATTTTCATCCGCAGTTCAAGGACCTCGTTACCCGCTATGAACCCGATATCATCTGGGCCGACGGGGAGTGGGAGCAGACCTCCGAGGCGTGGCGTACGCCGGAACTGCTGGCGTGGCTTTTCAACGAAGGGAAAAACAAGGAAGTGGTGATCAACGACCGGTGGGGCAACGATTCGCGGCACAAGCATGGCGGCTTCTACACCACCGAATACGGATCGGGGATGGATAGCGACGCACACCCCTGGGAGGAGAGTCGCGGCATGGGCTTCTCGTACGGTTACAACCGGGCCGAGAACCTCGCGGATTACCGCTCTGCCCAGGAGCTCATCCTGATGCTGGCAGATAACGTTTCCCGCGGCGGCAACCTCTGCATCGACATCGGTCCCGCCGCCGATGGCCAGATCCCTGTGATCATGCAGGAAAGGCTTCTGCAGATAGGCAGCTGGCTGAAGGTGAACGGCGAGGCCATCTACGGAACCCGCATGAGTACAACCCCTGTGCAGTGGTCGGTCGGCACCCGTCCCGAAATCAAACGCGGTGAGTACATGATCCCCTACGATATCATGAAAGAGACCCTCAACCCCGATCCCGGCCAGGCCGTGAAGGAAGTTTTCTTCACCTCCAAGGCCGATACCCTCTTTGCCATTGTCCCCAAGTGGCCCGGCAAGGAATTGGTCCTCACCGAATGGGATCGCGTCACGCGTCACGCGTCACATGAGCCTGCCCCGGCGAAAGCCGGGGTCACGTCTCCCCCGCGTCACGCGTCACGCGTCACGTTTTTACAGACCGGCCAGCCATTGAAATTCCGCACCCACAACAACGACCTCATCATAACCCTCCCCGCCTACGACCCCAACGCCAAATGGGCCACCGAAGCCTACGTGTTTAAAATCGAAACAAAATAGTACCCGATAATGAGTCAAAAAAACTACCCGGTTTATGCATACCGATGGGTGATGCTCGCGGTTTACATGCTGCTCTCGATCGTCATCCAGATCCAGTGGCTGGCGCATGCCGCCGTAGCGCGGCCGGCGGAGGTGTTTTACCAGGGGCAGTACAATCCCGACGGGCTGTTCAACATCGACTTTCTGGCGATGCTGTACATGGTGGTCTACATTATCGTGAGTATACCGGCATCGTACATCATCGATACACACGGCATCCGGGTGGGGCTCGGCATCGGGGCGGGCATTGTGATTGTCTGCGGTCTGCTGAAAGGTTTCATGGCCGAACATTTTTACTGGGTGCTGATCGCGCAGGTGGGGCTCTCGGTTGCCCAGCCTTTCATCCTGAATGCCGTAACCGCCCTTACAGTGCGCTGGTTCCCCCTGCGTGAGCGGGGCATGGCGGCCGGCCTGTCGGCGCTGGCCCAGTATCTGGGCATTATCGTAGCCATGCTTGTTACGCCGATGATGATCGGCACCAATCCCGACAACGCCAATTACGGCAGCGGGTTCGGCCACATGCTGATGATCTACGGCATCATCACGGCGGCAGCCGGTGTATTGTCGCTGGTGCTGATCCGCGAAACCCCGCCAACACCCCCGGGCGATGAGCTGCTGGTGCGGATGAGCTTCCGGAAGGGGCTGAAACACATCCTGGGCCGCCGCGACATGCGCATCATCCTGCTGGTTTTCCTGATCGGCCTCGGGATATTCAATGCGGTAAGCAGCATGACCGATGCCATTGCCGAGCACATGGGCGTGAAAGATTCGGAAGGGCTGATCGGCGGCGTGATGCTGATCGGCGGGATCATCGGGGCCATCATCATCCCCTGGCTCTCGGATGTTTATAAGAAACGGAAATTCTTCATCGTCGCCTGCCTCGTCGGTATGGTTCCCGGTATCGTCGGCCTCTCACTGGCCAACCATCTGGCCACCGATCCGGGCACGATATACGGCATCACCCTGGCGGGCTCCTTTATTCTCGGCTTCTTCGTGATGAGTGCCGGTCCGGTTGGCTTCCAGTATGCCGCCGAGGTGAGCTACCCCGCGCCGGAATCCACCTCCCAGGGACTGCTCCTGCTCATCGGTCAGGTTACAGGCATGATCTTCGTGGCCGGCATGAGCATCCGGCAGAACCATTTCATCGGGGCCTTCATGACCGGCTTTGTGGTGCTCACGCTGGTGACGCTGGTGCTGGGGGCGATGCTGAGGGAGTCGCCGCACTTTAGGAAAGAGTGACGAGTGACGGAATCGTGACGCGTGACACGTGACGCGTGACGCGGAAGAATCGTGACGCGTGACGCGGAAGAATCGGAACGGGTGATGCAGGGCAAAATAAAATATCAGTTTTCGGCGGTAATTTGGCAGTATGGTGCGGCCGGCAGCTGGCACTTTGTATCGTTGCCGATGGAGCTGGCGAAGGAGATCAGGGAAAACCTCAGGTGGCAGGAAGAGGGATGGGGAAGGCTGAAAGCGGTTGCAAAGATTGGAAACAGTGAATGGGAAACCGCCATCTGGTTCGATACCAAAACCGGCACTTACCTGCTGCCCCTGAAGGCCGAAATCCGCAGAAAGGAAACCCTCGCTGCCGGCCTGGAGATAAACGTAATCCTTTGGATTTAAAAACCCTATTTCTTTCCTTCCTGCCCTCCTGCCTTCTTGCCCTCTGCCCTATTATACCCTCAGCACTCCCCTGAACCCCCTCACCGCATAATACGAATCCGCCCCGTTGTGATACGTGAAAACATGATCGTACCGGCGGTCGCAGAAGATGGCGCCGCCGAGCTTGCGGATTTCCGGTGGCGTTAACACCCAGGATGATGTTTTGGTATCGAAGGCGCCGAGAGTCTGCAGCTCGCGGTACTGCTCCTCTGTCAGCATCTTAATACCCATTGCGTCGGCCATCTCCACGGCGCTGGTGCGGGGCTTGAACTCCTTTCGTGAATCGAGCGCCTCACGGTCGTAGCAGATGCTCCGTCGCTCCTTCGGGGTCTCCGCCGAGCAATCGTAAACCAGGTATTCGCCGGTTGCTGCATCCATGCCCACTACATCGGGCTCGCCGCCGGTTTGCTCCATCTCGTTGAGCGACCACAATTTATCCGGATGTGCCCCGAGCCGGGCCTCAATTTCTGCCCATTCCAGGCCGGCATGCCGGCCCATGTTTTTTGCGAAACGGGTTTTTAGTGTGTTGAACAGGGCTTCCTGCTGTTCGGGCGACAATGCGGTTTTATTTTCCATGTAGGTGATGTGGCTGTTTAATCTTCTTCATTGCGGAGCGCGGGACTGTTTGTACACAGATCCGTGTAGTGGAACGCACCATCCGCTTAAAAGGTTCAGCACTCAAAAAGGAACCAGCATTTGGGGTTGCGGAGATGCTGATCGTCGAGCACGAGTTCGCGGATCGCTTCCGGGATCTGCTCTCTTTGCCACCGGCACTCCTGCCGGCCCGCCTCAATGCGGTCGCCTTCGGAAGATGCAGCCCGGGCGGCGCGTATCCCATAGGCTGCCGCACCCAGCTCATGTGCCGCCATATGGGCCACGGCAGCCGCCTGGCCGGCAGCGTGGGCCGCCTCCCTGGCCGCACCCGTCACCAGGCGCGCGGCAGCATTGGCAGCAATTGCGGCCTCGCGGGCCTCCATCATTTTAATCTCACCCCGCGACCAGGCCCGAGCCATTTCGATTGCCCTCCGGGGACGATTGTCGCCGGGCAGCACCTGCTCGAAGAGGTGAAGCACATGTTCCGCACAAACAGCCGCCCACACCGCCAGCAAATGGTGGTCGGGGTCGGTGAGCGTGCCGCCCCGCCTGATCGTGACCAGCCTGAGGTCACGTACGCTCGACATGATAATATGCCTGTCCATTTTCTCTGACGATCGTTTACTGAATGATGGTAACCTGGGATAAATCGGCCCCCATGCCGCGAAGTGCATTAAAGGTAAGCTTATCCATCGACGCGCCGTCGAATACAATGGTCTTGATGGCGCGGTAATACTTATTGGTCAGGGCAAGCGTCGCCCGGAAAGCCACATTTTTGAACGTTGCGCCCCTGAACGAGGTCCCCTTCAGGGCCGTATTATCAAAACTTACCCCGATAAAGGCATGCCGGTCGAGACACATTCCCCGCAGGTCCGACCGGCCGAAGTCGGTGCCGTCGAAAATGCAGTTTTCAAAGGCGGTTTTCCGGAGGTCGGTCACGGTGAGCTTCACATCGGTTAGCCTTACATCGGCAAACCGGGCCCCGTCCAGCCCCGAGGCACCGAACGTCGTGCGCACCAGGATGGTGTTCCGGAAGCTCGAGCCCGAAAGGTCCAGGGCCCAGAAGTTGCAGTCGGTGAGGTTGGCGCCGTTGAAATTGCCTTCGCGCAGATCGCTTCCCGTGAATTTGCTGCCGGTGAGGTCGGCGCCCGAAAAGTCGGCGCCCCGCAGCATGCTCCCTTCAAATTTCCCCTTGTGGGCGGTAACACCCGCAAAATCGCTCCCCGGCAGGTTGCTCCCGTTGAAATTGGTCAGCACCTGGCGGTCGACCGGAGCGGACAGGCTCTCCGCCTCCTCCGCGGTTTGCCCGCCGTCGCCGGGTTCTTTGTTCAGTGTGACCGCCGCCTCCTCACCCTCTGACCGCTGGTGCTCCGAAAAATAGTTCAGGTCGACACCCAGGATCTCCGCGAGCCGGTTGAACGTAATAATATCGGGCAGGGATTCCCCGCGCTCCCATTTTCCAACCGCCTGCGGGCTGACGAACAGCAGCCGTGCGATCTGGCCCTGCGTAACGTTTGTCTTTTTGCGTGCTTCGGCAATCTTGTTGCCAATCATCTTTGTGGTTAACATCGGTAATCGTTTTTACTGATTTGACCCCGCAAAGATATCGGGCCCGAATGGCGAAATCAAAGAATTTGGATTACTTATAGTTGTAATTGCACAACTATTGGTTGTATTTGCATCAATCCCATACTTTTCGCAGGCTCATGCCGGTATGCGATCCCGCGCAATGAATGAGATCTTCCGGAACGCCTTCAAACAGGATTTCACCGCCGTGTTTGCCGCCTTCGGGACCTACATCGATGATCCAATCGGCATATTTGATGATATCGAGATTGTGTTCGATGATGACGACGGTATTATTTTGCTCGACCAGTTTCCGGATGATGCCGTAAAAATTGTCGATGTCCGAAAGGTGAAGGCCCGTTGTGGGTTCGTCCAGGATGTAAATATTCCCATCCTTGTGAAGCTCCGAGGCGATTTTGAGCCGCTGGGCTTCGCCGCCCGAAAGGGAGCTAAGTGACTGGCCGAGTTTTAAGTAGCCCAGACCCACCTCATCAAGTGTCCGCAAAAGCTTCTTTATCTTTTGGTTTTTAAAGAATCCCATAGCATGGAATATGGTCATATCCAGCACATCAACAATGCTTTTCCCTTCAAATTTCAGATCAAGTATATCGGCATGGTATCTTTTCCCCTCGCATTCGTCGCAAACGGTTTTTACCGAATCAAGGAAGAACATCTCGAAAGAAAGCGTGCCCTGTCCGTTGCATTTCGGGCAGGCCCCCTTCGAATTGAAACTGAACAGCGAGGCATCGGTATGGGTATACCCGGCAAATTCCTTCCGTATCAAATCAAAAGCCCCGATGTAGGTCATCGGGTTTGCCCTCGACGACCTGCCGACCGGCGATTGGTCGATCACAATCGCACCCGGATGCTGCCTGGCGAAACAATCGAATATCAGGCTGCTCTTTCCGCTTCCTGCAACTCCGGTTACACAGGTTAAAACGCCTTTGGGTATCCTTACCGTTACGTTTTTCAGGTTGTTTATGGCGGCATTTTCAATTACATAATAGCCTGCCGGCGTTTTTCGGCTGAATGAGGGCCGCGAGGTATGATAAAGGAACCGGCTGGTTATGCTGTCAGCATTAATGAAATCTTTTGCCTCCCCGTTGTAGACGATCATTCCTCCGGCTGATCCCGCTTTGGGACCGATATCGATTATCCATTCGGCAGCCTTGATAATATCGGGGTCATGCTCCACTACGAACACGCTGTTGCCTTTGTTTTTGAGCCTTTCAAGTATCGCCAGGAGTTTTTCCGTATCGCGGGGGTGCAGTCCGATCGAAGGCTCGTCGAGGACATAGAGCAGGTTAACCAGGTTGCAATCGAGCTGTCTGGCCATTTTAACCCGCTGCGATTCACCACCCGAAAGGGTTGAAACCGGCCGGTCGAGTGACAGGTAGCCTACCCCGATCTCGATCAGCTGTTCCAGGACGAATCGGGCCTTGCGCAGGATAGGGGTGGAAAGATCATCGTCCATCCGGCCGAGGAACGACAGGACTTCCGTTAACTCCATCTGGCAGAGACTTCCGATCGAAACCCCGTTGATGGTAACCGATTCGGCCCGGGTGTTGATTCGTGTGCCATTGCATTTGTCGCAATTGGAATAGATGAAAAAGCGGGCATAGGCATTCTTTTCATCCTCATTTGCCTCATCATCGGCCCTTCCGGAAACGGCATTTTCCAGCTTCCTCGCAATGCCCGTGAAATTCCGGTTATAGGTTAACTTATCCCTCGCGTTTTTTACCTGGAAGGATTCCGAATACAGGAGCTTATTCAATTCTTCGTCCGTGAAATCGGCGAGCTTCTTATCCGAATCGAATATTTCGAGCGCGATGAGCTCTTTCAATAAAAAACTGCCGGGTTTGTAATGGGGATGGGTAATGCCGCCTTCGGCGATCGATTTTTCCTTGTCCAGAAGCAGGCCGGTATCGATGCTGATCTGTTTTCCCAAACCCTTGCAGTGCTGGCACATCCCCTCGGGATGGTTGAATGAAAAATAGAAGGAGGGCCCGATAAAGGGTTTCCCGACCCTGGAATAGAGTAATCGCAGGTAGGTGTTTATTTCCGTGGCGGTTCCTACGGTACTTCTCAGGTTGTTTCCCATTCGCTTCTGGTCGATCACCATGGCTGTCGAAAGATTCAGTATATCATCGACATCGGGCCTCGACAATTTCTCCATCCGGGTGCGTGCAAAGGAAGAGAATGTCTCGATCAGCTGCCGCTGCGCTTCGGTATAAATGGTATCGAACAGCAGGGAGGATTTGCCTGAACCTGAAACTCCCGTAAAGACCACAAATTTGTTCTTCGGGATCCTGAGTGAAATGTTCTTCAGATTGTTCGCATGGGCATTCTGAACAATGATATAGTCTTGTCCCATATCAGTTATTTCTTGATTCAAAGAGTACTTGAGCTTTCGCGGCTTATCCGTCGTTCAGCCATAAAGTTAGCCTTTTCCTGTCATGCCGGAACAACCCTGACCCGCTGCTGAAAACAAGTATAATTGCCGGAATTACCTGAACTGCCAGTTTAATTGTCATTTAATACATACGGCTAACCCCCTATAAATGTTCGAACTTCCGGCAAAACCACATCGCTGTGCTGTTCGGGGAACCAGTGGTTGTATCCGGGGTAAAGCACCATGCGGCAATCGGGCCGCGACTCCATCAATCGCTCAAAGGCGGCTGTGGAGGCAATCCGGTCGAGGGGCGACCGCAGGTAAAGTACCGGAAAAGTGAAATCAAGGTTCTCGCGCCGGTAAAAGAGACCGAACAGGGCCTGGGGGAGGATGGTCAGCAGCAGGCGGGGCCGGTCCCAATAATGGTAAGTGTCCTTCCAGAGCAGCGCGGCGGTCTCCGAGCGGTAGCCGGCGACCTGAGTGATCGACCGGGCGACCGGCCTGCGCATGAAGGGGAGATAATATGGCGCACAAAACCAAAGCCCGTAAAGCCAGGTAAAGGCATTAAACCCATGTTCAAAAACGTCGAACCGGTTGGATGACCCCACCGAGAAGGCGACCATCTTTTCGACTGGCGGGTTTTTCTGCCCGCGCGCCCAGCGCCAGGTATGTGTGGCGCCCCAGTCGTGTGCAAGAAAAACCAGTTTGCCGGTGGGGCTCCGCCGTGCAAGGTCATCCATTATACGGTCAAATTCGCGCGCCATAACTCCCCGGGCCAATTCCCTGAGCGGCGGGAAACTGGGATTGTCATGGCGGTTGGGGAAGGCGTAGCAATAGATGCTTCGCCCCGCCAGCCAGGGCTGTTCGCGCTCGGCTTCAGCGTAATACGCGGCAAACATGGCCGGTGAATCGGGAAATCCATGCACAAAAACCACCGGGCTTTTGCCGGTTCCTTCGGCTTTGTGGAGGCAAATCAGTTTGGCATACATGTTGGCAAAATGAGTATAAAGGCTTATTTTAGTGATGGTTCCGGCAGTTTGACCGCGCGTTACCGGGCTTTCAGCAATACAATAAGCTTCGATTGTTTTGCCTCCGGATCCCCGGCCCATGCCACGAAACGATCGCGCAGCTCCGGGTATTTGACCTTCTTTTCAGCGATGCAGCTCAGGTCGTAATAGTCGGAAAAAGTATCGAGATCGATGAGCGTAATATAGCTGCCTGTGGCTTTCGAGTATTGACGCAGCCAGATCCGTCCGGCGCCGTAAAGGTCATTTTCAAAACCGTACTTACCGGTATTGCCGGTGGAATCGCAATTTGATTTCTGCACCACCTCGAAGGTTTCACCGGTTTTCTGGTTGTAAAGTGCCATAAACCGACCCTGGAGTTTCTCACCGTAAATGTGGAAATAGCCCCCGTCGTCAATGACGGACAGGAT
>CAYWHP010000100.1:11373-16001 GCA_964457845.1 uncultured Porphyromonadaceae bacterium | reverse complement strand
CCCGAAAACTTTTGGGTAAGGGTATACAACGAGACACGCTTTGACATCACGAATGTTGAGTTTGTTGTCAACGGCATACAGGTGGCATCCTTCCCTATGATCCTGGAGCCCAGGGGAGTGGATACCAACAGGAGCGGCTCATTTGATATTGTGCTTGATCCGGATCAATTCACGCATTTCCGGGTAACCGTAGCAAGCAATGACACCATAGGGACCTCATCCTTTTTTCCCTTTTTCAGCTGCTGGGACGCTTATCAATCTCCAATTCTAAGCTATAAGGTGAAGATCTGGGACACTTGGTACGAATCGAAAGTGACCCTCAAAAAGGATTGGTTTTTCGGGCACTATTTCACGGTATCAAAGGGAAAAGGCAGGCTTATGTTAAATTAGTCACTCTGCCGCAAGCCGTCCGCAACAGCGATTTAAAAGCTCCTGAACCAAACACTACTTGAAAAGCACACGACAACTGATAACCGTTTTATTCCTGGCCCTGCTGGCCTGGAGCTGCGAAAAGGAAGCAAAGTTTAACCGCATCGAAGGGACACTCAGCCCGGGCCTGGATATCAGCCGGAGCCATCTTGACTCCGTTCCGGTTGTCATGGCCAAGATCTGGGACACTCTGGATTTTTCAGGCGTGAATACGGATTCAAAGAATTTCGAGGAATTCTATGCCGCCATTCCCGATGCCGGCGGGTATTTCCATTTCGACAGCCTGCCCGACGGGAACTACCTTGTCGCAGCCGGCGAAGGGTTTACCTTTGCCGATGTTGATTACGTAAAAGTAAGTTTATCTGGTGGTTCCACCAATCAGGTTAACAAAACTGTAAACCGGGTGCCATTGCCGAACGGCCCCACAAACTACTTTGTCGGTGTTAGAAACGAAACCAGTTTTGACATATCGCTGCTCGAGTTCTTTGTCAATGGCATATCACTGGGACCTACCGACTTATACATGAGTACAGAGTATCGCGAATGCATTACCTGCCATCATCTTGCTTATTATGATTGGGTTCTGGATCCTGATCAGAATCCCTATTTCCGATTATCCGTGATAAGGAATGATACCGTAGCCAGTACTCCGTTCATTCCCTTTTTCCACAGCATCTTCGGCGTCTATAATTGCTACCTCTTATCTTATAACCGATGGGTAGACGGGAAGGCGCAAGCGAATGACCTGTACTTCGAGAAAAGCTGGTTCTTCGGTCATCATCTCAGATTATACCGGGTTGAAAAATAATCGACGACCAGGTCTGGGTGAAATAGGTTCGTCCTGTGCACGAAATCAGTATACCTGCGGCCTCGTGTGTTTTTGTGATTGCCCAATTTAGCCGATCGTTAAGGGCAGCAGGTAAAAGTATATGGCGAAAAAGAAGGAGGCGGCACCGGCGATCACCAGGAGGTGCCAAACGAGGTGATGGTACCGGAAACGGCCGAGCCGGAAGAAGAAGATGCCGGCGGTATAACAGATCCCGCCGATCAGTACCCAGAGCAACCCCATGAGCGGCAGGCGCTTGTAGATGGGTACAATGATGATCACCACCACCCAGCCCATCGCGGCATAGAGCAGCACGTAAAACAGGTTCACCCCCTGGTGGAACTTCGTGGGCCTCGCCAGCTTGATGGTGATCCCCATGATGGCCAGGCCCCACTCCAAACCGAATACCACCCATCCGAACGGCCCGTGCAGCGCGATGAGCGTAAACGGGGTATAGGTGCCGGCAATCAGCAGGAAGATGGCCACCTGGTCGAGCGTGAAAAACAGATCCTTTGCCCTGCCGTGCCGCAGCCAGTGTGTCATGGTGGACGAGAAAAACAGGATGATCATGGTGGCGCCGAAAACCGCCGTACTCACGATGTGCCAGGCATTGCCGGTTACGGAAGCCTTCACCACCATCAGCACCAGCGCAACCGCCGACAGCACCGCGCCTGCAAGGTGCGAAAGGGCATTGGCAAGCTCCTCGTTTTTACTGTATCTGGATGTGATTTCGTTTGTCATGGCATTTCCCACTCCCGGGCAATCTCCCCGCGCATGAAATCTTCTATCCCGCGTTCATCAATGTCATAAACAGGTTCCAGCATAGCAAAGCTTCTTTCTTTCGGGTAAAAAGACCCGTTCATCAGGTGGGACAGGGCATTCCGGGTTTTGAGCCGATGTCCGGAATACCGTATTGCGGAGTCAACCATACGCTTCAGTGAGTGTCCTTCCCGGAGGATTGAGTAAATATCGTAATAATCCCTGAATTCACTCCTTCGTAACATGAGTTCGATCTTCATGGCACCGATGGCCTGCACGTCGGCGGCCAATATGTTATTGAGAACCGAAACCGGCTCCTTAACCGGACTGCGATGCTCCTGCCTGGTTATATAGGAGATGTTCACACCTCCGACAACAAAATTCACCTGATCGAATCCGAGAATATCCCGGGATTGGATACTCCCGACCCCGGCCAGCTCCCTTTCAATAACCGGCCAGTTTACAGTCGGCCTGTCGGTTTTCGGGTTTTTCGACCAGATGCAGAAATCCAGGTCTTCGCTTTTACGGTGGTTGATCTGCAGAGCCAGAGCCGTGCCGCCAATCAGTGTATATTCCCTTGTACAGGGCAATTCTGATACAGCGCTGAAAATGCGCTCTGTTTTGTCGGCTAATCCTTTCATTGAAATTGCTTTAACCGTTTATTCACCTGGTCCCGGATGTACCGGTCGGGATCCCGGATCCCGAATAACAGGAACGCATAGAGCCGGTTTTGTGCGTGATACATGGGCTCCTGGCAGAGGATCCGCTCTACCCATACTTTTTTGATCTTCTTCCTTTCGAACAACTTGCAGAGTGTTTTTATCTCATCCATATCAAGGTACAGCAACACCTTTTCGATGAGTACATCATCCGGTATATCCAGGTTGGACGGAAGGTCGTACGACCAGAACACATTCAACCTCCGGAGCTTCTTTACGAGGTTCAGCCGATCCCTTTCAGGACCCTGTTTTTCTTCCCATTGCATCTCCCGCGCAATACGGAAGCCGCAGGCCTGCAATATTTTAATCCGGGTTTCAAATTCGAGCCGACCCTCCAGAAATCGTTTCTTACTGGCCCTGGCGGTTCCCGCCGGGATGCCGGCATCCCGGTACCATCCGCGTTTGCTGAAAAGCCGCTCCAACGATTGATCGGTTGTCATCATAACGCAAATATACCTATTTCGTTGCACTGAAGCAACGTTAATCAATTTTTCCGGCTTTATCCTTCGCCGGCGCCCGTCCACACTTGGTCAAATAGTCCGATGAAACTGCCCCGGGGCGAAAAACGGACAGCCGATAAAGGGTAGCTTTAGCCTTTGGATTACGCAAACACCCTGTTATCAAACAAATTATGAGAAGTAAACACGCCCTGTTTATCCTGTCCGGCCTGTTTTCGCTTGGCACTTTACTGCTGCCCTCGTGCAGCAAGGAGCAGAATGACACCATCGATGCCTTCAACGTTCCCGGAGGCGACCGGAACCTCGTTGTGGTCATCAGCGACGTCCATCTCGGGGCCGATACCTCGTATGCCGAAACAAAGGACAACCTGGGCCGGCTGGAGAATTTCCTCAAACAGGTGCGCGATTCGCGCAGCGTGAGCGAGCTGGTCATTGCCGGCGACCTGGTCGATGAGTGGTACGTGCCGGCTACGGTCGACACCTACCGGGGCAAGGACCAGGCCGACTTCGTCGACCGCCTGGCAGCCGCAAACCAGGGCGTGTTCGACATGCTCAACAGCATCATCGAAAAAAAGAAAGTTAAGGTTACCTATGTCCCGGGGAATCACGACCTGGGCATAACCGCCGCCAATATCGACAGGATCATGCCGGGCATCAACCAGGCGCGCGACGAAGGATCAACCGCCGTGGGCACCTACTACCCCGACGGGCTCCCGGAAGTGGCCATCGAGCACGGCAGCCGCTACAATTTCTTCTGCGCCCCCGATCCCTATTCCAACCAGGACTTGGCGCCCGGCACCTTCATGCCACCGGGCTATTTCTTTACACGCCTCGCTGCCCTGCACATCCTCCAGGACTGCAAGGTGAATAAAGATGTCATTCCGCTGGTCACGCAGAATGCCTCGGGTGGCGAAAGCCAGAAACTGCTTTACGTATACTGGAGAATATGGCAGGGAACGCTTAACTTTCTGCCCATCAACAACTTATTCAGCGAGCAGATCATCGTTACCAACGTCGGCGGGTTTACCGGAAGCTGGTCGGTGAACGACCTGCTTCCCTCCCAGGCTGCGCCGGGTGGCACCATCAGCACAAAGCTCTACAACGGCATCCAGGATACCTGGGTGCAGCGGTGCGCCTACAACCACGTTCCCGTTCCCGTGCCTGTTCTGGAAGCCATCGCCGGATCATCCAGCGTGCCGGAAACCGACACCATGGCCGTTACCCAGTATTTCATGAACCCGCTGTCCGATGCCCGGATCGTTGTTTTCGGCCACACCCACGATCCCAAAATCAAGGAACATACCAGCCACGCCGGCCTGAAGTCGCTCTACGTGAATTCCGGCACCTGGATCGACGACAACCCCGAAAAAACCACCATGCAGTTCGTCATCATCACCCCGCAGACAGCCGGTGCCGCTGCACAAACCGGCGTGGTGC
>CAYWHP010000100.1:0-11273 GCA_964457845.1 uncultured Porphyromonadaceae bacterium | reverse complement strand
TTCGTCATCATCACCCCGCAGACAGCCGGTGCCGCTGCACAAACCGGCGTGGTGCTCTATAACTTCGTGGGCGGCAAGGTGACGGAAATGGCAAGGGATTCGCTGAGGCTCTAGAAAATTCCCGACTTACCGGCATTTTTACGCCATTTACCGATGCCGGCATCGCCGGCTAACGGCCTCCTTCTACTTTTGGTCACAAATCAACCAAACATGAAAAAGAGAGTCATTATAATCGGCGGAGGGGTTGCCGGATTGTCGGCCGGGATCTATGCGGCCATGAACGGTTTTGATACCGAAATCCTCGAAATGCATTCTGTGGCGGGCGGTCAGTGCACCGCCTGGGACCGCAAAAATTACCGGTTCGACTATTGCCTCCACTGGCTCGTGGGAACATCCAAAGGCGCGTTCCACGAAATCTGGAAGGAAACCAATGTGATCAACCACGAAACACAGATCGTAAACCATAAGGTCCATTCCCGTATTCTCGATCGCGACGGGAATGAGTTTTTTATTTATTCTGATATTGATCGCTGGGAAGAGTACCTGCTCGGCATTGCTCCCGAAGACGGCTCCGCAATAAAAAAAATGTGCAAGGATATGCGGAAAAGCGCCCTGCTGGAGCCCTTCTCCCTGCCGCCCGAACTCCGCAATCCGCTGGATTACATCCGGATCCTGCCCAAAATGCTGCCGGTGGCCAACGTGGTCCGGAAATTCGGCCGCCTCACCTGCAAGGAGTATTTCGATAAGCTGAACTTCAAAAGCGAAAAAATCAAATCCGTTTTTTACGCCATGTATGGCGACCGTAACTTTTCGGCACTCGCCTTCATTTTCATGCTCGGCTGGTTCCATCAGAAAAATGCCGGATACATCATCGGCGGCTCCTACCCGCTGGCTCAACGCATGGCGGAGAAGTTCGAAAGCCTGGGCGGCAAACTGTCGTATAAGAAAAGGGTCGAAAAAATCATCGTGGAAAACGATACGGCACGTGGCGTCATCCTTGCCGACGGCACCCGGATCACGGCGGACTACGTGATCGGGGCAGCAGACGGTTATTCAACGATTTACAGGATGCTGGAAGGCCGGTACGTATCGAAACAGGTCGACTTCGCCTATAAGAACTGGGAACTCTTCACCCCCCTGGTTCAGGTCTCGTTCGGGATCGGCCGGCCGCAGAAAAGCGGCGACCCGATCCTCATGAATATCTCAAAGGACCTGAAGATCGGCCGCACCCGGCTGGAGAACGGCTATTCGGTGATGAACTATTCATACGACCCCACCATGGCCCCTGAAGGGAAAACGGCCATCGTGATGCGGTACGAAAGTCCCTGGAAACTCTGGAAAGACCTGGAAGGCGATGAGTATAAGAAAGAAAACATGATGAAATCGCTGAAAATGCAGCTCCCCAAACTGCAGAACTTCTACATGGCCGGCCAGTGGCTGTTTCCCGGCGGCGGGATCCCGCCGTCGGCGCAAACCGGGAAATGGGCCGTGCAGCTGATTTGCAAAAAGGAGAAACAGGCATTCGTGTCCGACAAGTAAGCCAGTCAAGGCAACCGGCTACCTCAATTTGGTACAATTTTGCATTTCAATTGCATATTTGTACCATTTTCAATATGCAGCGGCTAAGAGAAACGCCACCTATTCCTTGTATACTTCCGGATCAAAATAGGAATACTCCCTTTTCAGCCTTTCCAGCTCCGCCTTCATTTCCGCCTTGATCGATTGGCAGGATGGGCTGTTGATCAGGTTGACCATCTCCCCCGGGTCCTTTTCCAGGTCATACAGTTCGTTGATGTCATTAACCTCATGCGGGAATTCAATGTACTTGTAACGCAGGTTCCTCACCCCGTTCATCGTAACCAGGCCCGGGGCATACGACTCCTGGAAGTATTCGTAAAAGAAGGATTGCCGCCATCCGGCGCTTTTGCCCTTCATCAGGGGTACCATCGACCTGCCCTGCATGGCCGGCGGAACCTTGCCCCCGGCCAGGTCGATGATCGTGGGGGCCAGGTCGATGTTGAGGACCATGTCGCTGTTGGTTGTGCCCGCCTTCACCATTTTCGGATAACGGACCATCAGCGGCACCCGGATCGACTCCTCGTACATCAGCCGTTTGTCGCCCCGCTGGTGCGAGCCCACGAAATAACCGTTGTCGCTGCTGAATATCACAACCGTATTATCAAGGATGCCGAGCTCTTCCAAACATTGCCGGATCCGGCCGTAACTTTCATCCACCGCCAGCATGGCCCGCAGGTAGTTCATTGAAGTCGGATTCTTCGGGTCCCACGGCCGCGGCTCGATATTCTGCGGCACCGGCTTGCCCTTGCTGTTCTTCCATACCTCGTTGTGAACCCCGTAAAGCCATCCCCTCCGCAGCCACTCCGGTTTACCCTCCATGGTGTCGTACCAGTTCGGATACTCGGGGATCACAGCATCGGCAAAGGCGGCCGAATCGCGCGGGGCCGGCTTGAACGGCGCATGAATGGCCTTGTGCCACAGGAAGATGCAAAAGGGTTTCTTTCCGGGTTCTTTGATCCGCCTGATGGCGTAATCGGTGAGGATGTCCGTTATATACCCTTTCTCCCTGAAATCGCGACCGTTCTCATTGAGGGGAGGGTTAACGTACTGCCCCTGTCCTTCGAAACTCAGCCAGTAATCGAAGCCCTCCCGCGGCTGCGCGCCCGGTTTCATGTGCCACTTCCCGATAAAGGAGGTCTCATATCCGGCGCCCTGCAATACTTTCGGCATAAACGGCACATTCGGGTCGGGATCGGCGTAGGTGTTGATGTAAACCCCGTGTTTGTGCGCATAACTACCCGTCATGATGCATGCCCGACTGGGCGAGCTGAGCGAAGTCGTCACAAAAGCATTTTGGAAAACCATTCCCTCCCGGCTCAGCTGATCAAGATTCGGCGTTTTCATGAAGGGATACCGTCCGTCTTTCCCGAGTAAATTCCAGGCCTGGTCATCGGTCATGATGAAGATGATATTGGGCCTGGATTGGCTTCCATCCTTCCCCTGGCTTCCTGTCCCGCAGCCCGATAACAGGGCCGGCACCAGCAGCATTGAACAACAGCCTGTCTTCATATCTCAAATATACTTCAATTTACAGTATTGCCGTTCCGGCATAAAAAAGGACGGCCGGTATAAAACCGGCCATCCTTAACCATCAACAAATTTCCGAAACAACTTTCGTCCGGATACTCCTGTTATTTACCGCCGCGGTTGCCTTTGCCCTTGCCTTTGCTGCCTTTACCGTTGCCGTTCCCATCCATGTATTTCTTACCCTGACCATTGGATATGCAGGTACCCAGTCCGGATCCCTTTTCCATTGGTGAGGCGATGATAGCATCGAATGCAGCCTGGTCAAGAACCGAGGGGGTATAAGTCACCCCGTTGGCCACCAGCGTCCGGTTGAAGGCGCGCAGATGGTTACGCGATCCGAGCATGAGGGCCTCGGCCACAGTGATCAGGTCAGCGGGGGGAGTAAGTGCATACACATCCGCCAGGTCCTGAATATCGGTCTCTTCCACCAGGGCGCCAACCTTGAGGGCCTCAACCAGACTTGCCTTTCCCTGTTCGTACAGGGTAGTGTACAGGGCCTGCAGGTCGGGGTTGTTAAACACACCACTTTCTGCAGAAACCACATCTTCAATGCCATAGGCGGTCATCAGCGTCACGATGGCGCTCATGTGGGTGTCTTCGGCCTTCGGTATCTTGATGAATACGTTGGAGGTGTACAGTTGGCCAAATGCCAGGTAGAGGTCGCGGGCCACTTTCTCCTCTTCCCGCATGAACTTAAGCCAGTCGGCCTGTTCTGTGGTGAGTGTTCCGGCTACCCCGGTTTTCAGGTTGTCGGTGCTGATCAGCGTTGTGCCTTCATTGTCGACCGATACCATACCGGCCAGTACGCCCGATGAAAGGTCCACGTCGCTCGTGCAGGAGGTGAGGGGCATCATGCCTCCTATGAGGAGGGCCACCATCGTGATTTTCAAACTAACTTTTTTCATGACATGAATTTTAAAAGATTTTTAATGAATAATATGATGCAAGAATACGACGGCAACATGAAGCCAACATGAAGCAAGAAAAAAAGCTGATTTAAACCGGCATGTCATTCCGCCTCATCAGCCTCCACGTTAGATAACTAAATATTTCATTGCTATTTTGCCTTGGATATCTAAATAAATAGCTGTAATTTTGCCTTGGTATTCTAAATATATATGGAAAGATACGTCCTGTCGGACCTGACATCATGGGCAAAAAATGAGCGTCGCAAACCGATGTTGCTGCGTGGTGCCCGACAGGTAGGAAAATCCTGGCTGGCTGATGAGTTGGCCAGGGAGATGTTTGAATTCTATGTGAAGGTTGATTTTGAGGAAAATATCGACTTTGTGTCGCTGTTTACCGGCGAATTGAATCCACAAAAGATTTGTGCAGAGCTGGAGCTGAGAACCGGAATTGATATTATAGCCGGGAGAACCCTCCTTTTTTTTGATGAAATACAGGTATGCCCGAGAGCAATAATGGCTCTTCGGTATTTTTATGAGAAGATGCCTGATTTGCATATCATTGCTGCCGGCTCACTGCTGGAATTCGCATTCAG
Organism: uncultured Porphyromonadaceae bacterium; assembly: GCA_964457845.1. Classification (GTDB taxonomy): domain Bacteria; phylum Bacteroidota; class Bacteroidia; order Bacteroidales; family UBA12481; genus UBA12481. The sequence continues at coordinate 6,667 of CAYWHP010000100.1, read as the reverse complement.
CGAAATCTCGTTCCCGGTTGGACGAATTCAAACCATGGAAGTTTATCCCATGAATTTTTCTGAATTTTTGCTGGCCCTGAATTATAAAAAAGCTGCCGGCATTTGCAATAGCCGGATCACCACAGTCTCAGAATCCACCCATGAATTTCTGCTGGAACAGCTTCGGATCTATTGGTTGGTTGGCGGCATGCCCGAATGCGTAAAAGTGTACGCAAAAAGCAAGTCGCTAAAGCAGGCGGCCGAAGTCCAGGATGAAATCTGCAAAACATACCGCCTGGATTTTAATAAATACAAACCTAAAACGGATATAAATTGCCTTAATGCAGTCTTTTCAACGATAGCAGCCACTGTTGGCCGGCAAATAAAGTACACTGGACTGGCAACCGACTTTACTATTCCTACGATTAAAAAGGCATATGAAAGTTTACTTTTGGCCAGGATAGCCATTAAAATCAGATCATTAACCAATATTGGGATTCCATTCGAAGCCTATGCTTCCGATCGGAAATTCAAGAACCTGTTCCTCGATATCGGCTTAATGAACAGGGTGATGGGCATTGATTACAATGAAGCCTTATCACATAATAACTTACTGGCCATTTACCGTGGTCAGCTTGCTGAACAATTTATCGGGCAGGAAATCGCTGCGGCAACGAATAATCAGCTTTATTACTGGTCGCGTGATGCTAAAAACAGTAATGCTGAAATTGATTACCTGGTTTTATCCGAGGGGAAGGTTTATCCGGTTGAAGTAAAAGACGGACCATCGGGGAAACTCCGGAGTTTGCATCTTTATCGTCAGGCTTACCTGCCATCTTATTCTGTAGTTTTTCATGCCGGTCAGGCCGGCGACCTGAAAGAGGAACAAATTGCATTCCTCCCCTTGTATTTTGCAGGCGCTTTTGCGCGATACGGATTACCCGGCACAGCCTCCACGGCAACGGCATAAAAAAGAACGGCCGGTATAAACCCGGCCGTTCTTAACTATCAACAAATATCCGATTTGGCTTTCGCCCGGATTCTCTTATTTACCGCCGCGATTGCCTTTGCCGCCTTTCGCCAGCGTACCGGCATTCTTTTTCCCGGCCATCGGGTTCGAAACACCCCAGGAAACAAGGAGGGCCTTGATGTCATCCTGGTGTGCGATGCGCAGGTCCTTCATTTCGGCACGGATGGCAGCAATTTCAGCAACATCGGTGGTCGCCAGAAGCGCTGCCCTCAGCACATCCATTGCATCCTGGTACTCGGCACTCAGCGCCTCCAGGATAGCAACCTGCTCCGGGGTGAGTATGGTTGATGCTGTTCCGGTACCGGTTGTGCAGATACCCGTTCCTTTACCATTCTGGGCCTGAACGCCCACTGTTCCAACGATGACCATCAGGGCCACCATCGCGATTTTCATGCTAACTTTTTTCATGACAGTTTTTTTTAAAAGATTTTTAATGAATAACACGATGCAAGGATACGGCAGCAACATGAAGCGAACATGAAGCACGGAATATTTTTCCGGAGGCCGGGAAAAAACTAAATTGCACTAGTACTAACAAGATTATGGGCACATGGGAAATCCCCCCGGTAAAACAGTTCTGAAGGTGCATTCACTGAGCAAAAGCTTTATGAATGTGCAGGCCGTTCGCAACATTTCGTTCTCGTTGGAACAGGGTGACATTTTCGCCTTTCTGGGTCCCAATGGAGCCGGTAAAACCACCACACTGCGGATTTTACTCGACATTATCAAACCTGACGGCGGGCAGATCGAATGGAATTTGAATGGTGGAACTGATGCACTGCCGGGACCTGAGCAGATCGGCTATTTACCCGAAGAACGGGGTCTCTATCTTGATATTCCGATTATACGATCACTGGTGTACCTGGCATCCGTAAGAGGAATGGAACCGGCCGAAGCAAGAATTGCTGCCATGGAATGGCTCGAAAAACTTAACCTTGCCGACCGGTCAAAGGACAAACTGCAGGCCTTATCGAAGGGAAACCAGCAAAAAATACAATTTATAGCATCGATCCTTCATAAACCAACCTTTGCCATACTCGATGAACCATTTACCGGCCTCGATCCCGTAAACCAGGAATTGTTTATCGAACACATCAAAGAAATTAATAAAACGGGTACAACCATTTTACTGAGTGCACACCAAATGCCACTGGTAGAAAAGATTGCAAATAAGATATTCCTTATCAACAGGGGCCGGGAGGTTTACAACGGGTCACTGTCGGGCATCTATGAGGCTTTCGGAAAAAATCATGTCATCGACCTCACCTTCAATTCCCCGGTTTCGGAAACCCTTTTTCAAATCGTAACCGGCGTGGAAAGCATAAACCGGATCGATGATTGCCAGGTTAGCCTTTCATTCAGGCCGGAAACGGAACTGAACAAGGCGCTGTCGGAATTGGCCGGGATCGATGGCATTATCAATATTACGAGCCGCAATCCCGATCTGCACGACATTTTCCTACAACTCGTAAAAACATCAGACTAATGAACTACCTGAAACAGGTACTAACTGTTACCCGCTGGGAGTATTCGAGGTTCTTTAAACCAAAGAATGAGGCCATTGGAATATTCGTTATGCTCCTTACATCAACAATCTTCTATTTTGGAGGAAAATATGCACTGTCCGATCCGGATGAAAAACCGGAACTAACCGTTTTTCAGAATCTCGATAATCAGCTTACAGAAAGGCTGTCTGTTGATTTTACGGTAACCGCCATTCCGGCTGAGCAGGAATCAACTGTCATTCAGGATATTGCTAAAAACAAGAAAGGCACACTGCTCAGCAAAGACGACAACACGTTCACCATACATGCCTACAAGAAAACACGGGTTCTTAAAAAACTACGAACCGCCGTGGAGGAATACCACCGGACGCAGGTAATGCAAAAGATTGGAATCAGTGCGGACAATCTTGCCGCGGTGCTTTCTCCCGCACAAATCTCGGAGTCGATGGTTTATGCGGATAACTCGAAAAAACGGGTACTGCTGGCCTGCCTTTTTGCCGGACTTATGATGATGGCTGTATTTCTGAGCTTTGCTTACCAGTTCACGGCCATTACCGGCGAAAAGCAGTTAAAAATAACCGAACAGATCGTTTCAGCCATCAAGCCGCAGGTGTGGATGGACGGCAAGATATTCGGGATCACGCTGACAGGCATCTCTTCCATGCTCACCTATTCATTGTTGAGTGTGATTGGCGGAATCATCTATTTCCAGCTTACGGGCGCACCCGTTTCCGCCATCCTTGATTACCTGTACCTGCCGGCGATTTTGTTGTATCTGCCTTTTGCCCTTACGGGCATTTTGATCTGGAATGCCATTCTCGCTGCCATAGCATCCGTGATTACCGACCCGAATAATTCGGGAAAGAGTTCCCTCATGTTTTTGCCGGTATTGTTTGTAATTGCTTCGTTCCTGGTGCTGCGCGATCCGGATCGCGGGTTATCCGTATTCCTGTCGTGGTTTCCATTGACATCCGCCACCGCAATGCCGATGAGATGGGCCGTTACCGAAGTGGAATCCTGGCAGCTGGCCGGTTCATTTGTGCTTTTAGCGGCAACATTCTACTTCATGCGAAAACTGGCAGCCAGAATCTTTCACGTATCCATACTCATCAGTGGAAATGAGCCATCCTGGCGCGAATTATACAAGCTATTAATCAATAACCGGAATACCCATGTCAGTGCCTCATAACGTTCCATGCATCAAATCGGTCTGGTCACCCTTCCTTCTTGCCTTCCTGACCTTTTGCCTTCCCCTCCTGCCCTCCTGCCGTCCTGCCGTCCTGCCCTCCCCCGTCAGCCTGCGCTGCGAATACCGCACCAACCCATCCACCATCGACACCCCAAAGCCCCGCCTGAGCTGGATAACCGAATCGGACCGCCGCGGCTGGAAGCAAACGTCGTATGCCGTGCTGGTTGCCTCATCACCCGGCTTGCTGGAGAAAGAGAACGGCGACCTGTGGGAAAGCGGCAAAGTGGAATCCGGCCAGAGCATCCAGGTGGAGTATGCCGGGAAACCGCTGAAGGCCGGAGCGCGCTGCTGGTGGAAAGTGCGCACCTGGGACGGGAACGGTAAACCTTCGCCATGGAGCGAACCGGCTTACTGGACCATGGGACTGCCTGAATCGGGCGACTGGCAGGCCGACTGGATCCGGTCGGCCCCCACCCCCGGCAAGAATGCCCCCGCACCATTGGTAAGAAAGGAGTTTATTCTGGCGGAGGCGCCCGAACTGGCTTCTGCTTACGTGAATGTGCTGGGTTATTATGAGTTATATGTGAACGGGAAGAAGGCGGGCGATGATGTACTGGCTCCCGCCATCTCCGACCTGAAGGTCCGATCGTTCTACAAAACCTACGACATCGCCGGCCTCCTCCGTGCCGGCACCAATTGCATCGGGCTGTGGATGGATATGGGCTGGTACCGGTCGGGGCCTGTTGCCCGCGTGCAGATCGATATCACCGCGGGAGGAAAAAGCCTGCGGATCGTTACCGATTCAACCTGGAGATGCGCCCCGGGCCCGTTGACAGCCCTGGGCAACTGGGCCTGGGACGGCATGGGCGGTGAACAGTATGATGCCCGCGCGGAGATAAAAGGCTGGAGCGAAGCGGGATGCACCGCCGGCGAATGGAAGCCCGTTCAGGTGGTTGCGGCACCCCCGGGCACCGTTTCGGCGCAATCGTGCCCTTCAAACCGCATCGGCGAGGTGATCCCGTTACAATCATCCGAAGCCCTGGCGCCGGGGATCTGCGTGCTCGATTTCGGCACCAACCTCACCGGATGGCTCCGGCTGAAGATGCCGGCCCTGAAGCCGGGCGACCGTATTGTCATGTATTATGCCGATAAAAAGTTCGAGGCACCGGAGGGAGACTCCACCCCTGCGGGATTTATCAGGTCATCTTCGCAGCGGAATTTCGATACCCCGAACGGCCGGGTGAGCTATCAGACCTTCAATCAGGCAGATGAATATATTTCGGCCGGTGAGCCGGGAGAACAGTTTTGTTCCAAATTCAACTACCATGGCTTCCGGTACGTCATCATCGAAGGATTGCCCGCCCCGCCGGATCTCCGCGATGCGGAAGCCCTGCTGGTGGAATCGGACCTCGAAACCGACGGGTCGTTCGAATGTTCCAATGACTTATTCAACCGTATCCACCAAACCAACCTGTGGACGCTGCGCTGCCTGAACCTCGGCGGCTATATGGTCGACTGCCCGCACCGGGAGCGGCTCGGCTACGGCGACGGGCAGGTGGGCATCGAATCGCTGGTGATGAACCGGAATGCGGCCGCCTTCTACGGCAAATGGGCAATCGACTGGCTGGATGCACAGAATCAGGCTACCGGCGAGATGACGCACACCGCCCCCTTCTCGGGCGGCGGCGGCGGTCCGGGCTGGGGAGGGGCCGGATGCGTGCTGCCATGGAAACTCTTTACCTATTATGGCGACACCCGCCTGCTCGAACAGGCATACGAACCCATGCGCCGGTACGTGGATTTTCTGGAGGCAAAATGCACGAACGGCGTGCTGCGGCACTATGGCGGTGAATGGGATTTTATCGGCGACTGGGTGGCTGTGGGCCGCGGAATGGATACCAACAACTGGCCGCAAAAGCCGGCTGCCGAACTGTTCAACAACTGCTACCGCCTCTACCTCTGGGAGCAGCTGGCCAAAACGGCCGATGCACTGGGCAAAACGGAGGAGGCCGGCCGCTGCCGGCTGAAGATCAGCGAAATCAAACCGCTCATCCATACCGCCTATTACGACGGGCAGCAGAAGCTGTATGTGCTGAACGAGCAGGCGTATCAGCTCATGCCGCTGATGACCGGCCTCGTGCCGGACGACCTGGTAAAACCGGTGATGCAGAAGCTGGAAGATTGTATCCTGCTCAAAAACCAGGGCCATCTGGATACAGGCATGCTGGGCACCTATTTCCTGATTCAATACCTGATGGAAACCGGCCGGAACGACCTGCTCTACACCATGTTTAACCAGGAAACGTATCCCGGATGGGGCTACATGCTCTCGCAGGGCGCCACCACCCTCTGGGAACAATGGAACGGCTTCTGGTCGCAGATCCACTCCTGCTTCACCAGCCCGGGTGGCTGGTTTTACCAGGGTCTGGCCGGCATACGCGCTGATGCCTCCGCTCCGGGTTTTAAATCCTTCCTTATAAAACCCGCCATCGCGGGCGACCTTGCCTGGGTGAAGTGCAGCTACAACTCGGTGCACGGGCGCATTGTAAGCAACTGGGAACGCACCGGCAGCAACCTCGTTATGGAGGTAACGGTTCCGGCCAACACTACGGCTACCCTGTTTGTCCCGGCAGCGGGTGAATCTTCCGTCACCGAATCCGGCAAGCCGGCATCCGGAGCCAAAGGCGTACGGTTCCTCCGGATGGAGGAGCGGGCCGCCGTATATACATTGGAATCAGGCACCTACACGTTCCGGTCGGTTTTGCAGTTGCCATAGTAAATTCGTATTCCCGGAGGCTAAAACATTGAACGTGAAGCTGGTATAAGTTTTTGCGTAAGTCAGTGGAACCAGGCATGCAAGATACTATCCCGTTCTTCGAGGTACTGCTGAGTAAGCCAATGTTGTTAATTCCGGTATATAACCGCGTTTTATTATAATATTTTCCGGTTATATACCTGATTTTT
>CAYWHP010000099.1:0-16398 GCA_964457845.1 uncultured Porphyromonadaceae bacterium | reverse complement strand
TCTGAAGGAAATATCCTGTATGAAGTTGACGGCCAGCCTGCGCTTCAGCTTTACAAGCGTTACCTGGGCGACCATGCCGCAAACCTGCCGGCCTCCGCCTTGCGCTTCCCGCTGAGTCTCCGGCAACAGGGCAGCGACACTTCGGTTGTACGAACAGTGCTGGCAGTGGACGAATCCAACGGAAGCATGACGTTTGCCGGCGATATTCCACAGGGAGAGTTTATTCGCCTCATGAAGGCCAATAACGACCGGCTGATTGACGGGGCCCACGGGGCTGCTGAAGATTCGGGACAGGGACTTGATATTCAGGGACCCGCACTGGCTATCCTGATCAGCTGTGTTGGCAGAAAGCTCGTTCTGAAACAGCGAACCGACGAAGAGCTGGAAGCCGTAAGGGAAGTGCTCGGACCAGCTATTACAATGGCCGGATTCTATTCATACGGTGAGATCAGCCCCATCCGGCCGTTCGAAAAAAACTGCGAATTGCACAATCAAACCATGACCATTACTATCTTTAAGGAATTGTGAAAGTTACCGGGAGTTGAAAAATGGAAGTGAAATGGAATAAGCTTCTCCAGCGCCAGATAAAAAGGCACTTCGGCTCTGCCGAGAACCTTCCCGCAGGCGTGCTCGGTCTTCTCGAGGACATCAACCATACGTATGATAACTTCAATGAAGACAATCAGCTGCTCCAAAACTCCATCGAAATCAGCTCACAGGAGCTTCGTGAAGCCTTTCAAAAGCAGAAACAGGATGCCGAGTATCAGAAGCAGACACTCAAAAGGATACGTGAAGCCATTCAGGCCCTCGACCCGGATGGCAGTGCCCGGCTGAAAGATAACGAAGAATCCGGCGAAGGCAGCTCCTCCCTGTTCAATTCACTTTTGCGGCTCATTGTGGAGAGAAATACTGCGGTTGACCTCCTGAAGCAGAAAACTGAAGAAATGGAGGCGCAGAACGAGGAGCTTAACCAGTCGAACACCCAGCTTGTCGCTGCCCGTATTCAGGCGGAGGAAAGCGACCGGCTAAAATCAGCCTTCCTCGCCAACATGAGCCACGAAATACGGACGCCTATCAACGGAATCCTCGGTTTCGCCGAGCTCCTGAAGGAACCTGGCCTGAGCGATGACCAGAAAACCGATTTCATCGCCATAATCGAAAAAAGCGGCGGAAGGATGCTGAACCTGATCAGCGACATCATCTGCATTTCAAAAGTGGAAGCAGGCCAGATGGAAGTTTCTGTTAACGAGACCAATATAAGCAATCAGATTGAGCATATCTATGATCTGTTCAGGAATGAGACGGAACTGAAGGGACTCTCTTTTACACTCGTCAAGGGAATGCCGTCCGACGAGTCGATTATTCGCACCGACCGGGAAAAAGTGACAGCCATACTGGTTAACCTGGTGAATAATGCAATCAAGTTTACCGCATCGGGGAGCATCACCATCGGCTATGCGAAAAAGGACAATTACCTGGAGCTTTTTGTGAAGGATACCGGTGTCGGAATCCGGCAGGACCAGAAAGAGTTCATTTTCGAGCGTTTCAGGCAGGGTCAGGAAGAGCTCAACAGGAATTATGAAGGCACCGGCCTTGGGCTATCCATTTCCAAAGCCTATGTGGAGATGCTCGGCGGCAAAATATGGGTTGAAAGCGAGGAAGGCAAAGGATCGGCATTTTTCTTTACACTCCCCTGCCTTTCATCATAAGCTAACAGCACGCCTCCTGAACGGCTACCTCCAGAGACCGAGAATCAACCCTTTGAGGATAAAGGCAATCGTAACATATCCCCAGTTGATCAGCATCAGCCTCCATCCCCTCATTTCAAACAGACTTAGGATACCGACAGCCATGGAGGCCCAGCCGAATCCGGCCAGCGCGGAGTAAAGCACATAATCCTGCAAAGTGGCGGTAGGACTACCCAGGAAAAAAGCAAGGTTGTACGTAATTACCAGCGAAAAAAGCAGCGTAAGCCCGTATTTCACAACCGGGTTGCTTTTGCTCATCTTTTCCTCGCTTAACCCGGTTTCCCGCATCCAGACCTTCACGAAAAGAAGCGGAGAATACCAGAGTGCACCAACAACAAAGTCGGACAGGGCAGCCACGATAACCGCCAGATGGTTGATTGAAACGTTTTCCATACTTTATTTATTCTATTTGTCTATTATACAAAGCATTTAAAGGATTGTTCATTCCATTCATGCAAAAACAAAATCGGTATCGGGTTGTTCCAATACCAAACAATTGCATAATGAATGTATCTCCCGTATCCCGGCCGTTTATCGGATTCAGGATACCTGCCCGGATTGCAGCAGGCCTTGTCCTGGTCTGCCTTACCGCGGTGATCGGCACTTCCCCCCGGGTGGTAAAACCAATGTACGAATCGGAATCATTGATCTTCGTACCGCTTACCATCCTGTCAAAGCAGATTGAGCAGCAGGGCATTGGCTTTGCCAGCGACAGGGAGATCGACGCCCATATCCAGATCCTCGAATCAGGCCAGATGAGGGATAGTCTGATACAGCGGTTCAGTCTGGCTGAAGCCTACGGCATCGAAACGAAAAATCCGGGTGGACAGAGCCGCCTCCACAGGCTCCTTTCGACCCGGACAAAAATTCAGAAAACACGCTATGGCTCCGTATCTGTCCAGGTAAGGGATGGCGACCCGAAACGGGCTGCGCTCATGGCAAATGCCATTGTTGAGCTGGGCAACCTCATTAAGGAGGACCTGCTCCTGGCCAACCGCAAGGGTGCCCTCGATTATGCGCAAACCCTTTATGACGGTAAGGTTGCGGATGTGATGAGCCTGGAACGGAAGATCGACTCGCTGGCTCTGGTGAAGGGCGGCCGGAATGGGACGACCGGCAACCAGGCAGCCAAACTGCAGTCGGTATACGTAAGCGAATTGCAGGAGCTGGCCGGTCGGAAGAATCACCTCGAGCGGGAGCAAAAGAGTTTTGAAACCGAACTCCCCAGGGCCTATGTGATTTCTTCGGCCATCCCCGACTTTGAACCTGTTTCTCCCCGCCGACTGCTGATCGTACTGGCTGCTGCGGCTATCTATTTGTTTCTGGTTGCCGTAATCTTCATCATCCTTCGTGATGTCAGACTTGTTGCGGAAAAGAATTGATACCGGCCGGGCGGAAATATTTCTGCTGGAATTGCTGACCGTTTCACTCCCCTTCTCTTTCGAGGTAAGCATATCGGACAGCAGCCGCCTCTTTTTTCCTACCGAACCGCTGATGGTCGCCTTGCTGCTGGTGGTTGCTGCCGGTTTGCTCCTTCGGAGGGGATCAGCGTCGGCCTTTATAACCAAGGATTCCCGTATCGTCATTCCGTTTGCTGCCGCCCTGATCCTTGGAACACTTTTTTCAACACAGATCGGGGTGTCACTAAAATTCACCGCTATCAACCTGTTGTATATCACCGTATTCTTCCTTATCCTGCACCGGCATCTTGTTACCCGGCCCAACCTTTTCCAACATTTGGTACTCCTTTACACAGCAGGTTTCATAGCCATCAGCCTGCTTGCAGTATACCGGTACAGCCAGATGGGTTGGAACCCTGCCGTAGTTAAAGCGCTATTCCGTCCCTTTTACAAGGATCACACAATCTTTGGCGCAACGGCCGCAATGCTCACCGCCTTCTGGCTCAGTTATCCACGGTCTGGCAAATTCCTTACGCCGGTTCTCCTTCAATGGGTTACCGGCATCCTGCTGGCAGGGGCCGTATTTATGAGCTACAGCCGCGCCGCCATCCTGAGCCTGCTGGTTTTCGTGCTTGTCCGCCTGCTGTTTTATCTGAAAGTGAGACCCTGGCAGATCGGATCTGTCGCCATGCTGCTGCTGCTCTACCTTTTCATCAACAGAGGTACCGTGTCGGACCGGATCAACGCAAACCGCCATGATTCGGGCAACCGGCAGTCGGATCTGGTCGACCACACCCTTTCGGTAACCAATATAAATACCGATGTTTCCAATCGGGAACGACTCAACCGATGGACATCCGGCATCTCGATGTTTGCAGCAAGGCCCGTCACCGGCTTCGGTCCGGGTACTTACCAGTTTGCCTATATCCCCTTTCAAAATCCGGAGTATATGACCCGCCTGAGTGTAACCGATCCCGGACATATCCCTGAAAATTCGGGGGGAACCGCACATTCGGAATATATCCTTTCGATGAGTGAAACCGGCATACCGGGCATAGCCGCCTGGCTGGTGATGCTTGCTTCAATAGCCGCCATGGCCTTCCGTGCAGCTGCTGCCAAGGTGCAAAACAGAATGGTCATAGCAGGGGTGGCGACACTCTCGACCTACATTTTTCATGCTTTTTTCAACAACTTCCTGAATACCGATAAATTCGCATTTCTCTTCTGGGGAATCCTCGCCTGGACAGGTATTCATTCATTAAAACAACTGAAAGATGAGCAGTAGCCTCTATGATCAGGTAGGCAGCTATTATGACGCCGATGCCGGGGATTTCGACAGCCGCTACTGGAAGAATCCGGTTCTTCAGCAACTGCGGCAGGCTTTCCGTGAGGAGGTCATGCGGAACCCCTTCTCCGATGCGCTTGAGGTTGGCTGCGGAACGGGTATCGACCTGGTTCATTTCGGGACATGCAACCCCGGATCCAGGATTTGCGGGATCGACATATCACCGGAGATGGCCCGGATAAGTGCCGGAAGGATAGCTGCCAGCCACCTTGGGAATATTGAGGTACACGCCGCCACCGTCGAGGCATTTGAAACATTGTTTCCCGCCCGCAGATTCGACCTGATCTATGTCTTCTTCGGTGCACTCAATACCGTGGACGATCTGTCGGTTAATGCCCGCATACTTAACGGGATGCTGACTCCGGGCGGGCGTATGGTGCTCACGTTCGTAAATAAATGGTATCTCGGCGGAATCGCCCTGGAACTCATACGGTTCCGTTTCAGACGTGCATTTGCACGGCTGAAACCGGTTTGGGGGGGATACTCCCCGTCGAGGCATCTGCCCAGCCGGTGCTATACGCCGGCTGAGGTGCAAAAGGCTTTCCGGAGCCTTACAATGACAGGGCGCCATGGCTACTCCATTTTGCACCCGGCCTGGTACTTCACCGGAATCAACCGTAAGCTGGGGAAAGCCGGCAGGCTTTTATGGAAGGCCGACATAAGGCTCAGCCGCACTCCATTGTGGCGCTTCGGGGAGTACACGCTGTTCACTTTTCAGAAGACCGACGGTATGCAGCAGCATTGAGTCAAGGTCGGGGAAAGAAAATTTATGGCTTTCCCATAGCCCGGAATGCAGGGTTCCCAATGGAATCGAAGAACCCAATGCCTCAGCGGCTGCCTTTCCATACCTTCCTGCCACATCACCTAAGGGGACACTCTCTCTGGTTACCTGCAGGATTTTTGCCAGCCTGAGGGTAAATTCGGACTGTGTTACCGGTGGCCCTGCAAACAGGTTGATAACGCCCGGCCCCATCGACGGAACCCGCGCCAGCATCGCTGCAAGGTCGTCAACATGAACAACCGACATAAGCTGGTTCCCATCCCCATATACCGGAATACGACCGGTGCTGACATAGTGGTTCCAGTAGAAAGTCCTGAACCAGGAACCCTGGCCAATGATCCAGCCCGGCCTGACCATCTTGACTTCGAGGCCTGCCTCCACGGCTGTGGTCAGCCAGGGCTCCTCAGCCCGGTAATACTGTTTGGCATAAGCTGTCGGGGCAAGCAGAGAACTTTCAAGCGCCACAACTCCATCCGGCTGGTTGCCGTACATTAAGGAACCGGAAACATATACTATCACAGGGGGCCGATCGAGCGCAGCAAGCCCGGTAATCAGGCGACGGTTCGCCTTCAACCCCCTGTTCGAAGCCACATAACGGCCAAGCGGGCTCCTCCCGCCCAGTCGTGCCAGATGGAAAATTACGTCCGGCGGAAAGCGCCCGAACCAGCTGAAATCAAAATTCTCCAGGCTTCCCCTTACAAGATTTACCCCTTCGAGACTCCGGTACGGCACGGAATGATGAACCAGCATTGTCAGCGCAACCGAGGTATCTGCGGTAAGGACCCCGGTAAGTGCACTGCCAATGAAGCCGGTGCCACCCAGCACCCAGGTTTGTTGTATTGTGTTATGCGATTCTTTCATGAACAACTGAATTACCCGACCCCTCAACCGTGGCTTTCATCCTCATTTCCAGTTCATCCAGAATCTCTCGGTGTCTGCCGAGGATCCGGATCTGCTGTTGGTTCGGATGGTGTTTTGAAACGCTTTTGGTTGTTTCCAGGTCCTTTTTAAAACGCTCGGGTTTCAGATTGTGGTATTTCCTGGCAAGAAATTTTTGTGTTATACCAAGGCAAAAGTCATCGAGAAGATCGGCAAAACGACCGGGAATTGCCCGCTCTATAAGCTTTCCAACCACCCTCGACGGGGTTGCGGGCTTGAAGCCGGAAACAGGAAGATTCGGGTAATAATCCCTGTACCACCCGTTAACGGCCAGAAATTCCAGATAAAGATCCCTGTTGTACATAGGCAGCAGGGTGCCCACTTCGGTTGCCGTAAAAAGATTCTGGTCGGGAATCTGAAGATGACTGTTATCGATAAAATAGTTGATACAAAAATTCCGGTGCGAATTCATCAGGAACACCCTTTTAAACAGGGTAAGCAGCATCCGGGTGATCCAGATTCGGCCCGTTTTGGTAACAATAAAAAAATCGATGTCATCATCAGGCTCCATCACCCCCTTTGAGAGCGACCCTGAAATCATCACTGAACGAACATACGGGAAACGGGAAATAATTGACGAGTAGAACCGGGCTGCACGCATCCTCTTCTCTGCCAGCAAGTTGGCCTCAATGCGGGCATTTACAACCGCCTCAGCAGCCCCCGGAAAATAATATCCGCGGCTCTCCTGCACGAGCCCGCAGGCCACCAGCTCATCCAATGCCTGCCGGATAACGGGTTCGTAACACGATGCATAGGGACTGCGCTCACAAATCTCAACAAAGGTGAGCGGATGACTGAACACCTCCGAATAGGCCAGCGTTGACACTATCGACATGGCCACGCCACCGCTGTTTCCTATATATTTTTGCGGGTCCATGCCAACTAAACACATGAGCGTTCAGTTAGTTTAACCCGGCCATTGCTGCCGATGAGGTTTACAAAAGCCCGCTCCTGCTGAGCAGCGCCTCCGGATCCGGCTCCTGGCCGCGGAACCGCTTGTACAGTTCCATCGGATGCTCACTGCCACCCTTTTCCAGGATATTGCTCCGAAAGGAGGCCGCAACTTCACGGTTAAAAATCCCTTTTTCGGCAAACACGGCAAAAGCATCGGCATCAAGCACTTCGGCCCATTTGTAGCCATAATACCCCGCAGCATAGCCTCCTGCAAAAATATGACTGAATCCGGTGCTCACCGAACTGCCCTCCGCGATCCGAAACAGGCGCGTATCAGCCATAGCCGGATCCTCGAGACCAAGGGCCGGGCCCGTCCATGGCTCCCGGAGCGTATGCCAGGCCATGTCGAGCATGCCGAAACCAAGCTGGCGCTCAAAAGCATATCCTTCCAGGAAATTTTTCGATTCAATCAGCCTGTCGAGCAGTTCCGGAGGTATCCTCTCCCCTGTCTCGAAATGGACCGCAAAAATATCAAGCCACTCCTTCTCCAGTGCCCAATTTTCCATCACCTGACTCGGAAGTTCAACGAAATCGCGGTAAACGCTGGTGCCTGAAACCGACGGGAAGGTGCATTGCGCCAGCATGCCGTGCAAGGCATGCCCGAATTCATGCAGGAAGGTATTTACCTCATCATGCGTAAGAAGAGAAGGAGCCCCGCCAACCGGCTTCGAGAAATTGCAAACCAGCGACACATGCGGCCTTACCAACGCGCCATTGAGCTTCGACTGGCCCCGGAAATCGGTCATCCAGGCCCCGCCCTGCTTTCCGGCCCGCGGAAAAAAATCGAGATAAAGCAGCGACAGGAAGTCCCCGCGTTCATCCAGCACCTCATAAACCGTTACATCGGGATGATAAACAGGGATCGAATCGATACGGCTGAAGGTTAATCCATAGAGTCTCGCTGCCAGACCGAAAACGCCTTCGATCACATTTTCCAGTCTGAAATAGGGTTTCAGCAGCTCCTCGCTGAAATTGTACCGCTGCTGTCGCACCTTTTCTGCATAATAACTCCAGTCCCATGACTCAAGCATGTGGCCGGCACCGGCTTCACGGGCGAAGGCTGCAACTTCATCGAACTCCCTCCGGGCAGCCGGTTTGGAGTGGCGGTGGATATCGTTCAGGAAAGTGAGGACGCGCTCCGGAGAGCCGGCCATGCTTTCCTGCAGTATATAGGAAGCATAATCGGGCTCTCCCATCAGCCTGGCCTGCGCGAGCCGCAGGTTAACGATTTCGCGGATCCTTTCGTTATTATCATGCTCGTTGCCCTGGTTGCCCCGGGCCGAAAAGGCACGGTACATCTTTTCCCGCAGATCCCGGCGCTCGGAGTATTTCATAAACGGAACAAACCCTGTAGCATGCAGGGTAAACACCCAACCCTCCAGCTTACGGCTTTCGGCCTCCTGGGCGGCAGCCTGACGAACGAACACGGGCAACCCCTGCAGATCGGACTCATCTGTCAGATGCAGGAACCACCCGTTGGTTTCGGCAAGCACATGATCGGCAAACTGCAGGGTCAGCAGGGAAAGCCTCGACCGGATCTCCGCAAACCGGCTGCGCGATGCCTCATCCAGCAGGGCACCGTTACGAACGAAATCGCGGCGCCAGTTCCGCAATACCGTCGCACTTTCAGCGGTGGAAGGGGTGTCAGGTATCGGGTTTCGGGTATCGGGTATCGGGTTTCGGGTATCGGGTGCCGGGTTTCGGGTATCGGGCCCGACAGGGGAAGTTGAGGCAGTAAAGAGAAACCCGATCTTTTTAAAAAGGGGCTGGTTCATGAGCAGCCGGTTGGAGTAGTCGGTGAGGAGCTGCGACGCTTCCTGGGCTACCTGCTGAAGGCCCGGAGTGGTTTCTGCATGGTTCAGGTTGAACAGGATGCCGGCCACAATGCCCATGCGCTCTCCGTTCATCTCGAGCGGAACAATGGTGTTGCCGAAAGTCGGAACATCCGGGTTTTCCACAATCCGGCCGATATTCTCTTCCGCCTGCCGTATCAGTTCCGCCAGTGCCGGGATAAAATGCTCCTCCCGGATGAGATCGAACGGTGGTGCCTGGTGCAGGCTCACAAAGGGTTGCAGCAACGGATTGCTGTTCAGGGAATCGCTCATAAAAGGATGGGATTAGTCTTCTAAAATCACAAATTCGTCACTGCCTTCAACTCGTTCAAGTTCCGTTCCTGCGGGCAGCTTAATATAGGGCAGAATCGCCGGATCGTAATTAGCTATTGCATTAATGCTGAATACTTTACTTGTTTCAGGATCATCAATATACTCTTCGGTTTCGGTGCCGGAAAGGAACCGCCAGCCGGTATCCTCCTTATCGAACCGTTCTTCACGGTACATGTACCCGACCTTCATCCCGTCCACTGTAATGTGGTTCGAAACGATTCCGAAACCGGTCATTTTAACGATATCCTTTATCTCATCGGCGGGGATCCTGAATTGCTCTTTTTCCATATCCGTTAGGGTTACTTTCGGGGTGCAAGATACGAACTTTGGGAGTTAAGGGGAGGTTCTCCGTAAGGGCAGGTTTTTTTACCACGGAGGCACGGAGAACACGGAGGGACACGGAGATTTTAAATGAAAAAGCAGTCACCTTTCAGGCGGTATACCCGCATCCTTTTGTCAATCCTTGAAGGGCCGATAGTAATGATCTTTTCGCCTGTGCCAAGCAGAACGTTGAATTTCAGGTTGAGCTGGTCAATTACAAAATTCTTGGTGCGGATATTTTGTGTACTGTGCAGACGATCGTTGCCGATGACCTCAATGATTTCGTCAGATGTAACCTCTTCCTTGGACAGGAGCAGGTTGAGGAGGGCCAGCTGGAGATCATCGAGTTCAATTCTGCGGGCTTTATACGTGAGCTGGTTGCCGGCAGTGTGTATCTTGTTTTTCCTGAGCTGCAGTCTCCTAAAAGCAAGCCAGAACAAGAGGATCAGCAGGAAACCGGCAAGCAGGCAGATCAGGGTTTTAATGGCACTGTTGGTTGAGTAAAGCCTGGCTGTTTCGAGAAGTGGGCCGAAGAAATCGACTTCCGGTGCTTTCATGATCTGGACCCGGTTGTCCTGATGCGCCAGGTGGATAATGTAGAATGCCCCATTGTAATAAAATGAATTAAACGGGACTAAAGTGAATATTTCATAACTGCGGTTTTTCTGGAGAATTTCCACCCGGTTCCGAAGAAAATCAATCCGGAGCAGCCGGTTCTGTTCAATCAGGAGAAGCTTATCACGATATGGAATTTTGACACTGAATTTCGGCGTTGCCATTTTCAAATCTCCATAATGCACCCATTTCAGTTTATTTCGATCGAAGGACCAAACCTCCTTGCAGGGAACATCGGATGTAAGGTCATTTGTCAGCATGGTTGACCCAAAAACGATGAACCACTCATTACCCGCCTGATGCACGATTGAAGACCACATTCCCGGAGGAACTGATTTTGAGCCAAGTGGTGAGATCGCCTGCCAGTCCCTCGATGTTTTGCTATACAGGGTAAAAAAATTCCGCGGCGACCAATAGCCATAACCCCCGAACCTGAAAATGGTATCATGGCTGCAAAAAAAAGTAGAAAGGGTTTGCATGCGGTGCTCGAAGGAAAGGTCGATGCGTTTCAGGCTGTCAAGCTCCCTTTGAAGTACCATTCCTCCTTCCTGATCGAAAACATGGAATTTGCCATTCACAAACTGTGGTTCAAACCTGGCAAGCGAGAGATCATAATCCGAGTGAAGCCGCATCCTTTCCTCAATCCGGAATTTGTTCAGATTGATAACGAGAAGACTGTCATTCTTGAGGATATACAACCTTTCGCCGACAGTATCCACACATGACTTGTAAACAGGTCCCCTGATGCCGATATCGACCGACTGGGATTGCAGAATCCGGGAGGATACAACCAGCATCATTAGAATGATCAATGGGTGACATGCCTGAATATTTATTCTCCTTTTCATTCTTAATAACTGTTGGCTGTTATGGGTTTTCAATCCTGACATGAAAGTGGAAAATTTTCGGACATCCAGGAAATATGTGACAGTAAAAACCGCTGAATTGCAATGCAGCTAAATTTTCTTGTCTCGGACAGGAAGTATCCCTAACCTTACTCTACCCAACGCGGATAAAGGAATTTTTAATCGAACACCAAATCAATCCTTAACCAAATGAAGAAGACCTATGGATTCTCTTTCTCCTGGAAGCGTCTGATCGGGTTTACCGCTTTCAGGCAAGGAATCGCCAGAGGCACCGGAATCCCCACCACCAAACAGGGACTGGAGCGGAAAGTCGGAAGTTTCCTGATCAATCTTCTGTTCGGCCGGCTGGGAAGGTAAATGGTTGGTGCACATGTATAATCTAATTACAAACAACTTAAAATCTGTTGCTTATGTGTTTCTTCAGAAAAAAGCGGATGCCGGAACCCATACCGGATGTCAAGCCGGCTTCCGGGAGTGAACCTCTCGCGCCAGAAAGTTCGGAAAAAGACTTCTCGAAATTCAGGTTCAATGATCAGGAATACAACAAAGCCCGGCTGGTAAATGCTGTGCTGAAAGCTTATGTGAAGCAAAAGCCGGGCACGACATACGATCAGCTGAAGAAGCTGTTCCCCGATTCGATACAGGGCAGTCACGGTGTTTTTACGCTAAGGTCAAATGCGGCGGCGACATACAAGAAAACCGGTCACAAAAGATACTACCTCGAAACAGGGGAAGTGATCAAACTGAAAGATGCCGGCATCTGCACCTGTAACCAATGGAATAAGGATAACATACGCACTTTCATTGAAGTCGCCAACGGCCTGAAAATGAATATTGCAGAAGTCTAAATCACTAAACAAAATACTTAACAACTAATTATCAACAACATGGCTGAAATCAATATTACCGGCAACATGAAGGTCGGAACTCTTCGTAAACAATTCATGGAAGCGTTCGGCGCTACCTTACGAGTGTATAAAGGTCAGGGCAATCAATTTGCAGATGACACGTCAACCCTTGCCTCAATCCGTCAGCAGACAGATAAAAAGGCCGGCGAGCTAGCTATTAAAGGCAATATGCTGGTCGGAAATTTTGAAACAAAATTCGAAACCATTTTCGGCATCAAAGTCCAGGTTGCATCGCCCGACAATTCAGTACTTTCGGCCAATACTCTTACCCTTACTGCTGCGGGAAAGGAGCAACCCAAAGTTACCAAGGCACCGGAGAGGGCAAAGGCTCTTACAGATGCAGCAGAATTTAAGGCCGACAAAGGTGCTGAAGAAAAATCCGGACCAAGAGAGTACCTGTTTCAAAATGAAAGACTCACCATGGGTCGGTTGGTCAATGCCGTTTTAAAGGCTTATGTCGCTAAAAATGCTGGTATCACCTATGATAAACTTAAGCATGCTTTCCCAGATGGCATTCTTAAGTCATATGGCGTTTTCACCCTGAAGGAGAAGGCCATACAGATGTACAAGGAAAAGAACAAAAAATTCTACTACATCGAAAAGGAGGAACTCATCAAGCTGAGTGATACAACCATCGCTACATCCACACAGTGGACGAAGGAAGAATTCCCAAAATTTCTGGAGGCAGCAAAGGCATTGAAAATCATCATTGAAGAGGCTTAATAGCCTACCCGATGAGTTCTTCAGGCACAGAACGTTGGGAATGGTGGGTAATGGGTGGTCTTTTGATCACTTATTACCTTATTAAACGGATCCGAAAGAAAAGAAGGCTGAACAGCGAGCGTATTGAAACCGGCTCGAACAAAGCTGGCCAGAATGGCATGGCTGACCAGGACCCTTCGTACAATTCGGGTTGCCTGATGCCCTTTGCGAATGTTTTCATCTGGCTGGTGGCAAAAAGATCAGTCAGGCAATTGGATGATGACCCGGAGATCATTGAGGCGACCAGAAAAGCTCACGATGCGATGGTTGATCTGAAGGGTTCAGTTGATGAACTTATGGAACGTAGGGAAAAGATGGAGATGGAAAGAATCGACAGGCACCTGCGGCAAAGCGAGCCATGGATAAAACAAATTTTTGAGGATGCTGCCAGGGGCGCTAAGGGAACAAAAACGACCATACCGTCAATCGGACATCCGCAGCAGGATCTTTCGAAAGACAAGACAACCTACATTTTCGAAGCTGTTGCTTTCAGTAAAAGTCGCCTGGTGAATGCGGTTGTCAGATCCTATGTCAGAAAGAACACCGGAATAACGTATGATGAACTGAAAAGGGCCTTCCCGGATGAGCTACAGGGAAGTTACGGTGTATTCACACTGAAGGAAAACGCAATTAGAATCTTGAAAGTTAAGGGGATTCCCCGACATTATCTGAAGGAAAATGAGTTAATTCAACTTAAGGATTCCGTCATCGCAACCAGCACCGAATGGAGAAAAAAGAATATCGGAGGTTTCATCGCCAGGGCCATGACTCTGGATATCAAAATAGAAATAAAGCGCTGATCTTATTCGCTCTAACCGTAGCAATGATGCTGCCTGCCTCTGCCCAGCAGGTGTTCGTAAGCAAGTACAAATCGGAAGCCGACATCAAGGTGTTTGTTACGAAATACAAAAGCGAGGCCAATCTGGTAGTCTTCGTTGCGGAGTACAAATCGGAAGCTAAGGGTATCAGGGGGATATGGTTTTACACAAAATACAAATCGGATGCCGACTGGAAGGTGTGGTTTGCCAAGTACAAGAGCGAGGCTGACATAGTCGTTTTCTTCACGAAGTATAAGGCGGAGGCGGGATGGAGGCAGAAATGATACCATACAAAAACCAGGAAAACAGTAAGGCATCCACATATGAAATTTAACTCCGTGTATCTCCGTGTTCTCCGTGTCTCCGTGGTTAAAACTCACTCACCAGCCGGGACAGCCCCCTAGAAAGTGAACCTCCACACCAGCTTCGCCGCCCCGCTGCTGATGTTCGGCCTGATAAGCTCCGCCTGATGCACCGGCTCGTACCCGTTGTTGATCACAAAATAGAAGTCGCTCCCGATCCGCGGAATCCAGTGAATGCGGAAATTCAGCAGGGCCAGGTCGTCTTCCGTGTTCCATTGTGAAAAGAGCGACAGGTCGAAGCGGGTGGTAAACGCATAATTTATGTATGCGGCCAGCTGCTGGACAAAATCCTTCTGCGATCCGAATTTCAGGAAGTTGAGTTCATAGTCGGCTTTGATATTGAGGTGGCTGCTGATGTTCACCCCGGCCCAAAGCTCGAGCGACCGGATGTCGCCCAGATAGTACTTCCCGATACTGCCCCCCGCTCCGCCCCAGATGCGTCTGCCCTCGTATGATTCCAGCTGGATTTCGTGTCCGAAAAACCGGTATTTACCGGCCGGAATGAGGATGGAATCGGTGAGGTCGAACGACTCATCAAGGCGGTCATAATCGAACGTCAAATTGTATTCGAACGTATCCCCCGATTTCAGCTGGAACCCGAGCAGCCGGGTCTCATTGCTGATGCTCTCCAGTTCACCCGTGGAGTGCGTGCGGTAGGCAACAAACTCCCACGGATTAAACTCAAACTGCTGAAAACCCCACTTCTGAAGGAACCTGGGTGTAAGGCTGAGGTTCCAGGTAAATGCATCGAAATTCTGGCGTCCGAAATAACCCAGGTCGGCATGAAAGCCAGCCGGAATTGACGAAACACCTATATAATTATCTACCAGATCGTTGGGATAATCAAGATAACATCTCCACGACAGATTATCCGCATTCACCTTGTCCTGGTCCCAGGAGGCGGCAACCGCACCAAAGATGAGGAGGTTTTTGTCTTTCAGGAATTTTGATGTATTAAAGCAGGCATCGATACCACCGACCATATTCCACTTGTCGCGGTTGTATTTTGATGTGACGATCCCGCCGATGTATGACTGCGCGCCGATGTCCCGTTTATACCGGAACACGGTGTTATTGGTTGTGGGTGAAATGTCGTTCGACGCTGTCTGCAAGCTGAGAAACCCGATGTTGTTCTTTCCCTCCTTGCCGAACAGCCTCACTCCTCCGAGCACATTAACGGGCTCCATCTTTTCGATCCCGATCTTGCGGGAATAGAAAACCTGACTGGTCTTACCAAGATTGAACGAATAGAACGATGATCCTTCGAGGAAGAACTCCCTTTTTTCGGGATAATAGATATTGAAACGGGTGAGGTTAACCTGGATCCTGTCGGCCTCCACCTGGGCGAAGTCGGTATTGGTTGTAAGGTTGAGCTTGAGGTTGGGTGAAACATTCCAGTTGAGGTCGGCGCCGAACTTGCCGTTGGGGCTGATCTTTCCTGTTTCGCTGTTGCGGTTCCAACCACCAAGCGCATAGGGTTTCAGCTCGAAACGCTGGTCGTACCGGAGGTGGCTGAGCCCGGTGAGCCGGCCTGCTACGGAGATGTTTCCGATATTCTGGTCGCGGCTCCATCCTTGCCAGCGGGCCTGTTCCGACTTAAAACTGATATAGCGTTCGAAATTCAGCGCCCACTCCTGGATTTCCTCATTCCTGAATTTCAATGCATTGTATGGGATCATGATTTCGGCGTACCATCCCGCGCTGTCCTTGCTGGTTTTGGCATCCCAGATCCCGTTCCAGTCCTCGTTGTAATCTTCGTTGCCGGCGACAAGCATATCTGCGCGGGCTCCGAGCGGATTTACGGCGAACAGGTATCCGTTTCGCTGGTCATTGAACGGGGAAACGAGCACCTCGAAATAGTCCTCGGCCTCCGTATCGAAATCGCGCTGCATCGATTTGGCCACCAGCCTCGACATATCGCGCTGCCAGCACCAAACGGCGATCCAGAGGGCCTGGTTGTCGAAGGCCACCGCCACTTCGGTATTCTCCGTCGCCGGCAGGCCAAAATCCTGCTCGCGCTGGGTGAAATTCGATATTCGGGTAGCCGTTTGCCACACCTCATCGTCGAGGCGGCCGTTGAACCGGATGGGGGAAGCGGCCCTGGCAGCAATCACCGAGTCGGGCATGCTGCGCTGGGCGTGCAGACCAAAAGTCGATACGACGAGGAAGACGAGGAGAAGGCAGCCGGGCTGTTTCATTCTGCGGGGGCTGTTTCGGTGGGACAGATTTGTTTTAACCACGGAGACACGGAGAGCACGGAGATTCACGGAGGATTTATTTTCAAAGATGGGTTTTTACCCAAGATAAAAGGCACCGGCTATCATGTTCCATAACACAATATCTCCGTGAATCTCTGTGCTCTCCGTGTCTCCGTGGTTAATGGACATCCTCGCCGGAGCGGCTAACGGTTGAGG
>CAYWHP010000098.1:6270-16422 GCA_964457845.1 uncultured Porphyromonadaceae bacterium | reverse complement strand
CAGGAGCGCTCCCCCTCCTTCCCAAGGAGGGGGCGGGGGGAGGTCTGCCCGGCCCCGACGATCATCCGACAGAAGCCGGAGCGGGGGGAGGTCTGCCCGGCCCGACCGCTCATCCGACAGAAGCCGGTTCGGGGGGAGGTCTGGCGGACTCCATCATGATCGACTACCAAGGCATCCCCCCCTCGAACGGCTCCGGCTCTTTCTCCCTCGCGAAGCACGGCCCCGACAGCGTGCCGGCGCTCTACACCCTCTCGGAGCCCTACGGCGCGATGGATTGGTGGCCCTGCAGTCAGGACCTCAACGACAAGGTGGATTCGGTTCACCTGGTGATCACGGTGCCCGAGCGGTACATGGCGGTATCGAACGGCGTGATGGTATCGGAGAGCCTCTGCAGCTGCGGCAACATCTACCAGTGGAAGCACAAGCATCCGGTGGCCGCCTATCTCGTGGGGCTTGCGGTGACAAACTATTCCGTTTTCAGTGATTGGGCGCCTGTGCCCGGCGGGGAGCCTGTCGAGCTAAGAAATTATGTATACCCCGAGGACTCCGCGGAGCTGCGGGGCCAGCTGCCGATGATAAAGTACCCGCTTGCGATGTTTACTGAGCTGTTTGGGCCGTATCCGTTTGCCAATGAGGGATATGGGCAGACGCAGTGGGGCTGGGGCGGCGGCATGGAGCACCAGACGAACAGTTTCATGGGTGGCTACGGTTACGATTTAATGGCGCATGAGCTTGGACATCAATGGTTTGGCGATTACGTAACGTGCGGTTCGTGGCGCGATATCTGGCTCAACGAGGGGTTTGCCACCTACCTCACGGGGTTGTGCTACGAGCGCGACCAGGGCGGCATCTACTGGGAGCCGTACAAGCGCCTGTCGATCAACCGGGTGCTGCGCGAGCCGGGCGGATCGGTGTATTGTCCTGATACTACGAGTGTTGACCGGCTGTTCGATGCGCGCCTGTCGTACAGCAAGGGCGGGCTGGTTTTGCACATGCTGCGCTGGGAAATGGGAGACACGGCCTTTTTCCGGATGGTGAGAAACTGGCTTGATGACCCGGAAAACGCCAATGGCTATGCCCTTACCGAGGATCTGCTGCGCCATGCGGATGCCGCGTCGGACAGCAGCTACCGGGAGTTTTTCAACGACTGGGTGTACGGATCGGGCTATCCCACCTATGCGCTTACGTACCGCAAAGGGCCCGGCACGCAGCTGGAGCTGGAGCTGGGGCAGGTGCAGAGTGATGCGGGGGTGGATTTTTTCGAGATGGATGTGCCGGTGGTGGTTTACGGGAAGCTTTTGGAGAGTTCGCGAGGTGGGGACGGGGTCCCGGCTTTCGCCGGGATGACAAAAGAGGCATTTGGGGAGTGCGGGGTGAGGGACGGGGTCCCGGCTTTCGCCGGGATGACAAAAGAGGCATTTGCCGGCATTACCGTAGGTGAGGCAGATGCGTCGTCACTTGTCACTCGTCACTCGTCACTCTCCTCCGCGTCACGCGTCACGCATCACGCGTCACGATTCTTCCGCGTCACGCATCACGCGTCACGATCTCCAAAGAGCGGCCCGGCCTCCGTCACCTACGTTCTCAAGCATAGCTACTCCGGCCAGCGCTTCGTCATCGATCCGGGGTTTGATGTGGATTCGGTAAAGGTGGATCCCGAGCGGTGGATCTGCACGGCCAATGCGGTGGTGCTGAAGGTTGACGATGTTCCGGCGGAGGATGCGGTGAAGGTGTATCCGAACCCCGTTGAGGGGCGGCTGGTGATTGATGCCGGCATGGCCGTGCAGGATTTGCCGGTGGGCATATACAACGCCGGCGGTCAGCTGGTGTGGATTGGGAAGATTGCTGCCGGCACCGGGCGGCTGGAGGTTGCAACGGATCGATGGAGCCGGGGGGTTTATGGGGTGAAAATAGAGGGGAAGGGAGTTTATAAAATTTTGAAGGAGTAAGGGGGGAGGGCCAGGTCGGAGATTCGAAGACCAGTTTTGAATGCTGAAATTTCAAAATTCAAAATTGGCCCTCGAATCTCCGACTTCAGCATTGAACCCCCTCGTCACTTCACTATATCATCAAAACCGGGGGTGACTCCTTTGAAAAAGTGTGAAGTTTTACAATAATTCGTATGAGTTTTTGTATTTTTACACAATATTTCAAAGATGAGACGATTAAAACTCGATGAGCTGGTGGCCTGGAAGAATGCTCCGGCCAGAAAACCGCTGATCATACGGGGAGCCAGGCAGGTTGGAAAAACGTGGCTGATGAAGGAATTCGGCAGGCAGCATTATGATCAGACCGTTTATGTGAATTTTGAAAAAACCAGGCGCCTGAAGGAGTTGTTCACCGATGGCTTTGAAACCGGACGGGTTCTTACGGCCCTGCAGGCGGAATCGGGATTGACCATCACGCCGGGCAACACGCTGATCATTTTTGACGAGATCCAGGCGGTTCCCGAGGCGATCACTTCGCTGAAGTATTTCCAGGAAGATGCCGGTGCATATCACATTGTGGCCGCCGGCTCCCTGCTGGGCGTCGCTCTGCATGCCCATATCTCCTTTCCGGTTGGCAAGGTCGACTTCATGGACCTTTATCCATTGAACTACCCTGAATTTCTTGAGGCTACCGGAGACGCGGCGCTGGCAGAAATGCTCACCGCGGGCGACTGGAAACTGATATCCGCTTACCGGTCGAGGTTTATCGAAAAGCTCAAACAATATTATTATGTAGGCGGCATGCCCGAGGCTGTTCAGCGTTTCAGCGAAAACTCAAGTTTTGCCGAAGTCCGTGAAATTCAGAACAATATACTGGAGGCGTACGAACAGGATTTTTCGAAACATGCGCCAGCTGATATCGTTCCCCGCATCCGCATGGTCTGGAATTCGATCCCCTCACAGCTTTCGAAGGAAAACCGCAAATTCATCTACGGGCTTGTGAAGGAGGGGTCCCGGGCAAAGGATTATGAGCTTGCCCTTTCATGGCTCTCCGATTGCGGACAGATACACAAGGTGAGCCGGGTAACGAAACCGGGCATTCCGCTGAAAGCGTATGAAGATATCGGGGCATTCAAGGTTTTTGTGGTTGATATCGGTCTGCTCGCCGCACTGGTTGAAATTGATGCGAGGAGCCTGCTGGAGGGGAACGCGGTTTTCACCGAATTCAAGGGAGCCATGACCGAGCAGTTTGTATTCCAGCAGATTGCCGGGAACCGGGATTTTGCGATCTATTACTGGTCGGCCGACCGGTCCACCGCCGAAGTGGATTTCGTTATACAGTTTGAAGGGCATGCCTTCCCGCTGGAGGTGAAGGCGGAGGAGAATCTTCATGCAAAGAGCCTGAAGGTTTATTCTGACCGGTTTAATCCCCCGGTTTCGATCCGCTCCTCGATGTCGGATTTCCGGCAGCAGGAGTGGCTGATTAATTTGCCGCTGTACGCGATGAGCAGGTTGGGGGAGGTGATGGGTAAAGGGGAGGGCCAGGTCCCTTAACCGACAAAATGGTTACTTTTACACCAAAATTTTTCAACCATGTTCTCAGGAATCGTAGAAGAAACGGCCAAAGTAACCGGCCTGGTGCACGACCGGGAAAACCTGCACATCACCCTCAGCTGCTCGTTTGCGGAGGAGCTGAAGATCGACCAGAGCGTATCGCACAACGGCGTGTGCCTCACCGTGGTGAAACGGGAGGCCGATACCTATACCGTCACCGCCATCCGGGAGACGCTCGATAAGTCGAACCTCGGCCTCCTGAAGCTGGGCGACAAGGTGAACCTCGAGCGGAGCATGCGCATGGACGGCCGCCTCGACGGCCACATCGTGCAGGGCCATGTTGATCAGACAGCCGTGTGCACACAGGTGGATGAGGCCGATGGCAGCTGGTACTACACCTTTGAATTTGAACCGGTTACCGATCAGCCCGGATACATGGTGGTGGAAAAGGGCTCGGTGTGCGTGAACGGCGTATCCCTCACCGTGGTGAATGCCAAGGACCGCAGCTTCCAGGTGGCGATCATTCCTTTCACCTACGATGTAACTAATTTCCATACGTTTAAACCCGGCTCCGTGGTGAATCTGGAGTTTGATATTCTGGGTAAGTATATTGCCCGGATTCTGCAGGCTCAGGGGCTTGTGAAGCCCCAGGCGTAAAGGTATGGGCGGGCCGTCGATAGGCCGGGCGGTATCGGTTGGGGGGCCGTCGATAGGCCGGGCGGTGCCGCGAGGCGAGCCATCCATAGGCCGGGCGGTATCGGTTCGCGGGCGTCGATAGGCCGGGCGTCATCGGTTCGCGGGCGTCGATAGGCCGGGCGGTGCCGCGAGGCGAGCCATCCATAGGCCGGGCGGTATCGGTTGGAGGGCCACCCCCCCAGGCTGAAGCCTGGGGTTAGTCATAAAGACCCCTGCATAATCATCCTGTAGATTGGCAGTTGATCGTCACCGGAACTGCGGGCCTGTCCCGATGTTTGGGTGCGTGCCACCAAGATACATGGCCTGTCACGATGATTGGATGCGTGCCACCGGGACACGCCCGCAGCTCCCCTGGAGGGTTAACCTTTCCTTTCGTGGTATTCGTGCAGATGGACTATGACTAACCCCAGGCTTCAGCCTGGGGATGGCACCCCTACCCGGACACCTCGCGGGTGCGCTGCCCCCCCAACCGACACCGCCCGGCCTGCCGGCGTCCGCCTCAACGAATAATTTTTCCCCTCTGCCCTCTGCCTTCTGCCCTAAATGTACTAAGTTTGTGCTCTTTTTTAAACCGATGTTGTTGTGAGTAAGAAGTTTCCCGAATACAAGCAGCTCGATCTCCCGGCCGTAAACCAGGAGATGTGGGAGTACTGGCTGAAGAACGATACCTTTCAGAAGAGCCTCGCCATCCGTGAGGGCTTTCCCGATTTCAAATTTTACGAAGGTCCGCCGTCGGCAAACGGCCTGCCGGGCATCCACCATGTGATGGCCCGCGCCATCAAGGATATTTTCTGCCGGTACAAAACGCAGAAGGGGTACCGCGTGCGGCGCAAGGCCGGCTGGGACACCCACGGCCTGCCCGTGGAACTTGGCGTGGAGAAGATGCTGGGCATCACGAAAGACGACATCGGCAAAACAATCAGCGTATCGGACTACAACGAGGCTTGCCGCCGCGAGGTGATGAAGTACACCACCCAGTGGGAGGAGCTTACCCACAAGATGGGCTACTGGGTGGATATGGACGATCCCTACATCACCTACGACAACCGCTACATCGAAACCCTGTGGTGGATACTTAAGGAACTCTACAACAAGGGGTTATTATACAAAGGGTATACCATCCAACCCTACTCCCCCGCCGCCGGCACCGGTCTGAGCTCGCACGAGCTGAACCAGCCGGGGTGCTATAAGGATGTGAAGGATACTACCGTGACGGCGCTGTTTGAGGTGGATGTGACTTCGCATAACTTCCTCACCTCCAACAATTTCCTCACCTCGCCTAACCTCGTCACCTCCCCCAACCTACTGACCACCCCCAACCCCCTCCTTGTAAAGGAGGGGGCTCTGCCCAATGACGCTTCAACCTATGCAGGAGGGTTCCCCCTCCTTCACAAGGAGGGGGCAGGGGGAGGTCCAATGGCAGGGGGAGGTCCAATGGCGGGAGGTCCAGTGGCAGGGGGTAGTTACTTCCTCGCCTGGACCACCACCCCATGGACCCTCCCCTCCAACACCGCGCTCTGCGTGGGTCCCGACATCCGCTACGTGATGGTGGCCACGGTGAACCCCTACTCGGGTGAGCCGATCCGCGTGATACTGGCCAAAGAGCTGGTTAAGAACTATTTCGATGCCGCCAAGCATCCGTTCGAGATCATCGGCGAGTTCTCCGGAAGGGAGCTCGAGGGGATCCGCTACAGGCAGCTCATCAACTGGGTGAAGCCCGACGGCGATGCCTTCCGCGTGATCACGGGCGACTTTGTGACCACCGAGGACGGTACCGGCATCGTGCACATTGCGCCCACCTTTGGCGCCGACGACGACCGGGTGGCCAAACAGAACGGCATTGCCCCGATGCTTTTAACGGATATCGACGGAAAGAGCCAGCCGATGGTAGACCGCCACGGTCGCTTTTTTCCGGTTGATGCCCTTGATGCTGATTATGCCGCAACGCATATCAATATAAATACGTACGGACCGTTTGCCGGCAAGTACGTGAAGAACGAGTACGACGATTCGCTGCCGGCGGGCGCGGAATCCACCGACGTGGAGATCTGCGTGATGCTCAAACAGCAGCACCGCGCGTTCCGCATTGAAAAGCACGTGCACAACTACCCGCACTGCTGGCGCACCGACAAGCCCATCTTGTATTACCCGCTCGACAGCTGGTTCATCCGCACCACGGCGGTGAAGGACCGCATGATCGCGCTCAACAAAACCATCAACTGGAAGCCCGAATCCACGGGCACCGGGCGCTTCGGCAACTGGCTCGAGAACCTGGTCGACTGGAACCTCTCGCGCTCGCGCTACTGGGGCACGCCGCTGCCCATCTGGGCCACCGAGGACGGCACCGAGCGCATCTGCATCGGATCGGTTGAGGAGTTAAAAAATGAAATCGATAAGGCGGTACGGGCCGGATACATGGCCGCCAATCCACTGGCCGCCTTCGTAGCAGGCGATAACGGCGATGCGAACTATTCGCTGCTCGACCTTCACCGGCCGTACGTTGATGGCATCGTGCTGGTTTCGGCCAGCGGCGCGAAGATGATGCGCGAGAGCGACCTCATCGATGTGTGGTTCGACTCTGGCGCCATGCCGTTTGCGCAGCTGCACTACCCGTTTGAGCACAAGGACGATATCGACCACTACTTCCCGGCCGATTTCATTGCCGAGGGGGTCGACCAAACGCGCGGCTGGTTCTTCACGCTGCACGCCATCGCCGTGATGCTGAACGATTCGGTATCATTCAAGAACCTGGTATCCAACGGGTTGGTTCTCGACAAGGAGGGCAACAAAATGTCGAAGCGCCTCGGCAACAGTGTGGATCCGTTTGAGGTGATCAACAATTACGGTTCCGATCCGCTGCGCTGGTACATGGTGACCAATTCGCCGCCGTGGGACAACCTGAAGTTCGACCTGGCCGGTGTGGATGAGGTGAAACGGAAGTTTTTCGGCACGCTATATAATACGTATGCGTTTTTCAGTTTGTATGCCAACGTCGACAATTTTCACTACAACGAGCCGGAGATCCCGCTGGAGGAGCGGCCCGAGCTCGACCGCTGGATCCTGTCGCTGCTGAACAGCCTGATCCGGGAGGTCGACACGGAGCTCGACGACTACTCCCCCACCCGCGCCGCGCGGGCCATACAGGACTTTGTGCTGGAGAACCTCTCGAACTGGTACGTTCGTTTGAGCCGCAAGCGTTTCTGGGGCGGGGCGTACGACAACGACAAGATATCGGCTTACCAGACGCTTTATACCTGCCTGGAGACGGTGGCCCGTTTGGCGGCCCCGGTGATCCCCTTCTACACCGACAAGCTGTTCCTCGACCTGAACAGCGCCACCGGTCGGCACAAGGCGGAATCGGTGCACCTGATGAACTTCCCGGTGGCCGACCTGGGGGCCATCGACAGCAACCTGGAGGAGCGCATGGCGCTTGCCCAGCAGGTGTCGTCGCTGGTGCTCGGCCTGCGCCGCAAGGTGAACATCAAGGTGAGGCAGCCGCTGCAGAAGATCATGGTTCCGGTGCTCAACGACCGGTTTGGCGATCAGCTGCGAACCATATCAGAAATTATTAAAACCGAGATTAACGTTAAGGAGATCCATTTCCTTGATGACACCAGCGGAATACTGGTGAAGAAGATCAAGGCCAACTTCAAGCTGCTCGGCAAGAAATACGGGAAGCAGATGAAAGAGGTGAGTGAGGTGATCGGGAAGTTTGGTCAGGCCGACATTGCCGCCATCGAGCGCGAAGGCACGTACACACTGCAGCTGGCCGAGGGCCCGGCGCAGCTCCTGCTCGAGGAGGTGGAGATCCTGTCGGAGGACATCCCCGGCTGGCTGGTGGCCAACGACGGCAACCTGACGGTGGCACTCGACATCACGCTCACGCCTGAGCTGGTGCAGGAAGGACTGGCACGGGAGCTCATCAACCGGATCCAGAACATGCGCAAGGACAACGGCTACGAGGTGACCGACAAGATCCGCATCCGGATGCAGCGGCATGCCGGGTTGGATGGGGCCATTGCCGTCTGGGGCGACTTCATCGCCACGCAGGTGCTGGCCACGGGCATCGACCTCGTTGATGACCTGGATGTGCCGGAAGCGAAAGAGGTGGATTTGGATGAAGAAATTAAAACATTTATCATTATCAACCGTATATAGGCAATCGCTCGCAAAGCAAAAATTAGTTATATTTCGAAAAACATCGGAATCATGCAAGAAAAGACAAGATATTCGGACGACGAGTTGTTGGAATTCAAGGAACTCATAGTTAACAAGATCGATAAGGCCAAAAAGGATTTCGACCTGTTGAAAAAAACGCTGGCCAACCAGGACGGCAACGACACGCAGGATACATCGCCCACCTTTAAGGTTCTCGAAGAGGGCGCCACGGTGCTTTCGCGCGAGGAGGTAGGCAAGCTGGCGCAGCGCCAGGCGCAGTTCATCCAGCATCTGCAGGCCGCGCTGGTGCGGATCGAGAACAAAACATACGGCATCTGCCGGCAAACGGGCAAGCTGATTTCGAAGGAGCGGTTGCGCGCCGTGCCGCATGCGACGCTGAGCATCGAAGCGAAGAATATGCAGAAGTGAGATCGGTATCGGGTATCGGGTATAAGGTATCGGGCCCATCACCGGGACTTTTACCTGGTGTGCCCGAAACCTGATACCTTACACCCGATACCCGCGCGAAGTCATCACTAACCCCGGCCTGAAGGCCGGGGTTTGTAACAATCCCCCGAAATCCCGGTCTATCTACCGAACTGTAACCGACAACCCATGACCCGATCCCAAAAAACCAGCCTGGCAGTGATCGCTCTCGTGATCGGCGTACTCACGCTCGACCAGATCTTCAAGATCATCGTAAAAACCAACATGTCGATCGGCGAAACCATTCCGGTATTCGGCCGCTGGTTCCTGCTGCACTTTGTTGAGAACAAGGGGATGGCCTTCGGGGTCTCCTTCGGCGGTGTGGCTGGCAAGATTGCCCTCACCTTGTTCCGTCTGGTGGCGGTGGTTTTGCTGGCGATATTCATCCGCCGGATGATCAAGAAGGAGATGCCGCTTGGCTTCATCCTGGCGCTCGGTCTGGTTACGGCCGGTGCTGCGGGCAACATTATCGACAGTGCCTTTTACGGCCTGATCTTTAACGAATCCACCTATGCCAGCGCCATGGTCCCCGGCAGCGGGGTGGCGGAGATGTTCCCTAAGGGGGGCGGCTATGCTCCTTTTCTGCAGGGCTCGGTGGTTGACATGCTCTATTTCCCCATTATCGATACCCACTGGCCGAAGTGGCTGCCTTTCATCGGCGGCGAATCGTTCCAGTTTTTCCGGCCCATCTTCAACCTGGCCGACTCGGCCATCACCTGCGGTGTGGGCTGGATACTGATCTTTCAGCGGAAGGCGTTGAAGGAGATATAATTGGGCTCGGCTGCGCCTCGCTAATTTTGCTCCCTGCGGTCGCTAATTTTGCTCGCTGCGCGAGCTAATTGTGCTCGCTGGGCGAGCTAATTGGGCGGAGGAAGACGCTAATCAGGATTTTTGGAGTTGGGCGCGTGTATGTTTGATCATCTTGTTTATTTCCAGATGAAGCAAATTGAAATCCCGTGAAAGGGTTGCCATTGTTTCGCCTTCAATAAGGTTTCGTGCAGAAGCCTTCTCGAGCCAGCATTGCGTTTCAAAAAGCGATCCCCTCGCGTAAATATTGAACAGGTTACGATCCTTGTATGAATAGCGGCCAAGTCCTTCCTTCAGATTTGCACTAACCGAATCGGCCGACCTTACCATCTGTTTACCAATGGTTTCGCGCGCAAAATAAGGCCATATCATAACAATATCCCATATCTGCTGACTGACCTTCATCGATAACTGATAAATCTCGTTGATCTCCATATCTCTTTTTTATAGAGATATAGATGCACTTTATCCTCCCAAAAGGAATAATGGAACAAAAATTCCCAATTAGCGAGCGAAGCGAGCA
>CAYWHP010000098.1:0-6170 GCA_964457845.1 uncultured Porphyromonadaceae bacterium | reverse complement strand
CAATTAGCGAGCGAAGCGAGCAAAATTACTACTTCAAACTAAAGCTCGTCGTCCCGATCTGCGCGCCCTCCAAATAAAGATCGATGTAGTAGGTGCCCGCAACGATCTCATCGGCAGCAACTTCGTAGAAGATGCACACCTCGAGTGAGGCGCCTTCGTACTCCACCTCGCGCATAGCCGAATAGGGCACCTGGGAACCATCGAGGGCGAAGGTTTCGGTGCCTGATTTCACCATGATGCGCTGCGACGGGTTGGCGATGCGCATGTATATTGTCCGCGGGCCCTTCTTGGCCACGGCATTTTCGCCGAGGTTGAAGCAGGTGCGGATTTTCTGCACTTTCTTGATTTTCTTCTGAACGGTGCCGTTGTTGTCGATCGGCTCGGCCACGATGCTGAGGGCCTTCAGAACAGCGGCGGCCTCCACCTTGCCCTGGAGGTTCTTGTTCACCTCCTCGAGCTCCTTGTTGGTGTTCTTCGCCTGGTCGAACCGCTCCTTAACGTCCTTGTTTTCGGCGCGCAGCCTGTTGTTGGCCTGGTTGAGCGAGTCCACCTGGATAATGTATGACCTGAGTATGCCGCGGAGGCTGGTGACCTCCTTCTCGTATATCTGGATCTTTTTGGTGTTGGAGGCCTTGATGGCCAGCAGCTCCTGGATCTTTTGCTTCTCCTGATCGAGGCGCTGCGTCATCGCCACGTTATCGGTTTTGAGCTGGGAGAACGAGGTGTTCAGCTCGTTCAGCTCGTTGGTGAGGTTCTGCTTTTGTGTTTCGAGCACCGCCCGCATATCGGCGGCTTCCTTCTTCTCGGCGTTGAGCTGGGTTACCAGGTAGATGATCCCCGCGGCGAGGACAACAAACAGGACGGCAAACCCTACGTTGAGCAGTTTGCGGTTCCCGGTTTTGGTATTTTGATCGGTCATATTGTCAACAGGTTGAATTGCTTTACAAAGTAACTGAATTCGGTGCAATTTTCATTCAATCACCGATTAGAGTGCTATTTTTACAACCAAACGGCCGGATAGGCGGAGCTGTTGCCTGTTGGGGCACTGAACAAGCCTGCCGGCCGTTAATTATACATGAAGATACCGTTCTGCCATTTGAGGAATCGTGACGCGTTACGCGTGACGCGTGATGCGACGGAAGAGAGACGCATTTATGCGTTGGAAGAGAGACGCATTTATGCGTTTGAGGAGAGACGCATTTATGCGTTTGAGGAGAGACGCATTTATGCGTCTCTACATGCCCGCGCGTTGGGTTACGAGTCACGTGTCACGCGTCACGCGTCACGATTCCCCCGTGTCACGATTCCTCCGCGTCACGCGTCACGCATCACGATTCTCCTGTCTTCTGTCTCCTGTCTCCTGTCTCTCGTCTTCTGTCTCCTGTCCTGCGCTCAACAAGGCAGCCTCACCGGCGGACCGAAAGATGAAAAGCCCCCGGTGATCCTCGAAAGCACGCCGCCCAACTACAGCACCCACTTCAGCGCCGCGCAGGTGATCATCCGTTTCAATGAGTACTTCATCCTCAAGGAGATACAGAAGCAGCTGGTGGTATCGCCGCCGATGGCGAAGAAGCCCGAGTTCAAGGTAAAGGGTCGGGAGCTGGAGATCAACTTCAAGGATTCGCTGCTGCCCGACCGCACGTACGCCATCAACTTTGGCGAGGCGATTGCCGACCTCAACGAGTCGAACCCCATCAAAAACTTCCAGTACGTATTCTCCACCGGCAGCACCATCGACTCGCTGGAGGTATCGGGCAAGGTGGTGCTGGCCCTCGACGGCAAGCCGGCCGAGGATGTCACGGTGATGCTCTACAGCGGCACCTCCGACACGCTGCCGCTCACCAGCATGCCGCTCTACATCGCCCGCACCACCAAAGACGGGAAGTTCACCATCAGAAACGTGGCCGGCGGCGCCTACAAGATCTTTGCGCTGAAAGACGGCAACACCAACTACCGGTTTGATCAGCCCACCGAGGCGGTAGCTTTTCAGGATTCACTGATACGGCCGTTTGCCGAACTGCGGCCCCTTCCCGACTCAACGAAGACGTCTCCGGATTCGGCCGCTGCCGTGCGAGACAGCCTTAAGGCGGAGGCGGTTCCGGTTAAAATGGTTAAAGACTCCCTGCCCGCGAGGGAATTCAGAAATAAAAAAGACAGTGTGGCCGCGGATACCCTCCCGACGAAGTCGAAATACATTTTTAAGCCCGATAACATTGAGCTGAAGCTCTTTACGGAGGTTCGGCCGAAGCAGTACCTGTCGTCGACCGACCGGCCGCGGCGCGATCAGTTGCGGCTGCAGCTGGCCGAGCCCACCGACACGCTGGAGATCCGGTTTTTGCAGATCCCGCCCGACAGTGCGCGGCTGGCGCTGGAGTGGTACGGCGATGCCGACACGCTGGATGTGTGGCTGATGAGTCCGTTTATGGCCGGCCTGGATTCGGTTAAGGCCGTGGTGACGTTCCCGGTGAGCGACTCGCTGGAGCGGCGGGTGATGAAGAGCGACACGGTGAAGTTGCGGTACCGGCAGTTGGCCAAGCCGCCGGCGGGGACGCCGAAGAAGGAATTCACGCTAACTACGGCCGTGCAGTCGTCGCGCACGCTGGAGTACGGGCAGCAGCTGGTGATCACCGCATCGCTGCCCTGGACGTCGATGGACACCAGCCGGATGCAGCTCACCACCGGCAAGGACTCGCTGCCGAGGCAGGTGGCCTTCCGCATGGTGCCCGACACGCTTAAGCGGCTCATGCTCAACGGAGTGCTCACCGACAGGGTGCACCCGAGGATTTTGCGGCTCGATGCCGCGCTCACCGCCGACACCAGCTACCGGCTGCGGCTGCTGCCCGGCGCCCTCACCGGCATCAACGGCCAGGCGAACGACACGCTCGACGTGCGGTTTAAGATGAAAAAACGCGATGAGTACGGGGCCATACGGATTGCGCTGCCCAACCTGAAGGGGCCGGGGATCGTGGAACTGGTGAACGGGCAGAACAAGGTGGCCGCAACCAGGCGGATAGATGGTGCCGGAACGGTGCTCTTCGATGTTATGGCCCCGGGGAAATACAGCGCCCGCCTGGTATTCGACACCAACAACAACGGAAAGTGGGATACCGGAAGGTATATCAAACACATACAGCCGGAAAAGGTAATCACTTTCAGCAAGGAGCTGAACCTGAAGGCCAACTGGGAGGTGAGCGAAAGCTGGACGTGGGAAGATCTGTGAAATGTATTAAATTCGAATCCAATATTAACTGTACCCTTAAAATGAAAAAACAACTGTTTACGATGGCCCTCGGTCTTTTCCTGATCGGTGGAATGGCTATGGCTCAAACCTTTACCATCGAAGGTAAGATTGATGGCGTTAAAACCGGCAAGGCCGAACTCCAGGCCCGCGAAGGCGGCAAGATGGTGGCCAAATATTCGACCGGCATTGCTGAAGACGGCACCTTTACCCTGAAGGGCAAGGTCACCGAACCCGATATGTACATGCTGAAGATCGCTGACCTGCGCGGCGGGATCAACATCTTTCTCGATAATTCGAGCATCAAAGTCGTTGCCAAATCCGACGACCTGCAGAATGCCGAAGTAACCGGATCGCCCGTACACGACGCCTTTGCCGGGTACATGAAGATGAACAAGACGGCGAACGAAACCATGCGCCCCCTCTACACCGCCTGGAGCGAAGCCGACAAGGCCAAGAACACGGATCAGGCGAAGATACTCGAAAAGCAGCTTGACGAGCTTGATGCCAAGCAGAACGCCGACAAGATGGCTTATGTACAATCGATCATCAAAACGCCCGTGGCCCCCTACCTCCTCAACCAGATGGTATACAACATCGAGGACCCGGCCGACCTGGATAAGATGATCGCTGCATCGGATCCGGCGCTTGCCGATTACAAGTACATGAAGACCCTGAAGGAATCGCTTGCCAAGATGAAGATCACGGCCATTGGCCAGATGGCTCCCGAATTCACGCAGAACGACCCCGACGGCAAGCCGGTTAAGCTTTCCGATTTCAGAGGCAAGTACCTGCTGATCGATTTCTGGGCCAAATGGTGCGGTCCGTGCCGGGCAGAAAACCCCAACGTGGTGGCTGCTTACAACAAGTTCAAGAACAAGAACTTCACCATCCTGGGTGTTTCGCTCGACCAGAAGAAGGAAGACTGGCTGAAGGCCATCGAGGAAGACAAGCTCACCTGGACACATGTTTCCGACCTGAAGTACTGGGACAACGAAGTGGCCAAACAGTACGGCATCCGTTCCATCCCGGCGAACCTGCTGCTCGACAAAACCGGCAAGATCGTTGGTAAAAACCTTCGCGGCGACAAGCTCGAAGAGGCCCTTGCCAAGCTTATAAAGTAATTAATCAATAATAAATCAGCTACCTATGTTAGAGCGTAATTTCGTGCAGTCCGTTGCATCAGGCATACGCGACAACTGGAATCAGAATGCGTATTCCGATTACCAGGGTGAAACCTATCAATACAAAGATGTGGCTGAGAAGATTGTGAAGTTCCACATGATCTTCGCCGGCCACGGAATCGGCATCGGATCGAAGATCGCGATACTGGGCAAGAACTCCCGCAACTGGGCCGTAACCTATATGGCCACGGTGCTGAACGGGTCGATAGCCATCCCCATCCTCTCCGACTTTCACCGGGAAGACGTTCAGAACATCCTGCTCCATTCGGAGTCGGACGTGCTGTTCGTATCCGATGAATATTATCCGGGGATTGATGTGAAGACCCTGCCTGCCTTGCGGGCGGTGTTCAAGCTGAACGACCTTTCGCTGCTGTGGTCGAGGGAGAAGGGGCTTGCCGAAGAGGTATCCGGGATCCAGGCGGCGTTTGACAAACGGTATCCGCACGGGCTCGACCCGGAAGCTTTCAAGGTGCCGGAGGTATCCAACAAGGAGATCATTACGATCAACTATACCTCCGGCACGGCGGGCTTCTCGAAGGGTGTGGTGCTCAACTACAACGCCTTCATGGCCAATTTACAGTACGCGCAGGACAACATGCCGCTGGAGCCGGGCAACGCCATTGTGGCGTTTCTGCCGCTGGCCCATACGTATGGCTGCGCCTTCGATTTTATTTTCCCCACCTCGCTGGGCTGCCACATCACTTTCCTTGGCAAGATCCCGTCGCCGCAGGTTATCCTGAAGGCATTTCAGGAGATCAAGCCTCACCTGGTGATGTTTGTGCCGCTGGTGCTGGAAAAGATCTATTCCAGCCGGATACAGCCCAAGCTGAAGAAGCCGCTGATGAAGGTGCTGCTGCACGTTCCCGGGCTCAACGGCATTATATTCAAAAAGATAAACACCCAGCTAACCGAATCGTTCGGCGGGCGCTTCCGCGAGATTGTCATTGGCGGGGCGGCGCTGAACCCGGAGGTGGAGGCATTTTTAAAGCGGATTAAATTTCAGTTCTCGGTAGGTTACGGCATGACCGAATGCGGCCCGCTGGTGGCCTATGCCAACTGGCGCAACCACCGCAACGGCGCATCGGGCAAGCCGGTTGACACCCTCGAGATGAAGATCGACTCGTTCGACCCCTACAAGGAGGTTGGCGAGATCATGGTGAGGGGCGAGAATGTGCTGCTCGAGTACTACAAGAACCCCGATGCCACGAATGCCACGATTACTGAAGACGGGTGGCTGCGCACAGGTGACCTGGGCGTGTTCGACAAGGACCACTTCATCTACATCAAGGGGCGGAGCAAGAACATGATCCTCGGCCCGTCGGGTCAGAACATCTATCCCGAGGAGATCGAGTCGAAGCTCAACACCATGCCCGCCGTGGTGGAATCTGTTGTTGCCGACCGCAACGGTAAGATCATCGCCATGGTTTATCCCGATCAGGCTCCGCTCACCTCGGGCCAGATGACCCGTGAAGATATGGAGGAGCTGATGGAGAAGAACCGGATCGACCTCAACAACCGTTTGCCGAAGTACATGCAGGTGACATCGATCGAACTGGTTGCCACGGAGTTTGAGAAGACGCCGAAGAAGAGCATTAAGCGGTATCTTTATAAGTAATTGGGCGCTGCGCGTAATTATGCTCGCTGCGCTCGCTAATTGTGCTCGGCTTCGCCTCGCTAATTGAGCACCTGAAGGCGTATAATTAGCGCGAAGCGCACAATTAGCGAGCGCAGCGAGCACAATTAGCGAG
>CAYWHP010000097.1:0-16843 GCA_964457845.1 uncultured Porphyromonadaceae bacterium | reverse complement strand
TGGAATTCCCGTTTGCTACAATAATAACGCCCCTACGGGGCTTTGCGGAGAATTTTGTTTGCCAGGGAAATCACCCACTCCAGCTGTTCCTCCCTTGTGAGAAAGGAGTTGTCCAGAACGATGGCGTCGTCTGCCTGCCGCAGCGGACTGATGGCGCGGGTGGAGTCGATCCGGTCGCGATCGACGATATTCTTAACGATATCCGCCATATTCACCTGCTGCCCCTTGGCGATCATCTCATCGTATCGCCGTTTGGCGCGGATCTCCGGCGAGGCGGTCATGAATATCTTGAGCTCTGCATCCGGGAAAACAACGGTTCCTATATCCCGCCCATCCATCACGATGCCCTTTTCGCGGCCCATCTCCCGCTGCTGTTTCACCAGCGCTTCGCGGACAAATCCGATAACGGCAACCGGACTCACGAGGTTAGCCACTTCGCTACGGCGGATCTCCTCCTCAATATTCTCATCGTTCAGCCAGGTTTCGTGCTTTTGAAGGGAGGAATTGAACACGAACCGGATTTTTATCTCATCGATGTGTTTTCTGAGGTTCTCCACGTTGACCACACCATCATGCGCCAGTCCGTTCCGCAGGCAAAACAGGGTAACCGCGCGATACATGGCTCCCGAATCGATGTAGGTATAACCGAGCATTTTGGCTACTTCCTTTGCAACGGTGCTTTTCCCGCACGATGAGTACCCGTCGATGGCAATGATGATTCCCATGATCAGTGAATGGCTGGTGAAGTCATCTGGTTTCCCTTGCCGTTGAAATCGATCCGGAGCGAAATGGAGTGGGTGAGTCCGCTCACATGGTAGCTTGCCAGTGCATAATCAATAACGATTTTGCCGAGGTCGAGACCGGCGCCGAACGAGAAACCGGTGGCCCCTCCGAATTCGGCCATCCTGAGTTCAGTGCGCCGGAGGAAATTGTATCCGATCCGAAAGGCTATCAGGTTGCCGGGGACGAATTCAACGCCCGCCACCACATGGTCGAGGCCTAATACTATATTATGTCCTGCTGTCTCGAGCAGCGAAGCACCCTCCGCCAGAGCTTCCGAGGCCGGCCGCAGATTGAACTGCTGCAGGTTGCGTGTGGTGAGGTGCAGCCGGAAAGGAGCGTGTTTCAATTTGAAGTTCAGCCCGGCCAGCACTTCGAAAGGCAGGGGCTCACGTGTCGGTGTGGCATAGGTGGTGAGCTGCGAGCCCAGGTTCCGGGCAACCACCGTGGCGGCAAACCGGTAATCGGCTGAATGGTATAAAAAACCGAAATCGGATCCGATTCCCCACGAGGTGTACCGTTCGAGAACCGAATAGATCGGACGGAGTGTCACCCCGATCGACATAAGGCTGTCGAGGGGATAGGAATAACTCAGGTTGAGGGTATATTCGGCTGCACTGAAATCACCGAGTATTTCCCCGTATTCATCAGCTTCGATGAAAGTTCCGTAATTGATGTATTGCAGCCCGATCACCGGGGTGCCCCACTTGCCAAGATCGTGCGAATAGCCCAGATATCCGTACCGGATACCGGCCAGGTAGCTCGAATAGTTGAGACTCAGTTGGTTGTTCATTTCCCTGTTGGCCAGCGCCGGGTTGTGGTATACCAGTGCGGGGTCTGAATTCAGCCCGGTGGGAACCATCCCGCCAAGGGCAGCCGACCGCGCCGTTGGCGGCAGGTTCAGCAGCTGGTAAACCGTAGTGCCGCCGATCTGAGCCCGAACCTGCAATGGGGCGGCCACAGCAACTGCAAAGATGACGATCAGGATTAGCCTTTTCATGGTCCGGAAAAGTAACAAAATTATATGGGTAACGGAAAAGCAGTGCGTGTTGGTATCTGTCAGCCCGCCGGAAGGCTCTTTTTTTTCAGCGAAAGCTGGGCCAGCATAAGTCCGGCAATAACCAGCGGGATTCCTGCCAGTTTCGCAAATCCGAACACCTCACCAAGGAACAGGAAAGAGATCAGCGCCGTAAAAACCGGTATGAAATTGGTAAAGACATTTGCCCGGGTGATCCCGATCTCGCGAACGGCAGCCGTGAAAAAAATGAAGGAGAGCGACGAAGGGAAAATGGCCAGGAAAAGCAATGGCAAAACCACATCCCAGCCAGGGGTGATCTGGAGGGTCGCCTTCAGGTCGGTGGCCAGGAAGATGGGCAGGAAAAGCAGGGCACCCAGCGTACTCTGCATCCGCACAATCGTGAGCGGCTTATATTTATGGGCGAGTTTTACAATGACCAGACTGTAGCAGACGGCCGAGAACACCGCAACAAACATCAGCGCCACACCCATCGGCCGTGCTTCAATGGTGAAGCCGGGGCCCATCAGCACCAGCAAAACGCCTGAAAAGCACAGAATTAATCCGGCGATCTTGATCCACCCCACACGCTCGCGGTAAAGCAGCCATGCCGCAACGGGAACCAGCAGGGGGATTGTCGACACGATCACCGAGCCGGTGGTGGCGGTAACCATCTGCATGCCGTAGCTTTCACCAAGGAAATAGAGCAGCGGCTCAAACAGCGCCATCAGCAGGAACTGTTTGTAATCCTTGCGCTGGATCTTCTCCCCCCAGCCGGTGAGCCGGATAACCAGCGTGAGAAACAGCGCCGAAAGAACCATCCGGAAAAATATGAGCGCCATCGGCTCAAAGTACTCATAAGCAACCTTGTAGCCGATAAAGGAGAGTGCCCAGAAGAGCATGGCCAGCGTTATGCCGGTGTAGGTCCAGAATCGTTTCATAAAAAAAAGCAGACAAGCTTATAAACCTGTCTGCTTTCGGGTGGAAGAGGGGATTCGAACCCCCGACCTCTGGAACCACAATCCAACGTTCTAACCGACTGAACTACTCCCACCGTTTGAGCCGACAAATGTAAAACGATTTACTGAAAAGTAAACCGATTATCATAAATTTGCCTCAAAATATTGACACTATGTTAGAGAAAACATCCAATCCTGCATTCGGCAGGAAAATTTTCGAAAAAGACTACACCGACTATACCGGGGAGAACTCGATGACGCTCAAAGGCACTGCCAGCAAAGCATTTCTCATGCTTCTGCTCGTGATCCTCGGCGCCACCTATTCCTGGGGCATCTTCTTCAACAACTCCAGCCTCGAGGTGATGCCCCCGTCGCTCATCACCTGGATGATGGTTGGTGCAATCGGCGGATTTGTCATGGCCCTGGTCATCAGCTTCCGCCCGACAACCGCTCCCTGGGCCGCACCGGTGTATGCCGTGCTCCAGGGCCTTTTCCTTGGCGCCGTCTCGGCGTTTTTTGAATTCAAATACCACGGGATCGTTATCCAGGCTGCCGGCCTTACCTTCCTCACCGCCGCCGCCATGCTGTTTCTCTATCGCTCGGGAATCATCAAGGTAACCGACAAATTCCGTATGGGCGTGTTTGCCGCAACAGGTGGCATTGCTCTTATGTATCTGGTAACATGGATATTGGGAATGTTTAATGTTAATGTCCCGTTCATCCACAGCAGTGGCACCATCGGCATCATCATCAGTGTGGTGATCTGTGCCGTGGCCGCCTTAAATCTTGTCCTCGATTTCGACTTCATCGATAAGGGTGCACAGCACGGCCTGCCCAAATACATGGAATGGTATGGTGCATTTGCCCTGATGGTTACGCTGGTATGGCTCTATCTCGAAATCCTCAGGCTGTTGTCGAAATTCAGCTCCAGAAATTGATTTTATTCTGACGAAAATGCAACTGATCGAAATTACCCGGCAAAATTTCCGGAAATTCCACGATACAGGCCGTCTTCTGTACCGGGGCGATCCCAACTGGATTGCCCCGCTCGACATGGAGGTGGAGAGCATTTTCGATCCGGAAAAAAACCAGCTTTTCAAGCACGGTGAGGCCATCCGTTGGATACTTACGGATTTTGGCGGTGCACTGCTCGGGCGGGTTGCCGCCTTCATCGATCACAAAAAGGCGGCGCATGCGGTTGTACCCGCCGGTGGTATGGGTTTCTTCGAATGCATAAATGATGAGGCTGCCGCCCGCATACTGTTCGAGGCCGCCCGCAACTGGCTGAAAGACCGCGGTGCGAAGGCCATGGACGGCAGCGTGAACTTCGGGGAAAACTTTTCGTACTGGGGCGTGCTGGTTGACGGTTTCGTTAAACAGGGATACGGCATGCCGTATAACAAGCCCTATTATCAGAAATTATTCGAAAACTATGGTTTCCGCGACTATTTCCAGCAGTTCTCCTACCATTTTGATATTAAGGCCGTATGGCCCGAGCGGATGGTGAAGTTTGCGGAATACCTCGCATCAAGGCCCGGCTATAGCTTCCGTCATCTGGAATTGAGCAGGCTCGATAAATACATGGAAGACCTCCTGTCGGTGGTTAACCAGACGTGGGCCGATTACATGGAGGGTTTTGTCCCGTTTACCGCCGACGATCTGTCGGGAGTGATCGAAAATGCGCGGCCCATACTGGTGGAGGAATTCATCTGGTTTGCCTACAAGGATGAAAAACCGGTGGGCGTTGTGGTTGCCTTTCCCGATGTTAACCAGGTGCTTGCCCATTTCAACGGCCGGCTCAACCTCTGGAAGGGCATGCGTTTCATGATGCTGAAGAACGGCAAAACCATGACCCGCAACCGCCTCCTGCTGGCCGGCGTGATACCCGAATTCCAGAACTCTGGCGTTATAGCGG
Organism: uncultured Porphyromonadaceae bacterium; assembly: GCA_964457845.1. Taxonomy (GTDB): domain Bacteria; phylum Bacteroidota; class Bacteroidia; order Bacteroidales; family UBA12481; genus UBA12481. The sequence continues at coordinate 12,174 of CAYWHP010000097.1, read as the reverse complement.
CACTGTTCCTGCAGTTTGCCATGGCCACCCGGAAACGCGACTGGTACACCGAAATAGAACTCTCATGGGTAGGCGATTACAACCCCCGGATGCGTAAGGTTTACGAGCAGATCGGAGCGGTTCCGGTGAAGAAGCACATCACTTACCGGTACATGATCGACCAGTCGGTTCCTTTTGAGCGCTTTACGAATGAAGGGGGCAACAGCGGCCTCCGGAAAGATGCGCTGAAAAAAGATCACGAAATTTCTTCCTGAAGTTTGATAAACAGGAAAAAGTGCTTATCTTTGCGAGCCCTAAAGTAATGGTGAAATGAAAAAAGATATTCATCCGAAGAATTACAGAATGGTGGTCTTTAAGGACCTCTCAAACGACTATACCTTTGTTACCCGTTCAACGGTAGCTACCCGCGAAAAAATTGAACTCGAAGGAGTTGAGTATCCGCTGGTTAAAATTGAAATTTCGAATACTTCGCATCCCTTCTTCACCGGTAAGGTGAAACTGCTCGACATGGCAGGCCGTGTTGATAAATTCAACCGCCGCTATGGCAAGGCCCTTGAAAAAAAGGGGCAGAAGTAATTCTGACGACATAACCCAAAGCCCCGTCATGGGGCTTTTTTTTTCTTTATACAGTGGGAATCAAATTGGGAAACAACTTATTTTTTGATTTCGGCGACGATGACAATGATTTTGTTCCCCTTCTTTCCGATGGTAACGAAGAGGAGCTGAGTACGCTCGAAATCCCCGAAACCCTGCCAATCCTGGCCCTGCGCAATACCGTTCTCTTTCCGGGGGTGGTAATCCCCATTACGGTCGGCAGGGAAAAATCGATAAAGCTCGTTAAGGAAGCATACAAGAACGGCACCGCCATCGGCGTGGTAGCCCAGAACGACAATTCCGTGGAAGACCCGGAAGTGGGCGACCTCAACCGGGTGGGCACCATGGCCTCCATCGTGAAGATCCTCAACATGCCCGACGACACCACTTCGGTCATCATTCACGGCAAGCGGCGGTTCCACCTCGATGAAATCACCTCCAGGGATCCCTACCTTCGTGGCAGGGTAACCCCGCTGAACGATATCCGTCCGAGTGAGGAACCGCAGGAGTTCGAGGCCATCATCGGCACAATAAAGGACCTGGCGCTTAAAATCGTTCAATATTCATCGAACGTTCCGCAGGAAGCCAGCTTTGCCATCAAGAACATCGAAGGCGCAGGGTTCCTTGTGAATTACCTCTGCTCCAATTCCGACCTGGGAATGACGGAGAAGCAGGAACTGCTCGAGATCGACAACATACGCGACCGCGCCGTTCGGCTGCTCGAGCACCTTTCACTGGAATTCCAGAAGCAGAAGCTGAAAAAGGATATCCAGAGCAAGGTAAAACTCGAAATCGACCAGCAGCAGCGCGAATACCTGCTTAATCAGCAGATGAAGACCATCCAGGATGAACTGGGTGGCAGCCCATACGAACAGGAGGTCGAGGAGATCCGTCTCCGGTCCGAAACCAAAAACTGGTCGGAAGAGGTGGCAAAAGCCTTTGCCCGCGATGTGGAGAAGCTCGAACGGATCAACCCGGCATCGGCCGAGTATTCCGTGCAGCTCAACTACCTCGAAGTAATGCTCGAACTGCCATGGAATGAAGTATCGGTTGATAACTTCGACCTGAAACGGGCCAAGCGGATCCTGAACCAGGATCACTCGGGCCTCGACCAGGTGAAGGAGCGCATCCTGGAACACCTGGCCATCCTTAAGCTGAAGGGCGACATGAAGGCCCCGATCCTTTGCCTCTACGGCCCTCCGGGCGTGGGCAAAACGTCACTGGGTAAATCGGTTGCCCGGGCCATCGGACGCAAATACGTCCGCATGTCGCTCGGCGGCCTGAAGGACGAATCGGAGATCCGCGGCCATCGCAAGACATACATCGGCGCCATGCCGGGCCGTATCATCCACTATATCCGCCGTGCAGGAACATCCAATCCGGTGTTTGTGCTCGACGAGATCGACAAGGTAGGCAACGATTTCCGGGGCGACCCGGCATCAGCACTGCTCGAATTGCTCGATCCCGAACAGAACAGCACCTTCTACGACAACTTCCTGGAGATGGAGTACGACCTGTCGAAGGTTCTCTTCATTGCCACCGCCAATAACCCATCCACCATCAGTCCGGCCCTCCGCGACCGCATGGAGATGATCGAGATTTCGGGCTACGTGGTGGAGGAGAAAGTGGAAATAGCCACAAAACACCTGGTAACCAAGCAGCTGACCGATCATGGCCTTCCGGCCGACCGGTTTAAGTTTCCGAAGGATACCATCGAATACATCATCGAGAACCATACCCGCGAGTCGGGCGTGAGGAGCCTCGACAAGAAGATTGCCAAGGTGGTTCGCCAGCTCACCAAAAAGGTGGCCATGGGCGAAGAGCTTCCCGTTAATGTGGCGGTTGAAAACATGAAAGAGTACCTCGGCTATCCCGAAGTGCTGAAAGAAGAGTACCAGGGCAACGAATTTGCCGGTGTGGTTACGGGCCTTGCCTGGACCGAAACCGGCGGTCAGATCCTCTATGTGGAGACCAGCCTGAGCAAGGGGAAGGGCAACCTCACCCTTACCGGGAACCTGGGCGACGTGATGAAGGAGTCGGCCATCCTGGCCCTCGAGTACCTGAAGGCCCATGCAGGCAAGCTCAATATCCCCGAAACGGTGTTCGACCGCTGGAATGTGCATATCCATGTTCCGGAAGGCGCCATACCGAAAGACGGGCCGTCGGCGGGCGTTACCATGGTTACCTCGCTTGCATCTGCTTTTACGCAGCGCAAGGTGAAGGCCAACCTCGCCATGACGGGTGAGATCACGCTCCGCGGCCGGGTTATTCCGGTGGGCGGCGTGAAGGAGAAGATTCTGGCCGCCAAGCGGGCCTCGATCAAGGAGATCATCCTGGCCGAGGAGAACCGCAACGACATTGAGCAGATCAAACCAAAATATCTTAAAGGCCTTACTTTCCATTACGTCAGGACCATCCTCGACGTGCTGAATCTGGCCCTCATGAAGCAAAAGGTGAAGGATCCGCTTAACATCGAATGACTTGCCGATAAAGTGGCGCAAAATATTGCCCCATGACACCCTTTCCGGACTGCAGTTTTTCCAGCTCTTCCGGTACGGATCGGTTTTCCTGATCAGCATTATACTTCCGAGAGCCGGGCTTCTTCCCGGTGAGGTCGGCATTTTCGAAGCCTTTCTGTTTTTCGCAGGGGTCGTTTCGTACTTCTGGGTAACCGGTTTAATCCAGGCACTTCTTCCTTTGGCCGGAGATCGTGACACGTTACACGTGACGCGTGACGCGAAGAATCGTGACACGTTACACGTTACACGTGACGCGAAAGACATAAGTAAGGAAGGAATAAGCTCGCCAACCGATTCCAATCGCGTCACGCGTCACGCGTCACGCGTCACGTCTCCCCCGCATCACGCGTCACGCGTCACGTCTCCCCCGCATCACGCGTCACGCGTCACGATTCCCCCGCGTCACGCGTCACGCGTCACGATCCCCTCCCAGTTCTTCAACGCCGCCCTCCTTCTTACCCTCTTCTCCGTCTTATCGTCACTCGTTCTTCTCCTCGCAGGCCCCCTGCTGGAGAACCTGCTCCACCAGCAAATGCCCCGCGGCATCGTCTGGCTCGTGATCCTCTACCTGGTGCTGTTCGCACCCTCCACTCTGGTGGAATACTGGTACGTCATTGCCGGGGAAACGAAGAAACTGGTACGTTACGGGATCGTGGCCTTCACGCTCCAGCTGCTCATGGTGGGCATTCCGGTGATCCTCGGGGCAGGGGTGAAGGGCGCCATGTGGGGCATGATAGCCGCTGGGGCTTTCCGCACCGCCTGGCTGCTGGCCATCCTGGGGAAGAACGGCACATTCAGCATCTCCATCCCTTTCTGGAAAAAATACCTGGCGCTGGGAACGCCCATCCTGTTGAGTGTGCTTCTCAGCGGATCGGCCCAGTACGTCAATGGCTTTATCATATCCGCGCACTTCGATCCGGGAGTGTTTGCCATATTCCGCTACGGGGCCCGCGAACTGCCGCTGGTGGCGCTGCTGGCGCATGCACTCAGCAACGCCATTGTGCCGGTGATCCGCCGGGAAGGGCAGACCGAAGGGTTTAAGCAGCTCCGCGACCGCACGGGCCGCATGGCCGACTGGATGTTTCCGCTTACGGCAGTGCTGATCCTTTCGGCCTATTTCATCTTTCCGGATGTTTACGGCAAAAGTTATCTCGATAGCGCCGGGGTGTTCAACCTGTTCCTGCTGCTCATCACCAGCCGGCTCCTGTTTCCGCAGGCCGTGCTCGTGGCGATGGAGCGAACGCGCATCCTCATGGTGGCCGCCCTGCTCGAGCTGATTCTCAACGTGGGGTTGAGCCTCTGGCTGGTTCAACTGTGGGGCATCCGCGGCGTGGCGCTTGCCACCGTTGTTGCCTATATTTTCGAGAGGGCCGTGCTGATGGTCTATACGGGGAAAGTGCTCGGAGTTCCCGCCCGCGACTACACCCATCTGAAAAAACATCTGTCGTGGTCATTCGTGTTAATCGGCACCTACCTGGTTGCCGAACTGCTGATCTATCCGCTGATGCGCACTTGATGGATTGATTTATTATATTTACGGAATGACACCCCGGCCGAACATAACCAATACGCAACGGTTCATCATTCTGGGCATCACGCTGCTCGTTGCCGGACTGGCCATCTGGTTTTTCTCCAATATTGTGCTTTTCATTCTGGTTTCCTTTGTGTTATCGATGATCGGTGAACCGCTGGTGAACCTTATCCAGAAGGCCCACATCCGGAAATGGCACCTGCCGAGGGCGGTTTGCTCCTTTATCGTGATGCTTCTTTTCTGGGGTATGGTGGTTCTGTTCTTTTTTACGTTTATCCCATTGATAGCGAACGAGTTAAAATATCTTTCGAATATTGATCTGAACAACCTGCTCACCGATCTCTCCAGTCCGATCGGGAAGGTGGATAAGTTTTTGAACGACTTTGGACTTGCTGAGGAAGGATTTTCGCTTCAGGCATGGGTAACCAATTCGGTGAGAGCCGGTACGGGCCTCTTCCGCCTGTCGGATATCATGGCCGATTTTGCCGGTCTCATGGGGAATGTTTTCATCGCCGTGCTGTCGGTATCGTTCATCACCTACTATTTCATGAAGGAATCGCGCCTGTTTGAAGACGGGCTGGTGATGTTTTTCCCGGAAGACAAGGAGCACCACGTACGGCACGCCATCGATTCTATCAGCGGACTGCTGAAGCGCTACTTCATCGGGGTGCTGCTGCAGTCGACCAGCGTGATGATCCTTATTGCCGCCGGGCTTCTCATGATCGGGCTGAAATTCAGTCATGCCGTGACCATTGCCCTTATTGCCGCCGTTCTTAACGTGATCCCCTATGTGGGTCCTTTCATTGGCAGCCTGATGGCGGTTGCCATCGGTACGGCAGTGAGCATGCCGATGGATATCTCCACCGAACTGGTTCCGCGCATCATCTGGATCCTGGTGGTTATGGAGGGAACCAAGATCATCGACAATGTGGTGTTCCAGCCGCAGATCTTTTCGCGCTCCGTCAAGGCCCATCCCCTCGAGATATTCCTCGTTATCCTGATAGCTGCCACCATTGGCGGCGTGCTCGGCATGCTCATCGCCATCCCCGCCTATACCGTTCTGCGCGTGATTGCGAAGGAGTTTTTCGGGCAGAGCAAATTCGTGCAGCGGATTACGACGGGGATTTAGCAGGGGCTGTGGGACAAAACCCCCACACTAAAGTGCGGGGTTAATTATGTCTTCGTTGATATAACTAACAATGAAAACATCATTAACCCCAGACTTCAGTCTGGGGGTTTTGTCCCCTCCCCTTATATAATCTTCCTTCCCACTTCGTCCCTTCTTGCCCTCGAAATCGGCACGGCAGCCCCATCCGACATTTTGAGGTACCCCCCGTCGCGCTTGATAAGTGTCAGTATGTGAACCGGATTAACGAGGTGCGACTGGTGGGTGCGGATGAACCCGCACGACTCCAGCGCCGCCTCGAACTCTTTTAAAGTGCGGGAAACGAGTATTTCCTTTTTGGATTCCAGGTAAAACCGGGTATAGTTTGATTCGGCCTGGCAGCGGATGATGTGGCGCACCGGCACGAAATCGATCTTGTCGTCCTGTGGCAGGGCGATCCGCTTGTCCTGGTCGGGGCGGCTGCGGTTGTCGACCAGGTTCCGGAGGCGCACGTTCTCCTCTTTAAGGGCAATAGCTTCCGCCGCGCGATTCACGCTTTCGATCAGCAGGTGTATGTCGACCGGCTTAAGCAGGTAATCGAGGGCGTTGAACTGGAAGGCGCGGAAAGCGTATTCGTCGTAGGCGGTTACAAAGATGATCCCGAACCGGATGTCGGTCACCTGTTCCAGCATCGAAAAGATATCGCCGCCGGGCATCCGCACATCCAGAAAAACCAGGTCGGGGAGGAGGGTGTTGATCTTTTTCAGCGCCTCATCGTTGGTGGCCGCCTCGCCGATCACGTTCACCTGCGGGCAATAGCGGTGCAGCAGGCCGGTCAGGTTTTCCCGGTTGGCGGCTTCATCATCAACGATCAGGGCGCGGATCTTCATAAGGTTGTTTGCTGGATGGGCAGTCTAAAGATAACGGTTGTTCCGGTGTATTCCGATACGGCTTCCCCGGCCGGGATGCCGTTCGTCACTTCTACGGAAACGTCTTCGCCATATTGCTCTTTCATTAATTCGATGCGCTGCCGGGTGAGCTTCCATCCCTGGCCGAGGCCACCGTTGCCGGTTTTCGTTTCCGGATGGTAGCCGGGGCCGTTGTCCTTTATTTCGCACACCAGGTGATGCTCCTCGTTCCGGAATACAACCGCGATCCGCCCGGCCGCGCCGAGGCCCGATACGCCGTGCATCACGGCATTCTCCACGTGCGGCTGGATCAGCAGCGGAGGCACTTCGATGGCAAAAGTATCTACATCGCCGGCCACCTGAATATCAAAAGTGAACGGGAAGCGCAGCTGCTCCAGCTGCAGGTAATTGCGGATCATGTCGATCTCTTCGTTCAGTCCGATCGCCGGCTTTGACGACTGGCTCAGGATTGTCCGCACCAGGTCACCGAAACGTGCCAGATAGAGGTTTGCCTCCTCGATCTGCTTCCGGTTGATGAGGTTCTGTATGGAGCTCAGGGCGTTGAACAGGAAGTGCGGGTTCATCCGCGAGCGCACGGCATCCACCTCCAGCTGGGCCATCCTCCGTTTGAGGTTCAGCCTCGCCTCCCGGCGTTTGGCGCGGATCCTAATTGTGAGGATTATGATAACGGCGAGGACGAAGGCAGAGGCGAGGGAGTACCAGAAGACGGTGAGGTTGATGGTCCCCGGGGACAAGGTTTTCGACTCAGGCCAGCTGCTGAAAATGGACATTTCCATCCAATGATCCTCGAGATAAGCTATTATCCGGTTGTTTTGGTCAATTCCAAACTGGAGGGCAGGGAGTTGCTCCATATATTTCCCAAAGTCATCTTTTCCTGATGGGTCTCGCACGATAATATTTGAAATGCCTTTTAATTCATTTGCCAGGTGTTTAATATCCCCTTCTTTAAAAACAGGGAATGCGATAATTACCTTGCCGTTTTTCAAATACTTTTCAATCAGTGGCTTGAAAACGGAGTCGATGGATTTATAATCCATGACCTCATACGGGGAATTGATCAGGACCCAGGGATGACCTTTAAAGTTCCTGGTTGACCATTTTTTACCGGCCAGGTCCACGAATTTCAAATCCGGGATACCAGTTCCAACCCTTGCTTTTTCGGTGGTTTTGTATTTTAGGTACAACTGGTTTTGATATTCAGAGCCGGGATATTCTTCAGAAAACCGGATGTATAGCTGGTCGTAGTCTTCATTGGGAAACTTGTTGAGCCTTTGCTCCGCCTGAATCGCCTTGTACCAATATATATCCCAGCCTCTCAATATCATGGTCGAAATATCGAAGTCGTTTGTGCCGGCTTTATATCCGAATATCCGTAGGATTTTGCTACTGCCATAAGATTGAACAAGGTCGCATATGAACTCCTGGTATGCTTCAGATTTGTAGCCGTCCGAGAAACCCAGGTGTTTGACGAATCCCGGGAGGCTATCAATCGGATTGAGACCCGCGCCAAAGCCTGATCTGCTGAACTCTTCAACCTGGTGGGACAGTAATGTATATCGGTTTTCTATTTCCATGAACCGTGAAAATTCAGGGCTGAGAATCGTACTTCTATTTTCGAGGAAAATGATGTTGTCCTTGGTTGTTTGCATGGATTGCTGCGGGTTCCATGGTGTGAATTTATTTGACAATTGGTTGAGGGCTATCTGGTCATTTTTAGTCCGGCAACGAAAATCGATTTTCTTAGGATCATTTAAGCTGACTGAAAAATCAACCGAGTCACCCGGTTTTACGAAAATCCTTATCTGGTTTGGATTGCCGGGGGATCTCCATAGCATGCCTTCTGAGCCCGAGTAATAGAACAGATCAACCAAGCCATCTGGCAGATCGAAATCAAACTGAAATGAAAAGGTTCCGTCCGGATTGGGTTTAACAGGCATTTTTGTCTTTGAAATCCGGTTCCCTGGCAGGTATGCAACCAAGGAGTTCTCGCCCAGATCAGAAATGGTTCCGGTTATCACTACTTTTTCGCTGCGATTGTCGGATCGGCTGGTATTGACGATTTCGATATCGGATAAATTGTAGTAGATTAATGTTCCACTGATGGATACAAAATGGGACAGATAATCAGGGTAATAACCGGTGAACTTAATGCGGGTTGGATATCCTGTTGACGGAGACCATGTTAGAACCATTTCGCCGACCCGGTCACGCTTGGGGAAATCGGAGGCATATGGATAATCTGTTTTGAATTGGTAAGCACGGCTGAGTTTGATTGGTTGGCGAGAGTCCGGGACTTGTATAACCGAGGTCCAGTTGTTGATTCTCGACACTTGATTCTTTCCTGAATTCAGGCGAACTGTATCGGTTAATGAAGCCGGAATAGCAGGAAAAAACTCCTGGATCAGCCACTTATAAAAATCATTGCCGTATCTGGTTTTTATTTGGTTGTATTCCAGCAGCCGTTTCATGTCGGGGGTTCGATCGGCTTCAAGGATTATGGCTGCCAGAATGGAATCCGGTCCGGTAATATCCAGAATCTCACCGTTTGAACGCATGGTAAATGAGACGGGATGGTTGATGTCGATATTATACAGGGTATGGAAGAGGTTCGGCCTTTTTCCGCTTGGGTTTTTCTGGATTTCCTGGCCGGATGTCTTATCCGATACCCACATGTTGCCCGAAAAGTATCCCTTGAATTTCATGGTCAGCCGGTAACTGTCCCCGTAAACGCTGTCTACGCTAAACTGGTATTTCCAGGTCGTTTCCGGATCGGTATAAAAACCTTCCTCACCTTTTACCGGTTTTTGAGTCATTTCATAATCAAGTATTTCACCCTGCCTGAATGAATACCTCAATTCCTGCCCATATCCAGTTCTTAACGATGACATCAAAAGAACCATCGCTGATATCACAAATCCTTTTCCCAACGCGCCCGAAACCCGACATCCAAAACCTGATACCTGATACCCGAAACCTGACACCTTTTTCATACCCCTGCCTTTATTTTGGCAACGTAAATGTAATCCGGCCGGTTCCGGGTTTGGGAGGCAAATGAGCGGTTGGCGGGGGCGGGTGAGTATCGGGGAGGATGGGGTGAGCGATAGGACAGTGAAGGAGGAAGTTGTCAAGTGAGAATTAGCAGGGCCAGGTCTGAAGGCCAAATCCAGTTTTGAATTTTGAAGGATAAGGATCAAGTGCCCTTTAAGGTAATAAGTTTAATAGTTGAGATTCGAATTCAGAATTCCGAGTTCCGATCTGAACAGATTGAAGGCAACAATGAAGTATTCAAGAAAAATCTCCCCGAATTTTCCATTTGACCGCATCGTTTGCATCTAATCATGTTGTTATTCATTTTCTAATCTAAAAGTGATACGTAACTTTATGGAAGAAATCTTACGTACAATGAATACCAAATTAACGCTGAGTGTGGATCAGGAGGTGATCAAAAAGGCCAAGCAATTTGCCCGGGATCGTGGAAGAAGCCTCTCTTCACTTGTTGAGGATTATTTAAAATTAGTGACTGGACCTCCGCAAAAACCGGTTTCTGAGATGTCACCACTAGTCAAATCACTCTATGGTTGCATTAGTGTACCACCCGATTTCGATGACAAGGAGGAGTTGAAAAAAGCTATCTATAAAAAATACCTGGGTCATGAATAAGGTATTCATAGACACCGATGTCCTCATGGACTTTCTGTCACGACGGGAACCATTTCAAGAATCTGCCTTGAAACTGGTCTTTCGCATTGACCGGCATGAACTGGAGGGCATAACATCCGCCCAATCCATTGGAAACCTGGCTTATTTGGTTGGAAGAACGAATCCGGATGCAAAAGTCAGAGCTCTCCTAGCCAATTTAATGAAACTGATTTCCATTGTACCTGTTACCGGAGAAACCATTCTGGCAGCGATCGGTTCATCAATCCCCGATCTGGAGGATGCCATCCAGTGCCAGTGCGCGTATGAATTTGGTGCAGAGGCAATCATCACCCGCAATCTGCGGGACTATCGCGGTTCTGCTCTCCCGGTGTTTGATCCTGAATCATTTGAATCGTATTTGCAAAGAAATCCGTAACTTATCAGGGACCTTTTAAACTCTGGTAATATGAAACGGCTGTTCTTACTTCTTTTCGGCCTGCTTCTGGCCGGAAACTGCATGCGGGCAGGTGCGCAGGATACCCTTCCTGAGCCGAAACGGGGCGAAGTGCTCCCCGGCTGCATCATCACCCTTAACGGCGATACCGTGCACGGATACCTGCTCAACATCAATCTGTGGATGAACCAGCACATGACCTTTCTGTACAAAACGCCTGACGATGCCGCCGGCCGGGTGAAGTACAAGCCGAAGGAAATCAAGGCCTACCGGGTGGGGAACCGGTATTACGAGAGCATGAAGTATTCCTTTGTGTACAGCATGTTTCCCCATAACTTCATCCTGCGAAAGGTCGACGGCCCGATAAAACACTACGTATGGTATTACAACGAGGACCGGTCGAAGCTGATGTCGCCCGATGTTTCGCTCGCCGAGCTCTCCAAGGCGTTCGTTTTTACCGAAGATGAGCTCTGGAAAGACGAATTCGCCAGCCGGGGCGACGAAGCGGAACTCATCAAGTTCGATCTTAAGTTCCTGATGAAGTTCGCCAAAAACATGGCCGCCTTCGTTGAGGACGACAAGGAGCTTGCCCAGAAGGTGGCGGGCAAGGTTAAGGGATACCAGGGTGTTGATATTGAGAAGATTATACGGGAGTATAACAGGTGGAAAGTGGAGAATTGATCGGGGTTTGAATGTTGAAGTCGGAGGACCAAATCCAGTTTTGAATTTTGAAAAGAAAGGATCAAGGGTCGGGTTGGTCATTGAGTTGCCCAACCTGGAATCCTATGGTCCGCCGGTTCTGATCACTTGATTGGTCAATTTTATTTTGCTCCAGTTGTTTTAGATACTCAAAAATCAGAAGGATAGCATTATCCTGCTCAAGGTCTTTCTTTTGGATTTCTTCAATTATTTCAAGAATTTCAAGATGCTGCTGCAGAACCCGGCGTAGTTTAATAAATACGCGGATTATCTGAACACTCACAGATATGGCTATATCACTGTTGATTACGCCAGCAAGCATGGCTACGCCCTGCTCCGTAAAAGCCCATGGTCTTTTACGTAAACCCATGTTACCGGAATTGGAAGTCACAATTTGTGACTTCCAATTCCTGAATTCCTCATCGGATAACTGAAACATGAAATCTTCCGGGAATCTTTTAAGATTTCGTTTCACAGCCTGGTTAAGGACTCTGGTAGGAACAGCATAGAGTTCTGCAAGGTCTCTGTCAATCATGACTTTGATACCTCTGATCAGGTATATTTTATTCAAAATCAGACCGTCAGGCACCACATTGGATTCATTTTCGCTCATAATATGGAAACTAACTATCAATATTCGACGCAAAAACCCAGTGAAAAAGGAAAATCGTGTACCCGGATTCTTATCGATTATTTGAAGTTTC
>CAYWHP010000096.1:8901-16911 GCA_964457845.1 uncultured Porphyromonadaceae bacterium | reverse complement strand
TACGGTTCTGTGAGAGGCTGGGGCTGCAATGCCCCGGCCTACTCGACAAATCCCAAAACCAAGGCGCCCTGATCCTGGCCTTCAAAATTCAAAATTGGATTTGGATTTTCCGACTTCATCATTTGCTCCCTCTCAATTAATAACTTGAGCGATTCAAAAAAAGATTGTCAATTCTTAACGCAGCGCACCGAGCACCCAAAATACCGTCTGTCCTCCTGCCGGCTGATCCCCGCCATATCGCCGCATATTCCGCGCCGGATGCCGTTGTCGCCGTCGATGGTGGAGGCGGTCCAGAAGTAGGCGCAGTGGCCCTGGCTCTCGAAACCGGCATAGCCGCGGCAGCCGGCAGGCAGGGCGGCAAAGCCGCAGGAATCGGTGCCGTTGCCGAGGATCCAGCCGGCGGCGGCCTTTAGTTTGGTGCCGGCCGATCCGCTGCTGCGCCAGTCGCGCAACAGGGCTTCATCGCCGGTCATGCCCAGCGTTTTTTCGAGCGCAATCCACTCCTGGTCGGAGGGAAGGTGCCACCCGGCCGGACAGGCTGAAAGGGCGGCTTTCCAGTTGTACAGGGCCCCGTATTTTTCAATGCTGATATTCTTTTTCGCCTCCGCAGCATCCGTTCCGCTATAGCCGTAAACGTACCGGCACTCCTCCTCGAACAGGCCGGTGCCCACCCGGTCGACGGACGGGAGCCAGGCGAGGTTTTCCGCCATCCATGTCTGGCCGGCGATGGTGACGGTGTGGTAGGTGCGGCCGTCGCGCGGGTCGGTAAACGTTTGGGCGAGCAAAGGCATTGTCATGAACATGGATAGTACCACGTTTAGGATAGCGATCCCCGCCCCACGCTTTCGCGGGGGCAGGCTTTTCGCGGGGATGACACAGCATCTGCATGAAATCAAAGCAGATGCGAAGCCCCTCCCTGGATCAGGGAGGGGTTGGGGTGGGTACCCTTCGGCGGTACGGGGTTGGGGTGAAAACCTGGTTGTCATCTCATCAGTTTTTCAATTTCTTCAACGGTACGCGGCAACCCGGCCGTAAGGTTCTCGCATCCGGTTTCCGTGATCAGGATGGTATCCTCGATGCGGACACCCAGGTTCTCTTTTGCAAATACGGCGAGGGGCTCATTGGCGAAAACCATTCCGGCCTTCAGTACCGACGGGCCGCTGCCGACATCGTGAACGGCCATGCCCACATGGTGGCCGAAGCCGGCGCCAAAGTTGCGGATAAGTTCGGATTCGGGATCAAACCCCTTTTTCCGGAGGACCTCCTTTACCTCGATGTTGCACTGATCCCGGGTGAGGCCCGGCCGGTAGACGGCCATGCAGGCTTCATGCACGGCGTTGCATGCTTCATAAATCTCCTTTTGCCGCGGCGTGAATTTCCCGTTTGCCGGGTAGGAGGTGGTGATGTCGATGTCGTAGTTGTGCAGGTCGGGACCGGCATCCACCACCAGGAAATCGCCATCCGCCAGCGTACGCTTATAATCGTGATGGTGAAGGTCCATGTGGTTTTTGTCGGTACAGATGATGGTATAATAGGCCAGCTCCCCGGCGCCCGCCTTCTTGCAACTGTATTCGAACAGCGCTGCCAGCTCCTGTTCGGTGGCGCCCGGCCGGGTGGCCTTCATCACGTCGATGTGCGCCTGAACGCCGATTTTCCCGGCGATCCGGAGGAGAGCGATCTCGGCGGGGGACTTGATCGTGCGCATTTCATGGATGTACCCCGAGCAATCCCGCACGGTTACCCCGGGGAATCCGGCTTTCAGCTTCTCAACGAACTGCATTTCGCGGGTCAGCCGCCCGTCCCATTCGTTGTCCGTCATGGTGTACCTAAGGTTGCCGCCCTTCTCGTTCGAGCATTCGCGCATCAGCTCCTCCGGAAGAAAGCAGGTGTAAAAGGTCTTAACCTCACCAACCCGTTCCCCGAGGTATTTGCGAAGCGCGGCGGGGCGCATCACGTTCTCGAAAATCGAATCGTTTACCCGGTCGGCAAATAAGATCGACTTGTTCGCCTTCGGATCGATCACAAGAAAGGCATTCTCCTTCTCCACGCCTGTCAGGTAAAGGAAATTGTTGTTCTGCATGAAGGTATAATAATCGGGCCTCGAGGCGGCCCCGGGGATGATGATCAGCCCGTCGGGGAACTGCTTCATCAGCTGCGCGCGGCGCGCCGCATACTCGGCTTTGCTGAAGGGTGAGGCTGCTGCAGGCTGCAGGACTGACAGTAGGGTGAGGCAACAGAAAAGCAGAACATGCATCCGGTTCGTTCTCATGATTTTGGTTAATTTAATGGTTTGAAATTACCCAACTTCATGAAAAAATCAGGGCACGGGCCCATATTATTCAGCATATTCCTGGCGGTCGCACTTTCGTGTTGTTCCACGGGCCGGGAACAGCTGCTTTCGAAGGCCGATCTGGCCTTTCTGGCCGACATGACCCGTCAGGTGGTCGACAGTTCCCGGATCCTTCCGTGGCAGGAACTGCCACCTGCCATAAAATCGTTCGGCCCGAACAATTCGGGTATTACCCTGATCCGGCCTGGCGGGCGCGACTGCTACCCTTCGTTCTGGATACGCGATTACGGCATGTCGCTCGAGAGCGGCTTCATAACGGAAAAGGAGCAGCGCGACATCCTTCTGTATACCGCGGCCCGGCAGTCGGATTCCAGCTGGATCACCAAAACCGGCAGCCCGGTGCCGCTGGGGGCTATCCCGGATCATATCCGGGTTAGCGACGGCCTGCCGGTTTATTTCCCGGGAACCTACGATTACGTTTACCAGGGCAGCGACTTCTGGAAGGTGCCTCCCTATTGCGACCAGTTCTATTTCATCCACATGGCCTGGTACTACCTGCAGGAGTCGGGCGAACGGGGCATTCTGAATGAAACGGTGAACGGCATCGCCCTTTCTGAGCGGCTGGCCATGGCCTTCCGCGAAGTACCGGCCACTGATCGGGAGCTGGTGGTGATTTACGATTCGCTCCCGACATGCGATTTTGGCTTCCGCGATGTCATCGGCATGACGGGGGAGGTTTGCTTCGGTTCGCTCTTCCGCCTCCGGGCAGCCCTGGAGCTGTCCGACATCAGTATGCGGCTGGGGGATAAGCTCCAGGCGGGCCGCTACGGGGCCATTGCCCGCAAAATAAAGGAAAACCTGGTTCCTGTATTTGCCGATCCGCGGGGTATGCTCCGGGCCAGCACGGGCAAGAGCCGGCAGCCCGATGTGTGGGCCACTGCCTTTGCCGTGTACTCCGGCGCCCTGCGGCCGGATGCTGCCGACAAGGCTTCCGTTACCCTGGCAAAGGCTTACCGGGAAGGTACCCTCGCCATGGACGGGCAGATCCGTCATGTGCTCACCACCGACGACTTCAGTGCCACCACCGCATGGGAAAAGTCGCTGGCCGCGAAAAACAGCTACCAGAACGGCGCCTACTGGGGCACCCCCACCGGCTGGGTATGCCGGGCCATCGCCCGTACCGATCCCGATGCCGCCAGGCAGCTGGCCAAAGAGTTTGTGGATCACCTGCGTAAAACCGATTTCCGGATACCGGGCAGCAGCAACGGCTCCCCGTGGGAGTGCGAGTTCACCCCGTCGGGGTGGAGGCAGAACCCGGTTTATATGACGACGGTTACCGCGCCGTTTGCGGCCTTACGCTCACCAGTCAATATCCGGATACCACACCTTCCAGATCCTCGCCAGCTCGCCCGAGGTCACCAGCTGCTGATAGGCATTCGCCCAGGCGGTGAGGTACTGCTGGTCGGTGTCGAGTGAAAAGGCCAGGTAGGTCTGCCCTTCCGATAACACTGCCTCCTTGCGGTAATCCTTCGGCTGGTGGCCGGTTTGGGATGCCAGCAACCGAACCGCTATATCATTTAAAACGGCACACGGGATATCGCCGTCCATCAGCTTCTGAAAAACCTCCTGCGGGGTGTCGAAAGTAACCACATTGCTGAACCCCAGGTTGATGAGCTCCTGCTCCGATGCCCAACCCGTTACCGTGCCCACCGAGCGCATCATCCGTGCGGCATCGATCGTGGCGATGTGGTAATCGCTATTGGCATTCACATAAAAACAGTACCGCTTCTTGCAGACCGGGCCAACCCAGTGAAACAGGTTTTCCCGGTCAGACGACCGCAATGTGCTGAATGCCATTGCATTGGGGGCAAGCTGTATTTGCCTGTAGCAATTTGCCCATGAGGAATAGATAATCGGACCTTCGAGTGTGGTTCCTTTCATCATGGCGTTCACCATATCCACGGAGCTGCCCGTGAGCGTACCGCTGAGGTCGCTGTACGATTGCGGCGGGTTCTCTTCCGTAAACATCAGGACGCGCCCCGGGGCCGGGGTCCCCGGCAGGTAGGTATCGTAAAGCCCCTGCAGGAAGCCGTTATCCTTCCGTTTATCGACCGCCGCCTGCCACGTTTCGATAATCGCATCGGACACGTTTTTCGAAAAAGCCAGGTAGGCCGGTGAAGTCTGATGCACCAGGAGGGTGACCAGCTCGGCGGGTTCCAGCCCCTGTTCCAGTGCACTCTGCTGCATAAACCCGGGGTCATCGAACGCTACGCTGACGGTTCCGTCGAAGATTCCTTTCACCATGGCATCGAATGTGGCGAACGCCACCAGGTTTGTGAAGCCCAGGCCAGTCAGGTTTTCAGCTGTGGAATAGCCCGTGACCACCCCGACAGCCGGCAGTTTTTTCGCATCTTCCGCCGTGGTGAGCAGGATGCCGCCTTCCCGGAGGCCCACAAAAGCGTCGTTCAGAATGGCAACCGGCCCCACCCACCGGAACAGGTCCTTCCGTTCCTGTGTGAGTGCGGTGGTGAAAAGCACAATGTCATCTTTTGTTTTCAGCAGGTTTATCAGCGAATCCCAGTTGGCGCTTATACCGATAACCTGGGGAAGGTCGAGCTCACTCATGATGTCCTCCGTCAGGTCGGCCGTAATCCCCTTCAGCTCACCGCCGGCTTCGAAACTGTATGGTTTCAGCGGTTCGCAGAGGATGGTCAGGTTGCGGCCCGTGGTGTCCTTTTCGCGGCAAGCCGGAACAAGGACCAACGAAAGGATAAGCGCAGCAAACAGGTATTTTTTCATGACAGGTGGATTTGGTAGCCGAAGATACACAACCGGTTCCTATCGGCCGTTTATTGCTACTTTTATTTCGCAAATTTTACACGGAATCCATGAATAACCGGCTCCTTACCCTCATTCTGATCATCTTCTTTCCGCTGCTGTCGATCGGCCAGGAAACCGCCCGCGAACTCTATCTGATCCCCGCACCCAAACAAGTGGAACTGCTGCCCGGCCGGTTCGTTTTCGGAACCGGGATCAAGGTTGTCGATAACTCATTGGCTAATATCGGTTTAACTAATTTGAAAGACCTGTTGCTCTCCGAAATGGGAGTTTCGTGCACGCTCACGAAGAGCGGCACCAAACAGGCCCTCCGGTTTGAGAAGCGCGATGATCCGGCTTTCCGCGGCAATGCGGAGGCGTACCGGCTGGAGGTGACGCCCGACGGCATCCTCGTGACCGGTCCCACCGAGGCCGCGATCTTTTACGGTGTGCAGACGCTTACGCAGATCATCACCGCCAACCGCACCGGCCGGGCGATCCCCTGCCTGGTGATCACCGATTACCCCGATATCCCGGTGCGCGGCTGGCAGGACGACATAAGCCGCGGCCCGATACCCACGCTGGAGTTCATGAAAAAGGAGGTGCGCACGCTGGCCGCCTTCAAGCTCAATGCCATGACCCTCTATACCGAGCACGTATTCAAGCTGAAAAAACACCCCACCCTGGCGCCGGATGACGGCATCACGCAGGAGCAGATCGCGGAGCTGAGTGCCTACGCGGCAAACTACCATGTTCAGGTAATCGGCAACCTGCAGTCGTTCGGGCACATGGAAAAGATCCTGGCAAAGCCGGGTTACCAGCACCTCGCCGAGAGCGGCCACATCCTTACCCCCTCGAAGGAGGAGTCGTACACCTTCATGAAGGAGCTCTATTCCGAGATCGTCCCCGCCTACTCGAGCCACTATTTCAACATCAACTGCGACGAAACGTTCGGTCTGGGCGAAACGCTTTCGAAAAGGATGGCCGACACAATGGGCATCGAGGGGATTTACGGCTACCACATCAACCGGCTCAACAATCTTCTGAAACCGTACAACAAGCGGATCCTGATGTGGGGCGACATAGCGGCCAACCCGAAGATCGTTGCACTCCTCCCGAAGGACATCACGGTGATCTCGTGGGGGTACCACGATGCCGCCAGTTTCGACTATGCCATCAAACCCTTCTCCGACCAGCGCCTGAACTTTTGGGTGGCGCCGGGCGTGAGCTGCTGGGGGAATATTTTCCCCAACCTGAAGGTGGCGGAGGTGAACATCAGCAACTACATCCGCGACGGGTACAAGCTGGGCGCTACGGGTGTGCTGAACACCTGCTGGACCGACGATGGGCTCAACTTTTTTGAAAACAACTGGTACGGGCTGGTTTGGGGGGCGGAGAACTCGTGGCGCGCCTCACCCCCCGCCCCCTCTCCAGCGCTCCCTGCGGTCGCGGGAGAGGGGGGGGCGCTACCCCAAAACGAACGGCCAGGGAAAGCGCTCCCCCAAAACGAACGGCCGAAAGATGGAACGCGCGCCCCAAACGAACGGTCAGGGAAAGCGATCCCCGCTTTCGCGGGGATGACAGAAGAGGCTTTTGGGGAGGCTTTCGACAAAATCTTCTTCGGTACCAAAACGGTGTCGGTGGTCGACTGGATGCAGGCGCTCTCGGCGCTTCACCAGGGCAAGGTGAGGGGGATGGCCACTAACGGGCGGCTCTTTGAACCCGTGATGCCGTTCTATCCCGAATACGTGGATCCGGTTCAAATCGGGCTGAACAGCACGGTTACCCGGCAGGTGGACAGCCTGAAAGGGCTGCTGCCGGCGCTGCGGAACGAGGCCGTCAGGAATGGTATCAATATCGGCTACCTTGAGTTTGCCGCCGATGAGGTGCGCTTCTCGGCCGAAAAGAATATTTTCAGGGTATGGCTCCACCAGTATCTGCAGGGCACTTCCGGCGACAGGGCCGGCACGGGGCTGAAAGCGAGCCTGGATAGGCTGGTGACGGAAGCCGAAAGCCTGAAGTCGAGGTATGAAAGTTTCTGGAAACTGACCAACCGCAACTGGTGGCTCGATAAAAACATGGAGAAATTCGACCGGTTGCGGGAGGATCTGCTGAATGTACGTGGGTTGACGATACTCGCGTTCGGAGACACCCTCACCCCGGCGGGCAGGAGCCTGGCCATGCGGTCGATGCTCGACAACCTTCCGGTTTACTACACCCTCGACGGATCGGCACCCACGCTGCAATCGGCACGATACGGCAGTCCGGTGTTCCTTGCCGGCGACGCCACGGTGAGGGCGCGGGTGATTGATGGCGGACGGGAGTACCCGGAGGCGGTCGACAGCGTGGTCGTGCACACGGCGGTTGGCCGGCTGCACCGGCTGAATTCACACTGGAGCCCGTACCATCCCGCCTACGATGCCGGAGGGAAGCTTGGCCTCCTCGACGGGCGCACCGGCAGCGTGAAGGACATCCGCAGCGGCCGCTGGCAGGGCTATTCGGGTCAGGACATCAGCGTGGAGATCGACTTCGGTAAAGGGGAAGTGCTGCACACCCTCTCGATGGGCTTTTATCAGCATACCTTCAGCTGGGTGATCCTCCCGAAACAGCTCGATATTTATGCCTCTGATGACGGCCAAACGTACCGGAAAATCAAAACCCTCACGCACAATATCCCCGCAAATCATCCTGAAGCCGTGGTCCACCGCTTCGAAACCGGCCTGGATGGCCTCCGCACCCGTTACCTCAAGGTTGTGGGCGTATATTACGGTCCGCTGCCGGAGTGGCATGGATCGGCCGGTCAGGAGTCGATGATGTTTGCGGATGAGATCAAGGTTCTGTAGAGACGCATAAATGCGTCTCCATAAATGCGTCTCCATAAATGCGTCTCCATAAATGCGTCT
>CAYWHP010000096.1:2255-8801 GCA_964457845.1 uncultured Porphyromonadaceae bacterium | reverse complement strand
TAAATGCGTCTCCATAAATGCGTCTCCATAAATGCGTCTCCATAAATGCGTCTCCGGTTGTTTCTGCCGTGAGACGCATTTATAGGTTTCAGGTTATGCCTGCCAGGAGACGCAATTATGCGTCTCTACGCTTCGGGTTCAATATCAATCACATCCACCTTGGCAATATCTTTCTTGTAATACAGCGATCCCACGAGGAACAGCACGCCGGCCAGCAGGACGGTGACGGGGAGAATAGCCATGGCTGTGTGGAGGTTGGTATTGTCTGAAATGCGGCCGATCACGTACGGGCCGAGCATGGAGCCGATGGTGTTCTGGATCACCACGGCGATGGCGTAGGAGGTGGCGCGGAGGCCGGGATGCACGAGATCCTGGGTGATGGCACCGGCGGCCGGGATGAACATGGTTACGGTAACGCCGAAGAGCAGCAGGGAAATATACTGTGCAGTGTCCTTAAATACGACAAATGCGAGAAAGCAGAAGACAGCGGCGATGATGGAGGTGATCCCCGGGAACACCAGACGCGCATTCGGCTTGGTACGGCGCCAGCGGTCGGCGATCCAACCTCCCAGGGGGGCCCCGATAATGGCAAGCAGCATCACCAGGGATGCTTTGGTGCTCGACTGCTGCACGGGCAGGCCGTACTCTCTCGTAAAATAGGAGGGCAGCCAGGTGAGCAGGGAGGTGGTGGTAAATACGATGGCCATCATCCCGAAATAGGTGAAAAGCAGTGAGGGCTTTTCGGCGAACTCACGAACCATATCCCTGGTGCTCATCTTAATCTTTACGATATTTGCGCCTTTTTCTTTCGGCTTCCGGCTCCGCTCGAGCTTAACGGTTTTGTAATCCTTGGTAAAGAAAAAGAGGATGGCTATGATCATGCCGGGCACGGCAACGATCCCGAAGGCGCTCCTCCATCCCCACCTCGCGGCGATAAATCCCCCCGCAGCAACACCGATGGCGCTTCCGAGCGGGATGGCGGCATTCCAGAGCCCCATCATCCAGGAGCGTTTCTTCTCGGGATAGAGGCCCGAAATCATGGCCGATCCGCCGGGAGCGTAACCGGCTTCACCAACGCCGATAAAAGTCCGGGTGGTAAGCAGGGCACCAAAACTTTTGGTAAGCGCGGCAGCCGCTGTGGCGAGGCTCCACACCATAGCCATCAGCCCGATGGTGCGCCGCCGGCTCCAGCGGTCGATGATGAGCGAAACGGGGAAGGTGAGAATCACGATCAAAAGATAGACAGCCGACATCAGCGATCCCAGCTGCGCATCGGTGGCGTTGAATTCGGCTTTTATGTAAGGCAGCAGGGCGGAAACCACCATCCTGTCGATGTAGTCGAACATGTACAACAGGAACAGCAGCGTAAACAGATAATTGGTATACCGCTTCGGGAAGATGTACCCGGGTAAGATCTCCTTCTTCGCATTCATGCCGGTTAAGTTTTAGGTTTAGGTGTTCAACGGCTAACCCCGAAATTTACACTTCCGGATATTAGCGGGATTAAGTACTTTTACCTAAAGACTAAAACAAACCAAGCGCTATGAAAAGAGGCCTGTTTATCCTGTTGATCGTCATGGTCCTTACGGGCTGCGGCAAATCCGGACTGACCATTGTGAAGGGCGGCAAGTCGGATTACGTTATCTGCGTGGCCGATACGGCAAGCAAACCGATGATGCGCGCGGCGGACATCCTGCAAAC
Source organism: uncultured Porphyromonadaceae bacterium (assembly GCA_964457845.1). Taxonomy (GTDB): domain Bacteria; phylum Bacteroidota; class Bacteroidia; order Bacteroidales; family UBA12481; genus UBA12481. The sequence goes on along the minus strand of CAYWHP010000096.1, from coordinate 7,100 downwards.
CTGGCTGAAAAAGATATCCGGGGCGGAACTTCCGGTAAAAATGATTGCCGGCGAGATACCGGAGAAGGCCATCATTATTAATCCTGATGCAGCACCCGGCCGTGAGGATGCCTTCAGCATTGTAACCGATAAACGGCATCTTATAATCACCGGGGGCATGCGGAAGGGGTGCATCTACGGGGTGGTTGACCTGCTCGAGAAGCAGCTCGGCTGCCGGATGTACGCGCCCGGTTTCGAGGTGGTGCCGAAAACGGCAACGGTGAAGATTCCGGCGATGGAGGTGAGGGACCAGCCGGTGAACGAATACCGGAATGCGTACGGAAGGTTTGCGGATAATGAGGATTACCGCGACTGGCAGCGGATCAATGTGGTGCAGGATGTTTTTGCCGACGGTTACTACGTGCACACCTTTAACCGGTTGATCCCGTGGCAGGAGTACTATACGAGCCACCCGGAATATTTTGCGCTGATGAACGGCAAGCGCATTCCCGACCAGCCGTGCCTGACAAACCCGGAGGTGCTGAAAATCGCGCTGGCTAAGCTGGAGGCGGATATCCCGCTGCAGCCCGATAAGCAGCTTTGGTCGGTGAGCCAGAACGACAACTTTTCCTATTGCCAGTGCGACGATTGCAATAAGATAATTGAAGAGGAGGGGAGCCCGGCCGGTCCGGTGATCCGTTTCGTGAACGAGGTGGCCAAACGTTTTCCGGAGGAGACCATCTCCACCCTGGCCTACCAGTACAGCCGGCAGGCGCCGAAGGTGACCAAACCCGCCGACAATGTGCAGATCATGCTCTGCACCATCGAGCTCAACCGGAGCCAGCCGATCGGGGAGGACCCCAGGAGTGCTTCGTTTCTGAAGGATATCGTCGACTGGGGGAAGATCTCGAAAAACATATACCTGTGGGATTATACGGTGAACTTTTCGCACCATACCACGCCGTTCCCCAACATGCACGTGCTTCAGCCGAATATCCAGCTATTTGTGAAGAACAATGTGCACTCCCATTTTCAGCAGAGCAATACCGATGTGGGCCATGAATTCTCCGAGCTCAAGTCGTACCTGATCTCCCGGCTGCTCTGGAATCCGGATATCAACGCTGATTCCGTGATCAACGATTTTATGAACGGCTATTTCGGGGCAGCTGCTCCGTTTGTGCGTACCTATCTCGACACTCTGCAGGGGGAGATCCTGAAAACGAAGGAGTGGCTCGATATTTACGGTCACCCCACGGCGCATGAGAACACCTTCCTCACGGAGGCCAACATCGCCCGCTACATAGGCTATTTCGACCAGGCGATGGCGGCGGTGAAGGATCAGCCGGAGCTGCTGCTGCATGTGCGCACCTATCTGTTGCCGGTTCAGTATGCCGCGATGGAGATCGGGAAGAACCACATGTTCTCGCCCAGGGGCTGGTACAGTGTGGAGGGCACGAATTACGTGATCCGCGAGCCGATGGTGAAGATGCTGGAGGACTTTTACCAGACGTGCAAGGAAGCCGGGGTTCGGACCCTTAGCGAGGCGGGACTTACTCCTGAAAATTACTACCTGGCAACCAAGCGGTTCCTGCAGGTGGAGGTGGAGCATAACCTGGCCTTTCAGAAGACGGTGACAGCGGCGCCGATGCCGTCGGCTAAATACGGCGGGGGCGATCTGGCGTACCTCACCAACGGGGTTCGCGGGGCCAATGATTACAAGGTGCACTGGCTCGGCTGGGAGGCGCAGGATTTTACGATCAATGCCGATCTGGGTGCCGTTCAGAAGCCCACCTCCATCCAGGTGAGCTCGCTGTATGATCCGAAGAGCTGGATCATTCACCCGGCAGGGGTGGCCTGCTCCGTATCGGAGGATGGCAGGAATTTCAAACAGATCGGGAACATTGAGGTGAAGGGTGACCAACAGAAGGAGGAGGTAACAAAGACCTACTCCTTTAACCCGGGCGGTACGGCGGTGCGGTATATCCGGTTTACCGTGAAGGGCACAAAGGTCCTTCCGAAGTGGCACCCGTCGGCCGGCGGTGCGTCATGGGTTTTCGTGGATGAGATCGTGGTGAAATAGCACCAACACAACAGGTAGCAGAGTTTTTTTTAACCACAATAGGCACAATAGGCACATAGACGATCTATGCAGAAGCGCCCTATTGTGTTCTATTGTGCCTATTGTGGTTAAGTTTTATTCTCTGTGTGCTGTTGAGGTTAAATTTTATTCTCTGTGTGCCTATTGTGGTAAAATTCTTCTCACCTCTCTCCTTTTGTCCTGCCTTCCTAACCAGCAATTTCTTTCTTTTTTGTTTGGATCAACGACTCCAGCGGAATTCCCAGGTTTTCATGCAACAGAGTAATCGTCCTCAGTGAAAGGGGCCTTTTCCGGTTCAGGACCTCGGAAATCTTTGTTTTACCCCCGAAATACGAGGCCAGATCTTTCTGCCTGAGGTTCATCTGGTCCATACGGAACAATATGGCAGCAATAGGATCCGGAGGAGCAACCGGAAAATGAACGCGCTCGTATTTCTCTATGAGTATAGCAAGCAACTCTATCTCTTCGCCGGCGGGTGAATCCGGCTCGACCGGTTCTTCAGTTTGATGCATGAGCTCATATATCCTTGAACAAGCCACCTCATACTGCTCTGCCGTTTTAATAACCCTGATTTCCATAGCTGAGTGTTTTGATATTTTCCTTTTGATATTCACTGTGGGTTCCGAACCAGATGATAAAGACCAATTTCAACTTGTATTCAATATCGACAACTAATCGAAATTCGTTTCCTTTAATGTTGAAGACTACCCGTTTACTGCAAATAATACTGGCATTCCTGTATTTTGCCTTAACATCTGCCGGGCTTGCCCACTCAGCTTGAATGGTTTCGGCAAGCCAGGCCTCGAGGCTGTCCGCCGCGGGTTTGAATTTGTCGATGAGGCAAATGGTATACACTGTTCTTGCTTTGATAATTCTCATTGCATGATGGTTCAAAGATAATAGAAAGTTCCCGTTTGGGGTAACTGTGGTAATTCATTCTTTTAGGATATAGATGCGTTTCTTTTACCGGAATGGAATTTCCAGACAAAATCCTTCCAAAATAAACTCTGTGAACCTCTGTGCATCCCTGTGTACCTCTGTGTGAAATCTTCTCTCTGATCCCTTTTTACCTCTGTGTGAAATTCTTCTCACTTCTCCCCTTTTTCTCTTAAATTTAACCTCCCCAAATCTCAAATTCCAATGAATACTGATTATACCGTTTCCCATTACCTCGTAAGCCGTCTCCGCGAGATCGGCATCAAGCACATTTTCGGAGTCCCCGGCGATTACAACCTCGATTTCTGTGACGCCATCATTGCCAGTCCGGTCCGCTGGGTAGGCACCTGCAACGAGCTCAACGCCGGCTATGCCGCCGACGGCTATGCCCGCCTGAACGGGGTGGGGTGTGCCGTGGTAACCTACGGGGTTGGCGGGCTCAGCGTGCTTAACGCCGTGGCCGGCGCCTTCGCTGAACAGGTGCCGATGGTGGTCATAAGCGGCGCCCCGGGCAGCCGCCGCAGGGAATCCGGTGCCCTGGTCCACCACCTGGTATCGAACTATTACCTTCAGCTGGATGTGTATAAAAAGGTGACTACCGATGCCATCATCATTACGGATCCGGAAACCGCCCCCGACGAAATCGACCGGGTGCTCCGCAACTGTGTTGCGCGCAAGCTGCCGGTATACATCGAGATTCCGGCCGACATGGCCCTGGCCCGCTGCCGCAAGCCCGGTGAGATGCGCTTCGAAAAGCAGCCGCTTTCGCATCAGGAGAGCCTGATGGAGTGCGTGGCCGAAGTGGCTGAACGGCTGAACAGCGCTAAAAACCCGATCATCATGGCCGGGGTGGAACTGCAGCGGTTCGCACTGGGCAAGGAAACCCTGAAACTGGTGGAGACCAGTGAGGTGCCATTTGCTACCATGCTCAGCAGCAAGTCAATCCTGCCGGAATATCATCCGCAGTTTGCGGGCATTTACCAGGGCGGCTGGAGCCGGGAGTCGGTGCGCAAACAGGTTGAGGAGTCGGATTGCCTCCTCTCGCTGGGCGTCTGGATCACCGACCTGGATACCGGGATGTTCAGCATCAACCTCGACAACCGCCGGATGATTACCGTGGGAGGCGGAAAGGTGAGCATCGGCAACCATTTTTATCAGGATGTTCAGCTCCGCGATTTTATCCGCGAGCTCACCAAAGCGGTGAAGCCCCGCGAGTACGCCGGTTCGCACCCGGCTCAGATGTTCGCGCCCCGCAAGGAGTTCGTGCCGGCGAAAACCGGGGTGCTCACCGCGCCGCGCCTGTATGAATGCATCAACTGGTACCTTGATGATTCCATGGTCCTCCTGGCGGAGCCGGGCGACGCCTTCTGCGCCGCTCCCGAATTCCAGATCGAGGAGGCCGACAACTTCATCGTCCAGAGCTACTACTGCTCCATCGGCTACTGCACCCCGGCGGCATTGGGCGTTTCACTGGCCCGTCCCGAGAAACGGCCCTTCATCCTTACCGGTGACGGTGCCTTTCAGATGACCGCCCAGGAGATCTCGACACTGATCCGCGAAAAACGACCGGCTGTACTCCTCATCATAAACAACGACGGGTACCTCATCGAGCGCGTGCTGCATGAGGACGGTCCCTACAACGACATCCAGATGTGGAACTACTCCTGGCTGGGAGACCTTTTCGACGGGCGCGACTTCGTTAAGGGATTCAAAGTGAAAACCGAGGAGGAGCTCGATCAGGCTATGAAGTGCGTGGCAGCCGAAACAAATAAGCTGGTGATCATCGAAGCCGTTTTGCCAAACCGCGATTATTCAGCCGGCCTGGAGCGCCT
>CAYWHP010000096.1:0-2155 GCA_964457845.1 uncultured Porphyromonadaceae bacterium | reverse complement strand
TTGAGGTGTTCATCGACGGGGGCGACTGCTATTACGAGCTTGAGGTGAATGCGGCAAATGCCGTTTACGAGGTGTTCTTCATCTGGAAGGACGCGTACACCAAAGGTGGCAGGTTTGATATCCCTGAATTCGACGTCCACGGCCCTCAGGCATATACCTTTGGCGGCGATTACGACCGCAGCGGCGCCAGCTTCTGGCGCGGAACGCACCCGCGCGGCATCCGATGGGCTTTTACGGGTTACGATCTGCCCGGATTGCAAACCGCCGTTCAGGTCGACGGCACACTGAACAACAACAGCGATATCGACAGGGGCTGGAGCCTCGAGATGGCCATCCCCTGGGACAGCCTCGGATTGCTTGCAAACGGACGATCACTTCCTCCCGAAAACGGCGATGTGTGGACCTTTTTCCTCGGCCGCTTCGAACGGCTTATGTCGTCGGGGCTCGAGGTCACGCCCCATCCCGCAATGGTGCTGACACCGCATGGAATATACGATACCCACATGCCCGACAAGTGGAGCCGGGTGGAATTTTCGACGGGGGCCTGAAAATCGGGTCAACTTTTTTCTTTTACGGGTGTTTATTTTTCACACTAACCTAAAAACCCTATGAAAGCAAAAAGAATCTCCATTTTCGTAACCGTTATTGCCGCTGCGGCCTTTCTGTCGAACGGATGTTCAAAGTACAATACCGATGGGGCGGGCGGCTGTGATTTCTCTGCCAAGGCCGGTGCTGTCGCACTCTGCGGAACCGGCTATTTCACAACAAGCTCCGAAACCGGTGAACTTGCCATCGCGGGGACGGATGCCGACAATGACGCTGTGATTCTTATCGACCTACCCGATGCCAGCGTGGGCACCCAAACCCTTGACGGCGAAGAGGTCTGGCTCTCCTACACCGACAAAAACGCCATTTATATGGCCAAATCGGGTACTGTAACCATTACCAAGCTTACCGCCACGCAGCTCAAGTGCACCTTCTCCTGTACCGCGCAGTCATTGTCCGACAATAGCACCATCAGTATTACCGACGGCAGTTTCAATGTAAAAAAACTCGGATTGTAGAATCCCGATTTTGGGCAGGCCATTGGCTGTCCTTTGGCAATTTTCTGAAAAGCACCGGATGACCCGATCATCCGGTGCTTTTTTTTACCTTTAAGTCATCCAGAAATTAAAGCCATGATAAAAAGAATCCTCTGTTACCTGCCCTTCGGGCTGATGCTCCTTTCTCTGTTCGGTTGTGACCCCAACGGTCACGATGCCGTATCCAACCATTTGGTCCTCTGGTACAAACAGCCGGCGAAGGATTGGAACGAGGCCTTGCCTGTCGGTAACGGCCGCCTTGGCGCCATGGTTTTCGGCGATGCGGTCAATGAGTGCATTCAGCTTAATGAAGAGAGCATCTGGGCGGGATGCCCGGTGAACAACAACAACCCCAACTCACTGGCTCATCTGCCGGAGATCCGCAAGGCCCTCTTCGAGAGCCGTTTCAAGGAGGCCTGGCAGCTGGCGAACGACAATATGCTCGGCACGCCGCCGCGCATCCGGTCGTACCAGCCATTGGGGGATCTCCTGATAAAATACAGGTGGAAATCGGCCCCCGTCTATTCACGGCGGTGGCTCGATCTCCGGACCGGAGTGGCCTACACCGAGTTTGAGGTGGATGGAAAGCACTACCAGCAGGAGGTTTTTGTTTCGGTGCCCGATGATGTCGTTTCAGTTCGTCTGATAGCGTTGGATCGCGGTGCCATTGATGCGGATATCTCCCTTACCCGGTCGCAGGATGCGGTGACCAGCGTAAATGATGATGGGACGATCCTGCTTCAGGGGCAGATTGTGGATCAGGAGGATCCCAATGCCGGCCCGGCCGGACCACACATGAGGTTTGCCGGTGAAGCCCGCATTAAATGCTCCGGTGGGAAGCCGGTTGCAGGTGACAAGCCCGGTACGGTTCGGGTGAATGGCGTTGAGGAGGTGGTCATCCGGCTCACTGCCGCTACCAACTATGTTCGTGAACAACTCAATTTCGACGCCGGCATTGATCCGGCGGCCCGCTGTGCAAGCCTGCTTGATGCTGCCGGCCGTCAGGGCGACAAATTGTACAAGCGTCACCTCGATGAGTACCAGCCGATGTTCAACCGGGTCTCCCTCGACCT
>CAYWHP010000095.1:0-17048 GCA_964457845.1 uncultured Porphyromonadaceae bacterium | reverse complement strand
ATGAGAACAATTACCAGACCGGCTGATTTTTTCACCATGAACCCTAACACTATTCAGGTACCAAAGCTAACTTTTTAGGCAAAGTACAATCATTTCAACATCAAGATATTAGTTTTTAAATCTATTTTAACTCGCTTAAATTTCCAGTATTTCAATTGGATAAAAATCCACTAACAGGGAACCTCGCATCCCTTGCGGTTGTAAAAGTACCAATTCACAGAGGTAGCTATGACAACAAAGGCCAGCAGTCCAATAAAAAACACTTTGGCATTTCCGTTGGCTTTGATTACCGCACCGATAAGGGTGGCAAAAATAAAGGGGCCATAAGCGGCTATTGCAGCGGTCCAGCCAATTACTCCGCCTGCCTGCCTCGGATTTTTACCGAAAATAATCGGAAACTGCCTGAAGGTGGCCGCATTGCCGATACCGGTAAAAAAGAAGATACTCAGCATGATGGCCACGAACATCGGGAATTGATCAACGCCGGTCGGCGAAACGAGTCCCAGTGTTATCAGCAGGGTTGTGCAAACCACCAGTCCAACTCCTGTTATGGTGGTTAAAATGGCACCCCCGGTTTTATCGGCGATGAATCCGAACAATACCCGGCTGGCCGAACCGATCAGCGGGCCGTAAAAAGCATAGGTCAGCGGATCGGGAGCCCCTTCGAATCCGCCATAAAGTGCCTTGATCATCAGGGGAAAAGCTGCCGACAATCCAGAGAAAGTACCGAAAGTCATCAGGTAAGTAACCGTGCAGAACCAGGTATGCTTGTTTTTAAAGATATCCAGCTGCTCACGGAATGAGGCCTTAACAGGGATTCTCTTCAACGCAAACCAGGCCAGAACAGCAATGATTATCAGGATGGGAACGTACCAGAATGCGGCACTTTGCAGATGGATGTCGGTGGTGCCCAGAATTTCTTTCGTTTTGGGATTGACTTTTGTAAATACTTCCGAGGCACCGTACATGGAGACCCCGATCATTACCGGAGTGACAAACTGTGCCAGGCTCACCCCGAAGTTTCCAATGCCAGCCTGTATTCCAAGCGCAGTGCCCTGTAATCTTTTAGGGAAAAACATACTCGTGCTGGGCATAAACGATGAGAAATCGCCGCCACCGAATCCTGCTGTCAGAGCCAGAATCATAAATACCCAGTAGGGAGTACCGGGATCCATCACGGCAAACCCGATACCGATGCAAGGCAGCAGTTTAATGATTGTGGCAAAAGTGATGATGTTTCTCGTCCCGTAGATGGGAAGCAGGAAAGTGTGAATAATCCGGAGTGTGCCTCCCGCCAGTCCAGGCATCGCAGCCAGCCAGAACAATTGGTTGGTTGTGAATTTGAAACCTATACCAGGAAGCTTCACCGCGATCACACTCATCATGAACCAGGTTGCAAAAGAGAACATTAAAGCAATTGTGGTAACAGTTAAGGTTCTCCAAGCAATTTTCTTACCGGTTGATTCCCAAAATCTTACATCCTCAACATTCCAATTTTCAATGATAGCTGCCATTTTATTTATTTATTTCAAGTTGTTTTTGGCGATTCATTTTCTGCACCACATTATACATCCAGATCAGGCATATTGCCGATAGAAAAAACATGAACATCCAGCAGCTGGTCCATAATCCGGTTCCCTGCAGCAGGTAACCGAATATTATTGGACAAACGAATCCTCCCAGCCCGCCGATCACGCCTACCATTCCACCTACCACTCCAACTTCATTGGGGAAATAATCGGGAATAAGCCGGTAAACAGCTGCTTTTCCGACACCCCAAATACTCCCGATTAAGAACACCAGAACAACAAAGACCCATATATTCGCCTGAAAGAAAATAACCGTATTTCCTTTGGCAATCAGTTGTTTCCTCTTAACTTTTTCTCCCACATTAACTATTGATTCCTGCCACACATCCTTGGAAGGGAAAATCAGGGTTTCTGATTCGGCATGATCCAGCTTGCCGCTCTTTTTCTGAAGCGGGTAATCCGTCTTTCCAATCAATATATGGCTGTCTGTAACCTCCGTAACCAGGCCATCGGCCCGGGCATTGATGCCTCTTCCCGGCGACCTTACCTCCATTTTGGGAACAATGAGCAGAAAGCAGATCAGTATCGATGATCCCAACACCCAATACATAACCTTACGGCCTCCGATCCGGTCGGACAGCCATCCTCCGGCAGCCCTGATTAAACCGGACGGGAGGCTGAAGGCGGTGGCAAATAACCCGGCGGTTACCAGCGGTAAATAATAGACATTGGTAAAATAGGGTACCAGCCACTGAGAAAAAGCGACAAAGCAGCCAAAAACCAGGAAATAATACAATCCAAACCGCCATACCCTGGCACTCTTTAACGGATGCATCATCTGGCGAAAAGTCTTGTTGTTTGATTCAGGTTTTTTATTCCTGGTAAACAGAAGGAAGACGACGCCCATAAGCACCAGTGCGCCGGAATAGATCACCGGCAAAGTTCTCCAGTGGTCAATGTTTTCGCCGTTGTTGGTGAGATTTTTCAATATCGTGGGTGCCAGCATGGTGGTTACGGCAGCTCCCGCATTCCCGGCACCAAAAATACCCAGGGCGGTGCCCTGCCATTTTTTGGGATACCATACGGAAGTAAAGGCTATCCCAACTGCAAATCCAGTTCCGGTAAGACCAAATCCGAAGCTGCACAAGGCAAAGCCGGCAAAGCTGTTGGCTTTCGAAAGGAAAAACATCGGGATGGCACATAAAAGCAGCAATATCCCAAAAACAGGCCTTCCGCCAAACCGGTCTGTCAGTAATCCGACCGGAAGACGAAACAGGCTGCCTGTTAATACGGGTATCCCGAGCAACCAGCCTATTTCAATCGGACCCCAGTCGAACACCTGGTTTCCGGCAAGAAAGGTTACCAACACGCCATTCAGCATCCAGCAGGCAAAACATACGGTAAAGGCAAGAGTGTTCAGGGCCAGGATGCGATGTGCTCTACCAGTTACTGTTGCTTCCATAACAGATCATTTTAAGTTGAGTATTGGATATATTCGTATTAATTATTTCTTGGTTTGACACCTTCGCGCATGTTCCGGGAAGCCCGCGACTCCTTCTGATCACGGTTCCAGATCACCAGTTGTACGCGCCTCCTCAAATAATTTATAGGATAAACCAGGAAATGCATCAAACGGGTAAATGGAATTAATCCCAGAAATAAAAAGGCGGAGATTGCATGCAACCTTATTAGCAGTGGCATAGTTGTAATCACGGAGATATCAGGGTTGAGCGTAAATATTGACTTTAAATAGGGGACCAGGGCCGACGCATACCAGCTGGTGCCCCAGCGGTGAAAGTAGGCCACGAGCAGCCCTGTTATAACCTGGGTGAAAATGATAAAATATACCACAAGGTCCATAGTGGAGGTTACACCATGCAGGCGCTTAACAGTGATCCGGCGAATGATCAGTAAAAGGATCCCGGTAAAGGTGATGATGCCAAAGGCGAAGGCTGAAACCTCAATGACCATTAACCATAATGGCTTGGCTGTGATGAGAATAATACTTTTTGGCATCAGAAATCCAATGAGGTGTCCCGTAAGTAACACCACTATGCCGGAATGAAAGAGACGGCTGCCCCAAAACAGTTTCTTCGATTCAAGAAACTGGGAGGAGTGGCTGGTCACGGAATATCCATAATAGGTGATGCGGAGGATGCTGCCAATCAGGAAGATCAGGATAGCAGCATAAGGCAGGCCGATTAATAAAAATGAGTTGAACATATCTTGGATTTAATGCTTTCTGCTTTTGTTTTTGGTAAATTCCATTCCGCAGGAATAGGCCGAAGCACACTCAATCTCCTCCTGGTTGATGGTGAAAGGCTCGAACAGCGATCCGCTGTAGTCGGTTTCCAGCACATGTATGAGAATATTCAGCAATTGCAGGTAGGTATTTTCACCGGTCCTGAAATTCCCGGCCATATGTTTCAAAGCGGGAACCAGCAAGGCAACTACCAGCTCCTCCCTGATCAGAGGATCTTCCATTTTGGGCAGCAAGGTTAAAACGTTGGGAAGATGATCGGCAAATTCGGTCCCACAGGGATTATTTGCCTTCAACTGCTCACTTTTCATGTTCAGCAAAAACTGCCCGCGCTTCGATTCCTCACCAAAGAGCACATAACCGATATCGAGATAGCAATCGGCATTAACATCGAATGTGCGTATGTAATATTCCTGCAGCTCAGAAACCGGCAACCCGGTAAAATGCCGGTCTATTAGCCGGAATCCGTCCAGGACACCTTCCCCGTAAGGATTCAATGCTGCCCCAAACTGACTGATAACATCCTGATAATCTCCGGAAGGATAGGTGAACAGGCGGCTGGCAAGCGGGTAAATCTGCATAATCAAAACACCCTCCTGGTGCCCATTTTTTCGCCAAATCCGGCATTCCCCTTCCGGTCATCAGTGCTCTCAATCATCTCGATGGCCTCCTCGCGATGCGCCGGCGGAATAACGAACCTTTCATCGTATTTAACCAGGGACGTCAGCCGGTAAATGGCATCGGCAATCTCAGCCGTCAGCCCTGTTGCGGCAAATGATTCCTGTATCATACTATCATCAACATCTCCTACCGTGACCTGCCTTCTGTGGTAGCGCACAGTCATCAGCTTTTTCAGCACATCCCGTATTTTATCGGTATTGCCGGCGGAGAAAAGGTTGGCGAGGTATTGAACCGGCAATCTCGATTGCTCAATCTTTCCCCATAAATTACTTGTTGTTGATTGATAAACCCCATCGGTCATGCTTCCCATCACTGGCAACATGGGAGGTACGTAGAACAGGCTGGGCAGGGTGCGGAATTCAGCATGGAGAGGAAGGGCAATTTTCCACTCTTTAACAAATTTATAAACCGGCGACTTTCGGGCGGCATCAAGTGTGGAATCGGCGATACCATTTTTCTGAGCCTCACGGATCACCTCTTCGTCGAATGGATCCAGGTAAATATCCAGTTGCCTGTCGACCAGCTGGTCATCCGGGCACGAAGCGAATTCTTTAATCTTATCGGCATCATACAAAAGTACACCCAGGTAGCGGATACGCCCCACGCAGGAATGCATGCAGGCCGGTGCCTGGCCCGACTCCAGACGTGGATAGCAAAGCAGGCACTTCTCCGATTTGCCGCTTGTCCAGTTATAATAGGATTTCTTATAGGGGCAGGCCGTAACGCAAAGCCTCCACGCACGGCATTTCTCCTGGCTGATGAGCACTACCCCGTCTTCACCTCGCTTATAAACTGCGCCACTCGGGCAGGCAGCCACACACGACGGGTTCAGGCAGTGATTGCACATTCTCGGCAAATAGTGCATCGTCATCCGCTCCAGCTGAAACATCGATTCCTGATCCTCGGCACTTATATTACTCAGATTGATATCATTACGGGCATAATCAGGGGTCCCGCTTAAATCATCATCCCAGTTTGGCCCTCCCTTTACATCGATAGGATCTCCGGTTACCAGCGAGATGGTGCGCGCAGTGGGCTGGTCGGAACCTTGCGGAGCTTCAAAAAGATGATCGTAATCATAGGTCCATGGCTCATAATAATCGTCCATGACAGGCATGTCGGGGTTATGAAAAAGCTTGGTCAGTCCGCTGGGCTTACCTCCAACGCGTAGCTCCAGCTTCCCGTCCCTGCTCACCCAACCGCCCTTGTAGATTTTCTGGTTCTCCCAATGGGTCGGATAGCCGGTGCCTGGCTTGGTCTCAACGTTGTTCCACCACATGTATTCCGCCCCTTTCCGGTCGGTCCAGATATTTTTACAGGCTATCGAACAGGTATGGCAGCCGATACATTTATCGAGGTGAAAAACCATTGCTGTTTGGGATCTGATATCCATAGTTCTTGCTTTTTCTCAATGTTAAAAAACCAGTTTCTTCATCTTCTGCACCCGCACGAATGTGTCGCGGTTTACCCCTACCGGGCCCCAATAATTAAAGTGATAGGAGAACTGCCCGTAACCGCCCGCCATCAGGTTGGGCTTTAATCTGAGCCTCGTGAGACTATTATGGCCTCCTGACCGCTTACCGCCTCTTACTTCTGATTTCGGGACCGTATAGGTTCGCTCGGTGGCATGGTAAATCAGGCAGATGCCCTTGGGAATTCGCGCACTCACTATTGAACGGGTGCTGTAAACTCCGTAATCGTTGTAAACCTCAACCCAGTCATTGTCGTTGATGCCCAGTGATACTGCATCTTCCTCGCTCATCCAGCAGGGACCAATTCCGCGCGAAAGGGTGTGCATGCGGATATTATCGGTATACGTGGAATGAATACCCCATTTACCATGTGGGGTCAGCACATTCAGGATGATCGACGGACCTGTCTCAACCGAATTCTTCAGATCACCCAGGACACCCGGTTTGGGTGAAGGCTTATAGGTTGGAAGGTTTTCCCCAAACTTGATGTACAGTTCATGATCCAGGTAAAAATGCTGCCTGCCGGTGAGGGTTCGCCAGGGAACCGATTTTTCGAGATTGTAGGTAAAACCGGCATACGCTTTTCCCTCACCCATCGTTCCCGACCATATGGGGGAATTGATATACCTCCGAGGTTGCGATTTTAAATCATCGAAATTGAGCTTCACATTCTTATTGCCTTCCGATAAATCGGTCAGCTTCAGTCCGGTGCGCTTTTCAGCATTTGCATAGGCGCGGTCGGCCAAAACGCCGTTGGTCAGCGAAGAAAGGTGAAGGATGGCATTGATGACTTCATCATCTTCCTTTAATGAGGGATATTTAACCCCATTCACCTCCTGCAGGTGATTCTCATCTTTAAACATGTCGTCATAGTAATCCGAGCAGCTAAAACTATTGCCATGTGCCCCGATTCCATTGCGTACGTTTGGCCCGAGTGAGATGAACTTGTTGTAAATCTGTGTATAATCGCGCTCCAACACCACAATGTTGTGCATAGTTTTACCGGGCACCGGTTCACATTCTCCCTTACTCCAATCCCTGACCGATGTCTGACTGATCTCCCCGGCAGAATCGTGCGAAATCGGAACATTTACTATATCCTTAACCGGCAGCGGGATATGGGTTTCAGCAAACACCGAGGTTATCTGTGCTATACTCCTGAAGATATCCCAATCCGACCTGGCTTCCCATGAAGGTTTAACGGCTGCCGATAACGGGTGTATGAAGGAATGCATGTCCGTGCTGTTCAAATCGTTCTTTTCATACCAGGATGCCGTGGGTAAAACGATATCGGAATACAGGGCCGATGTGTCCATACGGAAATTAACGTCCACAATCAGGTCGAGCTTCCCCTGTGGTGCCTCATCGTGCCAGCGAACCTCTTTCACCAGGTCCTTCGAAACTTCATCCGCAATGGAATTATGATGGGTTCCCAGATAATGTTTCAGGAAGAATTCATGGCCCTTTGCACTGGACATCAATGCATTACCTCGCCAGATATACCAAACTCTCGGAAAATTAATCTCTGCATCAGGATCGGCAACAGAGTGGGTAAGTTTTTTTGTTTTCAGCTGATCAACCACGTAGTCGACAATTCCCTGATCGTCCTTTGCACCATTGAATACGGCCTCTTTGGCGATCTCAAGATTGCTCCTGTCGTATTGGGGATAAAATGGCATCCATCCGTTCCGTACCGCTTTAACAATCATGTCGGCGGTGTGGAGTTCGGTCATTTCATTTCGCGGGACTGTGTTATAATCGCTGTGATTGCCGTCATAACGCCACTGATCGGAGTTCATGTAGTGCCAGATGGGGGTTTGCTGCAACCGGGCCGGTCCTTGCCAGTCCTTGCCCGACATGATAGTGGCCCATGAATCTACCGGAGCCAGTTTTTCCTGCCCTACATAATGATTCATCCCTCCCCCGTTTTTCCCGATGCACCCGGTCAGCGCCAGGGCCATCTGCCCGGCACGGTAAATCAGGTTGCAATGGTACCAGTGGTTAATCCCGGCCCCTATAATGATCATGCACTTTCCTTTGGTTGCCGCAGCCGTTCGGATCCATTCTGAGGCAAACTGAATAAGCGTGTCGCTGCCAATGCCGGTAAATATCTCCTGCCAGGCAGGGGTATAGGCCGAATCTTTATCGGTGTAGCCGTCAGGATAGTCGCCGGTTAAGCCGCGACCTACCCCATACTGGGCCATGATTAAGTCATAAACCGTTGTTACCGGAACTTTCCCATTGATGGTTTCTATATATTTTACCGGAACACCCCTCCAACGCTTCCTGTCGAGGCCAAATTCCGTAAATTCAACCTGGTGAATCTCATCCTGACTGCCGAGCAAAGTTAGCAGCGGATAGTACTCCGAATGATCTTCGCCGTCGAGGGTTAGAGTGCTCCAATTCCCGTCTTTGCTGTCCCAGCGATGTCCTGCACTGCCGCGAGGACATACCAGTCGTCCGGTTTCACGATCGATATTCAGGAACTTCCAATCTCCATGTTCGGCCAACCTGAATTTTTCTATACGGTTGGCGCGTAAGAGCTTGCCTGGTGTATAGCCGCCTTCCACTTTCTCAAGCTCGATCAGGAAAGGGCTATCGGTATATTTCGCCACATAATCAAGAAAGTAAGGAATCTGTTTCTCATGATGGGCCTCCTTAAGGATGATATGGGTCACGGCCAGCCAGAAAGCCCCATCCTGTCCGGCATGCACCGGAATCCAGGTATCGGCATATTTGGCCACCATGTTAAAATCAGGGGAAAAAACTACCGTCTTCGTTCCGTTATGGCGCGATTCGGCGAAGAAATGGACGTCGGGTGTGCGGGTCATAGCCAGGTTGGCGCCCATCACCGCAACAAATTTGGAGTTAAACCAGTCGGCGCTTTCTGCAACATCGGTCTGCTCACCCCACATTTCGGGAAATGAAGGTGGCAAATCGCAATACCAATCGTAAAAGCTCAGGTTCAGACCCCCCATCAGCTGCAGGAAACGCGAACCACTGGCATAGCTGATCATCGACATGGCCGGAATAGGCGAAAACCCCGCCAGGCGATCGGGACCGTACTTTTTTACGGTATAGATATTTGCTGCCGCGATGAGTTCAAGTGCCTCGGGCCAGGTAACCCGGCGTAATCCGCCCTTACCCCTGGCCACCTGATATTGCCTTCTCTTCCCGGGTGTTTCCTGTATATTTCGCCAGGCTGTTACAGGGTCCCCGGCTATGGCCTTTTCAGCCTGAAACAAGTCGAGCAGAGCCCCGCGCATGAGCGGATATTTTACCCGGATCGGGCTGTACAGGTACCAGGATGCTGAAATCCCCCTTTGACAGCCGCGAGGCTCATAGGGAGGCAATTCCTTGTCGAAAACGGGATAATCGATGGCCTGGGTTTCCCATACCACAATACCGTCCTTCACATGAATGTTCCAGCTGCATCCGCCCGTGCAGTTAACTCCGTGGGAACTGCGCACAACTTTATCATATTGCCACCGGCTGCGGTAGAAATCTTCCCATTTCCGGGTCTGGGGCGATATTAAATCTTTGATCCAACTCATAATTCAGACAGTTCTTTTTTACATTGAATAGCGCTCTTGCCTTATTAAAATTGCGTGGTTTACCGTCCTGCGCTTTCTTCGGTACCAAAGGATAGCTATAGCCATGGCAAGCATAAAGCCGACCATTAATCCTAGTTTCAGAAAGCCTGAATTGTTAACCACCGGCTCTGTAAGATTCTGACTATCTGTGCTTTTTAAAAATAACTGCAGAAAGGCCGCTTCCTCATCCAGAACTGGACTGTTCTTATAGGACACGCTCATAGATGGGAATGGCGGCATCAGGATGATTCCCTTGATTCCCGCAAATCCTCCCAGGCGTGAATAAGCTTTGGTCAGATCCTTTGCCAAAAGTCCGCCTCTACCGATACCGTTAAAAGTTGCATTATGACAGGAATTACAGGAGGCCCCGCCGTTAGCGAACCGCCTCACACCGGTAAACAGTTCATGGCCTGTAGCAATATCGGCAGGAGAATTTGCGAGTAACAGCGAATCCAGTTTGCGCTGCAATGCAACCTTTTTCGGGTCCACGGCTCCAGCCATTGCCTTACCTCCGTTTATGAAAGTAAGGATCATGTTAACCTGATCGGCCGTCAGGGCATTGTCAGGCATCGGAACATTCTTATATTCGGCAAGCAGGGCCAATGCCACCGGATCCCCGGCTTTGATAACTTTGCCTGAAGATTGTATAAAACTCACCAGCCAATCGTAACTCCGGCGCTTGGTCACCCCTTTCAGGTCGGGACCAACCATGCGCCCGCCGCCAATGGAATGACAGGCAGCACAAGGCTTGTAGAGCGCTTCCCCATCCTGGGCCTGAAGGATCTGACTGAAGATACTGCCCACGAGTATTCCGGTCAGAATGATTTGGATTGAATATCTTTTCATGACTGACTTAATTCAAAACAGGTTTTCCAGCTCTTTCCGTTACCCTCGTTAAGGACCGTCAGTTCCAGCCTGGCCGGTTTGTCCTTGGTTGCAACGGCCCTGCGTTGAGTAACCTTTCCTGCTTCATTGAGATGGTTGCAAACCTGGTCGCCCTTCCTGGGTAAAAAAGGATAGGAGATGGTCAGTTGCTGATCCTCATCGTCGACCAGCTTAATGGCTTCGTTAAAAAGGATGGTTTCAAACATGTCAACCATCTCCTCGTCATCAATATTCTTCCATTCTTCCTCCCGGTGCCCTTCTATCCATTCGAAGAAAGTTTGGCTGGTTTGCTCCTCCGCGGCCTCCCTGATTTCCTTAGGGAAAGGGCTGCGTATATGCTCACGATCGGAAAACCAGAAATTGAAGCCCGGCTGTAAAAACCTGGTGGCAATCACTGCCCGGATCTCCTCCGGATTCATATTCAGCATAGTGTTCATCAAGTGAGGTGTATTTTATTTGATAAATATTTTACCCGCTTTCTTTATTCTGAAGAGGTTATACAGGATATAAAGGATTACTCCCCAAACCCCGGCCAGGATGCCGTTAGCCAGGATCAGCAGCCACACCGGGCTTTTACTGCGAGAGCCCCACAAAGTCCGTTGGTCGAACTTCGTATCCTCGGTAACCAGGGGGGATCCCCATTTCAGGCTCAACCGGGTTTCAGCATTTTTATACAGAAAATCATTCTCAACACGCGCATAAACCAAAACGTTGCCCTGCTCGTCGCCAATGATGTCGTCCGGAAAGCTCACCGTAACTTGTCCCTTATCCGAGGTATAATTCGATATCTCGCCAAAGGTCATGAACCCGAAATCCCGCTTCACATAGTAATGAACATCCACCTCCGCCAGTGGAAGCTTTGCAGAATCGGCCGTAAATATGGAAGCAGTCAGGGAGCGGGCTTCCTCGCTAGCTCCCAGGCTGATCTTAATGTCTTTCAGCGGTGGAAGGATCGATGGGTTCACCAGGACCCGGAGATAATTGATTACTGACCAGACTTCATCATCTTTCAGCACACCGCGGAAACCCGGCATCTTGCTTCTTCCGGTAACCATTTTATGAAATATGGCCCCGTCGGGCTGCTTCTGAAAGGTCTCGGTCAGAAAGCTGGCGCTTTGAATCAAGCCCTGGCCATCAGCCTTCTGACCGTGGCAGGAGACACAATTTTTCATATAAATATTCTTGCCAACCGTCAGGTTCTTAGGTTTGATCTCTAACGGATTTACCAGTGATGCAGAGGCAGGTGGAACCGTCCAAACCTCGGATTGAGAAAAAGAGGCAGCCGGTAAGGCAATAAACAGGATGGTTATTATATTCTTCAGAGTAGCCATGTCACTAATTGTTAATGGTTTCTTGATCGATACCTTTTTCGTGGGCTGTTTCACAAACCGGAATTATTGGAAACAACTTGATAAACAACGTAATTACCAGCGCCACGATGGCAAAAGTTCCTGAGGTAATTACGATCTCGGAAAAGGTGGGGTGGTAATGAGAGAAACTCTCGGGATAATTTTGCACCGGGAGGAACGGGTGAAGAAGAGTTGGTGTAACAATCAGGTAACGCTTTAGAAAAGCGCCGGCCACAATAACAACAGCAATCAGAAGAAGGGGCCTTGGCTTCCGGAATGGCTTGATGACCAAAAGAATGATCGGTATTATCAGACCGGCCGATTGCACAAGCCAAAACATGCGGGCATATTCCCCGGTGAAAAGTCCGAGGATATGTGCGCTCTCTCCCGATTTCATTTTATATCCCGGCACCATGTATTCGTTCAGGTTGAAATAAAGGTAAACCAGTGAGGTGAGCACCAACAGCTTACCCATCATATCAAAATGATAATCTGTGAGATACTGTTTGTAATTATATTCCTTGCGAATAAAATACATGACCACGATAACTGCCGCCGCTCCCACCATAAATGCTCCGGCAACAAAGTAAGGGCCGAAAATAGTGCTGTCCCATCCGGGCCTCAGTGTTGATGCAAAAAGCCAGGAAGTGACCGTATGAATGGAAAATGCAACCGGTATGGTAATGACCATCAGCACCGCTACTGATTTCTCCAGCAGTTTCAGTTGGTCGCCGGTCCCTTGCCATCCCAGCGACATAACCCGGTACATCTTCTGTTGCCAGGCCGGCTTATGGGTCATATAATTGCCCAGACGGGCCAGGTCAGGAATGAGGGGAAGGTACAGAAGAAGCAGACTGAGAACCAGATAAGTATTCACGACTATGATGTCCCACACAATGGGCGATTGAAGTCTGCCAAAGACAAAAATATGCCAGAGCCGGTCAGGGCGCCCCATGTCCACTACGATGATCAGAAGAGCTGATATCAAGGCTGCTACTGCAATAATCTCGGAGATCCTGGTTAGCGGTGTCGCCCATTTAACGTTGCTCAGCTTTAATATGGCGGTTATCAGGGAACCTACCAGACTAACAGCGATCAAAAAAACGAAGTTGGAAATGTACAACCCCCAGGATGCTATGTCGCGCATATCGGTAACGCTCAGTCCCTGCCTGAGCTGCCTGACATACATAAATCCGGCGCCTGCCATCACGAGGAGAAGAAAGCCTATCCATAGTTTAAAGGAAAAACTGTTTTGGTTGAGAGGCCTGGTCAGGTCTGCGATAATCTCATGCAGCCGTTCCTTTTTTATTTGCTCGTCCCTCCGGTATAAATCTGTCATGTTTAGATCTTGTTGCTGTTTTCATTATCGATCGAAGGAATCATCGCCCTGTCCTTGGGGGGCAGATAGTATACCGAAGGCGCTGTTCCCAGGTCCTCCATCAGGCGATAAGCGGAATTCCTGGCCAACAGGTCGCTGAGAGAAACCGTTTCACCGGTGGTACCGTTGGTGACCGCATTTTCGTATACGTTTCCAAAATAATATACCCCGTTAGGGCAGGCCGATACGCAGTAGGGAAGCTTACCCTCGCGAAGGCAGTCGGCACTGAACGTGCATTTCGTTACCGTACCCTTCTTTTGAGGAACATTCTTTTCAATATCGTAGGGAACATCCTTATACTTTTCGGCATCTATCGGTTCATACCAATTGAACGATCTGGCGGTATACGGGCATGCGGCTATGCAGAACCTGCATCCTATGCAACGCTCGTTGTCGATCAAAACAATGCCATCGCTCCTCTTAAAAGTGGCATCTACGGGGCAAACTTTGACACAGGGAGGGTTATCGCAGTGCTGGCAATGCTTAGGCATATAATAAGGCGATGTATGCTCGCTATCTTTCATCAGCAAAACATTCAGGTGGTGCTGATCGGGCCGGAGCTGGTGAACTGCCTCGCATTTATCCATGCATTTGCGGGCATTCTTGCATTTACCAAGATCCACGACAAGAACGAATTTCTTTCCGGGCAACCCTTTTCTTCCTCTTTTGGTGAGATAACTTTTATCGGTTGATTCCTGATTGGCTGCTATTCCGGAAGCCTCCACCTCAACCAGCTTATGATCCGCGGTTAACACTTTGGTCTTGGCGCCGGCCCCTGCCTCCGGCGAACTGCAGCCTTCCAGAAGGACACTTCCACCGGCAATTACAGCAGGAGCGGCCAATCCAAGATTCTGCAGGAATTTTCTTCGGGATTTTAGTTGTTCATTTTCATCCATGAGTGACAAATTACTTTATGGCTGCGTAAGATACTTTTACAACAATCAATATCTTGTAACAATTGTTACAAGTTTAAAAAATCCGGGTTTCACACCTTTGTAGCCCAAATCAGCTTGTCGGGGGAGTTCCGGCCGCGCACCGAATACAGTCACGGCTAATGCGATTTGTACCAATCCGGAACGCAGATATCTTCCTGCTCCACAATAAGCTGACCGGAGATTATATGTTCTAAAATTCTCGAAATGTTGAAATGAAAAATACCATTCGGGTAGATTTCTTCATTTTCGCAGGCCTCGCAAGGGATGAAGTCTTTGTTCAGCTTGAGTGTTCTTCCTTTTTTCATGGTAGTTTCGGCATGAGTTCGCGCAGGATTCTGCCCGGGGTTGTGAAATCTCTGGTTTTGCTCCCTGTTCTAAACGTGTTCTCAAATTGTAAGTCCTCGATCCGGGCTAAATCGATATCTTCAATAGTTTCTGGTAAGGCAAGTTGGAATTCAATTTCATACCTTATCTGATTCATGGAAGCAATTACGCTCCGGCTGTTTGTTGCATAAAACTCCGTAGGGCTTAACAATCCATACTGAAACAGCAACCGCCCGTAACCTTTTCTCATCAGCAACGCCGTGGCCCGATCCCTCAAAACAGGTTTGGCGGAATTCAGGGAAGTTCCCGGAACCAATACTGAAATCCGGGTCGGATTGTGAAGAAAGTGAATTGCATTATACCGTCCGTCGAATCGTTCCACAAAATTGGCATACCATTCACCTGGAAATGGTAAGGCGGGCTCATCGGTATTTTTTACCGCTGGTATTCCGGATAGTCGGTAAAGCTGTTGTGTGGCCCTGATTATCATTTCTTGTTACGAGTGAGTTAATCCTAACATTTCCAGGCATTTGAACCAATAGTAAAAAGCTTCCTTGTTGGTTTTCTTGAAACGGTTCAAAAAGTTGAATTCCGGATTTTCAATGATTGATTCGGATAGATCAATTTCGTCTGTATACAATTTGAAAGGATTGGATCCAGGATTCAATAAAGATTGGGCAAAGCATGCCACTTTTGCAGAATTCCTGATTGCATTTTCAATGTGGAAAGAACCAGTCATGATGTAACTTTCAAATCTGGATAAGCCAACCTGAAGGTCTTGAAATATGGAAAGATCCGGCTCTGATTTGTTTTTATCACGCTTAGCAAGGATCAGTGCCGCTAAAAAAATGTCGGCAACAATATTTCCAATATTGATCTTGAGATTACGATATTTTATCTGCCTGTCAGCTAATCTGTTGAATACTTCAAGCACCTCACCGGGATCGGTGCAGTGATTGATTAACAGTGATACATCATACAGCTGTTTAATGATTTCAATCCGTTTATCTGGTTTATCCGGGTTACCCAACCAATATGGAACTCCGGTGGTGGCAGGTGCAAATGCGGTGAGCTTGTCTCCCAGTATTGAGTTTACCGAAGGGATGGTTACCTGAATATTGGGTTCGGAAGTTTGTAGCCAGGGACTACGTATCTCCACCCGAGTCAACTCTTTGTAGGGATTTTCCTCGAACAAAACATCCAACAGTATGGTATCAATTGAAAACCTGTTGGTTGAAACCGGCATTAAGATTATTGATGTTCCACCTTTGAAGATGAAATCAAAATCAGTTTTGGCGAGAGATTCGAGTAAAGCAAAAGCGTAAACCATCTTTTCAAACAGCGCCGGATTCACCCGACGGTATTGTTCCTGCCGTCTGAACGAGTCAATCCATTGAGGGGTGAAAGTTTCCGTGCTAATCATTTAAAAAGGTTCTGTTTTGGGGTTGAACTGTTTTCCTCACAAACTGATCGATTTCCTGATCGGTGCCTCTTCTTCGGGCATACCCGATCAGGCGGGAATAGCTTAAAGCATAGTGGGCAAAGGCAAAATCAAAAATGTTCACCAATTCCTCACCCTGGATAAAATTGAATATCTTTTTCTCAGTCCAGGCATCCACCAGTATCTTTTCAAGAGTCGGCAGCATTGTTGTACCAGTTTTAATTAGTGCAGCTCTGGATACCAATGGTTTTACAATAATAGGATCCAATGAACCCAGCACATAAAGCTGCATGGTATTTTCATCCGGGTTGAGCCAGACATTTAGCTTGCTGTCCTTAAACAGGTTAAACGCAGTTTCGACCATATCGGGTTCTGTCTCAAAAAGATAAAAATACCGGGCTGGTTGATGAATCATGAAAGAATTCAGCCAGCCGGATGACCAGCAACAAGCATTGATTTCAGGATAACTTGCTTTGAACGTATTAATTAGGGATTCAATAAATTCATCACTCCTTGGACTGTAGACCGGTTTTTTAGAGACAGCATATAGGCCCTTCCTGATAGTGGCTAATTGGCCTGCCATTTTCAACCGGGATATCCACTTCCGAATGCTGGCACTACCAGCCTGATTGTTTTCATTATGGTATAATTCAACCAGTTCCTTAGTTGTTATGGTTGGTCTGTTTTTTAAGGCAGCTGCAAGATCGTTTTTTTTTGTTTTCATCAATGTATTTCAATCCATGGCGAAGTTATGTCACTCTTGCCAATAAAATTGTTTTATTGGCAAGAGTGACATTATCGGTTTCGTTACCGATACCTTCATATGTCAAGTATCTTGCGCAAAAAACTTGACACATTATTGAATTAACTACTTCAAATTGAGTAACTCACTGGCATCATCCAATGTCTTATTCTCGAATGCTTTCAGATAGATTTCGGTGGTTTCCTCCTTGGTGTGGCCCATCATTTCCATGATAGTGGTTAAAAGGGTTTCAATCTCCAGGGTTTTTCATTTTTTGCAATTGCCAGGGCATAACGTCGTCCGAGTTCCAGCATGCCTTTCGTATTGAAATGCACTTTGTCATCGGGAAGAGGAGAATTGGGTTCATCACATCTAAGCGGTAAATCATCGGTTTCAACCACAAATGCACCTTTCAATGCCAGCGAATGCCCTGAATGCTGATCAATGTCGTGCTGTGCC
>CAYWHP010000094.1:0-17108 GCA_964457845.1 uncultured Porphyromonadaceae bacterium | reverse complement strand
ATCGACAGGGTAGCCGTTGATCCGACGGATTCAAAAATCATGTATATAGGAGCTCCTTCCGGAGGCCTTTGGAAATCGATTGACCGGGGTAAAAACTGGAGATGTTTAACCGACTACCTTCCAACCCTGGGCGTTTCCGGTATCGCAATTAATCCGCAAAACCCACAGGAGATTTACATTTCTTCAGGAGACGGTGATGGCGGGTATACGTATACATCAGGAGTTTTTAAATCCCTCGATGGTGGGGAAACATGGGACATCACAGGATTTGAGGTTGATCTGACCAAACGCGAGAATACCGTTGATCTGGTAATCGATCCTGAAAATCCGAATATTCTGTTTGTTTCATCCTCCCTGGGTCTGTACAAAACGGTCGATTCGGGTGAAACATGGACGAAGATAGCAACTGGTGCTTACTATGATATCTGTTTTAAGCCCGGTGATCCTGAAACAGTGTATGTAAGCCAGCGGGCTGCTTTACATGTTTCAAGGGATGGCGGAGAGACCTTTCAAAAAAATGCAGTTGAACTCAGCGGTGGAATTCTTATTGACGTAACGCCGGCCAATCCTGAAATTGTATATGTCGTTTCCGGCGAGAAAGGGACTTTTAAGTCGACTGACAGCGGCGCTGCTTTTAGTAAAGTTGCCGACCTTCCTGTTAAACACGAGGACCTCAGATATATGTTCGCTTTGGCCGTTTCACCAACTGATCCGAATGAACTTCATTTTGGGACATTTGAATCCTGGAAATCAACTGATGGAGGCCTCACCTGGGTGCAATCCACGCAATGGACCTGGGGAGATAACCAAATAGGATATACCCATTGCGATTTTCACGACCTGGTTTATATCGGTAATACCCTGTTTGCCTGTACCGATGGAGGGATGTCTTATTCAACCGACAAGGGGGATACCTTTACCAACTGTTTTGATAATGCCGATTGTACACAGATCTATGCTTTATCTGTATGCAAGTCAAACCCCGAGTACCTGATGTGGGGATCACAGGACAACGGAACCTATTATTATGATACCAGGGATTGGAAGGCCTGGAATGGGGGCGACGGTATGGACAATGTTTTCGATTATTCAAAACCAAGTGTCCGGTATGGAAGTTTCCAGAATGGTTCTTTCTTCTGCAGTGATCATTCGATTGCACAGCCGGGTAAAGGTCCCTGGGTAACACCGGTGCTAATACACCCCTTCAACCCTCAAATACTGTTCGTTGGTAACAATAAAGTGCGTAAATCCGTTGACGGAATGCGCACCTGGAAAGTCATCGGGTCATTCCTGAATAATGCGAGCAATCCCGATGAAGATTGGATTAATTCCATGGCCATAAGCGAATCGAACCCGGATTTCCTGTTTGCATCAAAAGAATCCAGATTGTGGAGAACAACTAACGGCGGCGAGTTCTGGACAGAGATAACAGCAGGGTTGCCAAACCTGACGATCAACAAAATTGCCGTACATCCCAGGAATCCGAATCTTATCGCTGTTTCCCTTTCAGGCTATACTGCCGGTCAAAAAGTATATGTATCCTATGATGCGGGACTCACCTGGAAAAACCTCTCCAAAAATCTTCCCAACATACCTGCAAAGGGATTGGCCTGGGACAATAAATGGAATAATGCCCTCTATGTAGGAATGGATGTCGGAATCTATTATATCGATGCTTACCGGGAAGAATGGTCGGCTTATGGTGCAGGCCTGCCAAATGTAATTGTGCAGGATATCGAGATTAATTACGGAACGGAACAGCTGTTTGTCGGAACGCATGGCCGTGGCGTTTGGAAAACCGCCACCCGCCCCGAAGATCCTTCACTACAATACTGCGCGGGTTCAGGCAGGGTAGGATCCGAAGCCGGCCATATCAAAAGGGTTGCTATCGGCGATATTGAAAGCACTACCTCCGATGAAGGATACCTGCAGGAAACCGAGCAGTTCGCCCAGATACAAAGAGGCAGATATTATCCGCTCGAAGTGCAGCTTAATGAGGGTGAATATGCAGATACACTTCTGGCATGGATCGACTGGAACAACGACTGGGTCTTCAGCACAGACGAGGCTTTGGCACTC
This sequence comes from uncultured Porphyromonadaceae bacterium, assembly GCA_964457845.1. GTDB lineage: Bacteria > Bacteroidota > Bacteroidia > Bacteroidales > UBA12481 > UBA12481. The sequence goes on along the minus strand of CAYWHP010000094.1, from coordinate 15,029 downwards.
TCTGTTCCGGATGAAAACAGGGTATCTTATGGAATGGTTTCAGTGCCGGCAGGTGCCGAAATGAGAATGACCAGGATGCGCATAAGGAGCACCCAGCCAAAGGAAATGTTCCTCGGGCCTTGCGGTGAATATCCCGGTGAGGTTGAAGATTACTTACTGCTTGTGACTGAAAACCCTACCGCATATTGTCCTGTAAAAAGCAATTATACACGGGATGAATACATTAGTCAGATCGAGATCGGGGATTTAAAATATAAAACAAACGGATACGACTACTCCAATTATTCATTCAAAACTGTCAATGTTCACCGGGGCATGACCATTGAAGCAACGCTCACGCCAAAATTCAGAAAAGACACATTAAATCAGATGTGGAGAGTCTGGATAGATTACAATAATGATGGAGACTTCCAGGGTGACGGTGAATTGGTCATGAGCGGGAGCGGCAAAGGTGTCGTTCAAGGCACCATCACTATTCCCGGTGATGCCGTTTTCGGCAACACCCGTATGCGAATTATGATGCAGCGTGACGAAACGCCTGAGCCTTGTGAAAATATTGCATTTGGTGAAGTTGAGGACTACGGTATCAATATCAAGCCAATAATGGTAGGTATTGAGTCGCAAGGTTTTGTATTACCCCCAAAGCCTGAGCTTATTGCTTATCCGAATCCAACAACAGGTATGGTAACGCTGAATATCAATCCCAGAAATGAGACTATACTCCACATGGATCTTGTAAACTCATCGGGGCAGGTATTAAATCAGGAAGTATTTAACAATCAGGGAGTTGTATTCACCAGAAGCCTCGATCTGTCTGATCTGCCGAACGGTATTTATTACCTTGTTCTCAAAACCAGACAGGGTATGGTTGGCCAGGCACGGATCATAAAGAAATAAACCGGGCAAAGCGGTACTGCCCTTCGGGGCTTTTTATCGTTTCGGCGGAAAGAGGTAAAAAGCCCGTCGGGGATTGGTATTTTGTTGGGCGCATCCACCGTACGGTCTTACATGAAAAGGCTAACCGGGCAGTGATCGGATCCCATGATTTCGGGATGGATGGAGGCGTCTTTGAGAATGGGTACCAGGGTTTGGCTGGTCAGGAAGTAATCGATCCGCCAGCCCACATTTCGTTCGCGGGCACCCAATTGATAGCTCCACCAGCTGTAGATCCCGGTTCTGTCGGGATAAAAATGCCGGAAAGTATCGACCAGTCCACCGGTAGTGAACCGGTCCATACCATCGATCTCTTCCTGCATGTAGCCCGCATTTTTGTTGTAGTTTTCCTTCGGCCGGGCCAGGTCGATGCTCTTGTGCGCCACATTGAAATCGCCGCACACGATCACCGGTTTCAACCTTTCCAATTCCTTCAGGTATTGATAAAAGGCCAGATCCCAGATCCGGCGGTATCCCAGCCGGTTCAAAGCGGCCCCCGAATTGGGGACGTAGACATCGACCAGAAAGTAAGCGTCAAACTCAAGGGTAATGACCCGCCCTTCGGTATCGTGCTCCGGTAAACCAATGCCGTACGACACCCGCAAGGGGTGGATACGGGTAAGAACCGCCGTGCCCGAATAGCCTTTCTTTTCGGCGGAATGTGCATAAAGGTGAAATCCTGACAGCGGCTCCAGGGCCTCAGCCACCTGGTCGGGTTGCGCTTTTGTCTCCTGCAAACACAGAATATCGGGATCCAGCCGTTCCAGATCCTGAAAGAAATTTTTCCTGACCATGGCACGAATGCCATTTACGTTCCACGATATCAGCTTCATTGTCGGCGTGTCTGATAAGGGTTATAACCCAGACCTGCCCAACATGAGGTTTTCATTGTTCGATGGTATATATTCTTGGTCATAAACCCCGTTTTAAGGTGTTCAATTTAAGCGTTTTGTCCATTTCAGGTACCTGATAAAATCTGGAAAGACCGGAAAAGTCAATTCTTCTGAATTTTGAGCAGGTTGGCCCAGGGGACGGGTTCATCCTGTATTTTCAATCCCTGGATGAAAACCACCGGGGGATCAGGATCCTTTTCAACGATTGAGTGATCGAACCTGACCAGTGCGGATTTCTCCGAATCGGTTCCAAACCAAAGGTTCCCATTCGTGTCAATTATCGAGCAATAAACCATATCCATTGCAAGTCCGTTGTCAGAATCCAGGTTGCTGAACCCCCCATATCCAAGTGCGTCTGCTATTATCGGTGAGTTTGCACCCGGATTTAGAATCAGCCGTTTAGCAACTTAAATTTAAGGATAAACATTCGTTATTCCAAATGGGGGACTGGCCCGACCTGACGTTATTCTTTAATCGGGTTATCCGATATAAAAGTCTTAACTTAATACTGGATTAATTGAAAGTAATTATGAAAGCAATTGTTTTCCTTATCTTATGTTGCATAGGGTGGCTGAACATGATGGCACAGGTGCCGCAGGCATTCAAATATCAGGCAGTTGTGCGCGATTATTCCGGGGTTGTCATGGCCGACAAAGCGGTGAGTTTCAAAATCAGCATACTCAGCGGGAGTGCCGCGGGAACGGCGGTATACAGTGAAACCCATTCGGGGAAATCCACCAACAGTTTTGGATTGGTTGATCTGGAGATCGGGAAGGGAACACCTGCATCCGGTAATTTCACTTCAATTCCCTGGTATACGGGAACCTATTTTGTCAAGGTGGAACTCGACCCTGCCGGAGGTTCGGTTTACCAGCCCCTGGGCACCAGCCAGCTGTTGAGCGTACCCTACGCTCTTCAGGCAAAAGCAGTTGAGCAGATTTCCACGGATGCCACCCTGACGGGTGCAGGAAATCCCGCATCCCCTCTCAAAATTGCCAGCCAATCGGCTGCCAGCGGACAAATCCTGAGATACAACGGCTTAACCTGGACCCCTTCGGAGAATAAAGCCGGAGGACTGATTCTGCCTTATGCCGACAGTGCCACGGTGGGGGCCATTCAAACAGTCATGAAAATCACCTGCTACGGGGATACCTGGTCATCCGCATTTACCGGCAAATCAAAAAGCACTAATGGCACCGGGGTTATTGGGGAAGGGGCATTCGGTGTGGTGGGAACTGCCAGTGTTCCGGGTGGAACCGGAGTGAGAGGGGTAAATCCGTCTACTACCGGAAGCGGCTGGGGATTATCAGGGGTTGCCGGTTCTATGGATGGCGGCGGAATCTGGGGGTCCGGCGGATCATACGGCGTAAAAGCTGATGCCGGTTCCTCAACCGGATATGGGATTTACGGCACGGCATCTTCCTCAACCGGAATTACGTATGGTATTTATGGGCGGGTTTATTCACCCGATGGATATGCAGGTTATTTTAAAGGCCCGAAAACATATGTCAGCGGAAGGGTCGGGATCGGCACGGAGTATCCGTCAGCCGGACTGCACGTCAAGGGTAACAGCTACCCTGAGAGTTTTATCTTCCTGGAAGCAGGCACAGGCCAGGATGCCGGGTTCCGGCTTTATGAAGGATCAAACGCAAAATGGCACCTGTTCAACAATGTCGGAGCCGGCGGACTCCATGTATACAACAATGCCGGCCAGACCGCCATTTTTGCCAAACAAGCAAATTCGTATGTCGGTATCAACAACACCGATCCGACGCAATCACTTGATGTTAATGGCAATGCACGGTTCAGGACCATCGGATCGGGAGCTTATGCGGGTGTTGTTAACCGGGCAGCAGACGGTACCCTGACCACCTCGACATCGGATGGAAGGCTAAAGGAGAATGTCGAATCGCTGGAAAACAGCCTGGACAAGGTAACCCGGCTGCGCGGAGTCTCCTTCACCTGGAAGTCCAATCCGGAATACGGGAAACGCATCGGTTTCATTGCACAGGAGTTTGAAAAAGTTATGCCCGAGCTGGTATTTACCAATGAGGCGGATGGTTACAAGGGCATTAACTATGCCGAAGTGAGTGCGGTGCTGGTAGAAGCTGTCAAGGAACTGAAAGCTGAGAACGACCGGCTGAAATCGGAGAACAGGCTGCATCAGGCCAGGCTCGGGGCGCTGGAATTGCGGTTGTCAAAATTGGAAAGTCTGCTGGATTGATCAGTATGGCCGCACCGATAATAGATGAAGCGTCTGCCGGCCGTGAAATGGAATCGCCAACATTCGAAGATCAATTTCTCACCAGGCGTTATGCAGGCTATTTTATCAGGGCTTCGTAAATTTATCTTATTTTGGATCTGTTTACAATGCAGGCACATGAGAAAAGGGGGATATTTTCAAATCATACTGCTGCTTACGCAGGAACGGGACTTGCCGGATATCTGCCTTCATCCCGATTATGAAAAGAACGGGTGGATCTATTTTTCGTATTCCGCACCGGAATCCGGCAGCCCGAAAAAGATCGGGAATACGGCCATCATGCGGGCACGGCTCCGAAACAATCAGCTCACCGACCAGCAGGTCATTTTCAAGGCAACTCCGGCAACTGACCGCGGGCAACATTTCGATTTTCCGCAGAAACTCGACAGCCACAACGGGAAAATCCACCGTATCAATGATGACGGCACCATTCCTGCCGATAATCCCTTCGTTGCTGTTTCCGGCGCCATGCCCGCCATTTACAGCTATCCGGGATGGAAAAACAACATGCCGGTGGGATAAATGCAGGAATACCGAATGGTCCGATTTTCAATTCTACTGTTTTTACTGAGCCGGGTGTCGTTGATCGCCCTGTCACAGGATACCCTGAAAACGCAGAAATACGATAAAAATGCTGATTCGGTTCATCTGCTGGAGACTGTTGAGGTGATGGCCTTCCAGCCCGGAGGATCCCTACGGACCATTCCGGGCAGCTTCTCCGTGTTGTCGGGGGAAGACCTTCAGGTCAACGACGGCACCAGCCTGGCGCATGCGCTCAACAGCGTCCCAGGCATCCTGATGCAGAGCGGAACCTTATCAACCAGCCGGATCGTGATCCGGGGAATGGGGAGCCGGACCCCTTACAACACAAATCGCATCCGGACCTACCTGAACGACATTCCCCTAACTACCTCCGACGGGGTTTCCACGCCCGAGGAAATTGATCCTGGCGGTCTTGACCGAATCGAAGTCATCAAGGGACCGGCCTCTGCCCTGTATGGATCCGGACTGGGAGGAAACATGAACCTCCAAACAACTTTGCATCCCGACAACCGCCTCGTGGCCGGGACGCAATATGGCGGCTTTAATACCGCAAAAACCGCCATCGCCGGTTCGCTCAACAAGGGCCATTCCTACTTTCACGGCAACCTCAGCCATCTGTTTTCCAGCGGATACCGTGAGAACAACCAGGCCCGGCGCACATCCTTTCTTGCCACGGCGCTGGTGGAACAGCCCCGGTGGTCGGTCAGGGCAACCGTGGTGCTTATTGATTTGTACAGCCAGATACCCAGCTCACTTGGGCGTACGCTTTTCCAAAACGCTCCGCGGGCGGCCGCCCCCAACTGGCTGGCTGCCGGAGGATATGAAAAGTATAAGAAGGCAGTCTCCGGTATCAGCCTGACCAACAAGCTGTCGGACCGCCTGGTAAACCACCTCACCCTTTTCGGCCGGTGGCACGATGCTTATGAAAAGCGTCCCTTCAATAACCTGGATGACCGGTCGGCCGGCGGCGGGCTCCGCAACCGGTTGTCATTGCGGGCAGGTAAAACCGACTGGATACTTGGGACGGAACTGATCTTTGAACAGTATGACTGGCAGCTCGACCTCGATAAGGCTTTATTGAATCATAACAGCGAAAGGCGCATCCAGACCGGCTTTTTTGGAATGTGTTACTATCGGCCGGCCCGGACCGTGAACATATCGATGGCCGGAGCACTGAACCGGGTAAACTACCGCCTTCGCGACCGGTATGCCCCAAATGGCGATCAGTCGGGCAGCCGCCGGTTTCCCCTGATTTTTTCTCCGAGGTTCGGCATTAATTGGGCGCCTGCGGAGCCAATCAGCCTGTACTTTTCAGCGGGTCACGGGTTCTCCCATCCCTCGCCGGAGGAAACCCTTCTTCCAGCAGGAGAGGTGAACCCGGCCATAAGGCCTGAGCAGGGTTTCCAGGGGGAAATGGGAACCAGGTTAACGCTCTTTGGCGGGGCCCTTTCAACCGATCTGGCCTTTTATCGTATCGAACTGAGGGACCTGCTCACCACTAAAAGGATCACGGAAGATATTTTCACGGGAATCAATGCTGGCAGGACCAGTCACCAGGGTTTGGAAATCCGGCTGGAATGGCGAATTTTCAACTCGCCGGCATTCCCCGGAATCCTGATTGCAACAGGCAGTTACACCCGTTCCGTCAACCGGTTCATCGATTTTTCAGATGACGGGATAACGTACGATGGAAACCTTCTTCCCGGCATACCCGATCAGTCGATGGTACTGCAATTAAACTGGAACCCGCTGGCCAAAATGAAGGTCACGCTGGATACAGGTTATACCGGCAGGCAATTCCTTGCCGACGACAATAAGGATACATACCCGGGCTACTGGCTCGCCAACATGAAATGGTCGTTCGACATCGATAGTAAAAAAGCCGGGCGCCTCACCTGTTACATCGGGATCAATAACCTTTCTGATACCCGGTATGCTTCCATGCTGGTGATCAATGCAAGATCGGCCGGGTCATCCGAACCGCGTTATTTTTATCCGGGCCTGCCCCGTCATGCATATTTTGGGCTGCAATACACGATAATGGGGAAAGGGAGCCAGTCATTCGTGCGGAACAGAACCGTTAAAAATCAGGAATGCCGGTAGGCTGGACGAGCCGATAAAAATTACAGCTTCTGCCGGCTGTAAGATGGAATTGCCAGCATTGGTAGCATTCAAATAATCAGATTGTTAAAGTTCAGATTAATTGTTCGGCCTAATCGGCAGCGGTTGTCGTCTTAATCCGCACATCTAATCGAGGGCTGAGACCTGGTTCCGGGGAATGTAGTGAATCTTGATCGCGAACTGGGCATTAAAGGTGGACCCATCCGTCTTCGGACCGCATGGCCCGATGGAGCAGGCGCAATAAAAGGCCAACGGTTCCCCGTTGTCATCGATAAGAAACTGGGGGCGTTCCATATTTGCCAGCGGGATGGATGAACCATCGCTCAAGGGCAATTCCCTGGGCGTGAAAATCCGTTCCGGGTGCATTCTCCAATGGATGCCATCCGGGGAGATCATCACCGCAAGTCCGGGTGCCGCACCCGTGAAATGTCCCTGAAAATCCTTAAAAACGGCATAAAACAATTCCGTTCCGGGATGATACCAAACGTAAGGATCCTCTGCGCTCGCCAGTTTCCCGTCGGGCGTCCGGAGACTGAACATGAAATCGTCCTGCTGATGAAACGGACCGGCCGGATCATCGGCGATAGCCATGCCATGAACACCGCGCCAGCCCGGATCATACAGGTTCCCCTTGAAATACATCAGGTATTTCTTGTCGGAAGGCCGGTAAACAACCGTAGGATTTACCATGATCAGATTATCCGGCAGTGCAAGGGTACCCGTAGGTGAAGGGTCGATAACCGGATTCGGCTTAACGCGGGTCCGGGCCGCCATGAGCGGGGATTCCGGTCGTTTGAAGTTGCCGTTGATCAGGTCCTCCAGATGATCGACAGCGATCACCGATACAGTTTGAACCTGCTGGATCCTGTCGCGCTTGCCCAGTCCGGCCCCGGGGTCGCCTGGCGGCCGCTCGCCCGGATCACGGCTGCCGATATAATAGAGGTAGTACTTCCCGTTAAACTTTTTGATATGGGGATTGTGAACCCCCTGCGCATCCCAGGCGCCCGGGTTTCCATCAGCAGCGGCCCCTCCCAGGACCATTTTGATAAACCGGAACCCATGATCGGGATAGTCCGACCGGGCATATCCTATCTTGGAGCTCAGCAGCCAGGAATCCGAAAATACCGGCAGGTTTTTACCGGCATCGAAATAGGAAAAGAACATGTGATAACGCCCATCATCGCCTTTGACAACCGATCCGCCCCAGACAAAGTGATCCGGATCGCTCAGGACCGACTGGCTGACAGGCACCTGGCGGGCACTGTCGGAAAAGCCGGAAATGCCGATCGGATCGAGCCGGAATCCCATGATCTTACTGATCTGGCTTGAAGCCACCCCGATATGGCAGATTCCCGGCGGCTGATCGGAAGCCAGTATCCGCAATCTGAGTTTTGAGCCCGACAAGGGTTCCGGCAACTTGATAATTTTGCACCGTCCGATTCCCTCACCCTGGTAAATGGTCTTCCATTTCCCATCAAACCATTCAAGGGTAAATTTCCTGATAAAAAAGTCGACCAGTGTGGTAAACCCGTCCGGCAGGCTCCTTTCGACCCCCTTTTCAAAAATCGTTATCCGGTCGATATTTGTTGCGGGGCCCAAATCTATCTCAATGGTTGCTGTATCAGAGGAGGCTTTCCACCAGGTTTCGAGGCTGTAATCCACTGCATTGGCAGCAATGAAAATGCTGTCGGCGCTGGTTGCATTAACCGGTTTGAGAAAGCTGATGTTCTTATAGCCGTGCGGTAGCGGTCCCGACTGATTACGGATGCCGAGCCGGTCGGCCAGCTCGAGTATCCGGACCCGTTCATGTTCGCGCAACAGACCGTGCTCGTCAGGTGGGATATTGATAATCAGAATATTATCGTTGGCGGTACACCAATAGAAAAGCTCTTCCAGCTCATCCACCGACCGGGCCGGGATCTTGGCCTTCTTCTGAAACCAGTTCCAATAATCCGACAGGCAAAGCGTATGCTCAAAGATTAGCCGGTAATTCTTATCGCCATGCCGGTACCATTTGGGATCATCCCACCGGGCGAGATTCGGGTCCTTGGTGCGGAAATCAACCGGAAAGAACCGGATCGGATCACCTTCCTGAAAATCCTTCGGCTGGCCGATCGCATTGATATTATCCCGTTTGCCGATCGTGTGGTTAACCGTTACCAGACAATCCGGCTGGAGTTTTTTAATATGATTGTAGATTTCCTCCACATGCCATTCTGCAGTTTTTTTGGCCCAGGCACCATCGAACCAGATTTCGGTAATGGCACCGTAATTGGAAAGGAGCTCGGAAAGCTGATTTTTCATGTAATCCACGTAATCCTGCGGATCTGATGAGTTATGGGAAGGTTCATGCCTGTCCCACAAAGAGTAGTACAGGCCAAGCTCAAGCCCGTACTTTTTACAGGCTTTGGCAACCTCGCCGACGATATCGGTTTTTACAGGGGATGCTCCCACATCATAGCCGGTATATTTGCTGTCCCACAGGCAAAATCCATCGTGATGCTTGGTCACCAGGATCACGTAGCGAAATCCGGCTTCCCGGGCTGTTTTAACCCACTGATCGCAATCCAGCTGATCCGGATTGTAAGAATTCACCGGAAGTGTTCCGTCGGACCATTCGGTTTCGTTGAAGGTGTTCAGTCCGAAATGGATGAACATCCCATACCCGCGCTTTATCTGGTTTTGCTGCGCCGGGCTGAGTCCCTGACGGTCCTGTGCCGCCAGGGGTAATCCGGCGAGCAACAGCAACAGCAGTCCTGATCGTACCAATGTAAGATTCCTTGCCATGTGGCTAAATTAATCAATCAATAATACACAAAGAAAGGTCGGGGGGAAGCCTGGAGCCGGAACCGGGATTTTGTCATCGATATCGTTAACCGAATCGCGACAATTTCGTATTTTTTGTATGCTATCAGGTTAATAATGAATTACTAACAAGAAACAGGGAAGTGGAACGGGTTGCAAAGCTTGCCTTTATTTTAATACCGTTACTATGCTCCGGCTGTTCCAGGATGGGCCTGCTGGAGATGGACGGCTTCAATCCGGCTGAAATAGCGGTTCCCGCCTCTGTAAAATCGATCGTACTGGTATCTGTTTTTGAACGTAAAAATAAAAGGGCGATGGCGGAATCGCCGGATCAGGTTGCCGTTTTCAAAAGCGACAGCATTATCTCCAACCGTAAATCCAAACCCATCATCCGTTAAATCATCGTTCAACAGCCCGTTGTGAAGTGATACCTTTTGCCTGAAAAACCCAAATGAGACAAACATCATGAAAAAAACAGGCAGCATTTTTATCGTATTGTTCCTGGTCTTCGCCACCGCGCTGAGCGGCCAGCAGGTTTCGAAAACCGGGGAGGAGCTTCTCAAACTGTTCGAAAACGGAAACACCACGGAATTACTTGAAATCTTTGAGAACGACCCTCAGCAGATGAAGGCAGATCTGGGTGGGGGCCTGACCCCCCTTCACTATTCGGCCTACTATGGAAATGTATCCGTTTTCGATTACCTGCTTCAAAAAGGAGGGGATCTTAACTCAAAGGACCAGCGGGGACTGACACCCGTATGGTTCACCGTATCCGGCCAGCAGCCGGCCATGCTGAAGAAACTTATGGCGCAGGGAGCCGAACTCAGCGTTAAAAATGCCCAGGGCGACAACCTGCTGTTCCGGGCCATTACGGCAAGGAATCCGGAGATCGTGCAAATCCTCCTTGCTAACGGTTTCGATCCACTGCAGCAAAATGATTACAACATGACTCCAATGGAGCACGCCACAAGCATGAACTCGGTCGAAATCATCAACCTGCTTGTTTCGAAGGGCGCTGGTCTTGAGGTCCCGTCGACCCATTTGCCCCTTCTTCATCGCGCTACCATTTCTCAGGGGGCGGAAGTCGTTCATTATCTGCTGGACCGGGGTTTCGCGGTCGACGAAAAGGACAAAACCGGGCGCACACCGCTGATGGTGGCTGTTGACTTTGGGAACGTGGAGGCAGCCAGGGCTCTCATCATGCGTGGAGCGGATGTTAACCTTGCCAATCCGGAAGGAATGGTCCCCATGCAGATTGCCGTTAAAAAGGGATCCCCGGAACTGATTGATCTCTTCATCGCCAGGAAGGCGAACATCAACATAGTGGAAGGGCAAACGGGAAAATCCATGCTCCATGAAGCTGCTTTACGGGGAAATTCCGCCGTTGCGGGTAAACTGCTGGCAGCAGGCATCCCCAAAAACGCGAAGGATAAAAACGGCTACACGGCGCTCTCCTACGCACTGAAGTATGGCAACAAGACGACGGCAGACCTGTTGATCAATGCCGGCGTTGACAATATTCCATGGGAAACCAATCTTGATGATTTAACCTGCCTGAACAAGACCCTGGCTAAAGACGAGGCTTACGTTTGGTACCTGAGGCATTCGGGATGGGCCATAAAAACAAAGTCGGCACTGCTGGTTTTCGATTACTGGGACAACGATACCCCGCCGGACGAAAAGCTGCTGGCCAACGGGCATATCCGGCCCGGAGAGCTGAAGGATATCCCGACCTACGTATTCGTTACTCATGACCATGGGGATCATTTCGACAGGCAGATCCTCGACTGGAAAAGCGATATCCCCGGGATAACCTATATTTTCGGATTTGAGCCCCAGTCAGGGGATGGGATTGTCACAATGCCGCCCCGTACCCAGCAGAAGATCGGACCGCTCACCGTTACAACCATCCAATCGGACGATGCCGGTGTCGGTTTTGCCGTCGAAGTTGACGGGCTGACAGTATTTCATGCCGGCGACCATTCGAACAATACGCCGGAGATGAAGGACAATCCCTTTTTCCCTGAGATCGATTTCCTGGCCGAAAAGGGTATTCATCCGGATATCTCCTTTTTCCTGAATATGTACGGTTGCGGCTCTTCCAATCCCGAGGCCTTTCAGAAGGGCATTTTCTATGCGGTCGACAAATTGAAAATCAAATCCGTGCTGCCCATGCACGGTGCCGACCGGGAGTGGGTTTACGGAAACCTGGCTGAAGGGGTTGACAGGAACGGGATCAAGGTCGATGTCGGGGCGGCAGTCAACCAGGGAGACCGGTTTTTCTTCTCGAAAGGATCGCTGATGAGCCTGATGCACTGATCGTTGGTTCCTGAGTGGTTGAACCTATAAAAATCACAGTTTCTGCCGTGTTATCTTTATCGGCACGTCCACTGGTTTTTTAAATGGTTTTTTCATTAAGGTAATTCTCAAGCTGCTCAAAAGTCGGGTCCCTCAGGAGTACGGTCTTGCCATCGTCAAGCAAATAGATGGTTGGTATCGCCTTCAGGTCGTATAATTGTTTATCCTGGATAATCGTTTCCTTATCATAACCATTTATCCAGGAACCGGGTAGCTCAGCATAATGCTTGTTCCATAAATCAAGGTCTTTATCCGGATATACGGCCAGTATTTTCAGCAAGCCTTTCGTTTTGAGTTTCTGAATGATTTGTGAATTGACTATCCGATCTTTGGTGGCTGCGCACTCATGGCAACCGGGATTGTGAAAATAGACCATAATCAGTTTCCCGGGTGTTGTGTAAAGACTTGAGCGGCGGCCATCTTTCAGCGTGTATTCAAAATCAGTTGCCTTGTTTCCCGGTTTGTTCTTCTGAGCAAAGTCGAATTGATATTGGAAATGTGCTTTTTTACCCGGTTCAAGCGATTTGCATGCCAGAACACCCTTTAGGAACACTTCGTACAATAGCTCATTCCGGATTGGAGAGTTGGGGTTGTACAGAAGCTTCTCTGCCTGTTCGGCATAATAAATGGTGAGCTTTGTATTATCAGATGCTTTCTCCATCAATGACCTCACGCTCTCGCCTGCCTTCATGGGTGCAACTTCTCCCAGAACCATAACATAATCTGCAAAGGCCTCTGAGATGAATTCCTTGCCTTCAAGGGCACTGCTGTCGGTGAAATCAAATTTATCCCAGTAATGCGCTGCAAGCCAGGCCGCCTGGAGTCTGCGATCTGAAATCATCCCCGGTATTTCAGGTACGGAAAATCGATATGCTGATGGCTTTGCCTGACTCTGCTCTGGTGCTTTCCGGTTTTTTGATGTGCAGGAAACCGCTATGATGAGAGTCAGGCAGAATAATAACCGAATGCTTTTACGTAAGAAATGGGTTGATTTCATCTACGGCCGGTGTTAAAAAAATATGGCTGGAATAAATGTACAAATTTTCTGGCGGTTCAATTCATTGGTCAATTATCACCGTTCATCATAACTAATAAATCGATCGCATGATAATTATTATTTTGTCATGATTTTCCAACTGCGTGCCGGATTTGCGCTGGAACCCGCCAATGGGGGCAACGGCGAACCGTATCAGCATATGAAATTATATTCAAATCAAGTAGGAAATGATATTGAGTTTCCGTAATATTTGAGGTGCTCTTAACTCACCAGACAATATGGCAAAAATTATCGTTTTAGGTGCAGGAATTTCGGGTCATACAACAGCTGCATTCCTTAAGAAAAAGCTTGGTCGAAACCACGAAGTTGTTGTCGTTAGCCCTTCTGCGTACTATCAATGGATTCCATCCAATATATGGGTGGGGGTAGGGAAGATGACCATCGAGCAGGTTCGGTTCAAACTGAAACCCGTTTACGACCGATGGAAAATTGATTTTAAGCAGGCGAAAGCTACTGCAATTTTCCCCGAAGGTGACCAGGAATCGCAGCGTCCGTATGTAAGCATTGAATACACCGGAGAATCCCGTCAAGGGGAGGTTGAAAAGGTTGATTATGACTATTTGGTTAATGCAACGGGTCCCAAGCTGAATTTTGACGCAACAGAAGGTTTGGGTCCTAAAAAGTTTACCCATTCGGTTTGCTCGTGCGACCATGCAGTTTCCACCTGGGAGGCCCTTAAAAGTTGTTTTGCCCGGATGGAGAAGGGTGAAAAGCTTCGCTTTCTTATTGGTACTGGCCATCCAGGGGCTACCTGTCAGGGGGCTGCTTTTGAATATGCACTCAACGTGGCCAGCCAGATTAAAGTACGCGGACTCCAGGATAAGGCTGAGATGACCTGGATATCAAATGAATACGAATTGGGCGACTTCGGAATGGGGGGCGCTTTCATTAAGCGGGGTGGTTACATTACTCCAACCAAAGTCTTCAGTGAATCTATTTTTGCCGAATATGGCATTAACTGGATCAAAAGGGCGGGCGTTATGAAAGTCGAAGAGGGAATTGCTCATTACGAAACCCTCGATGGTGATATGAAAACGGTAGAATTCGATTTTGCTATGCTCATACCGGCCTTTGCAGGAGCCGGAATAAAAGCATTCAGTAAATCCGGAGAAGATATTACCCCCAAACTTTTTGTCGCGAGTGGATTTATGAGAGTAGATGCTGACTATTCCGGCAAGGCTTTTGAGGATTGGTCCGTGGAGGATTGGCCCTCAACCTATCAAAGCCCGGCCTATTCCAATATTTTTGCTACCGGGATAGCTTTTGCGCCTCCTCATCAGATTTCAAAACCCATGAAAAGTCCCAATGGAACCCTGATCACCCCGGCTCCGCCCAGAACCGGAATGCCATCAGGTGTCATTGGCAAAATTGTAGCGTTAAATATTGTTGAACAAATCAAATCGGGCCGAACCGATTTTAGACACAAGGCTTCCATGGGACAAATGGGCGCTGCTTGTGTGGTATCGGCGGGATTTGGAATGCTTAAAGGGAATGCTGCTACCATGACGGTTTACCCGATTGTCCCCAATTGGCAGAAATATCCCCAATGGGGTCGTGATCTGAGCTATACGGTTGGTGAAGTCGGATTAGCCGGTCACTGGATCAAGCTGTTTTTGCATTATATGTTTATCCACAAAGCAAAGGGCTATCCTTTCTGGTGGCTTATCCCTGAATGATCGGATCGAAAGGTACTTACCAAAAGAATAAAACAATGGCTAAAAATATTGTCCGCGGTTATTATGATGAATCGTACCCGCCGCTTCCTACAAAATCAACCCGTTTCTGGCGTGGAAATCCACTATGGCAATTATGGCGCTTCATAGCGCTAAACATTAAGATGATGCGCATCATCGTTGGCGGCCACTCCTGAATAATCCGGAAGATCGCGCGAATGCCGGTATTGCTTTAGAACCGCCGTGCCCGAATAGCCTTTCTTTTCGGCGGAATTTGCATAAACCTGATATTCCGACAGTGGCATGAGGGCTTCAGGCACCTGATCGGGTTGCGCCTTCGTCTCCTGAATACACAGTATATCGGGATCCAGCCTTTCCAGATC
>CAYWHP010000093.1:15396-17118 GCA_964457845.1 uncultured Porphyromonadaceae bacterium | reverse complement strand
ATACCGAGAACCTTTACGAGGATGTCACCTACCGGATCAGCGCCAATGAGCTGCGTACCGCCATGGGCTGCGATGTGGTGGTCACCGGGGCTTCTGTTTCCGATGATTACCGTATCATAAAGGATACTGACGGCACCTGGCTCAATGAGTATGGCATGCGCATGCGGCAGGGCGATATCTATGTTGAGGTGGTGGGTTATCCGCTTGCCCATGCAGAAACCAGGGCAGACATTGAGGCTTTCCGTTTTCCCGATCCGGATGCGCCGGGCAGATACCGTGACGCGGAGGCGCTGGTGAAGAAATACCACGATGAGTACCTGGTTTTCGGGGATATCGAAGTCACTGTATTCTCACTCGCCCACCAGCTTGTGGGTATGGAGAAACTCCTCATCGACATGATGATGGAAACTGAATATGTGGTGCCCCTCTTTGAGGCCTGCGCCGAATTCCAGACCCGGGTAGGGCTTCGGCTCATCGAAAAGGGAGTCGATGCCATCTGGTTTGGAGACGATTTCGGAACGCAGCAGAGCCTCATCATTCCGCCCGACACCTTCAGGAATCAGCTCAAGCCGATCTATACCCGGATGATCGACCGTTTCAGGGCGGCCAACCAGGATATTATACCGATCCTTCACTGCGACGGTGCGGTCAGCGATCTTCTCGTTGATATCCACGAGATGGGATTCGAAGTATTCAACCCTGTGCAGCCGGGCGTTCCGGGCCATCTGCCGGCCGATATGAAGAACAATTTCGGCGACCTGTTCAGCTTCTGGGGAGCCATCGACCAGCAGGACCTTCTTCCCCGCGGCACCGATGAGGAGCTGGAGACGGATATTGCCGAAAAGATAAGCATCCTTGGCAACCACGGAGGCTACATGATCTCGCCCGCCCACATCCTGCAGAATGACGTGAGCCCGGAGCGGGTGGAGAAGTTCATTGAATTGTGCCTGAAATACGGAAAATACCAGTGACCCGGCAGATGAAAAAACTCCTTGGACCAATTCTGTTCCTCCTGGTGTCCTTCTGCCTCAGTGGCCAGAACCCGATTGTTCCGCCTGGTATTTACATTGCCGATCCTTCGGCACATGTCTGGAAGGACGGCAAACTTTACGTGTACGGTTCCCGTGATGAGAGCCCAATGTACTTCTGTTCATGGCGGCATGACGTGCTGTCGACAACCGACCTTAAATCGTGGACCTTAACACCGGATGCATTCATATCGAAAGGCCAGGGAGATCAGGTATCATACAGTGATGCACCGCTTTATGCCCCAGACTGTCAGTATGCGAACGGAACCTGGTACCTTTATTACTGCATTGCTTCCGGAAAAAACACGGAAGGCGCAGCCACCTCCAACTCACCTCTCGGCCCTTTCACCAACGGGAAACCCATCGATTTGAAGGGGATCAATGAGATCGATCCCTGCGTATTCATCGATGACGATGGCAAGGCCTATTATATATGGGGCCAGTTTCAGGCAAAAGTGGCACTGATGAAGCCAAACATGACCGAAATCGACAGCACCACCATTCACGACAACGTGGTGACCGAAAAAGATCATTACTTCCATGAGGGAGGCTACATGGTCAAACGAAACGGGACATACTATTTTATTTATGCCGATATGAGCCGGTCGGGCAGGCCAACCTGCATCGGTTACTCAACCGGGAAATCGCCGTTCGGTCCGTTTACCTATGGTGGTGTGATCATCGACAATGACCG
>CAYWHP010000093.1:2868-15296 GCA_964457845.1 uncultured Porphyromonadaceae bacterium | reverse complement strand
AATGTCAGGGTGGAGGCTTTTAAAGCGGACAATGAACAATTGGCGGGGATCAGGAACAAGGACAATGCCGGCTACAAGTATTTTAACTTCAGGCCGGGTACTGATAGTTTGATCATCAGGGTGGCTCCGGGTGCCGACCCCGGCAGGATCGACATAGGGCTGGATACCCGCTGGGGCGATTCAATCGGCCAGCTGGATATTCCCGGTAACGGTGACGGCAAAACCTGGCAAACCCTGTCCTGCAAGATCAGTCCCGTTGAAGGTGTCCATGCCATCTGGCTCAAATTCTCAGGCAAAGGGGAGGATCTGTTCCGTGTAGACTGGTTTCAGTTTAAACGTTAAGAACATTAATAAGGATAAGAATTTTAAGAATAGCAATTATTAAAACTCCGTGTAACTCCGTGCTCTCCGTGCCTCCGTGGTAAACCGACCGCACTGACCTGCTAACTCACAACCCATGAAAACGAATATTATCCTTTTCTCCCTCCTCCTCTCACTCGCCGCCTGCGGCCCCGGTGAAAAGCCAGCCCAGGTTCCTACCAACAGGGGACAGCGCATACAGGTTTCCTACGACGACCTGAAAAAGGGTTTTGCTGAGCCGGACATGATCTATGCACCCTTTATTTTCTGGTTCTGGGATGAACCGCTCAACGCGGATAAGATGGCGGAAATGGCGAAGGTGATGGGTTCGCAGGGATTCAACCCGGGATACGCCCATGCCAGAAACTCCATGGTGGGCACGCCGGATCTGCCTCCGGCAGAGTGGCTGGGCGATGAATGGTTCACCTCCTTTGGGGCTGCGCTTTCCGAGGCTGAAAAGCAGAAGCAGTACCTCGGCTACTGCGACGAATACTGGTGGCCCAGCTTTCAGGCAAACGGCAGGGTATTGAAACAGCATCCGGAACTGAAGGCGGAATCCCTGAATTGGCAGACCATCGACGCCAAGGCGGGCGCCAGGGCGGAGGTCCCGTCCTCCTTTTTTGCCGTGGCAGCACAACTGGCCGAACCGGTTAAGGCCATCCCCCCGCAGCCTCAGTTGGGCAAATGGATATGGCATCCGGATGGAAAGGAAATCAAGCACACCTGCCTGTTCCGTTATGCATTCGATATACCCGCCGGCACAAAAGTATCCTATGCAGCTATCCGGATTACAGGAGATAATGCTTATGTGCTTTTTGTCAACGGGAAAAAGGCGGGTGAGGGTTCGGATTGGGAAAAGCCCGGACGCTTCGACCTGACCGGCCTGCTGAACCCGGGCAGAAATGTGCTGGCCGTGGAATGCAGCAACTTCGACGGACCGTTCGGCATGACAGCTGGGTTGATCGCCGGATTGGACGATGGTAAAATCATTGAGGCAGGAACGGATAAAACATGGATGACGACGCTTGCTTCCCCCAAAGGATGGGAAATGGAGGATCATGACATCCGCAACTGGAAGAATGCCAGGGAAATAGCCAAGGCTGGCGATAATCCCTGGTCGGTTGTTGGCAATGCCGATCCTTATGTCCCGGTAACTATCCTCAGCAAGACCATTCAGATGATCGGATCCGGGGATGCTTTCAGCTGGCAGGTGCCCGAAGGCGGCGACTGGAGAATCTATGTCTTCAACAAATATTTTCAGGCCGGTATGGACGGCGGCGCGGTTAATTCGATCGATGACAGGCTGGCTAAAGCCTTTATTGATATTGCATTGGAGCCTTATGCAAGACGGCTTGGCGATAAACTCGGCAAATCGATCCCCGGTGATTTTATCGACCACGAAGGGGATTACGGCCGGAAGCTCGCCTGGTCGGGAACACTCGACAGTTGTTACCGGCTGAAATACAAACAGGACATCCGGCTGATGCTGCCACTCATGATCAACACCGATGCAGAGGGGATCTACCCGAAGGCCCGCTGGCAGTGGTTTGATCTGGTTTCCGACCTGTATGCCGGCAATTTTCGCCAGGTGACTGACTGGCACGAGAAGCGGGGCATGTATACCACCGCCCATGTGTGGGAGGAGGGAATCCCCCTGCAGGTGAATACCGTCGGCGATCACATGAAGATACTGAGGAGTGTGACCATGCCCGGCCAGGACTGCCTTGGAGCCAAGGCTCTGCAGGTTCATGATTTCAAGGAAATCGAATCGGTGGCCGAATTTCAGAATACGAGAGCCGCCACTGAACTGATGGGCGCCGGTGTTTTTGGCAATGCTGGCAATGGAGCGGGCAAGGCAATGCCATGGGGGACTTTCAATCCGCCTTTCCTTAAACAGTCGGTGAATGCGGTGACGGCATGGGGCATGAGCCACATCATACCGCACGGCGTGTTTACCACGAGGAAGCTAACCGGCAATCCCTGGCCACCCGACTGGTATTCCGAAAACCCTATGTTTCCATGGATGCACATCTGGACGGATTTTGCGCGGCGGGCAAGCTATGTAAACTCCATGGGCAGCTCGGTTCCGGATGTACTGCTCTTCAATCCGATGGAAACCGCCTGGATGAACACCCATGCCGCCATGCTCGACACCCGGGTATGGGACATACTCGAGGGCAGGCTGGATGATCAGCGGTTCCACCTGATCAACAAGGGGTATGCGGATGCCATCAATGACCTGACCGATGCCCGAGTCGGATTCCTGGTCAGCGACCGGTATTATCTGAACCAGATGAAAGTTAAAAAAGGTAAGCTGGTGGTGCGCGATTTTGCTTTCGGCACTATTGTACTGCCTCAGTTAGATATCCTCACCCTCGGAACTGCAAGGAAAATTGTGGATTTTGCCAAAGCCGGAGGCAGGGTTTACGCATTGGGTGATCTGCCCGGAGCCTCGGCGGAAAATGGTCTCAACGATCCGGAAATGAAAAGGTTGATGGACGCACTAAGGGCCGCCGGTTCTTTTACCGCGTGCAAAGAGAGTTTGAAGCCTTCGTTGGAGACCGGGGCCGCAGGCCTGAAGAGCCGAGTGGAGTTTGTTTCCGGTGATTTTCCGATGCTTCAGCTTCACCGCCGCATAAACGGAAGGGACTTTTTCTGGCTCGCCAACAACAGTGAGACGGCAAAGGTGTGTGAACTAAGCATCACCGGCGTGAAGGGAGCTGCCTCAGTATGGGATTGTGAGACGGGCGAGATCCGGCCGGTTGGCTCGAAGCTGTCCGGGTCGGAGAGCCATGTCAGTTTAATATTCAAACCACTGGAAGCCTTTTGGCTGGTGTTTGATCCCGCGGCACCGGAAAACGTTGTACCGGAATCCGAACCGTGGGATCTGATCCAGCTGGTTGAGGGGAACTGGCAAGTGAAATATGATCCGGCTATCCAGCCGGTTATGGAATTTCCTTCGGCCCCGCCGGCAATATTTGCTACAGGCGTGGCGAAACCGTTGGAAGACTGGAAGATATGGGGCGCCGAAAATTTCAGCGGACTGCTCGATTATACGAAAACAATACAACTCGACATGTTTGGAAGTCAGGTCATCGTTGATCTCGGCGAGGTTAATCATGTTGCGGAGATGTGGGTCAACGGGAAGCCTGTCGGGTCCAGAATGTGGGGTCCCTACGTGTTTGACATATCTTCCGCTGTGAAACAGGGGGCAAACGAGATCCGTGTTCGGGTGGCCAACCTGATCAACAACAGCTATGGCGACCTTCAGGAATCAGGGCTGCTGGGACCTGTTACAGTATTAACGAGATAAAGCAAAGGGCATGAAGAAAATAGAAAGAAACCGGATTGTTCGTCCATTGTCCGTATTGGCGCTCCTTTTTATTGCCATTTTTATACAAGGCTGCAAAGGCGGACAGGATGTCCGGGATTCCGTCCCGGTTCAGGCAGGTTTTTACACGCCCTCCCGCACCGGGCAGATGTGGGACACCTGGGTCTATTTCTACAAAGGCGTTTACTACCAGTATTACCTGGCCGGCAAGGGAGGAAAGTGGGACAGCTTTGAACTCATGACTTCCGCCGACGGCGTGAACTGGAGGGAGAGGGGCCGGATGCTCGAACCGCGGCCTGGCACCACCTGGATGGGTACAGGGCACATCATCGAGGCGCCCGGATTTGACCGCAAACCGCGCTGGATCATGAATTACTCGGAGTGGTTCGGGGATCAGCAGGATATCATGTTTGCAACATCGGACGACCTTCTGCACTGGACCAAGGTGAATGATTCGATGCGATTTGTGCAGGACCCGCGCTGGTATCTGCCCAAAGGGAGATGGGACTGCATCGATTGCGTAAGGCGCAGTGATGGTGCTTTTTACGGCTATTTCACAGCAGATCCGGTACCGGGAACACCCGAACGGCCTGTTTGCGGATTCGGTTTCGCCCAAAGCACCGACGGAATCCGCTGGTCGGCGCTGCCGCCCGTGGAAGGCAACATCACCGGCGAACTCGGAGGGATACAAAAGATCGGCAACAGGTACTTCCTAACCGTGAGTGAAGGCAGGATCGCCTCCTCCGACAAACCGGAAGGGCCGTTCATTGCCCAGAAAAAGAACCCGAACATGTTCGGTCAGGGCTGCGATATTTACTTTCCGAGGTTTTTCCACAACGCACCGGCTCGTGAAACCATCGGGCGAAACGGCGTGCTGGTGAACCATTTCTATACCGGTTCCGACGTCATTTATTCTGCTCCCCTTAAGGCGGTGGAGATCGACGGTGAAGGGATTCTCAGGCTGAAGTGGTGGGAGAAAAACAACCTGCTGAAGGGCAAGAAAGCAGGGCTTTCTTTGGATGTATCAGCTAATACCGGCGGCCCTGTCAGACTTTTTGCAGAACCATTCGACACCGGGCTTGTCGGGGTTGTAGAGGCTGACCTTGCCATCGGTTCGGATGAACACGAAAAATCCCCGGCTGGTTTTTATTACGAGATCAATCGCGATTCGGGATATGTTATCCTTTTCAATCGCAGGGAAACAGTTTTCGGAACCATGAAAAGGAATGGCACCGGTTTAACGATTTCCGTGCGGGTGAACCGCGACCTGGTCTTTCCTGAAAAGAGCCGGGTGAGGCTGGTTTTCAAAAAGGACCTGATGGAAGCCTATCTCAACGATTACCTGGTCATGCTTAAGCGGATGAGCTGGTCGGGCAGGGTCGGACTTGTAGAAAATGCTGTAAATGCGGACCATGTCCGCGCCTGGACACATAAGTAACCAAAATCTATTTAAATATCTATGAATAAAGTAATTAAAAGAATCAAACAGGTGGCATGCCTTGCCGGCATGATTTGTTTCCTGGCAGGTTGCGGTAGTGAAGGAACAGCACCCGCCGGACTCTCCGGATTGCCCTATCTCGATAACGGCGAGAGCCGTTCGATCTCGGCAGAAAACCTGACCGGAGAAAAAGGGAAGGGCGGCATGGCCATTCCGGATCCGAAGGAGGCTAAGCCCGCCGCCTCGGCGCGCGCCGCCGACAGTCTGGGTCAGGGATGGAAGGTAAAGCCTTTCCTGAGGGTGAATGCCGGTGAAACGGTTACCCTGATGGATGTCGATGGTCCGGGGATCATCCAGCACATCTGGATGGTGGAAGGCCTTAGCCGGGCCAATGTGCTGCGTTTTTACTGGGATAACGAGACAACACCCTCGATCGAGGTGCCGGCACCGGATTTCTTTGCAGTCGGCCACGAAAAGTTTGCCCGCGTGAACTCAGCTGTCGTTACCGTTAACCCGGCAAATGCCATGAACTGCTTCTGGCCCATGCCGTTTCGGAAGCACGTGCGGGTGACCTTTACCAATGAGGCAGCCACCGATTTGCACCTGCTGGCGTTCCAGATCAACTATGCGCTGAAGCCGGTGCCGGCAAATACCGGTTACCTCCATGCGCAATGGCGCAGGGCACGCACCGGCAGTGTCAATCCGTATGTCATCCTTGATGGCGTGAAAGGACAGGGTCGCTATGTGGGCACATTCCTTTCCTGGACACAGATGACCTCCAAAGGCTGGTTTGGAGAAGGTGAGGTGAAGTTTTTCATGGACGGCGACACGAAATTCCCGACCATCTGCGGAACTGGTACGGAAGACTATTTTCTGGGCAGCTATGGGTTCCCGGAAACGTTTACCACGGCTTACGCGGGAACACCGCTGCAGGCTTCCGATGGCGGTGAGCTGCCAAACCTGTGGAGCCTCTACCGGTGGCATATCCAGGATCCCATTTCTTTCAGGGAAGACCTGAAGGTAACCATCCAGTCGCTGGGCTGGTGGAACAACGGGAAATACCGCCTGCTCGACGATGACATCGCTTCGGTGGCCTATTGGTACCAGGCAGAACCGCATGCCGCATTTCCGGCGTTGCCGCCCCTCGCCCAACGGAAACCTTATCAAAAGGGATTGTAGAGACGTTTAAAAACGTCTCCACCCGCCCCCGGATAATGTTTCCAAATGGGTTGCAGAGACGTTTATAAACGTCTCTACCTACCCGCGCCGGGGATAGATCAATAAAATGGATAACGATTGCAACCAATGAATAATAAAACATTTACCAAGGTGTTCACCTGGTCGGTCATCGTGGCCCTGGGAGGGTTTCTGTTCGGATTCGACACGGCAGTCATCTCCGGAGTGGAGCAGCACATTCAAAAACTGTTCAACCTTTCGGCCTTCTGGCACGGGTTCACCATCTCTTCAGCCCTGATCGGTACGGTGATCGGCGCCCTTGCTGCCGGCCGGCCGGCCGACCGCTACGGACGTAAGCCCATTCTGTTCATCATTGCAGCACTTTATGTGGTGACGGCGATCGGAAGTGCGCTGGCACAGGATATTCCTGCCTTCATCATTTTCCGCTTTCTGGGTGGAATAGGCGTGGGTGCTTCATCAGTAGTTGCCCCGACCTACATTGCAGAGATCTCCCCGGCCAAAATCAGGGGCAGAATGACAGCCCTCTTCCAGTTCAATGTCATCTTCGGGATCCTGATGGCCTATGTTTCCAATTACCTTCTTCGTTCAGCCGGAGATGAGCCGTGGCGCTGGATGCTTGGTGTGGCCGGCTTTCCCGCCCTCATCTTCTTCAGCCTGCTTTGGCTCATCCCCGAAAGCCCGCGGTTCCTGATCAAAATCGGTCAGATCGATAAGGCGCGTGCCATCCTCCGTAAAATCCATCAAAACAACGAAACACCATCCAAGGCCGATGTAGAGACGTTTAAAAACGTCTCCTCTGTATCCATGGATAACCTCGAACAGGAGATCAACGAAATAAAGGCCAGCGTTGCGATCAACGACGTGGGCGGCAGAGACGTTTTTAAACGTCTCTACAATCCCATCTATTTTAAGCCGATATCGATTGCGTTCCTGGTGGCCATGTTCAACCAGTTTTCCGGCATCAATGCGATACTCTATTATGCGCCGCGGATATTCGAGCTCAGCGGTCTCTCCAATGCCGATTCAATGTTCCAGTCGATCCTTGTCGGTATTACAAATGGCATCTTTACCATTGTCGGAATGGTTCTTATCGACCGGGTTGGCCGGCGGAAACTTCTGATTACAGGCTCAATAGGTATGTCGGTTTGTTTGGGCCTCATTGCCAGATACTTCTATGCGCAGGCTTTTACGGGTTATGGCCTTCTGATTTTGCTGCTCATCTACATCATGTTCTTCGCCTTCTCAACAGGCGCTGTCATCTGGGTGCTCATCGCCGAGATATTCCCGAACCGCGTACGCGGAAAAGGGCAGTCGCTGGGCAGTTTTACCCACTGGTTTTTTGCCGCCCTGATCACCTTCCTTTTTCCGGTTGTAGAAAAATCATCGCAAAACGGTGTTGGACATGCATTTGCATTTTTTGCCGTGATGATGGTTGTGCAGGTGATCGTGGTGTGGAAGTATTTCCCGGAAACGAAGGGGCGGACGCTCGAAGACATTGGTGAAAACATTTAATACTGCACGAATGCGAAAATTGATGCTGATAACTGTCGTGGCGGGCATCTTTTCTGCCGCTACCATATGGGGCCAAACACCTGCGGCGCCGAAAGTGACGCGCGATGAGCGGGTACAGTGGTTCAACGATGCCCGTTTCGGGATGATGATCCATTGGGGAGCCTATTCCCTGGCGGGTGGTGTCT
Source organism: uncultured Porphyromonadaceae bacterium (assembly GCA_964457845.1). Lineage (GTDB taxonomy): Bacteria > Bacteroidota > Bacteroidia > Bacteroidales > UBA12481 > UBA12481. The sequence goes on along the minus strand of CAYWHP010000093.1, from coordinate 7,273 downwards.
GGAAGGGGCAGTTTGAAGGAGGGTACTCCGAGTGGCTGAAGTTCAGGCAAATACCTAATGTTGAATACGATTCGATGATCCGGGAATTTAATCCTGTCGGTTTTGATGCCGAAAAATGGGTTAAGATCGCTCACGATGCCGGGATGAAGTACATCGTATTCACGGCCAAGCACCACGACGGGTTTGCGCTCTATGATTCGAAAGTCAGCACTTACGACATCATGGATATGACCCGGTTCGGCAGGGATCCCCTCGCCGAACTCGCAGCCGCCTGCCAAAGGGCAGGGCTTAAATTCGGCGTTTACTATTCGGTCGACCGCGACTGGCACCACCCTGATGCGGCGTGCGACGGCCGTTACAATCAGTGCAATTTCTGGGATTACCCGGAAAACAAGTTGCCCGGTGCCATGGAGCGCTGGCACAACAGCTACTTCCCGAACTATGCGCTGAAACAGGTAACGGAACTGGTAACCCGCTATCCCATTGATATTGTATGGTTTGATGGCATTGGTCTGAAAACAAGAGCCGAAATAGCTCAGCTCGATTCCGTCATCCATACCAACCGGCCCTGGTGCTTGATAAACAGCCGCATCAGCAATTTTTTCAACTCAAACGACGGGGATTACGGGTCAAAAGGCGACAACGAAACGCCGGGCGGCTACCAGGCCGGCGGATGGGAAAACCCGGGAACACTTGGTTTCTCATACGCCTATTCTGTGAAGGACAGTTTCATGGGGCCCAAACAGGCCGTCCATAACCTGATCGAAATGGTGAGCAAGGGAGGTAATTACCTCCTTAACGTGGGACCCGACGGCAACGGGGTGATCATTCCCGAAGCCGCTGATATTCTTGGCAAGATGGGGTCGTGGGTAAATATTTATGGAACAAGCATTTACGGATGTGATGGAGTCCCTGTAAAGCCGCCGGAAAACACACGGATTACCGTTAAGCCCCATCAAATGTTCGTTCACGTTCTCGAATGGACCGGTAAAGAGATTGTATTAGAGGAAATCGGAAAATTCACGGGCAAGTATCTTAGTGGCGTCAACCGGGTATACATGTTTACCGACGGGCAAAAGCGGCAGCTGAAATTCACATGGAATGGCAGCAGGCTTGCTATAGATCCCGCCTCCTGCCCTTTGCCATTAAGCAAACTGAATCCGTTTGCGGAGGTTATTGTCGTTTCCGATGAGCCGCTTCAGGCATGTGTATCGCCCTACAGCGGCTGGAAATATTCGGGATCGATGTTTATCCTGACCACCCCGGAAGGGGCCGATCTGAAGGTGTCTGCCCTGGAAAAGGACTTTCCGCTGCTGGTCAGGTTGGATAAGGCGTCTTTCCTTTTTAATCAGGCCGGGCCAGAGGGCGAGGACATCCGGTTTACCGATGCCGGCGGCAACCCGCTGGCTTACCAGCTGGAACAATGGGATCCCGCCGGAGGCTCGGCCGCCATCTGGGTTAAGATTCCTGAAATCAGGGGGAACACCCGACAGGAGATCCGGATGTACTGGGGTCTGAAAGGTGCAAAGAGCGAATCCGACGGAAGCGCTGTGTTCAATAAGTCAAACGGTTACCTGGCGGTACTTCACATGGGTGATGCCCTGAGAGATGAAACGGGTACCCTGCAGCCGGTAAATGCCGGCACTACCCTTACACCGGGAATGATTGGCATGGCCAGGCACCTGAAAGAGGGCCAGGGCGTGAACTGCGGTGAAAATATCACGGCGTTTCCTACCGGTAGCAGTGCCTTCACCACCGAAGCGTGGTTCAGGCCCGAAGGTACGGATGGAATCATCGCCGGCTTCGGAAACGAGGAGCCCCGAGGCAAGGTGATCATGCAATACAGTAATCCGCCAATGATCCGGCTCGACTGCTACTGGTCGGGGGCGAACATTTCAAGCTCCGGCAACCTCGGCCGCGGCGGCTGGATTCATTCGGCGCACACTTACCGGTACGGCCAATCATCCCTTTATGTCAACGGCAAACCTGACGGGTTCTCCGCTTCGGTCAAGAATCCGCTGAATATCAAGAGTCCTGCAAAGATGTTTCTCGGCGGTTGGATGAACGATTACTGGTTCAACGGGGAAATCGATGAGGTGCGGATCTCCAATGTGGCCCGCTCTGCCGATTGGGTACGACTTGGTTACGAGAACCAGAAGCCTGTTCAGACGCTGGTTGGACCTATCGTTGCTCCCGGTAACGAATTCTCTGTTACCCCGGCGGTCATCGGAATAGCCGAAGGGAAAAGCGCAACCGTTGCCGCCAAAGCGGGCGGGGCACTGAAAACATACTGGCTGATCAGGCGGGGTGGAACGGAAACAGTAATGGCTGCCGACAGGACCACCCTTACCTTCGATGCCGGCAGGGTTACAATGGATGAGGAGGCTCAGGTTGTTTTCAAGGCCGTTTATGCCGATACCGTGAAAATGATCACCATCCCGGTCAGAATCCGGGAGGCAATTCCGGAACCGGTCGTAACCCTGAAGGGCCCGGCGGAATGGAATGGCCGCGATACCATCCGGATTGTTCCTGTTGTTTCCAATTTTGGTGCAATGAAGTCAAAGGGCGCCGGCCAGTTGAATTTCAAATGGTCGGTTACCGGTGGTGCCGTGATTATCGATAATTTTTCCGGGGGCGGTGTAGAGACGTTTAAAAACGTCTCTTCAACCCATCAGGATAAATCTTCCAAAGAGTTGGTTATCAACCGGTCTCAATATACCGGCCCCATTTCGGTGAACCTCGCCCTTGACAACGGCGGCACCCCGACAAAGGCCATCCTTCCGATCCTGGTGAAGGAACCGGCTTCTGATCCGTGGGTATACCGCAAGCCCGGCAGGGATGAGCAGCCTGAAGACAACCAGTTCTTTGCGAGGGATGATAAAAACGAAGGCACCCTTTTCTATAATGGAACCCTGAAGGAGACGGCAGAATCGGTATTTCTGCGGGTATATGCTGATAATCAGCTGTTTGAACAAGTTGAGCGTAAGTTATTGAATGACAGGCGATTTAGTTTTACTGTAAAGCTCAAACCCGGCCTGGTGGTTTACCGTGCCGTTTTCGGGATTAAAACCGGCGGCATCGAAACTATCCTTCGCAACGTAAACAACATGGTCTGTGGCGACGCCTATATCATCCAGGGCCAGTCGAATGCGGAAGCTACCGGCCCGAACGCTGAAAAGGATATTGAACCCGCACCACCCCAAAGCAATTGGATCCGTTCCTTCGGAAATTCCTGGAGTGGTTCGGTGGCGTGCGGCTGGGGAAATGCGGTTCGTACCCGCGTTTGGGGTCAGCCCGATTTCGGCGAGCGGCATGTCGGCGCCTGGGGAATGGTGATGGCAGCAAACCTTGTCGACAAGTATAAAATGCCGACCTGCCTGATGAACGGCGCGGTGGGCGGAACCCGCGTCGATGCCCATCAGCGCAACCAAAAGAACCCGAACGATTCCACCACGATCTACGGCCGGCTCCTCACCCGTATCCAGGCCGCGCACCTTACCCACGGCATCCGCGGGGTGCTGTGGCACCAGGGCGAGAACAACAGCGGGGCCGCTTCTCCCGACGGCGACTGGGACTATAAAAAATACCGCGAGTACTTTGTCACCCTGGCCGCCGCCTGGAAACAGGACTTCCCCAATATTAAAAACTATTACGTATACCAGGTATGGCCGCTCCCCTGTATGATGGGCCCAACCGACGACCAGCTGCGCGAGGAGCAGCGGCGCCTGCCGGAACTCTTCTCCAACATGCGCGTCATGTCGACCCTTGGGATCGTCTTCCCGGGAAGCGGCAAAGGGATGTGCCACTTCGATCTCGAGGGTTACCGCCAGCTGGCGATGCTTATGAGCCCTCTTGTGGAGCATGATAATTACGGACTCGTTCCCGACCGGACGATTACTGCACCGAACCTGAAACGTGCCTGGTTCACCACTGCCACCCATGATGAAATCGCCCTCGATTTCGGACAACCGGTGGTGTGGAATGATGAAATTTTGAAAAACATATATTTGGATGGGCGGAATGTCATTTCGGATAACATTTCCGGGGGTGGGGAAGAGACGTTTTTAAACGTCTCTACAACCCATGTGGTTAATTCATCAAAGCGCGATAACCCGGTTGGCAACGTGTTGCGGATGAAATTTTCCCGCCCGGTGAACGCCCATACCATTTCCTACCTGTCCGGCAAGGATTGGGATGGATCGGCGAAAAACCTTCTATTCGGGACCAACGGGATTGCGGCATTAACCTTTTGGGAGGTTGGAATTGAATAATACGATAAAACGGTACCATCTCCGGGATAACGTGTCCAAATGCGGGGTAGAGACGTTTAAAAACGTCTCCGCATCACCACGGGATAACGTGTCCAAATGCGGGGTAGAGACGTTTAAAAACGTCTCCGCATCAC
>CAYWHP010000093.1:0-2768 GCA_964457845.1 uncultured Porphyromonadaceae bacterium | reverse complement strand
CACGGGATAACGTGTCCAAATGCGGGGCAGAGACGTTTATAAACGTCTCTACATCCCACCTGGTGAGATTTATCCTGATGGTGGTATTCCTGATCCATGCCTGCGACCTATCCGCGAAGGTCATCCCGGTAACCGACCGAAATGTCAAGGCCGGCCTTTCCCCTTACAACTGGGTGTGCATCGACGGGGCCATCAGTTCCACTGTGTGCGGAGCTTCCGTCACCGTGAAATTCCGGGGAACTTCCATCGTGTCCCTGTTGGTGGAAACCGACCACATGCAGTTTGAATCTCCAAATAGCCTGCCGGTTTTGGCCTGGACGGTGAACGGGAGCGCTGTGCGGACACACCAGCTGGTGTACGGTGAGATTCTGGTTGAACTGAGTGCCGATGTGCAGGATCCGGTAATCGATCTGTTTATCCGGGGTCTGTCGCCCATGGAGGACCGTTATTCAGGCGATGTGCCTCCCAACTCGGTTAAAATATCGGGATTTGTTGTCAATGATCATGGCAGTACGGCTAAGTTGAAATTGCCGAAAAAGGTGTGGCTCGACATCGGCGACTCCATCTTGTCAGGCGATGGCGCGGCGCTCTTGTCGGGTCAGGGAAGGCCGGAAGATGACCGCTGGGCGGCTTCGGGTGATTCCCGGGCAGGCTACGGATACCTGCTGGCCAGCCATTTCGGCTATCGTGAGTCGCGGCTGGCCTATGGCGGCTACGACTGGGGCGGGGGAATGGCGGGTATCCCTTCGCTGGAAAAGCTGATCGACAGCACAACCACAACCGTGTGCCGCCTGGTTAGGGGTAAGCTAAGCCCGCTGCCGGATGTGGTACTGATCAATCTGGGCGAGAATGGGGCACCTGCGGCGAAGGACGTGACCGAGGCCCTGATCCGGATTCGGAGCCGTGTTGCCCAGCAAACAAAGATCATTGTGATGGTGCCGGTTTCGGGACGGGCACGAAGGGAAGTCACTCAAGCATTCTCGGAATACCGGGCCCTGTCAGGCGATGAAGCCGCCTGGCTGGTGGATGCCGGCTTCTTCGGTTTCGATACAGGCGACGGTCAGCATCCGACGGCAGAGGGCCATCAGACTGTTTTAAAAACCGTATTGCCAGCGTTTGAGGCCATCCTCGAAGGCCGTTACCAATCGCCCTTCTCGCTGCCACTCTGGACAGGTGCAATTCCCGAAAGCGCCGGCCGGCCGGCGGGGGAAAGCCCCTCAATAACGGTTTACCGGCCGGTGAATGCAAACGGTACCGCCGTCGTGATCTGCCCCGGAGGCGGATACGGCATGCTGGTTACCGGGCCCGAAGGGCATGGCATCGCACAATGGCTCAACCGGAGCGGTATAACCGGTATCGTCCTGGAATACAGGCTGCCGAAAGGAAATTATAAAATCCCGCTTGCGGATGTACAGCGGGCCATCCGACTGGTGCGCTCCCAGGCAGCCGGGTGGGGTATTGATCCCGGCAGGATTGGGATAGCCGGTTTTTCGGCAGGCGGGCATCTGGCCTCCACGGCGGCCACCCATTTCGATGCCGGAAATTCCGATGCTGCCGACCCGGTCGAAAAGCTGAGCTGCCGGCCCGATTTTGCCGTGCTGGTTTATCCTGTGGTGACCATGGGACCCGCAACGCACGGAGGTTCAAAAAGAAACCTCCTCGGCGCCGATCCGTCCTCCGCACTGGCCGACCTGTTTTCCAACGAGAAGCAGGTGACCGACCAGACACCGCCGGTGTTCCTGGCGCATGCCCTGGATGATGAGGTGGTACTGCCGGCCAATAGCCAGAATTTCTACGATGCCCTTTTGGCGTACAAGGTGCCGGCCTACTATCTGAAATTGCCTTCCGGAGGCCATGGGCTGAACGGGTATCAGGGGCCGATGTGGGATGCATGGCAGGCGGAATCCATGAAATGGCTTTCGATAATTTTTCCGGGGGCGATTTTACCCCAATGATAATTTATCCGGGGGCGGGGTAGAGACGTTTATAAACGTCTCTACAACCCACCTGCCGAGATTTTGTCAATTGGATTAACCCACTTTGCCGGGTTGTTTTTGATATATTTTCGGACCGTTTTCAAATGGGTGTTGTTGCGGATGATACGGTCGTGGTAACCATGTTGCCAATTGAATTCGATTGAATGGGTCCTGGCAAATGATGTAATTGCCATTTTGAAACCTCTTACTGCCGTTGCCAGGTTCCGTTGTTGGGGCTCAAATTTGTTGCCTACCCAAATGGATGGTTCCGGTTTGTAAATTGCCAGTATGCCATGTAAATGATCTGGCATCAGCACAAATGCATCCAAGGCAACAAACGGGTGATGTTCCGGGATGGATTGCCAACATTGGATGGCGTGATCACCGATCGTTGTACAAATCAACCGTGAATCCGCGATTTGTCCGAAATACGGTACCCGGTGTGCCGTGCAGATGGTAATAAAATATTGGCCGTTCGATCCGTAATCCCATACGGCAAGACGGGAGGATTGCGTGCGGTATTTGTTTTTAAACAGGTCGTCCATATAATTGATGTTTTTATATATAGATGCACATCCACATGACCAATGGAAATATTTTACATTAAATTTGGTTGGTATGGGTTTACCGCATATGGATACGTTACCCTGATGGGTTGTAGAGACGTTTATAAACGTCTCTACCTCGCCCCCGGATAAATCATGGTGGTGGGACGAACGCCCCCGGATAAATTATCATGGTGGGACGAACGCCCCCGGATAAATTATCATGGTGGGACGAACGCCCCCGGAT
>CAYWHP010000092.1:2863-17268 GCA_964457845.1 uncultured Porphyromonadaceae bacterium | reverse complement strand
GTTCCATCAAATCTACTTGTACCTCCAAAAAGAGTTCCAATCCAGATATTTCCTTGTTTGTCCTCCAGGATATCCGCAGTATTATTGTCGGCAAGTCCATTTTTAGTTGTTAAATGGGTAAATTCTCCTTTATTGTATTTGAAAATTCCATTTCCATCTGTAACAAGCCAAATGGTTCCCCTTTTGTCTTCTATAATTTTAAAAACCAATTTATCAGATAGTCTGGGCTGCGGATTTTCCACCATTGAATCCGGCAACGAAAAGGGTATAAACTTCTCTCCGTCGAAATGGCTAACTCCTCCAATCGATCCAACCCAAATAAGTCCGCTTTTGTCAATTGTTAAACCCCAAATTTCCTCATTATCACCTGGCAACCCTTCTTTTTTCGAAAAGGATGCGAATTGTTTGCCATCGTATTTTATGAGTCCATCTGAAGTTCCAAACCATACATTACCTGCTTTATCTTCTACAATTTTTATGACCCTCATATATGGATGGATGCCTTCGATTGTCATTGTTGCAAGTGTCTGCCCATCGTAGCGGATAATCCCATTTCCATTTGTTCCAAACCAATAGTTCCCTTTTTTGTCTTGATACATTGTCCTTACAAACTCACTTACCATTCCGTTTAAATTGGTGTGAATCTGCGGAAATATCGTGCTTCGGTTAAAAATTTGTGGTTGGGTGTTAACTTCATTCCCTATTTTAGTATTTACAGATTTTTCATTCACTTGTCCTATACAAGATGATATTTGAAAAGTCAAAACAATTAGAATTAAAGATATTGTTACGAATGCTTTCTTGCTTTTAATGTTTGTCATGTTGTAGATGTTATTCTTCCGTGTCATTTTAATCATTCATTTCGACTGAATTAAGTCCCATTTATTTCCATATAAATCCATAAAAACTGCAACTTTCCCATACATTTCATGAGTTGGTTCACGAACTATTGTGACATTCTTTTCAACTAAGTTACGATAATCTCTTTCGAAATCTTCTGTATTGAGAAATAGAAAAACACGTCCCCCAGATTGGTTGCCAATAAATCCTTTCTGTTCGTCCGTCATTGCTTTGGCTAAAAGTAAACAACATTCTCCTTTCCCTTTAGGTTTAACCAGAACCCAACGTTTCGTTTCACTTAATCTGGTGTCTTCGATCAATTCAAAGTTCAGCTTATTTGTATAAAACTCAATTGCTTCATCATAGTCTTTAACTAAAATTGAAATGTGAATTATTCTTTGTCCCATACTTTCAGTTTCATTTTGTATCTAGTACACTTACCGCTAACGTTTTGCAGCTACAAGAAGTTGGCGATTTCGAAGCTCAAAACTGTTTACCAGCACTGTACTTGATACGAAGCACAAATGTATATTATCGGCTGTTCTTCTTTCGTCATTATGGTTTAAACTTTTCAAATGTCATTCCATTAAATTTATATGCACCATTTTCGTGTGTCCCAAGCCAAATGTCGCCATTATTGTCTTTGCAAATAGAAAACACGGTAATGTCTTTGCCATTATATTTGACAGGGTAATGCGTTATTTGTTGTCCATTATAACAATATTGTTTAGTACAATAGTTGTGAACCTTAATCCAAACTTGCTTTGTTTCCGGAACCGGAATGCCTTATTTATTCCCCTTTAAACCCTTAATCTCATTGTTCAATTCTTCCAAGCGGGAAATGATGTGCTTGTATAGCTCATCTGTATTCTCATCCTTATATTTCTTTCCGCTGATTTCCTCCGCCAATTCCTTCTGGCTTTCTTCCATGCTGTTCATTATGACGCCAATAAACAGATTCATGATTATCATGGCTCCTATTAAAATGAAACTGGCGAAATAAAAGAATGGCCATATAGAAATTATCCGGCTATTTCCGGTCGCAGCATCACCAAATATGTGGACATCCATAATGTCGGTCCAGCCTTCCAGTGTCAGCACTTTGAAAAGTGTAACCATTGCATGATGCAAGTCACCGAAATGTAACGGGTCGGCCTTTCCAAAAACAAATACCCCGACAATTGCATACACATAAAACAATATGCCGATCAGCATGATAACATACCCCATAGAGGGGATACTCTTAAGCAATGCAGTGATTATCAGCTTTAACTTAGGGAATACTGTTATCATCCTGAAGATTCTCAACACCCTCAGAATTCTGAAAACCGCAAAATAATGTGTATCCGTTATTGGAATAAGGCATATCGCCACAATGATGAAGTCGAAGACATTCCAGGGATCGGCAAAATAATTCCAGGGCCGCTTGCCGTGTGAAAAAATCTTTAATGCTATTTCTATGGTAAAAAGCGCAATGATAAGCCGGTCGGCTAAAGAAAGAATGTCATGATATTGGTCAGCCAGCCCAGGATAGGTTTCCATCCCGATAATGCCGGCTGACAGCAGTATAAGCAGGAAAATAAAATTATTGAAGAGCCTGCTGGCTATTACCTTGCGGGCTATATCGAATAACCGGTTCATGATTTTCTGACTTTTGAAAACAATATTTTAAGCATAGGCAATGAAGCAATAACAACAAAAACAAGCAGGATATAAATCGAATACTTCATCACACCGGGATATGCCTTTCCAATGAAATAGCCCAATGGCACCAATGAACAGACCCAGGTAATCGCGCCCAGCAGGTTAAAAAGAAGGAACCTCTTAAACCTATATCCGGAAGCACCTGCAATCATCGGCACCAGGGTGCGGATAACCGGCATAAAGCGCCCCAATATGAATGCCCATATTCCAAAACGGGTATAAAAGCTGCTTCCCCTTTCCAGGTACTCCTTTTTGAAAAACCTTGATTTATTGTCGGTAAACAGCTTTTCGCCCAACCACTTCCCCTTAAAATAACCGGTAAAATCACCGAGAAACGAAGCAATCATCAGCAATAGCAGCAGCAAAGGCAGCGGTGTTTCCAGGTAATGGGTTCCGCAAAACATGCCGGCCGCAAAAAGCAAATAATCCCCCCCCGGCAAAACAAATCCAAGAAAAAATCCGGTTTCGAGGTACACAATTGCCAGAATGAGAATCAATCCTCCATATTCGATAATATGGTGAGCATCTGTTATAAAACTCCAAAAACTACTTTCAAGTAGTATCATTTTATGCCAATGGGGTCAAAAAAATTTGAGCATAGTCAACCATTCGGAACTGAGAACAATATAGTTACAAATTTGTTCAAATCATCGCCTGATAACGGATGATGCAGCTTGGGAAGAGGGACCCGCCATGTGACTTTCCGGTTATACCTTGATTGTCATTACATATCTGCGCTGACCGGCTTTGTGTTTAAAATCAAATCCGAGATGATCGAATACGGGTTTAAACCCCATGAACCGGTAACTGGGTGAGTCCGGATCAACCGGGTACGCTTCAACATACGCTGCCCCATTGGCTTTAGCATAGAGGATGGCGTTCCTGATGAGTTCTGCAGTAATTCCCTTTTGCCGATATTCCCGCCTGATAAAAAAGCAAACCAATGACCATACATTCGTCAGCGAGTTGTCGCCGGATAATTCACGGTAACTTTCGCGGGGAGCAATCGAACACCAGGCGATAGCTTCCGAATGGTCATAACAAAGGATTCCAACGGGAATCTGATTATTGACATAACTTTTTAAACACTCCTTTTTATCGACTTTGCTGGCTCGGGAAGTTCCTATGTTCATATTACGCCAAACCATACACCAGCAATTATGCGGCCCGCCGTTACTTTCAAAAAGTGTTTCCAGGTCGGTCCAGTTGGAATTGCTAACAGGCAGGTAGTGTAATTCCGTCATTAGTTGTAAGTATCATCTTTCTTCAGGCCTGGTGCAAATGAGCTGTTGTCGGACATTATTTAATATGGTTTAGTTTTTAGTGGTATGAGCTTTTTTATATTCATTAAATTCTTCCTGAGTCATAAAGTTTGTTCCCTGGCCTAAAACAAAATACCATTTCCCGTTATCTTTAATGTATGTCTCGGCTCGAATCACTTTAAAATGCAGATCTCCTTCAGGTGTTGAAAAAACCACATCGGCAACCTTTGTTTTTATCGCAGTGTGGCCATTGAAAATTCTGACCAATTCTGTTCCGGGAACAGATACAACAGATTTAAAAGTCATACCGTTTCTGGCAAATTTTTGGAATTCTTCTTCAAGCCCATAAGCTATTGAACCATCGGCTCCTATGCTAATTGAATTGTCATTTAAGGATAGTGATGGGTCAAAAATATTTGATATGGAATTAATGAATTTTCTGTCTGCGGGATAATTAGTTGTGTCATATTTGCCTGGCGGCGGCGCTTGCCCAAATAAATTTACAGTTCCTAAAGCAATGAAAATAAAAATCATTGTCATTTTAGTTGTTTTGTTTCTCAATTTCATGATAATTTCTTTAATGGTTACTACTTTGAATGTCTGCGAACGGTTGCGGGATGTGACCACCATGCCGGAGTCGGCCAGTAAGGCGGAATTGGGGTAGACGGAGCAGTAGAATTCGGCAGCCTCGCGGGCTTTGCCGTCGAACCTGAGGCAGGGGTAGATGGGGTTCTTCATGGTGAGTGCTTCAAGTGGGTAGAGCCCCCAGCCTGAAGGCTGGGGTTAATCATAATTGGTATATAGATGTTTAAACCGACTAAAGTCGGTTTTGTTCACCAGCTTAGTTTGAGCAGGACCTCGCGTGCCTCCTCCGGCTTCATCGTTTTTTGTCCATCCCTCCAGATCGGTGGCCAGGTTGGGGGGCATTCAATCCCCGGGTTAAACCCGGGGCAATTCAGAAGCCCAGGGCAATTCAGAAGCCAGGAGCAATTTGTTTAATGGAAATCCGCATAATGGGCACCTCCTCCCTTGCATAAGGGAGGAGGATGGGAGATGGGTACAATTAAGGTCTCTGTAGTACCATCGCAATCCCCTGCCCCACCCCTATGCACATGGTACACAACGCTTTGCTGGTTTGAGTGCGCTGCAGTTGATGTACCGCTGTAGTAATAAGCCGGGCGCCGCTCATCCCCAGCGGATGGCCGAGGGCGATGGCGCCGCCGAGCGGGTTAATGCGGGGATCATCGTCGGCCAGACCGAGTTCGCGGGTGCAGCCCAGCGACTGAGCGGCAAAGGCTTCGTTGAGTTCGATGATGTCCATATCGGCCAGCGTCAGGCCGAGGCGGGCCAGGAGTTTGCGCGTGGCGGGCACCGGGCCCATGCCCATGATGCGCGGCGGCACGCCGGCTGCATCCATGCCGAGGATCATGGCTTTCGGCGTGAGGTTGTATTTTTTAACGGCGCTTTCGGAGGCGATGATGAGGGCGGCGGCGCCGTCGTTGATGCCCGAGCTGTTGCCGGCCGTTATGGTGCCGGCGGCATTCACCAGCGGCCGGAGCGAGGCGAGCTTTTCGATGGTGGTTTTCCGGGGATGCTCATCGCGGTTCACCATGAGCGGTTCGGCCTTCGGCTGGGGTACCGGAACCGGGATGATTTCGTCGTTAAAAGATCCGTTTTCCTGGGCCGCGGCAGCCTTATCCTGACTCCACAGCGCGAACCGGTCCTGATGTTCCCGGCTGATATTGAACTCTCTGGCTATATTCTCGGCCGTCTCCATCATGGAATCGGTACCGTACAGTTTATCGATCACGGGGTTGATGAAGCGCCAGCCCAGCGTGGTGTCGTACATCACCTGGCTGCGGGAGAAAGGCTCTGCAGCCTTTGCCAGCACCATCGGGGCGCGGCTCATGCTCTCCACGCCGCCGGCAATGATGATTTCGGCCTCACCGGCACGGATGGCGCGGGCGGCGGTGCCAACGGCATCCATGCCCGAACCGCAGAGGCGGTTGATGGTTACCCCGGAAACGGTTTCAGGCAGACCGGCAACGAGCAGCGCCATGCGCGCCACGTTGCGGTTGTCCTCGCCAGCCTGGTTGGCACAGCCGGCGATTACATCATCGATCTCTGAAGTGACGAGTGACGGGTGACGAGTGACAAGTGACGAGAGGACGGTGGCCAGGAGGTCGTCGGGACGGACGGACGAGAGCGAGCCGCCATAGCGGCCGATGGGTGTACGGATGGCATCACAGATATAAACGGGCTGCATAGTAATCATTTACAGGTTTTGAACCTTCTCGATCTGAGGCTTGAAGATACGGAAAGCATTCAGCAATCCCTCACTCAGCCGGTCGACCTCCGCCTGCGACAGCGCCGTGGAGAACATGCAGGCCAGGGTGTTGATCATCATGATGTTCTCCTTGTCGTACATGTAGTCGAGGATCCCTTCGATCACCTCCTTCACCTCTTTCGGCTGATACGCCGACCGATAGGTTGTTGGGGCTTCGGGCTTCAGGTGAATGCGGAACATAGAGCCAGACCCGGTTAAAGACAGCGGTACGTCTGCAAGCCGGATGGCTTCCTCAATTTGCTTTATCGCTTGAGCTGTTAAGACGTTAAGACGTGAGACTGTAAGACGGTCAAACATAGTCATCGCGGTGAAGCCGGCGGTCATGGTGATGGGGTTGGCCGAGAAGGTGCCGGAGTGCGGGAAAGGCACCTTACCCTGCCGCTGGTCGAGCACCTGCATCACATCGGCGCGGCCGGTGAGGGCGCCCACGGGGAAGCCTCCACCAATAATCTTCCCGAGTGCGGTGAGGTCGGGGCGCACGGGGTAATTCTCCTGCGCACCGCCGTAATTCACGCGGAACGTGACCACCTCGTCGAACACCATCAGCGCGCCATGGCGGCGGGTCCAGTCGTAAACGGCCTGCACGAAGGCAGCATCGGCCGGCAGGAGCCCCACACGGTGCGGCACCAGGTCGAGGATCACGCAGGCGAGGTCGGCCGCATGGCGGTCGAGGATCGCCAGCGTCCGTTCTATATCGTTGAATGGAAATACGATAACACTGTCGAGCACGGCCTTTGGCGTCCCCTGTGCCACCGGCACGCTGGCGGGGCTGTTGATGTCGCCCCAGTTCGCCGGGTTGGCCGTCTGGCTCACCTCGGCAAAGTCGTAGGTGCCGTGGTAGGCCCCCTCGGCCTTGGCGATCAGCGGCCGGCCTGTAAAGGCGCGCGCGGCCTTGATCATCGCCATCACGGCCTCGGTGCCGGAATTCATGAAACGGATCTTCTCAAATCCGGCCGACCGGCCGATAATATGCTCTGCATAAGCCACTTCAATCTCTGTAGCCATTGTATAGGCCGTGCCGCGGCGCATCTGGGCGGTCACCGAATCGATGATCGCCGGGTGGGCGTGGCCGTGAATGAGCGAAGCCATGTTGTTGGCAAAATCGATGCGCTCCACCCCGTCGATATCGGTGATCCTGCACCCCGCCGCTGAGCTGGCATAATGCGGGAATGGCTTGTGGTACACGGTATTGCGACTCACTCCGCCGGGCATCAGGTTACATGCTTTCCGGTAGATCTCTTCACTGTGATCGGGTGTCATGGGAACGGTTTTAAATTTCGGCAGGCTCCAACACGGCTTCGGTGTTCGCCGCCAGGTATTCGTATGTCACGCCGGGAGCCATCTCCCTGACATACAGTTTTTTATCTTTAATATCGATGATAGCTAGGTTGGAATAAATACGGCTCACGACATTTTTACCGGTTAACGGGTATGAGCAATGCCTCACGATTTTGGATTCGCCGGTTTTGGTGGTGTGCTGCATGATCACGAAGATCGTTTTCACGCCGGCCACCAAATCCATGGCGCCGCCCACGGCGGGTATGGCGCCGGGTTCGCCGGTCGACCAGTTGGCCAGGTCGCCCTCGCCGGATACCTGCAGGGCGCCGAGTACGCAGATATCCACGTGTCCGCCCCGGATCATGGTGAAGCTGTCGGCATGGTGAAAGAAGCAGGCGCCGGGTATGGCGGTGACGTATTTCTTGCCGGCATTGATCAGCTCGGGATCCTCGCAGCCGGGTTCGGGTTTGCCGCCCATGCCCAACAGGCCGTTCTCGGTATGGTAGATCACCTCGCGGCCGGGCGGTATGTGGCCCGCCACCATTTCGGGGATGCCGATGCCGAGGTTAACGTAGGCACCGTCGTGGATGTCTTCGGCCACTTTTTGGGCCATCTGTTCGGTGGTCCAGCCGGTTATCGTATCTACTACCATGGGTACCTCCTGTTTTCCGCCACCAGTTTCGATTCGTCGGCCGGGCTGGGGATCTCCACCACCCGTTTCACGAAGATGCCGGGGGTGACCACGCACTCGGGGTCGATGCCGCCGAGTTCCACGATCTGCCGGGCCTGCACGATGGTGGTTTTAGCCGCCGTGCACATCACCGGTCCGAAGTTGCGGGCGGTTTTGTTGTAGACCAGATTGCCGTACCGGTCGGCCATGCGGCACTTCACCAGCGCGAAATCGCCGGTTATGGCGTGTTCCATCACGTAGGTGATGCCGTTGAACACGCGGGTTTCCTTCCCTTCGGCCAGCGGTGTGCCCACCGATGCGGGGGTGTAGAAGGCCGGTATCCCGGCGCCGCCGGCGCGCATGCGCTCGGCGAGGGTGCCCTGCGGCACCAGTTCGAGTTCGATCTCGCCGCGGGAGTAGAGGTCGGGGAACACGCACGAATTGAGCGTGCGGGGGAACGAGCAGATGATCTTCCGCACCTGGCGGTTTTCGATAAGGGCGGCGAGGCCCACGCGGCCGCTGCCGGCGTTGTTGCTCACCACGGTGAGGTTGTTCGCGCCGTGGTCGATCAGGGCGTGGATCAGCTCAATGGGGCTGCCCGCCTCACCGAAACCGCCTATCAGGATGGTAGTTCCGGATGTAATGCCCGACACTGCCTCCCGCGCGGAACTTACTATCTTATTAATCATTACGGCCCGATTTCTGCATTTCGAGGAAGAGCGCGTTGTGCAGGCGATCCTCGATCTCCTTCAGCTCGTCGGCGTAAAAATGCTTATCGGCATGGTAGGGTTTGAGCTTCTCGATGGTGGTTTCCTGCTCATCGTAGAGGGCAAAGTGGACGGAGTCGATCCAGTCCATGTTGCGCCCTTCGTTGAATTTCAGTACGAACACCTTTGTGCCGTCGATCACGGCGGTGCCCATGAGGGAAATCTTGCCGCCGGAGGAGGTCAT
This sequence comes from uncultured Porphyromonadaceae bacterium, assembly GCA_964457845.1. Lineage (GTDB taxonomy): Bacteria > Bacteroidota > Bacteroidia > Bacteroidales > UBA12481 > UBA12481. The sequence continues at coordinate 8,216 of CAYWHP010000092.1, read as the reverse complement.
GGTGATGTATCGCGAGGGGCGGTTTATGGAGACCAGTGTTTTCCAGACCTTGCAGAACACGTCGTTGATGGCGGCCAGCGGGGCGGTGAAGTAGTGGTGCTCGCCGGTGGGGCGGGCACAGTACATCGAGTGGAAGCCCACGCCGATCATGGCCATGATGTTGCCCAGGTCGATCCAGTTTTGTGCCGAGCGGTCGACATCCACCTTGCCGCTTGCATCGGTGAAGAGGCTGATATGGTTCATGATGGGGCTCTGGCTCTTCACAGTGACGCCGTACGACTTGAGGCGGCGGATGGCCGCTACGGTGGCGGGGTTCATGATTTCCTTCGGTGTGGAAAAGTGGCCCACCCAAACCAGCTGTATGCCGTTATCGACGGCGCGGCGCATCAGTTTGAGGTGGTCGACGAACTTGTCGGAGAGCACCAGCTCAGGGAGGAAGGTGAGTGCGCGCGAGCCGAGGCGGAGTGTTTTGGCATGGATCAGCTCGGGATCGCTGATGAGCGGTTCGATGTATTCGGTGAGGCGTTCGAGGGTGATGAAGCCCGCGTCGCCGCCGGTGATGAGCATGTCGCTGATCTCCTTGTGCTGGCGGAGGTAGCGGTGCACCTGGCCGATGTCGTCCTGGACGAACATATCCTCATCGCCGCGCACCTGGGCGTGGCGGAAGCAGTAGGTACAGAACGAGAAGCAGTTCTGGGTGCTCTTGTCGAAGATCAGTTCCACAGGCGGGTACTTATGCTGGCACCCCTGTACGATCTCGAGCTGGCTTTTTTCGTTGAGAAACCAGGGTTTGTTGAGTTTCTGGTTGCCGTCGTGCGGGTTGGTTTTGTGGATGTAATCGTCGGCGATGCGCTTGCGGGCGGCGGGGTCGGTTTCATCCAGGTATTTTTTCACCTCGTGGAAGGCGATCATGTTGGGCTGCGGGAAGACCAGCTGATAGAGCGGATCGTTCTCGTAATCAAGCCAGTTGATTGAATTGAGTACGTGTCTTGAGGCGAGGAAGCGATACACTTCGATAAAGAATTCGCGTTCGTCGATGTTATCGAAGGCAATACCGTGACCGGCCAGGATTCCCAGAATTTCGCGGTAGCCTTCGAGACCGTTGTAGTATGTTTTGCCGGTGAACAGGGCCTCATCGGTGCGGGTGAAACCGGAATGCTCCGGATAGCAGTTGTGCAGCCTTGCGGCAAGGCCGGCCGGCAGCAGGTTTTCGGTTTCGATGATGCGGATGGCCTCATCGGAGACCCCGTAGCGGGTTAATGTCCGCTTCACATCGGCGGGGGTGAATTCAATCTTTGTGGACGGTGTAGTCATGGTGTATCTTGATTTTTCTGCCTGATTGAGACAAATTTACCTTATTTGATCGTGACGCCAAAGTAGGGGGACGGGGGAAGATAAAATATGACTTTAAGCATGCAGAGACGTGACGCGTGACGCGAAGACCTCACCCCCCGGCCCCCTCTCCCGCGCTCCCTGCGGTCGCGGGAGAGGGGGTGCCCTCTATGCTGATTTACAGCAAGATAACCCAGTAGCGCTCCCCTCTCCCGCGACCAGAGGGAGCGCGGGAGAGGGGCCGGGGGTGAGGTCTTCGCAACAAGGGAGGAGGACGGGAGGTGGGTACCATTCCGACCCCGGAGGACGGACTATCTCAATAATTCTCCTCGAGCAGCTGCATAAAGGCCTTTGGGTGCAGGCATGCCGGGCAGTTTTCGAGTGCCTTGGCCGATTCGTAAACGTAGCCGCAGTTGAGGCATTTCCACCACACCTTGCCGTCCTTCATGAAAACCTTGTCTTCGGAGAGGTTCTGAAGGAGCTTGAGGTAGCGTTTTTCGTGCTGGGCCTCCACTTTGGCGATCATCTTGTAGGCGACGGCAATTTCGGGGAACCCCTCCTCTTTGGCAATTTCGGCGAACATCGGGTAGAGGTCGGTCCACTCCTCGTGTTCCCCTTCAGCGGAGGCCTTCAGGTTTTCCATGGTGGTGCCGATGATGCCGGCCGGGTATCCGGCGGTGATTTCGAGCATGCCGCCTTCAAGGAATTTAAAGAAGCGCTTGGCGTGTTCCTTTTCCTGCAGCGAGGTTTCCATGAAGATGTTGGCGATCTGCTCGTATCCTTCCTTGCGGGCCACGCTGGCGAAAAATTCGTAGCGGTTGCGTGCCTGGGATTCGCCTGCAAAGGATTTCAGCAGGTTCTGTTCGGTTTTTGTTCCTTTAATTGATTGAGCCATAACTATATAATTTAAGAATGAATTTCGATGAAATCTGCCTTCTCGGTTCCGCAGTCGGGGCACACCCAATCGTCCGGAAGGTCTTCGAAACGGACCTTCTCCACCTCCTCATCGTAGACGTATCCGCAGGCAGGGCATTCGAACCGCCGGGAGCCGGCCTTCTCAGCCTTCTTTTCAGCTTTTGCCGGGTCGATGTAGGTGGGTGCGTTTTTCGGTGAGGATCCTTTGCGGGTTTGCCGATAATACTGGTAGGTCATCGGTGTTTGGTCTGCATTGAGCATGCCGGAACTCACCAGCTCGCCGATAAAGATGAAGTGTGAGCCGGCATCGATGGTATCCGTCAGCCGGCACTCGAGGTAGCCGGTGCTTCCGGTGACCACCACCGGAGTGCCTGTTTGGCCGGGGATGACATCGGAACCGGTCATTTTATCGGAATCGCGGCCGCTGCGGTACCCGAATCTGGCAATCAGCTCCTGCGGGGCATCCTCATGAAGGATGGATACGGTAAATGCCTTATGAAGCTGAATAAACCCGGCTGTGTAGTTCTTCTTGTTGCAGCAGGCTGCAAAACGCGCGGGTTCCGACGTCACCTGCATGACGGTATTTGAGATGTAGCCGTTCCAGTTGCCTGTTTTGCCTGCGCAGACCAGGTAAAGTCCGTATGAAATCTGGTAGAATGCCTCGATATTGACCATTTCAGATTGGTTTGCCTTAAATATAGCAAATTTCCTTCAGTCAGCCAATACCGGCTGCCATACAGCAGCCACGAACCGGAAGGTGAATGCCGGGCAGCTGAAACTGATCAGTTTGCAGGACGGTTAACATGAATGGGAATGGTGAACCAGAAGGTGGAACCCTTGCCCGGTTCCGAGTCCACCCATATCCGTCCGCCAAGCAGTTCGATGAAACCCCTGGAAATGGAAAGACCAAGTCCCGATCCGCTGATTTTCCGGTCGGACGGGTCATGGGCCTGTCGGAACCGCTCGAAGATCTTTTCGTGCATTGCGGCACGGATGCCGATACCGCTGTCGCTGACGTAGAAAACCAGTTCCCCGTTGGCCTGCTTACAGCCGAATTCGATAAAACCCTCACGGGTGAATTTTAAAGCATTGGAGAGCAGGTTGGTTAGCACCTGGGTTATCTTGGTGCCATCTGAATAAATAAACAGTTCATCGCTGGCAGCATCCTGATGCAATTCAAAGCGAAGGCCCGCATGTTCCGCCTGTTTACGAAAAATGGCATACAGGTCGTTCATGATCCGGCTCACCGACACGCGGTCGATATTCACTTTTTCCTGCTTTGTTTCGAGTGAGGATACGGTGAGTATGTCGGAAACAATGGAAAGCAGCTGGCTGCTGCTGTTCTGGATGATTGAGATATAGCGTTTACGGGTTTCGGGATCCAGATCCGGCTCTTCGATCAATTCGGAGAAACCATAGATGGCATTCATCGGGGTACGGATCTCGTGCGACATATTGGCGAGGAATGCCGATTTGAGGCGATCGCTCTCCTCCGCCCTGGTCTTCGCCTTAATGCTTTCCCTGAACAGTTTGGCATTCTCGATGGCCAGGGCGGCCTGACCCGAAAAGGAGCCGTACAGGCTGATCTCATCGGCAGAAAAATGGCGGATCTTATGGTTAGTGCTCAGGATGAGGATCCCGACGGGTCTATTTTCGATCACTAAGGGCATGTACAGGATCGACAAAAGGTCCCTCATCCTGACGACAGCCTGTTCTGCCTCACTGAGCTCCGCCTTGGAGCTGTCGGCGATATAAATATGCCTCAACTCCGTAACCGCCTGCAGGATATGGGGATGATTCCCGATCCGGTCGTGGCGAATAGCATCCGGAACGTCGGGTGGCAGGGCAGGTGTGGTGGCTCCTAGGTACAGGTCCTCGTTATCAACGAGATATATGGCCCCCGTGTCGAGATTGGTGAGCTGAGTGGATTTGTCGATGATCAGTTGCAGCACGGTATCGAGATCGATGGATGACAGGATCGCCCTGTTTACTTCGAGCAGTGAATTGAGGTTTGTGGTCAGGCGGCTGACGGCCCGCAGCTGGAGTGATTTCCTTTTCCAGTAGAGGTATCCGAAAACGGCCCCCATGATCCCGATAATGATCGGGGGAACAAAGTGATACGGCTCGAAAACCGCCTTTCCGAATGGTTTGCCCTGAATCAGATCCTCGATAGTTAGTGCGGCGAGGATCAACACAAAGGTGGCCGTAAAGAAGAACGGGATATAGAAATATTTTGATCGGATTCTCACTGTTCAGACGGACATAAGTTGTGATAAATATAGCACTCTTTTATATCAAGATTAGGCCGCCGCATTTTTTAGCCGGAGTATACGGTTGTTTTATGCCATATCGGTATTCTGCCTACATTTAAGGCATGATCGATCCACAACTGCTTCCCTGCAAGGAGCCCGGCCGCACGGAGGCCGGGTGCGACGAAGCCGGCCGCGGCTGCCTTGCCGGCCCGGTGTTTGCGGCGGCAGTAATCCTTCCCGAGGGATTCAGCCATCCCCTGTTGAACGACTCCAAGCAGTTGAGCTTAAAGACACGTGAGCTTTTGCGTCCTGTGATTGAGGGTGCGGCGCTGGCCTGGGCCGTTGCCAGAACAGAAGCTGCAGAAATTGATGAAATCAACATATTGAATGCCAGCTTTCTGGCAATGCACCGGGCCATATCTGAATTAAAAATCAAACCTGATTTTTTGTTGATTGACGGCAACCGCTTCCGGCCGTATCCGGGGATCGTTCACGGATGTGAAGTGAAGGGGGACGGCAGGTTCATGAGCATAGCGGCAGCATCGGTACTGGCAAAAACGCATCGCGACGAATATATGCTGGATCTGCACAATGAATTTCCGGTGTACGGCTGGAAGCGGAACATGGGCTACCCCACCCGTGCGCATCGTGAAGCGATACGGCTTCACGGCGACTGCCGGCATCACCGGAAGTCCTTTAAGTTGCTGGATACGCAACTGGAGCTGTTCGGCTGATTTTGCCGCGGGGCCTGTCAGAAAAAATAAAAAAAAACAAAAACCAGGGAGAACCCACGCGCCGAAAACCCAGCCCAGTGCCGGAGCGCCAAAGATGGCCGCCCGCCGACACCCGGCCCC
>CAYWHP010000092.1:0-2853 GCA_964457845.1 uncultured Porphyromonadaceae bacterium | reverse complement strand
AAAACCCTGATTATTGCTGCAACGCTGATGTTGGCTACCTCCTGCCAGGGGCAGTCGGGCAGGCGCATCCCGTTAACCCAGGAAGAGGTGGCCAAAGCATGGACCGCCGGAAAAACCCTGCCGATCGCCGATTATGAAAAAGCGACCGGGGGACCGCTGTTCGGGCAGCAGCCGGTGGTGAACGACAAAGGCTACAATGTGCTCATCGACCTGGCGCACGACTGTTCGTTCACCTCGTTATGGGACCTTCCCGAACGGCTGAACAAGGCGGGTTTCAGGGCCATCGGGAGCCATGCGGTGGTAAACAGCGTGCTCGATCCGAAAGGGGCCAGCCGGGTGCGGGTTTTGTATGACACTGTTAATAAGATATATCCGTTTGCCTGGTGGCCGAATACGCGGTATGATGTGATTATAACCGAGCAGTCGTCGCCGAAATCGCAGGACTATACCGATGCCGAGATCGCTGCCATGGTTGAATTCGTTAAAAAGGGCGGGGCGTTGCTCATCCAGGGCAACCCTGTGGCCCGTGGGGCAGGACCCGCGGGTGCTGCCGTCTCCGCGCCCTCCGCCTCCTCCGAATACAGCACCTGGACGCTCAACAAGCTGGCCGGCATGTTCGGGGGCCGGTTCCTGGATCAGGATACTACGGTGGCCGGGGTTCGCTGGGCGAAGCTGGCGCTGGAAGGGGAGTGGACCTCCCCCAACCCCCTCCTTGGGAAGGAGGGGGCACGCCCGACCGGAGGGTACGGCGAAAGTGGGCAGACCTCCCCCAACCCCCTCCTTGGGAAGGAGGGGGCACGCCCGACCGGAGGGTACGGCGAAAGTGGGCAGACCTCCCCCAACCCCCTCCTTGGGAAGGAGGGGGCACGCTCCATGACGCAGTTACGGTTGGCGGGGGTGGTGGCTATGCGGAAGTTTGGGAAGGGAAGGGTTATGTTGTGCGGCAGCATGGCGGCGATAAGGAAGGGAGGTAAGGACACCGATGAGCGGAAGGCCTTTGCTGATGAGCTTTTTACCAGTATGATGACTGCGCTGACGGAATACCAGAAGCCGGTGGGGGGATCGCTGTTCCTGCCGCAGACGATGGAGGGAGGAGCCGCGATATACCCCGAGCAGGAGGACCTGTTCAGCAATATTGTGTTCTACTATGCCGCCAACCAGAAGCCCGATCTGCTGAAAGTGGTGAAAGAGGATGTACCAAAGGCTCAGTCCTTTGTGCAGCAACGCCTGCCATCGCCTCCCACCGAGGAGCCTATGTACCTGATTCTCTGCGCAGGCGGTGGCGGCGGCTGGGCGGTGAATATATACAGGCCCAAGGAAAACGGGATCATAAGCCTGGATGGGCACGGCATATTGTCGATATTCGGGCATGAGCTGGCGCACACCATGTTCGGACCGGCGAACGATGACGGCAAAATGGCCGGCATTGCGCCAATACCCGACCGCGGGGAGGCCCATGCCGGCTGGTTCCAGGGTAAGGTAAATGCACTGTTCGATCCGAAGCTGCTCGACAAGGCCAACCGGGAATGCAATTCGATGTTTGCTTATGATCCGAAGGGGAATGCGATGGACCTCGCCACCTGCTACGAAAACGAGGAAATGAACAAGAAGTGGGGGTATGCAAAGGACTGGATCAAGACGTGGTACATCTGGCAGAAGATTGATGACCGCTACGGGCCTTCATGGTATCCGAAGTGGAAGTGGGTTCAGCATACCCGGTGGAAGGATGACCCGGAACACCACCTGAGCTGGGATGAGATGGTGGAGGACATGAGCATCGCCGTGGGCGAGGATCTTTTTCCCTTCTTCATAAAGGTTGGAACCACGCTTAACAGGAAGCGGCTGGAGCAGATTGAATTTCAGGGAAAGGTTATCCGGCTGCCGGTGGCACCGATAGATGTTACGCCGGCCGGCCCGGTACAGATGGGGCCGGTCGGCGGGGTCCGTAGAGACGCATGATCATGCGTCTCCATCATTAATTACCGTGAAGGCGAAAGGAGACGCATTATCATGCGTCTCTACAACATCAATGTACGTAAGGGCGAAAGGAGACGCATTATCATGCGTCTCTACATCCATTTATTCCTGCGTATCACCACCACGCCGACGGCGGTGAGGACGATGGCGGAGACAACGATGCCCGCGAAAGCAAAGGTGTTCTTCTCCATGAAGTTGGGAACGTTCATGCCAAAGAAGCTTGCCACGAGGGTCGGTATCATGAGGGAGATTGTGACAATAGTGAGCTTCTTCATCACGATGTTCAGGTTGTTGGAGATGACCGATGCGAAGGCATCCATCATACCGGAGAGGATGTCGCTGTAAACGTGGGTCATTTCGATAGCCTGCTTGATTTCGATAATCACATCCTCGACGAGTTCCTCATCGACCTCATTTTTCTTGAAGTACCTGGAATTCCGGAGCTTGGCTATCAGGATTTCGTTGGACCGGAGTGATGTATTAAAATAGACAAGGCATTTTTCAAGGAGGAGGAGTTTGTGCAGTTCCTCGTTTTTCGTTGATTTTTCGAGGGCCTGTTCGATCAGGTTTGTTTCCCCGTTGATCTGTTTGAGGAATTTCAGGTAGGTTATCGTTGAATAGTCGATGATATGAAAGAGGAATTCGATCTTATTCTCGTAATCGACCTGTTTTTTGATGTTTTTGGAGAACACTTCAGCCAGCACATCGTTGCTTTGTGATCCGATTACGATGAGGGCTTCATCGGAGAGCATCACCCCAAGCGGCATGGTTGCGTAGGTAAGGCCTTTCTCCTTGTTGTAGTAGGGTACGCGGTAGATCAGGTAGAGCTTGCCATTGTCGACCTCCATGCGTGAGCGCTCATCGATATCCATGGTA
>CAYWHP010000091.1:10071-17341 GCA_964457845.1 uncultured Porphyromonadaceae bacterium | reverse complement strand
CACGTGCCGGCCCGCATCCCGATCATGGAAGTCTGTCCAAACTGGCCGGCCCTCCTTATTCCGTCAGTAATGAAATTCCCCGCATCTGGCGATATAAACCGGAAACGTTTTATTTGTCGAAAATATGGCCCAATTTCGGCATTGAATAGGTTTTGCCGAAAGAGGATGTATATTTTACAAATCAAATGAAAATGAAAAAATCACTTTTAATCCTGGGTATTATAATGCTTTCCACAATTTCATCACTGTCCGGGCAAGGGCGGGAAGACTGGGCGGGTCTGCGCATATTCCGTGAGGCCAATGCAAAAGCCGGTTTGCCGGGTGCGGGCGAAAAGCGTGTGGTCTTTATGGGCAATTCCATCACCGAAGCCTGGATCGAGGACGATCCCGGTTTTTTTGCCGGCCGGCCTTACATCAACCGGGGTATCAGCGGGCAAACCTCGCCGCAAATGCTGCTGCGCTTCCGGGCCGATGTCATCGCACTGAAGCCGGCTGTCGTGATCATTCTGGCCGGGATAAACGATATCGCCGGAAACACGGGGCCATCCACCCTGGAAATGATTATGGACAACATCGCCTCGATGGCCGAGCTGGCCGGGGCCAACGGAATTGTTCCCATCCTCTGCTCGGTGCTGCCGGCTTTTGAATGCCAGTGGAACCCCGGGCAGGAACCGGCAGAAAAGGTAGTTGAGCTGAACAGGATGATACAATCCTATGCATCGGCGCACGGCATCCTCTATGTGGATTATTATTCACCCATGGTCGATGAAAGGAAAGGTCTGAAGGCAGCTTATGCAGAAGATGAGGTGCATCCGAACCTGGCAGGATACAAAGTGATGGAACCCCTGGCCGAAAAAGCCATTGAGAAGGCGCTGAATATGAAGTGAGGATAGTTTAATATACCCATTCGATTTTTTCCCCGACATTGACCGTAAGCAGTTCGTTCATAACTCCTCGAACCTCAGTAAAGTAATTCCCGACGTGAACAATCCCGACAAGAAAAAGATTCTGACCGTTCATTCTCCAAATCATATTGTCAATTCTGATTAACATAATTTTGTGTTTTGATTACGATGTAACCATAGTACTCGATACGGTTCCTGTGCCGGGAGTGAGTCTGTCAGCTAAACCAGACAAAATCAACATAACATCAAGATTGATAGATCAATAAGAACACCTTTCCTGCTTTTCAAAATTAAGATTCAGCCCTCTGCGACAGCTTTCAAAGTGTGCATAAAACCATCCAAATCGTACAAAGATGGCAGGATTGGTCATAGAGTTAATCGTTCATCAGGAATGAGATATGCCCCCCAGTATTCTTATATTCGCAGGAGATTCTCCGTCGGTTCAATCAGGCCAATACATTATTTAGCGCAGGAATCATGAACATGATCAGGTCCGTTTTTTTGTTGTTACCCGTATTTATCTCGTTGTTCTGGTCGGTGACACTGATGGGCAGCAAAAAAAAGTTTGGCAAGCCCAGACGCTTTCTCTCCTGGTTTATGCTGATTCCCGCCTTTTTGTTCACCGCACATTTCATGTACTTTGCGCCCTATCCCGACCTTTACCCCTATTTTGAGTTCCCGCTTACTGTTGGAGGGATGATTGTTTTTCCGCTCTATCATTTTTATTTCCGGTTACTTACCGTTGATGAAAGGATTTCATTGCAAACTCTTGCCTTGCATCTGGCAATCCCACTGATTATCTGCCTTGTGTTCGGCATTACCATCATTCTCACCCCGAAGGCTGAATTCAGGGATTGGCTGCTCAACGGTGTCGGAATTCATTCATCGCAATCGGTCAGGGTCTTGCAGGTAATAAGGATATGCATAAAGGCATACGTCCTGGTCCAGCTTATCATAACCATTATCGGGAATAGCCGGCTCATCCGGAAATACGGAGACAAAGCCGAGCAATTCTATTCGGATATCCTGGATACCAATAAATGGAATTCCAGAATGCTCAATTATTCCATTCTTCTCATGAGCCTGGCTTCATTTGCTGCTATTGCCCTAGGCCGGACCATCCTTATGCCCAAAAACAAACTGATCTATTTCATCTGGTCGGTGTTTTCCATCTCATTATATATGATTGGATTACTGGGGTTAAAACAAAAGACCATCAATCCTTCGTTCGAGACGGTGAAAGAAAAACCGGATCCCGTTCAGTTGGCCGAACCGGAAGAAGGTCCGTCGGCTGAACTCTTAAAAAGAATTCTCGCCGCGATGAACAACCACAAATTGTATCTTAACCCTGAACTGTGCATTGTGGATGTTGCAAAAGTGGTGGGTTCCAACCGGACCTATGTTTCAAACCTGATCAATAAAAGTTGCCATTCGAATTTTTGCTCATTTGTTAATGACTTCAGGATCAAGGAACTCGAAAGGGTTATCGCTGAAAATCCCGGATATACAGCGGAAAGATTATCGGAAGTCTGCGGGTTCGGCTCGATAAATTCAATGAATCGTGCGATCCACTCCAAAACCGGCATGTCTTTCAGAAAATTCAAAAGCAGGGTTCACGGGATCAGCAGCTAAGTTTTAACTGCATGTACCTGGCTTCCAGCAGTTTTTTATAGTCCGCTTTCATCTCTTCCGATAAAAAGGACCTGTCAATCCACTGAAGGGCCAAAGGCTTGTTTTTGATCATACGCCTGAAAACTCCCTCAGTTTGTTTGCCAGTCAACTCCAAGGTCCTTCCCAGCTTTTCGAAGTGCTCCCTTCTCAGTTTCTTCTTTTTACCGTCAAGTGTCAGCGCCAGTTCTTCGTTATCCTTCGGAATCACGAGCGAAACATTCAGCAGATCGTATGCCGGGGATAAAACCCATCCGGAACCGGATTCAATCATCGAGAAGTTCTTTAGATGCATGTCGTTGTTGCCGGTTAAAAAGCAAAACAAAGCTAATTCCAGATAGAAAATCTTATCCAGCAATGTGTTATCCGAATAATTGTGCAAGGCCCTGCCCACCTTTTCCATCGAGCTTTTGTATTTATCGAAGGCCCCGGTGATCTGAAACATATCGAGCATATGTATTTTCCCGCCGGTTTCGGTCCTGTCGATCCGCCTGGACAGATAGGAAAGCTCACCGGATTTGAGTCTTATTAAACTGGACGGCACCACCCTTATGCCAAACGCTTCCGCCATCCGCATGGTTACATGCTCATTGGCTGGCATCTCGCGGAACAGGGCTGAAGGTGGTTTGAGAATGTAATTCCCACCCAGGGCTCCGACAACGGTTAACCGGGTACCGGTGCTTTCGAGTGTTCCTTTAACCAATGACATCGATAATTTTGCCTGAACTCCGGGTACCGTTACCCTGTGTTCAACTACTTGTTTGGCCAGATCTGCCATCTGATCAAGGCTATACGGTATCTCAGGCGGCACCGGGATCCCAAAAAACTCCCTGGAGCATTTCTCATGGAAATCTCCTCCGGCATTTACCGTTTCGTAGCAGTATAAGCACTTGCTATTCATCTTCCTGAGGAATGGGTACGACACTCACGGCGCCGACACAGTTTTGACAGCATGCCAGCAATAGACCCATGCGATCGCCGGGGTTTATTTTCCAGCTTTTTGATGCGATATCCAGAAGCCAGCCCTCGGGGATCAAACCATCGAAGAACGGGAACAACCGATCCGCGATGTACGGATTATCAGTGACCGGCATGGTGAATGTGATAAAATCCTTCGGGTACTCCTTCACATAGGTACTGTCGTATTGAAAGAGATAATCACCCTCATCGGTTTCGCTAATCGTGCCAGCCGGAAGATCCTTATAATATACTTTTCCCTGTCTCATCGGGCCACCTCCCTGCTGTTTACGGGCGCCAGCTCATGGCCGAACATCCTCAGTACGAGATTAACCTTATCCATGTTGAGATTTGTCTTGCCTTGCTCAATTTTCCGGATCACCGTTAATGCCACTCCGGTCCGGTCGGCAAATTCTTCCTGAGTGAGATTGACTTCCTTTCGGCGTTCTTTCACGAATTCGGGCAGTGGTTTCATTATATGTATTTTGATATAAATCATTACAAATATATTGAATTATATGCATTAACATATTGTTTTTGATCAAATCCTGTAACTATATCCAATTACATATAGACATTGTTGGTGGAAAGGCGGGAGGACCCATGGATCGGCCTGCCTCCCGTTAACGATGGAAACACGGGAGGACCCGCGGGTCCTCCCCTACAAAATCCCGGCACCTCCCGTTGTTTATTCGGAACCACCTGCTGACAATATCCTCACCGGCCCCATCAACCCGGATTCCTGCAATTTCCAGTCGTCCCGGATTTTGATGTTCGTCCGTGTAAACCGCTGTGCCTGCGGCTTGCCGCGATCCCCGACCAGTCGGTTCAGCCAGTTGTTCACCACAGTGATTTTCAGCCGGTTTTCGCCGGGTTTCAAAGCCCCCGTGATGTCCGCGCGGAAAGGAGGCGTCCACACAATGCCGAGGTCTTTCCCGTTCAGCTCAACGGCAGCAATGCCGGCATCGGCCACCCGGCCGAGCTCGATCCGGTACGACCTGTTATCCGACCACCCGGCAAAATCAAATGTTTTGGTATAAACAGCCTTGCCGGAATAGTACCGGATGCCCTCCGTAGGAGATTGTGTCCAGTCGGTGAGTTCGGGAAATTCAACGGCAGCCGGTCCGCCCCATGCGGGATCGAAAGCCAGCTGCCAGGGTCCGCGGATCTCAGCGGCCAGGTCAAAAACGGGGAAATTGGTGGCTGCCTCACCCTGGGCGGTGAGCGCTATGGGTTCACGAAAAACCACAAAACAGGAACCGTTCGGATCAAATTCAAGCGGTACCGACGTCCGGCCATCCATTTGCGTGAAAGCCCCGGCTGTGCGCACCGATCCCGTAACCGGGTCCCAGATTTCCGGCTGGCGGCCGGTTACCCTGAATATCGCGTCGAGGGCTTGTTTGGGTTCGGACTGGTTGCTCACAAAGTAAAAATCAGCATCATCAATCCGGTAATGGATGTAATCGAAAGCAGAATCCTTGCCGGCGCCGGCTGCCTCGAAGTCGGGGGCCACCCCCTCGCTCTGCAGGAATTCACGGGTTTTCCGGCCCCAGATGAGGCGTCCCTTGCCGACAGTCCGGATGCCTGTTTCGGGCGGGGATTCCCCCCAGAGTTGTGCGGCCAGCGCATGGAATTTCCGTTGCGATGCCGTACCGCCCTGCAAGCTGACCAGCCGTTCCGGTTTAAATCCTGAAACGGTGGCGCCGGCTTTCAGCAGCTGGCTGATCTTTTCGATGGCCGCCAGTGAAAGGACCCGGTGATCGGGCAGCACCAGCAGGCGGTATTGCACCCCGCCGGGGACCACGATTTTGCCGTCGGCTACCTGCAACCGGAGCAGCACCTCCTCATTCGTCACGTCGTAATCGTATCCGGGCAGCACGCCGGCGGGGTCGGACTCCTTCATGGTGGCGATGTTGGGGACATGGTCGCCGTAATAGTACAGCGCATCGGCCACGAATTCCCCCTGCTGGGCCAGAAACTGGATGCGGCCCATATAGTCGAGGAACGCATCGGAATAGTCCCACCAGGTGACCTGCGGGTTCAGGTGGGTGCCGGCAAAGTACTCCTGGCCGGGGATCCCCATCTCCTTTGGTGAGTTGGTAAAGGTGTGGACGAAGATCATGTTGAGGCCCGCGCAGAATTCATGGTCCATTGCCGGTTTCTGGTCCTTCCAGAGGATATCGCTCCAGTGCGGCTTTTTCAGGGAGGTAAAGGATTCGGCGCCGACGATCCGCTTGCCGTAAATGTGAGCGGCGGAGGCGGCCTGCTTCACGAAGAAGCGGTTCCCCGGTTTCGGGCGGTGCGGACAGGGGATCCAGAACTCGCTCATCACGATGTCGCTGTGGGAGTAGTTTGTTATGCCGTCGACCGGCGCCGCATGGGGCCCGGCCGATTCGGGCTGGATCCCGATGTGGTATTCCGCCGCGCGCTCCGCAAAAACGCGGTAATGGTTATCCGAAACACACGCCGCGATGGTTTTCCGCAGATCGGCCAGAAAGGCGTTGCTCACGGCGCGGTTATCGACGATCTTGCCCGCCACCACCGGCAGGTACCGGATCAGGTCGTACCCGCGGAGCCGCTTGAAGTCGGCGGCAAAGCCCGTACTCCAGTTCATCCCGCCGCACTCCCAGCTGTCGGTTTCGAGGTGGGTGAGCACGGTACCCGCGAGCGGACCGGCCTTTTTCAGCAGCGGATCCACCACCTGGTCCCAGTAACGGTTGAAAGCGGCGGTGCTCAGATAATCGAGCACGCGGCCTTTCCAGTTATCGCTGGATGTTGCCACCCGGCCCTCGGTGGGTGTGTATCCGAACCGCATGACGGTCCAGCTGCCGGGCGGCACCTGCCAGTTTAAAGTGCCATCGGGGCCCATTTTAGCTGTTAAATTGATGATGTCACTGAGCCGGGTATCCTCCTCGCCTTCGATTGCCGGAACGTCGTTCAGCAGGAACCGGCAATCAGGTGCCGAGCCGCCCAACTCGTGTGCCCCCGTTTTGGCCGTAAGGTCGCTGATGGGTTTGCGGTCCTTCTTTTCTGCACCCGGAAAGGCGAGCACGCAGATATCGCGGTAATAATTGAAGTTGTGCCCGGGCACTGGCAAAGGCTGAACCACCGCTGACGGCCCCTGCACCCGGATTTCCGACCAGGTGATCTGTTTGGCGGCATCGTCGAGGGTTACGCCGGGCCCGCCCAGGTTCCATCCGCTCTGGATGGAGAGCCCCAGTTTCAGATTCAGCCGTTCGGCCTCCTTAAGGGCATGGAGAAACAGTGCTGTCCATTCCGGACCGGAAAACATAGGGCCATTGGGCACGTTCTCATCCGGCCCCCAATTGGTTTCCGTGCCGGCATCGAAGATCATGGCACCGCTGAAGCCCTTGGCATGCATGGCTTCCAGGTCGCTGGTGATCGATTCCCGGGTTACGTTGCTGTTGAGCCACCACCACCAGCAGCGGATACCGGCTTCCTGCGGGGGAGTGGCAAAGGCGGATTTTAACGGATCGGCGTTCCGGGCAACCCGGTCGTTATTCATTCCTGTGAGGAACGAAAGCAATATCAGGGTGATGATTTTGGCATACATCCCGAAAAGATAGGATTCTTTTGCCAAAACCCCGCACACTGTGGCGGCCCACACACACTGTGGCTACCCCCACACACTGTGGCGGCCCCCACACTAAAGTGCGGGGTTAATGAACTCTCCGGATCAGCATTATGGGATATCTGATTACCGTGAACTAACCAGTTGC
>CAYWHP010000091.1:0-10061 GCA_964457845.1 uncultured Porphyromonadaceae bacterium | reverse complement strand
GGCACCCCCTCCTTCATAAGGAGGGGGCAGGGGGGTAGTTGCGGCAGGGGCAGGGGGGTAGTTGCGGCACCCCCATTGTGTCCCACCCTCACCCGTTTCAGTTCCTCACGCACCTCACCGAATACGCATCGCTCCGCGGCCAGGCGCCCCGGTCGATTCCGGCGGAGGTATTGTCGAGGTAGCGGTCGAATGCCGTAGCGGTTTCCGCAACGGTAGCCGTCCAGTATACCGCTGAGGTCACCAGCCCGTCGAACCCGCCGGCAGAAAGGTAACCCGATGGTATGGCGGTGAACCCGCTGGTGTTTGAAGTTTCATTGTTTCCCCAGGCGGTGGTGGCCTTCAGCTTCGCGCCTGTCGTCCCCCCGGTACGAACACCGGTTTTATCGGCATCGGCCTGCGACATCCCCAGTGATATTTCCATGGTCTTCCATTCCGCATCCGTGGGAAGGTGCCACCCGTCGGGACAGGCAATTTTCGCTGCTTCATAATTGTACAATCCGCCGTAGTTGTCGTAATTGGGTGTGGCCATGGCCTCGGTGGTACTCGTGCCCTGATAACCGTAAACGTAACTTTTCGCTTCCGTGGCCGACAAAACCGATGACGGGTTCACATAGGGCAGATAAGCCTCATTTTCAGCCATCCAGATCTGATCGCCGATCTTTACCCACGGGTACTCATGGTTATCGCGTGTATCGGTGAATGTTCCGCTGTTGTCCGTCTCGAACGGATCTTTTTTACAACCGGGGGCAATTAATATCAGTGCAAATGCCAGAACAGAAAGTAATCTTTTCATGTTATTTGATTAACGGTTTATAAACAAATGTACCTTTATCCTGATAGGCTCTTCTGAAATTATGACGAACGGCGTTTTTCGGCCCGGCACCCTGCGGATTTCTATTTGACCAATATGACCTTGATATTCAATAATAAACTACCTTTGATCCGGAATGGCAGGATAAGCACTAAAGGTTTTAGGTTAACAGGGCCATTCCTGACATAAAAATGGCAGATAAGGAATTCCCCATAGTGGGCATCGGAGCCTCGGCCGGCGGGCTTGAGGCATTGGAACAGTTCTTCGGCAGCATGCCCGACAAGAAGGGGATGGCCTTTGTCGTCATCCAGCACCTCGACCCCAACCACGCCGGAATCATGCCCGAGCTGCTGCAGCGGATGACCCCGATGAAGGTTTTCCAGGCAACCGATAACCTCGTGGTGAAGCCCAACTCTGTTTATGTGATCCCCCCCAACAAGAGCCTCTCCCTGCTGAACGGGGCGCTGCACCTTTTCGATCCTGTTGAAACCCGCGGCCTGCGGCTGCCCGTGGATATCTTCTTCCGTTCCCTGGCCCTCGACAGGCAGGAAAAAAGCATAGGCATCATCCTGTCGGGCATGGGCTCCGACGGCAGTTTGGGACTGAAGGCCATCAAGGAGAAAAACGGCATCGTGCTGGTGCAGGACCCGCAAACGGCAAAATTCGACGGCATGCCGCGGAGCGCCACGGAAGCTGTGATTGCCGACATCGTTGCGCCTGCCGCGGAATTGCCTGCCAGGCTGATCGAATTCCTGAAATACATCCCGGCAGGCAAGCCCGATCCGGAAATCGAGGGCAAAACCAGGAGCAGCCTCGAAAAGATCATCATCCTGCTCCGGGAACAAACCGGTCACGACTTTTCGCAATACAAGAAAAACACCCTCTTCCGCCGCATTGAAAGGCGCATGGGAATCCACCAGATCGACCGCATCGCCAGTTACGTGCGATTTCTGCAGGAAAACCCAAAGGAGGTCGATGTCCTTTTCAAGGAACTGCTTATCGGGGTCACCAGCTTCTTCCGGGACCCCGCCGTGTGGGAGGAGCTCCTCAACAAGGTCATCCCCGACCTGATCGACGAACTGCCGAACGGATACGTGTTGCGCGCCTGGGTGCCGGCCTGTTCCACCGGGGAGGAGGCCTATTCCCTGGCGATTATATTCAGGGAGGCGCTGGCGAAAATCAAAAAACGCAAAACCCTTACCCTCCAGATATTCGCCACCGATCTCGACCTGGATGCCATTGAAATCGCACGAAAAGGCCTTTACCGCGCAAATATCACCGCCGATGTGACTCCGGATTGGATCAGCCGCTATTTCAGCCCGGAAACCGACGGCTACCGGGTCGCCACCTCCATCCGTGAAATGGTGGTTTTCGCCCCGCAGAACGTGATCAGGGACCCGCCCTTTACCAGGCTCGATTTCCTTTCCTGCCGCAACATGCTGATATACATGGAACCCGAGCTGCAGGGAAAGCTCCTGCTGCTCTTCCATTACAGCCTGAACCCCGGGGGGATCCTGCTGCTGGGTTCCGCCGAAACACTTGGAGTCCGGCACGAAGGGTTTTCCGAGATCTATGGAAAACTGAAACTGTTCAGGCGTTCCGTATCGATGGCCTTTTCCGAACTGGTTGATTTTCCGAGTTCCTTTCACCGCAAGCCTGCGGTGCCGGAAAAGAAGCCGGCACAGAAAGCCACCGACAACATACAGGCCCTTGCCGACCAGCTGCTCCTGCAGCGCTTTGCCCCGGCCAGCGTGCTGGTTAATCCTTTGGGCGACATCGTGTATATCACCGGCCGCACCGGCAAATATCTCGAGCCGGCCGCCGGCAAGGCAAACATGAACATCCACGCCATGGCACGCGACGGCCTGCGCCAGGTGCTTCCGGGCATGATCCGGAAAGCCATGCAGCTTCCGAATGCCATAGCAGAGCGGAACCTCCGGGTGGGAACCAACGGGGGAACCCAGTATGTCGACCTCACCGTTCAGCGCATCGACACTCCTGAAGCACTGAGGGACATGATCATCATCATCTTTACCGATGTTCCGGATCGGGCGGAACCGGTCGCCGCAAACACGTCAAAGGGAAAGCGAGAACCATCGCTGCAACAGAAGGAGCTGGAACTGGAAGTGCAAAGGCTTCACGAGGACCTGCAGGGCACACGGGAAGAGATGCAGACCTCCCAGGAGGAGCTCAAATCAACCAACGAGGAGCTGCAGTCGACCAACGAGGAGCTGCAGTCGACCAACGAAGAACTCACCACTTCCAAGGAGGAGATGCAGAGCCTCAACGAGGAGCTTCAGGCGGTTAACGCGGAACTTCAGAACAAGGTGTCGGATTTCACGCATGCCAGCGATGACATGAAAAACCTGCTCAACAGCACGGAAATCGCCAGCCTGTTCCTCGACCGGGAGCTGAACATCAGGAGGTTTACCGATCCGGTCATTCAGATATTCAAGCTGCGCAGCACCGATATCGGCCGGCCGTTCACCGACCTCGTGTCCGACCTCCAATACCCCGAAATCGAAACGCGTGCCCGCCAGGTACTCCAGTCCCTGATTCCCATGGAAACAGCCATCGAAACCAATTCCGGCAAATGGTACAACATCAGGATCATGCCCTACCGGACGATCGATGACCGGATCGACGGGCTGGTAATGACCTTCGCGAATATTACCGATTTCAAAACCCTGGAGATCGAGCTTAAAAAAACAAATGAAGCGCTCACCTTTACGGAAACGCACTACCGCCGGCTCTTCGAATCGGCGAAAGACGGGATCCTGATCCTGGATCCGGCAAGTGGCAAAATCTTGGATGTCAACCCGTTCCTGATCGAACTGCTCGGGTATTCGCGCGAACAGCTCATCGAGAAGTCGATCTGGGAAATCGGATTCCTGAAGGATATCGTGGCCAACAAGGACAAGTTCCTGGAGCTTCTGCAGAAGGAGCTGGTCCGCTATGAAAACCTGCCGCTCGAAACGGCTCACGGGCAGAAGATCAGCGTGGAATTCATCAGCAACGTCTATTCGGTTAACAACCTGAAGGTGATCCAGTGTTTCATACGCGACATCTCTGAACGCAGTAAGGCGGAGGATAGTGGAAAAAGTATACCGACGTGAAAAAAAACAACCAGTCCGAAGCGGGCGCCCTTCGCCGTAAGGCGGAGGAGCAGGTGAAGAAGTCGGTGCCGGGGAAGCCCCCGGTTCAGGAGCATGAACCGATCAAGCTCCTTCACGAACTGGAGGTCCACCGCATCGAGCTGGAACTGCAGAACGAGGAGCTCATGCTGGCCAGGGACAAGGCAGAAGCTGCAGCGGCAAAGTATTCCGAGTTGTATGATTTTGCCCCGTGCGGCTATTTCACCCTGTTGAAGGACGGCAGGATCGGGGAGCTTAACCTTCCCGCAGCGTACATGCTGGGCAAGGACCGTTCCTCCCTGAAGGACAAGCGGTTTGGCCTCTTTGTTTCCGATGATAAAAAAAAGGCCTTCCTTCAATTTCTCGAAAGAATTTTTACCGGCGTCCAGAGGGAATCCATCGAGCTGACCATGCCCGGCAAGGAGGGAAGGCCCGCCTACCTCATCCTGAAGGGAATCCTGAGTGAAAAGGGAGACCAGTGCTTTATGACTGCCTTCGACATCACGCTGGCCTGGCAGGCCAACAGGGAGCTGAGCGAGAACATGGCACTCCTGGAATCCATCATCAACGGCACCACAGATAACATCTTTGTAAAGGACATTGATGGGAAATACCGGCTGATCAACACTGCCTGTGCAGGCTCCCTGGGCATGACCGCAGCTGAAGTGATCGGCAGGGACGACTATTCCCTGTTCCCTGCGGATGAAGCTAAAATTATCATGGACGGCGACCGGAAGGCACTGGCCAGTGATTCGGCGATCACCCTTGAGGATACGGTAACCTTCGCCGACGGCAGGTTGGTGAACCTCCTGTCGACCAAAGGTCCGGTGTATGACGCCAACGGGGATAAAACCGGCATATTCGGAATTGCCCGGGATGTAACCAGCCGCAAACGGCAGGAAAACCTGAATGCCGCCAGGCTGAAACTGCTGCAGTTTGCCGACGGTCACACCATGGACGAGCTGCTTGAGGAAACGCTCAATCTTGCCGAATGGCTCACCGGCAGCCTGATCGGGTTCTACCACCTGGTTGAAGCGGACCAGAAAACCCTGTCGCTGCAGAACTGGTCGACCCGTACGAAGAAAGAGTTTTGCCACGCCGAAGGGAA
Organism: uncultured Porphyromonadaceae bacterium; assembly: GCA_964457845.1. Taxonomy (GTDB): domain Bacteria; phylum Bacteroidota; class Bacteroidia; order Bacteroidales; family UBA12481; genus UBA12481. The sequence goes on along the minus strand of CAYWHP010000091.1, from coordinate 5,008 downwards.
GGGTTTGCACTATGACCTGGATCTGGCTGGCGTATGGGCGGACTGCCTCCGCGAACGGCGACCCGTACTCCACAACGATTATTCAACCATGCCCGGCAGGAAAGGAATGCCGGCAGGGCATGCGGAGATCATCCGGGAACTTGCGGTGCCGGTAATGCGCAACGGCAACGTCACAGCCATACTGGGAGTTGGAAATAAGCCTTCCGGTTATACCGACCAGGACACGGAGCTGGTTTTGCTGCTGGCCGACCTCGCCTGGGACATCATCGGGCGCAAAAAGGCCGAGGAAGAAATCAGGCTCGCCAATAAAGAGCTTGGCCGGATCAATGCCGAGAAAGACAAGTTCTTTTCGATCATCGCCCACGACCTGCGGGGTCCGTTCAATTCATTCCTCGGCTTTACCCAGATGATGGCCGAAGACCTTCCTTCGCTTACCATAGAGGAGATAGGGCATATATCCAAATCGATGCGGAAATCGGCAACCAATCTGTACGGATTGCTGGAAAACCTCCTCAAATGGTCGAGGATACAGAGGGGGCTCATCACCTATGAACCCGGGCCGTTCCTGCTGCTGCCTTTCATCGAGGAAAAGATCCAGTCAGTCAGGGAGATGGCGGTGAAGAAGGGTATCGAGTTCACCAGCAATATCCCGGTTGATCTGGAGGTTTTTGCAGACCTCAACATGCTCGGATCGGTTGTTAACAACCTGGCTGCCAATGCAGTGAAATTCACCTCAAGAGGTGGCCATATTTCCATCTCCGCGATTCCCGAAAACGGGTTGGTAAAGATTTCGGTTCAGGACACCGGCATCGGGATGAATCCCGATCAGCTGGATAAGCTCTTCAATCTTGTGGAGCAGCCCAACCGCATGGGAACCGACGGAGAACCAAGCACGGGGCTGGGGCTGCTGATCTGCAGGGATTTCATCGAAAAGCTGGGAGGCAGCCTCCTCGTTGAAAGTGAGGAAGGCATCGGTTCAACATTCCACTTTACCCTGCCGGCAGCCGATGACCGGTCAGCAAAAATCAGTGATCATGAAAAAACCCGGTAAACCAGAAGCCGGTCTCCTCCGCAGGAAAGCCGAGGAGAAGCTCGGCACTCCGTCTTCACCAGGCCTCCGGAAATCCGGTGCCTTGTCGGAATCCGAAGCGCTAAAGCTCCTGCACGAGCTGGAGGTGCACCATGTGGAGCTGGAGATCCAGAACCAGGAACTCCGGATGGCCAGGGAGCAGGCCGACTCGGCTGCTGCAAAATATGCGGAATTGTATGATTTTGCTCCGGCCAGCTATCTTACCCTCTCCCGGGAGGGCAGGGTCATTGAGATCAACCTCACCGGGGCCCGGATGCTTTGCAAGGAGAGGGTCCGGCTCAGGAACAACCTTTTCGTCCTGTTCGTTTCCGCCCCATCGCAGCCGGTCTTCAGGCTTTTCATGGCCAATGTTTTCAAAGGCCTGGAAGGGCAATCCTGTGAGCTGACCCTTTCGCTGAATGGAAACCGGCCGGTACAGGTTTACCTCACCGCAACCTTGTCCGAAAACGGGGAACAGTGCTATCTGACCGCCGTTGACATCTCCGCGCGCAAAGAGGCGGAATCGGCATTGGCGGAGATGGCTGAACGGTACCGGGAGCTCATGGAACGGGCCCGCGATGCCATTTTTTCACTTTCACCGAACGGGCTGGTGACCTCGATGAGCCCCGCGTTTGAAACCATCTCGGGCTGGCCGGTGCACGAATGGATGGGAAAGCCGTTCACCGGGCTGCTTCACCCGGAAGATGCCGCCCTGGCATCGCAGCGTTTTATGAACGTAATGACGGGCATTACTTCCGACGCCTTCCGTTTGAGAATACAGAAAAAACAGGGAGGGGTAGTCTATACCGAGATCATTGCCTCCCCGCAGTTCAAAAACGGCAACCCGGTCGGGATCCTGGGCATCGGAAGGGACATTACGGAGCGCGTGATTGCCGAGGGGGAACTGGTGCTTGCCCGGAAACAGGCCGAGGAGAGCGACCGTCTGAAATCGGCCTTCCTGGCCAACATGAGCCACGAGATCAGAACTCCCATGAACGGGATCCTGGGCTTTGCCGAACTCCTGAAAGAACCCGGCCTGGCCCTCGATGACCAGAAACAGTACATCAGCATGATCCAGAAAGGAGGAGCCCGCCTCCTCAATATCATCAACAACCTGATCAGCATCTCGAAGGTCGAAGCCGGTATGATGGAAGTGCACCTTGCGGAAATTTCCGTAAACGGGCAGCTCGAATTCCTGTTCCAATTCTTCCGGCCGGAGGCCGACGTAAAGGGAATCAGGCTCTCATACAGCAACGGGCTGCCGGAAAGCGAGGCCGTGATCCGGACCGACCCGGAAAAGTTCCTGGGTATAATGACCAACCTGATCATGAATGCCATCAAGTTCACCAACAACGGAGCTATTGAATTCGGATACAAAGCAAAAGGTGATTGTCTTGAATTCCTTGTGAGCGACCAGGGTGTAGGAATCGCCGCAGAGCAGCTCGAATTCATTTTCGACCGGTTCAGGCAGGGCAGTGAATCACTTACAAGAAACTACCAGGGATCCGGCCTGGGATTATCCATCTCCAAAGCGTATGTGGAAATGCTTGGCGGCACCATCCGGGTGGAAAGCAAACCCGGGGAAGGCACGACATTCTATTTCACGATTCCCTGGCAGGGAAAGCCAGCCCATGAAGATCGCGTTATAACTATACTGCACCCGGACAAAAAGGATGACCCCGTTAAAAAACTCAAGATCCTGGTTGTCGAGGATGATGAATCATCCAGCCTGTTTATTAGTCTGATTATCAAGGATATTAGCCGGGAATTATTGTATGCGTCCAGCGGTGTTGAATCCATTTCCACCTGCCGTAGCCATTCCGACATCGACCTCGTGCTCATGGACATCAGGGTACCCGAAATGGACGGTTATGAAGCCACCCGTAAAATACGGGAATTCAACAGGGAGGTGGTCATCATTGCCCAAACGGCGTTTGCACTGGCTGGCGACCGTGAACGTGCGCTGGAAGCCGGCTGCAACGAGTATTGTACCAAACCGGTTGACAGGACCCTGCTGATGGATATGATCAGCAAACATTTTCCGGTGGAAAAGTGATCCGGCGCCGGAATTGCCGCTAACCCTCAATCCATCCGGGTCAGGAAGATAAAGTCGAGCCCGAACAGATTGCCCGGCTTTGCCTTTGGATTGGGCTCCAATACGCTTACTTCGAGGATATTATCACCGGCATTAAGGTCGAAAGTCCCCAATACCGGCCGTATCCAGAATAATTTATCCGACCAGGCATCCACGGTTTGCCCCGCCGCCTGCCCGTTTATCCGGAAACGGTACTTGCCATACTCCGGTGCCATGCAAAGGTTGAGCATAACCGTGTAGGCACCGGCAACGGGCACGTTGAAATGAACCTCCAGCCGGTCGTCCGGGGCGCCGTTCCGCCACACCAGGTGCCGGGCGCCCGAACAGTTGGCCAGCCGCTCCACGGCAGCTGTGCCGGAATTTTGCGTATGCGAGAGGTCCTCACCCTCGATCAGCTCCAGCATGTTTTCACGGATCCCGAGGTCCATGGGCATGAGCGTGCCGTAATCCACCGGCCGGGGACCCGTGGAGCCGGGCCTGGCATACCAGTATATCACATGCGACCACACCGCCGTGCAGGGCATCCAGTGCCAGATCTCCTGGTTGAAACGCATCGATTTCGTAAAGGGCATGGCGTCCGCCACGTACCATCGGTTCAGGCTGATGTGCCCTCCGCTCGCCGGTCCGTCAACACGGGTCTGCGCATGGTAAGGCCGGGTGAAAGGCCTGTTGTCGCCGTAGGCATACCCATAGTCGTCCTCGGTACCGGTGCCGAAAATGCCGGGGAAGTTTTCGCCGTCGGTAAATACCTTCTGGTCACCTTCGCCCCACCAGATGTAGGATGGATTGGAAACCTGGTAAACGGTTCCCACCACCTTTCCCTCGCCCGAGGCCTCCAGAAACGGAATATCAAAGGGGGGCCAGCTTTCCCGGGTGACCGTGCCCCACTGCGCATGCAGATGGTACGAGTTTTCGGTAAAATCATACGGGCCGTAACCCGTCACAAGCTCAACGGTATAGGGTATCGTTCCGGCATTATGGATCACTGCTTCCATCGATTTTTCGAACGGCATCAGCAGCCGGCTCGTCATCCATCCGTCGGGGCTCACCGTAAAGAGCAGGTTCTCATACGGATTCAGCCCGGGGCCCGATCCGAAGAAATCGCCCAGCGGCGTCCGGATGCCCGGCTTCTCATCGAAATCCACGTTCAGCACCAGGTGCCGCAGGGCCACATGGATGCGCCGGGGATCGGTCCAGACGGAAGATTCCGCCATACCCGCCACCCGCACGGAGAAACTGAAAACGGCCTGTTCACCGCGTATAACCGGCAAGAAAACCGATTTTCCGGGCGGTATGGTGAGCGATTCCGCCTGCCACACCGCCCCCTGCGGCGGCGTTAGCCCCACCGGCTGCGAAAGGGCCAGACCGGCACTGATTACGGCCTGCCGCCACTGCCCCTGCTGCCCCGGATCAAACGTCTCCACACGGGTGCCGGCCTGGTAGATGCGGTAACCGATCTCGTAATAGAGCCGTAGGTTTCCCGCAGCATCTTCAATCGTGATCTTCAGCGATTTCCCATAGGGCATCGGAAAATAGAGGTTCCCTCCGGTGCCGCTGATGTATGAAAACACGGGGCCAAAAAGCGGATGGCTTCCGGAAAACAACTCATTCAAAGGGGTCTGCAGCCGGGCCTCCTTCTCACCATCGAAATAGAACCGCACCCGGTTGGTGAGATCGGGATTGGCCGACCAGAACCGATTCACCGATCCGGGGCCACTTAATTCGGCCAGCACCTTTTCCGCGCGGCCGTCATTGTTTTCCTGTCGTACATACTGGCCCACATCGCCGTTGGCGAACCAGGCTTCGCCCCCTTCATGGCTCCTGCGGTCGTAGCTGCTGGCCTG
>CAYWHP010000090.1:17327-18067 GCA_964457845.1 uncultured Porphyromonadaceae bacterium | reverse complement strand
GAAATCGAACATAAACGAACAAATAGAATACATCTATACTTTCTTTAAACCCGAGGTGGAAGCCAAAGGGATGAAACTTTCGTTTAAAAATACCTTGTCTGCAAAGGAAGCATTTATAAATACTGACTACGGAAAAGTCTGTTCCATACTCACCAACCTGGTGAAAAATGCCATTAAATACACTAAAGAAGGTTCCATAGAATTTGGATATGATTACATAGAGACGGATAATTATCCGTCTCTGCGATTTTATGTGAAAGACACTGGCATTGGCATTCCAAAAGACCGTCAGGATGCCATTTTTGAACGTTTTATCCAGTCTGATATTGCCGATAAAATGGCTCTGCAGGGAGCAGGCTTAGGATTGTCGATTACCAGAGCTTATGTTGAAATGCTGGGTGGTAAAATATGGGTTCAAAGTGAAGTAGGTACTGGCTCTGCTTTTTACTTCACCTTGCCTTACCATGCTGACCCGGTGAAAGAAACGCTTGATCAGCAACTTGACCCTTCGGGAAAACCCGATACTATTAGAAAACTAAAAATTCTGATTGCCGAAGACGATGAAACATCGGAAATGTTGATTGATCTGATTGTCAAATCTTTTGCTAAAGAAATTTTAAAAGCGATAACAGGAACTGAGGCTGTTGAATCGTGCCGCCAAAACCCGGAAATCGATATGGTTTTGATGGATAACAGGATGCCCGAAATGAGTGGATATGAAGCTACCCGGCAAATCAGGG
>CAYWHP010000090.1:0-17317 GCA_964457845.1 uncultured Porphyromonadaceae bacterium | reverse complement strand
ATACTATGCTAAACCGGTGAAAGAAACGCTTGATCAGCAATTTGGATCTTCTGTAAAAATCGATGCTATTAGCAAGCTGAAAATTCTGATTGCCGAAGATGATGATGTATCGGAAATGCTGATCTCAATCAACGTGAATGAGTTTGGCAAAGAGATTTTAAGAGCCCGAACAGGAACCGAAGCACTTGAATCATGCCGGCAAAATCCGGATATCGATTTGGTTTTGATGGATATCAGGATGCCTGAAATGGGCGGCTATGAAGCCACCCGCCAAATCCGGGAATTCAACAAGGATTTGGTAATAATTGCATAAACGGCCTACGGGTTAGCCGGCGACAAAAAAAAGGCACTTGAAGCGGGATGCAACGATTATATAGCAAAACCAATTGTAAGAGGTGAATTGCATGCATTAATCTTAAAGTATTTTGGGAAATGAAAAAACTTGTCTTCTGTTTACTTTTCGGCCTGATCAGCGCGATTCTTTTCGCCGGACCGCTGGGCTTTGAAAAGTCGGAGTATTCTGCCCGCAGGCAAAAGTTGATGGACCAGATTGATGATGGATTTGCCATTATCCGGAATTCTGCCGGGCAGAAGCCCAATCTTGATTTTCTTTATCTGTGCGGAGTGAAGGTGCCGAATGCGATACTGCTGGTGGACGGAAAGAAGCGGGAAAGTCACCTCTTTTATTCAACCTCTGAAGATTACCTCAAAGGAGAGGGGCTACGTCCGGAGATCGCAACAAAACCAACCGAGATAACCGGAATTGAATTCTACCACAAGGCCGATCAGTTCGGGACGGTTTTATCGGCCAGAATTGCCGAGGGTGGAATAGTTTATACACCGTTTACAGCCGAGGAGTTCAATACCGATGTGGCCACCCGCAGCGAGTGGGACGGTCGGCTCAATCGTGAGCAACAATTTGCCAAAGTGCTGAAGGACAAATATCCGGGACTTGAGGTGAAGGATTGCTCACTGCTCATCTGGGACCTGAGAATGATTAAAAGTCCGGCGGAGATCGTGAAAATGAGGATGGCCGGCAAGATTGGAGCTGAAGCCATGAATGCAGTGATGAAAGCTGCACGACCGGGAATGTATGAGTACGAGCTGAGTTCGCTATTCGAATATGAGTGCATGCGCAAGGGCTGTAGCGAGATGGCTTTTGAGGTCATTATCAGTTCGGCCGAAAATCATAAATACCTGCATTATTCACAGCACAACAGACTGCTGACTGACGGGGATTTCCTGGTTGTGGATGCAGGTCCCGCCTGGGAAGATTACGATACCGACATATCCATCTCTTTCCCCGTAAACGGTAAATTCACTCCGCGACAACAAGAGATATACGAAGCCTGCAAGGCTGTAAGCCTCGCCTGCCTGGAGTTTTATAAGCCGGGAATCACCGGGTATGAAGTCGGTGCAAAGGTCAGGGAACTGCTTATCAGCAAGGGATATAAGGTGGATACGGATGCTTTCAGTCGCCTGCGTTTCTTTAAAGAGGGCGGGATCACCCATTCGGTCGGCCTCGCCACGCACGACTGCGGAGGCAAGGATGTTCCGAAGGATATACCCCTCAGGGCCGGGATGGTTTTTGCCTGTGACGTGTTTGCTACATTTCCCGATGAAAATCTGGGTGTTCGGGTGGAGAATACGGTTTTGATTACGGAGAACGGCTGTGAGAATCTGACCGCCGGGATAATTCGGTAATTTTGATATTACCTATGAAAACAATCTTACTGATAATCTTGCTGGTAAGCACTTTGTTTGTTCGGGCTGCTGATGTTCCGAAGGACTTGTGCCCCGATGGGATCATCGGTTCCGGCTCCGCCGATGGAACGGAACAATGGGCCGTCTTTGAGACCTCCTTCACCTCCGACCGGAAATACGACAATCCGTTCACGGATGTTCAGGTGAATGTGGTATTCCGGTGCGGTGAAAAACAATGGGTGGTTCCGGCTTTCTGGGCCGGTGAGCAAAAGTGGACGGTTCGTTTTGCACCGCCGGTGCAGGGCGAATACATGTACCAGGTCAAATGCACGGATCCCGCAAATCGCATCCTGAACGGGGCTCTGCAACCCCTTCGCGTTACCGCCTATACCGGTGACAATCCGCTGCTGAGGCATGGCTTTGTGAAGGCGGTTCCGGGGCAAGGTTTTTTTGCACACGATGACGGCACGCCATTCCTCTGGCTCGCCGACACCTGGTGGAAGTGCCTTTGCAAGCGGATGACCTGGGAGGGTTTCCGGGAGCTGACAGCTGACCGCAAGGCGAAAGGATTCTCGGTGGTACAGATTGTCTGCGGACCCTATCCAGACGAGAACTTCTTCGCACCAAGCCTGGAGAATGAGGGTGGTCAGCCTTATCTCGCGAAAGATATGAGCGTGATCAATCCGAAATATTTTGACTTTGCCGACAGGAGGCTCCGGCACCTGGTCGACGCCGGAATTGCCCCGGCCATTGTAGGTGCCTGGGGACGCGGCGACTGCAACAGCATGGATGCTTTCGGCGCTCCTGCCATCAAGAGGCACTGGCGCTACCTGATTGCGCGTTACAGTGCCTACCCGGTGTTCTGGATCCTTGCGGGTGAGATCGCCGATGAAACCAAGTGGGGAAAGGGACCGTGGGCTGAAGTTGCCAGGTACGTCAGGGAGACCGATCCGTACCGGCATCCGCTTACCTGCCATACCGGACAGGGGCGTCGTGGTGCTGACGGCGACGAGAGTCTGATAGACTATGATATGGTTGGCGGAAGTCATGATCAACGGGACGCCGTTGCCGTGGGTACACTAAAGCTGCTCACCGCAACAAAAAAAAAAAAACCCGACATGCCCGTACTGTGCGGCGAAACCTGTTACGAGGGGCACATGCAGCAGGGTTTTGGCGACGTTCAGCGGCATATTTTCTGGCGTAACATGCTCAGCGGCGCTGCCGGGCATACCTACGGTGCCGCGGGGGTCTGGCACGCAGGCGTGGAGGGTGATCACGGGAACTGGGGCGCGTGGGACCGCCAGCCCTACGACTGGACCACCTGGAAAGATGGAATGAACTATCCGGGTTCAACCCAGCTGGGCATCGGAGTGAAACTTCTCGGGCAATATCCATGGTGGCGATTTGAACCGCATCCGGAATGGGCCGACTCAAACTGCTTTGCCGCCGGTATTCCGGGCAAAGTACGGTTTATCTATCTGCCGCGGCGCAATATTTACAACTGGGACGGGCCGGAGGTGAAGAATCTTGAGCCTGACGTGAACTGGCACGTATACTATTTTGATCCCGCCACGGGGCGGAAATTTGATCAGGGTATGATTAAGTCCACGGCGAATCCGGGCGAAATGTATGCAAAACCCTTCATTTTCAGGAAGAACGGACTGGATCCTGGTGTTTGAGGCCGTCTCATTCAGTTTGTCTGCTGATGGCTCATCTCAGTCTCCAGTGGGCACCGGTCAGGACTGGAAGTCAAGGATGACGGTTGCTGAAAGGAAACGCGATGCGAAAGGAAACCTGCTTCCGTTGCAGTTATACGACGAAACGATCCGGCGCGGTATGGATTTCCTGCTTAAGGACCATCTGACATGGTTCAAGGGCTTGCCGTCAACGCTGCTCGACGAGAAGGGGCAGCAGCAGCCTCCGTGGATATACTACTCCAACCTGCAGCAGGATGGAACGCCCTTCTCGAATTCCATCGACCGCTTTGTCTCCTACCCGGCATTCCACCATGCCCTTGCCATCCGGACCTTTCTTGCCTATTGGAGGTATTCCGGCGACAGCTCCTCCCTCCGCGAGGCTGTCAGGCTTGCCGACTGGAACATCGCTCACAGCACCCCGGCCGACTGGCCTTACGGCCGCCTTCCGTACAGCACCTATCAGGAGGGGAAGCCCGGCGGATTCCGCGACAAGACCGGGCTGATGCCCGACAAGGCGGCCATCATGGCTTTGGCCTATCTCGGATTGCATGAGGCGACGGGTGAGGCAAGGTTTCTGAATGCAGCTGAAGCTATCGGTATGACTTTGAGTAAAAGGCAGCGCCCCGATGGCACTTGGCCGTTCCGCGTGGATCCACTGACCGAGACTGTCATCGAGGATTACACCAGCAGCCTGATATACGCCGTCATGCTCTTCGAAACCCTGGACAGGCGGAACGGAAATCATTATTTTCGGGCACACAGGGACCTGGCCTGGAACTGGCTGCTCAATGGTCCGGTACGTAACAAGGATTTCCGGGGGTTTTATGAGGATATCGCGGATCAGCCATCGAACCGGACCAATTATGATTGCCTGGATGTGATCCGTTACCTGCTGGCTAACCGGACCGAAACCAATGGTTACCTTGACCTGGCCATTGAACTCAACGCCTGGATCGAAAAGGTGTTCCTCGACAGGATTCAGGGATTTGAACCCGCCGAGGGGATCCGTGAGCAGCTGGAATGCAACGTTGTCATGGGCATCCACAGCCTGAACTGGGCATCGATGCTACTCGGACTCTCGAAAGCCACCGGCGATGAGCGAATGCGGCAACGCGCCATTCAGACCGCAAACTACATCACCTATTACCTTCAGCCCGACAACCGTATCGTGGTTGGCTTCACCTATGAACAATGGTGGTACAGCTGCCACATGGGTCCGATATTGTATCTGCTTGATTTCGCGAGAAAATGAGAAACATTGTAAATGCCACTGTTGCGTTTGCCGCTTTACTGTTGGTGCCGCTGTTATCCCTGCAGGCGGCTGAAGTTGTCAACCTTCGCTGCGAATATCTGGAGAATCCGCTGGGAATCGACATAATAAAGCCTGGGCTGAGCTGGAGAATTGAATCACCGGGAGTTAAGGGCCACAAGGCAGGAGCAGAGAGGGGACTGAAACAAGCGGCTTACCAGATACTGGTTGCGAGTTCGGAAGCGTTGCTCAGGAAAGACCAGGGTGATCTGTGGGACAGCGGCAAGATGGAGAGTGATCAGTGCATTCAGGTGGAATATAACGGAAAACCGCTTGGTTCCGGGATCCGGTGTTATTGGAAGGTTCGTATCTGGACGCGCTTTGACCCGGATTCAGAATCCGGAAATCCCAGCCCTTCTTCCTGGAGCCAGCCGGCGATGTGGACGATGGGTTTGCTGAATCCGTCGGATTGGCACGGGGATTGGATCCGTTTCAGGGAGGCCGATACCGTCAAGCACATCTGGTACCGTAAGAATATTATCCTGGAAAGTGTCCCGGAGAGCGCCTTCGCCTACGTATGCTCGATTGGCTATCATGAGTTGTACGTGAATGGCGATAGAATCGGGACCAGCGTCTTGTCGCCCGGTGTCACCAATCTGGAAAAGCGTGCGCTCTATGTTACGTACAATCTCACCGGTAAATTAAAGGAGGGTGACAACGTAATCGCGGTATGGACCGGTCCTGGCTGGGCGCGGTCCGATGGATCCTACGGCAAGGGCGTCTGGAAGCAGAATTCCATTTTCAGGTGCCAGGTGAATATGTCGGACGGGGTGACCCTGCATACGGATAAGAGCTGGAAATGCAGGATCAGCTCCAGTGAGAACCTGGGACTGTGGAAGGGCGGCGGTGAGGGAGAATATGGCGGCGAATTGATTGATGCCCGCAGGCATATTGCCAACTGGAACATGCCGTCCTATGATGACGGCGACTGGGCAAACGCCAGCACCTATCACAAGGCTGTTGTCCTGTCGGCAGAGATGCAGGAACCCGACCGCAGGGTGGAAACACTGGTTCCCGTTTTGATCACCGGTGAGAACGGCCAATACAGGATCGACATGGGCAGGAACTATACCGGGTGGTTCGGGATCGATCTACACAACGGCAAGGCCGGGGACACCGTGAGAATCATGACGGCCAACCGTGCGGAGGAGACACTCGAATTCAATCAGGAGAGCCGGTACATCTTCGATTCTACCGGGGAGGGAACCTTCTGCCACCGGTTCAACTACATGGCCGGACGCTGGGTCACCCTAACGGGATTGTCCAACAAGCCTGAGCCGAAAGACATCAGGGGGTACCTCGTTACGAACGACCGGAAGCGGATCGGAAGTTTCGAATGCTCGAACCCGCTCTTTAACGAAATTTACGAAACCGACCTGCGAACCTACCTTGCATGCACGGTGAACGGCGTGACCATGGATTGCCCGCACCGCGAGCGTTTCGGCTACGGCGAGGTTGCCCTGGCGTGCTCATGGGGGTGTGCGATCCCCAATTTCGAATCCGCAGCCTATTACCGGAAGGTGGCCCGCGACTGGTTTGATGTGCAACGGGAGGACGGGTTCGTCAACACCATCGCCCCACAGGTATATAAAGGCGCGGGAGGTACCCTTTGGAGCAGTGCGCCGGTGACGCTGAGCTGGGAATACTACAAGGCCTACGGCGACAGGCGGCAGCTGGAGGAAGCTTACCAGCCGATGAAAAAGTGGCTGGATTTTCTCCATAAGTCAGTATCTGAAGAAGGTGTACTTACTGCCTACGAGAAAGCCTCCCGGTTTCTTGGCGACTGGGCAACCCCCCACGGCAGCGAGTACGGCGACACTCCTGAGGCGAAGCTGTTCAACAATTGCGTGTATGCTTACTGTCTTGATGTCCTGGTTCAGGCCGCCGGGATTCTCGGTAAGCCAGCAGACGCTGCGACCTATTCGGCCAGACTGGCGGATCTCAGGAAGAGCGTACACAAGCAGTTCTTCAACGAGGACACCAGGACCTACATCGACGGCAGGCAGCTGGCGATGGCCTTTCCCCTCTACACAGGCATCACCCCTGAGGATGAACGACAAGCGGTATTTGCCAATTTCGCTGCGGAGATCAGCAGCCGCAAACCCTACCTCGATACCGGCAGTTCCGGTTTGCCGATTTTACTGAAGTATATTGTTGAAGATGCGGAGCGGGCCGATCTGTTATACCCCTGCCTTACCCGAACGGAACAGCCCGGATACGGATTCTTTCTCAGGTCGGGCGAGACAACCTGGCCCGAGTACTGGAAGATCACCGGAGAGGCCAGCCGGATCCACACCTGTTACACTGGTATTGCCGGTTATTTCACAAGGGCACTTGGTGGAATCCGCCCGGATCCGTCTGCCTTCGGCATGCAAAAGTTCCTGATCAAGCCAGCGATCGTGGGCGACCTTACGTGGGTCAAAACACACCACGACTCATTCTACGGAAGGATCATCAGCAATTGGAAACGCGAGGGTGAAAAGCTGATAATGGAAGTCACGATCCCCGCCAACACCACTGCCACCATCTTCGTTCCTGCCCGGGATGCCGCCGGGGTGAAAGAAAGCGGGAGCACTATCGAAAAGGTTAAAGGCGTCATCTTCCTGCGCATGGAAAAAAATGCGGCGGTTTATACGGTAAGTTCAGGAACCTATCGGTTTCAATCCAATAATTTCTAATTCTGAGTTTTATGAAAATTAATTTCTTTTGTCCGCTGTGGGGGTCTGAAAATCTGGACATGAATACGTTCCTGGCAAAAGTGAAGAGCGCAGGCTATGATGGTGTTGAAATGGGGCTGCCGTCCGATGTAGTAAAAAGGGAAGAAGTTGTGAGATTGATTAAGCAATCCGGACTGCAACTGATAGCACAACATTGGGAAACCTCGACGGCCGATTACGAACTTCACAGGAAAGAGTATAGGCAAAGATTATTGAATCTGGCTAACTGCAAACCGTTGTTTATCAATTCCCAAACCGGTAAAGATTTTTTTACTTTCGAACAAAATGCCGGGTTGATTCAGATTGCCAGGGAGGTATCCTCTGAATACAAAATCAAAATCATTCAAGAGACCCATCGCGGGAAATTTAGCTTTGCAGCTCACATAACCGCTCAATTTCTTCAAAAAAATCCTGATTTGAGGCTGGGACTGGATCTGTCACACTGGTGCAACGTGGCCGAATCGTGGATGGACGATCAGTCGGAAGCGCTTAATCTGGCTTTGACAAGAACTGATCATATCCACGCCCGGGTTGGATTTCCGGAAGGGCCCCAGATCCCCGATCCGCGGGTTCCGGAGTGGAAGGAAGCGCTGGATAAGCATACAGGATGGTGGAGAAGGGTGATTGAGCAACGGAAGGAGGATGGATGGGAAATGTTCACCATTACACCCGAATTTGGGCCATACCCCTACATGACCATTCTGCCTGTCAGCAAAATGCCGATTGCAGACCAGTGGGAAGTGAATATGTTTATGATGGATTACCTGAAAACAGAGTTTAAATCAATTATTGACGCTTAAGCATGAATGAGGCAAAAGTGATTGTACGGGATTATAGTCTGATTGGTGCTGAATCCGGGAAAGCCGTTGAATTGGGACTGGCCGATGCCGAATGGTACCAGTCGCCCGTTCCGCGCGAAAAGATGCGCGAACTGCTTGTCCGGAAAAATGGACCCGCTATACGCGATACCATCATTTGGTTCAGTCTGATTTTCGGTTCTGCTTACCTGGTTTTTCTATTTTGGGGCTCCTGGGTAGTAATCTTTCCATATGTCGTTTATAGCGTATTATACGCATCTACATCCGATTCCCGCTGGCACGAATCGAGCCATGGAACAGCCTTTAAAACCGATTGGATGAACAACGCGCTTTACGAAATTTCATCCTTTATGGTCTTCCGGCAATCGACAGTCTGGAGATGGAGCCATACCCGTCATCACAGTGATACGATTATCCGGGGACGGGACCCTGAAATTGCTGTTCCCCGTCCTCCTAAAATCGCAAAGATCATCCTTACTTTTTTTGGACTTGCCGCCATCTATGAAATGAAGAGATTGCTCAAACATGCAGCAGGAAGGATGGATGCCGAAGTTGCCACCTATGTTCCCGCTGAGGAATACAGCAAAGTGTTTTTCAAGGCCAGGATCTATTTAGCCATCTTTCTCTTTGTAATTGCTCTCTCTGTTTTTTACCAGACTTTATTGCCGCTGATGTATATTGGCCTGCCAACTTTGTTTGGAAACTGGTTAATGCCAATTTACGGATATACCCAACATGCCGGGCTTCAGGAAAATGTGTTGGATCATCGCCTGAACTGCCGGACAGTTTATATGAACAGGGTGAACCGGTTTTTGTATTGGAACATGAATTATCATGTTGAACATCATATGTTTCCATTGGTTCCATACCATGCATTGCCCAAATTGCATGAATTGATGAAAAACGATTGTCCGAAACCATACAATGGAATTATTGAAGCTTTTAAGGAAATTATTCCTGCGGTCCTAAAACAGAGAAAGGATCCGACTTATTATGTTGAAAGGGAATTGCCGGAAACGGCCTCAATTGAAAAGTTCAATCCCGGGAATAGGTATATTGGCAAGGAAGCAAATTTGAAGGATGGAAAAATTGAAGTTTGTGCTGCTTCTGACTTACCCAAAGGCGAAATAATTCGGTTTGATTTTGACTATAAAACGTATGCTGTATACCGAACGGAACAAGATGAGCTTTATGCCACCGAAGGAATTTGCACACATGGAAACGCACACCTGGGAAATGGTGTTTTGATTGGAGATCAGATTGAATGCTCCAAACACAATGGCCGTTTTAACCTGAAAGATGGTTCGCCAGGACGTGCCCCGGTTTGCCTCGGGATTAATACCTATGAAGTATTTTCAATAGATGAAAAGATTTACATGGCCCTTGTCCCTGCCAATGAGAAAATGCACAATAAGGAGCAGAAATTTAAGGTGTTAAGCAATAACAATGTGTCGACATTTATCAAAGAACTGGAGATTGAACCTTCAGATGGAGTTGATTTTGGCTTTAGCCCCGGACAATACATCCAGCTTGTTGTACCTCCCCATCAGATAGATTTTGGTCAGTTTGATATCGGTCTGCCATTTCGCGATACATGGGAGTCAATGGGCCTTTTTGACTGTTTCAGTGAAAACCTGCTTTATCTGAGACGTAACTACTCCATGGCTACCAATCCGGCCAATGAAAAACGGGTAAGGTTTAATGTGAGAATAGCATTGCCTCCTGTTGGAGAGAAAGTTTCGGCAGGAGCAGGGTCCTCCTATGTGTTCAATCTGAAGCCGGGAGATGAAATTAAACTGGCCGGACCCTATGGCGATTTTCTGATAAAGCAAACAGAAAGGGAGATGGTTTACCTGGGCGGAGGAGCAGGAATGGCTCCGATGCGTTCACATCTGTCATATTTGTTTGAAACGGAGAAGACGCGGCGAACAGTAAGTTTTTGGTATGGAGCACGGTCGGTCAGTGAATTGTATTACTCTGAATATTTTGAAAAGCTTCGGAAGGCACACGATAATTTCTCATTTCATGCAGCATTTTCAGAACCTGATGGGCATGTCCATTTCAATGGAAAGATTGGTCTTATACCGGAAGTATTGTATCAGGAATACCTTAAGGATCACAACAATCCAAAGGATATTGAATATTATTTATGCGGTCCGCCGGCTATGATAAAATCCGGATTGGAAATACTTGCCAGTTTAGGAGTCGGGGAAGAGATGATTTCCTTTGACGAGTTTTAGGAAATTGGTAATGTGAATGGTAACTAAATGAAAATCAGCTGTTAAAACGACTTTAATATGGGAAATGATGCATTTGTTGGCGGTTTCAGGGATAGTCGCGGTGAGTGGCGGCCCGAAAATCCTGTTGCTTATGCACCCATTTTTACCTGGCCACCCAGGGTGAAAAAATTCTTTGTTTGGTTGTTCTACTATTTGTTTACCTGGAATCTGGTTTACCTGGGAATCGTCATTTTCAGCTACTATTTTCTGCAGCCTCCCCTTGAAGAAATGAGGACTTTCAATATATCCTGGATATCGGTTATATTCCTGAGAAACATGGCTTTGGTTTGGATTATCTATGGAGGATGGCACTTATACCTGTATAAATTTAAAGCCCGCGGCACTGCTGCAAAATATAGCCCAAGATGGCAAAGCACAAATGGTTCGACCTTTCTTTGGAACGACCAGGTTTATGATAATGTTTTTTGGACTTGTGCCAGTGCCGTGCCTGTGTGGACAGCTTATGAAGTCCTTACCTTCTGGTTATACGCCAATAATAAACTTCCCTACCTGGACTTTCAGGCACATCCGGTTTATTTTGTATTGCTCTTTTTGCTCATCCCATTCTGGAGAGAATTTCACTTCTATTTGATTCATCGGCTGATTCACTGGAAACCTTTGTATGATAAGG
Organism: uncultured Porphyromonadaceae bacterium; assembly: GCA_964457845.1. Classification (GTDB taxonomy): domain Bacteria; phylum Bacteroidota; class Bacteroidia; order Bacteroidales; family UBA12481; genus UBA12481. Next base: position 6,162 of record CAYWHP010000090.1, on the reverse strand, counting down.
TGCACTACCTCCACCACTACAATATCAATCCCGGTCCCTGGTCGGGTTTAGCCATGCATCCGGTTGAACATGTTCTTTATTTTAGCGTGGTACTGATTCATTATATAGTTCCTTCACACCCTTTGCATTTCCTGTTTAATGCTCAGCACACAGCCTTGACCCCGGCCGCAGGGCACTCGGGCTTTGAAGGTAAGGTGTTTAAAGTTTTACCATTTGGTTCGTACTTCCATTATCTGCATCATCGGTTATTTGATTGTAATTACGGTGAATCAACTATTCCCATGGACAAATGGTTTGGGGTTTTTGAAGATGGTTCACAAACTCAGACTGAGAAGCAGATGGCTGCAGCTGCCTATCAGAAATTAGTCGTTACAGGAATTGTGGATGAAAGCCCTGAAGTAAAATCCATCTATTTAACTGTTGCGAACAATTCCAACATGAAGAAGCCTTTGGCAGGTCAGCATTTGACCTTTAAAATTCCTTTTCAGAATCAGGAATTGTGCCTGGAAACTAATAAATCGGATGGTTCTGCAATAAAATATGCCCTGCGAAACTATACCATATCCAATGGAGGCGAAAATAATGAGTATCGGATATCTGTTAAAAATGAACCTGGGGGCCGGGTTTCGATGGCTTTGCACAATTCATTGAAGCAAGGAGATATATTGGAAGCCAAAGGGCCAAAAGGATCTTTTGTGTACAAACGAATCAAAGGAAAACCAAGTGTATTTATAGCTGCCGGTATTGGAATTACACCCATTTTATCAATGCTTAAGTCAATCAGCAATACTTCAGAAGAAATTCATCTTATTCTGGCGGTCAAAGAAAGAAGACAGCTGTGCTTTGCTGATGAAATAAAGCAGATCTGCAAGAATAATCCCAAAATTAAAGTTCACGTGTTTTTTAGCCGTGACCCGATGGCAGGCATGGAGGATATGCCTGATTCATGGGAATGCCATCCTAATCGGATAGACATTCAATCGTTGAAATCGATATTGCAAAAGGGAAAACATTTTAACTTTTTCATTTGTGGCCCTGAAAAAATGATGGAATCCCTGGTGAATGAAATTGGGGTTTGGAAAGGTAAAAACAGTCCTGTATACACCGAAACCTTCAGAACCAGTCAGGTTGACCGAAATCAGGCAGACCGCACAAAAGTGATACGGGTACACTTCACACGATCAAATAAAACAGTCGAATGGGACCATGAATACCGGAATATCCTTGAGTTTGCCGAGTCTAACGAAATTAGAATGGAAGCCGGATGCATGTTTGGCGAATGTGGTGCCTGCAGTACAAAAGTTGTTGCCGGCAATATTGGTTACAATTACGAAACGGCTGCCAAACCAGTTAAAGGGAATTGCCTCCCCTGTTCCTGTCATCCTTTATCAGACATAAGTTTGGATGCATAATCTAAGTCAAACATGAACAGACTCACATCTGTTATCTTCGCAGCTTTGCTGTTGATATCGATGGCGGGCCTCCTCAGCGAATGCCAGACCAAACCGGCCACCGGCGACCTGGAGAAAAGCTTCGTGAACCCACCTGATTCCGCCAGGCCCTGGGCCTACTGGGTCTGGTTCGCAGGAGGTGGGAGATGGTCGAAGGAAGGCGTTACCGCAGATCTGGAAGCGATGAAGCGGGTCGGCATCAACGGGGTGCTCATCATGGGTAATCCGGCCACCCTGAGCGCGGAATGGCGCGAAAAATTCAAATACTCGGTTGCTGAGGCCGCCCGGCTTGGAATGGAAGTGACCGCGTATAACGGTCCCGGATGGGCAGGCAGCGGCGGATCGTGGATAGGCCCCGAACAGGCATCGAAGAAGTTGGTGTGGACCGAAACGACCATCGAAGGCCCGCAGCATTTTGAAGGCCAGTTGAAAAAATCCGTGGGCTTTGCCTGGGGCCCGCCTGATGAAATCACTAAAGCCCAACCTGTTTACTATACTGACGAAGCGGTCCTGGCATTCCCGACACCTGAAGGCACCGATAGCATTCTCAATCTCAGGGAAAAATCACTGTATGCGCGCGGTTACTGCTCAGGCTATGGCGGGGGCGGGATCGCTCTGATCGTACCGCCGGGCAAGTTTCCGGCACCGGAACCCGGGAAAACAGTTCAATCGGACCACGTGGTCGATCTGACGACACAGATGGATAAGACCGGCCGCCTCGCGTGGGATGTGCCGGCAGGCAAATGGACGGTTTTGCGATTTGGTTATTGCCCTACGGGTGCCCTTGTCCAGCCCACCAAACAGGGTCTGGAGTGTGACAAGATGAGCAAAGATGCGCTCAATGTTCATTTTAAGGCTCTCCTGGCGCAGCTCATCGCCGATGTGGGGCCGCTGGCCGGCAGGGGGAAGACACTTGTCGCAGCGCACATCGACAGCTGGGAAGCGGGCCCGCTGAACTGGACACCTCTTTTTCGCGAGGAATTCAGGAAAAGGCGGGGTTACGATCCGCTCCTGTTCCTGCCGGTCCTTGCCAACCGGGTACTGGACAACCTGGATGTTTCAGAGCGGTTCCTGTGGGATTTCCGGCAAACGATCTCAGACGTGATAGTCGAAAACTATGCGGGACATATGCAGTCGCTTGCGCGAAAACACCAATTGCGCCTTTCGATTGAAGCCTACGATGGGTCGCCATGCGACGACATGACCTACGGTTCACGCGCCGATGTGCCGATGGGTGAGTTCTGGTGCGACACCTACGAAACCAGGTACAGTTGCACGGAGATGGCCTCCACTGCACATGTATACGGGAAGAAGGTGGTCCAGGCGGAAGCGTTCACGTCGGAAAATTTTGGGCCCGACGGTGGTTGGTACTATCACCCCGCCGCCACGAAATCATTGGGCGACTGGGCGCTCTGCGAAGGCATAAATCGCTTTGTGTTTCACAATTTTACCCATCAGCCCGACCTGAACCGCAAGCCCGGAGTCACCTGGTTCGGCGCCTATCACCAGCGCAACCAGACCTGGTGGGAATTGTCAACTGCTTATCACCGCTATCTGGCCCGTTGCCAGTTCCTGTTGCAGCAGGGTTTATTTGTCGCCGACATCTGCTACCTGACGCCCGAGGCTTCTCCCCAGTATTTTTTATCGCCTCAGGACCGGTCGGGATACAACTACGATGGATGTACTGCGGAAGCTGTGCTGACCCGCATGTCCGTAAAAGACGGCCGGCTGGTTTTGCCCGATGGCATGAGTTACCGCCTTCTCGTTCTGCCGAAGCTGTCCACGATGACACCCGCCCTGCTGCGCAAGATCAGGCAACTCGTTGAGGACGGCGCGACGGTCGTAGGACCGAGACCGCTCCGGTCGCCCAGCCTTCAGGACTATCCCCGGTGTGACGGGGAACTGAATTCCCTCGCGGATGACCTGTGGGGGAATTGCGACGGCAAGTCGGTTAAGGAAAGGAGCTTTGGAAAGGGCAGAATACTCTGGGGCGATACGGACCTTCCTCTCTACGATGCTTTTGTTTCGCGTTGTTCTCCTTCCTACCCGTCCTATGCCGAACTGTATCCGCCGCTGTCGTGGCTTCACGATTGCCTTTCAGCGATCGGAACCCCTCCCGATTTTGCCTCCGGCACCGGTTTCAAATGCATCCACCGGCGGGTCGGCGACACCGACCTCTATTTCGTCGCCAACCCGGATTCCGTCTGGAGAGAGGCGGATTGCACATTCCGGGTTACGGGCAGTCAGCCGGAGTTGTGGGATCCGGATGCGGGGACTACAAAAAGGCAGATCTTGTACCGGCAGAAGGACGGGCTAACTGCACTTCCATTGCGTCTGGGACCCTCCGGATCGGTTTTTGTGGTATTCCGGAAACCTGTCTCAAAGTTCGTTCCGGTGGTTTTCGTGAGCCGGGACGGGGCGAATATCGTACCCGATCCAGCTGTCGGGGCGCCCGGCCGGGCACCGATGGAGCTGCTGGCCGGCGCCGGAAACACAGTGGACTTCCTGGGTTGGGAGCCGGGAACATATGAGTTGAAGGCGGCCGACGGCAAGGGTGCTCTGGTGGTGGTGAAAGGCATCCCGGTGATGCAAATCGCCGGTCCCTGGGAAGTGTCTTTCCCGGCCAACTGGGGTGCGCCCGACCACCTGACTCTTGAAAGCCTGATTTCGTGGACAAAACATGCCGATTCGGGCGTGAAATACTATTCAGGGACGGCAACGTACCGGAAAAAGATCCTGGTGCAGCCTGAACTGTTGGGCAAGAACCGTCGCCTTTGCCTGGACCTGGGCAGTGTCCGGGTGATGGCGCAAGTGAAACTGAATGACAAAGATCTTGGTATTCTCTGGAACCCGCCGTTCCGTTTAGACATCACCGAATTTGTCAAACCGGGTGAAAATGCGCTTGAAATCGTCGTGGCCAATGTGTGGGCGAACCGATTGATCGGTGACATGAGCTTGCCGGCGGAGAAGCGCTTCACGCAGGGCGGGGGTAAGCTTGAGCAGAATGCGCCACTGGCGGAATCAGGATTGCTGGGACCTGTGCAAATCTTGACAGGCGAGCGCATCGGGTTGAGGTTCAATAAGTAATTATTACAGATAAAATGATAAATGGATGGACCACTTAAAAATTATTGTGTTATCACTTGCTTTTTGTCAGAACCTGATGGCACAAAATCCAGGCAAATCTGACAATCAGCCTGCGAACGCTTACAAATCGACCAGATTGTCGCTGGAACTGGTGAATACCGAGCCGGTTCCTCTCATCGGCCCTCAGCATTCCGACGCAATTGACATACCTGCCGGATTTGAGGCGGGCACGACGGTCAAAGTGGCGATCAACGGGCAAAGTGCCTACCATATGGTCACAACGACCATGGAAACCGTCGGCGAAACGCGCTGGGCGAACATGAGGACCGAGCACTGGATATCGGAAGACGGCAGCAACTGGAGAAGGCACATGATCCTGTTCCGCCCGGGATGGAATCCGGTGACCGGCATGTGGGAGCTTACCGCCAGTCCCTTTTTCTTCTTCGATGAAAAGGAGAATCGCTGGTTTGTCTATTTCAATTTCCTGGCCTATGACCGCATCCGAAGCTGGGACACTCCGACGCTGCTGCGCAGGGCGGGAGCCAAAACGAAGGGATTGTCAGGGATCAACGGGGAGTTCGAATACCCCGGTGAGATTGTCGCACCCAGCGGTATCGCTCATCCGACCGATGCCGCGGCATCGAGCATCAGCCCGCCCTTCAGGGCCGCCGACGGGAACTGGTACGCGTTTCTGGGCGGCGGGCCGAAACCATTCAATGAAAAGTCGGGAAAATGGTGGGTGTTGATCGTTAAGGCCAAGGGCCCTGAAGGGCCGTTCATCTACATGCCGGATCACGCCCCCGAGCCGTTTATGAACCCGACGGGTTTCGTAGAGAATCCCATGATCACCAGGATGAAGGGGCCGGTTACCGGCAAGGAATACTGGACGGTTATCTTCGATTTCCTGCAGCCTGAGGTGACGACCGGAAATAACTCCCAGCTCGGCTTCAGTTGTTCCACCGACGGTTTGACGTGGCCCTTGGAAAACGCGCAGCTGATTAACATGGATAAGGGGCTGCCGGCCGGAACAACCGCCTGGTGGCGGGCGATCAGGGTTCCCCATCAACTCATCGACGAGGGGAACGGCCTGTATACCTGCTTCTTCTCCGCATACGACAAACAGGGTGAATTTGAGAGCATTGGCAAGGCAACCTTCAAAATCAAAGAGATTGTTGAATACAAATGAACAGATTAACAACTTCTATAATCTCCGCTTTGCTCCTGACATCGCTGGGGAGCCTCCTCAGCGGTTGCCAGACCAAACCGAACCAGCAATCAGCAGATACAAATGAATGGAGATTTGCGCTGACTATCGACCAAGCTTCCCCAGCGAAGCAACCTTACCTGGTATTGAATGGCGGCGCTTTCGACGGACCTGTGGTCAGGGAGTCGCCCGATCCGTTGATCGGTTATCGCTGGAAGGAAACGAAAGCGGATGACGACCTGCAGGTATACGCGCTCAGGCCGGTCGCTGCCGTAGCGGATGCAAAAGATGCTTTTGGAAATCTGGAATCGGCAACCGGCGCGACGACGGCCATTACCGTGAAAGGGTCGGGTTCCATCCGTTTGGATTTCGGGGTGGAGAGTGCAGCCTGGCTGGAATTCGACAGTCCTGACCTTGCCG
>CAYWHP010000089.1:0-18634 GCA_964457845.1 uncultured Porphyromonadaceae bacterium | reverse complement strand
CTGAAACTGAAGCGGCCGGAAAGCAGTCGGTTTATCAATCACAATCCAATGCTGCGGTTAAGCGATTCCACGAGGCGGCATTGGGTAAGGAAAGGAACTTTTAGGAGCCTGAGTTGCGCCGCTCTTTTGGTATTGTCCGATAATTTTCAAAATTGCTTTCACACCTGAGGTGAAAAAGTCAGCGATCTCTGAAAATAATCATTGTACCCATATTTCGTAGCGTTTTTAGTTTATTAAATTTATCACTAATATGTTGAATATTTGTGGAATAACCAAAGAAGCATACTGCTTTATTTACCAACTATTTAGGTGGGATCAGACCTGCGAAACTTGAGTAAGTTTAAATACTACTTCTAAATAAATGAAACCTGAAATATCATCCAATAAACAAGAAACTTGTAAAATATTGAAAGATTATAGGTTTTCAACTACACATGGTTTAGCCGGCAAATTATTACATGATACCTGAAATACATAAGCGGCAGTATCTGAAAGGCGCAAAACTACTCGCCAATTCAAATCAAAAAATCAAAGAACACATCTATTTGATTTATTATCAGTGAATTACAAAATATTTCGAAAAATTAACGCATCACTAGTAATCTGCGAGATCAAAACGGGTATTTTTATCAGTAAAGCGCCTATCACCCAGTATGGATCAGCGATTATCAATCCAATCACCCCAGGCATACAGAGCCCTGCTTACAATTATGAATAACATCATGCAAAAAATAATCCCCTTGAGGAAAATTCTGCCGATCGCCATCGTGTTGATGCTTTTAAGTCCAGATGCCTCTTCACAGGTTTTAGGCCCGTATAGGAAAATGTTTGATCCGGACATCGATAATCCGGCGAAACCCTGGTGTTATCTGGCCAAATCAACCACCGTCATCGGCGTTCCCCATCAGCCGGGATATACCTCGGGAACACCGGAAACAGCCATTTACACATATGGTGCAGTTACTCAAGTTACTTTTGATGGTTCACTATTCACAAATAATGCCGAATTGGGATTCTGCTTCGGGAGTGAAGATCATCCGCTTATGGCCCGTCAGAAGACCTTTCTAATGGGGTGGATCCCAATCGTCGAATACGATTGGCTGCATGAGGGAATCAGGTATGAAATTGAGATGCTCGGAACCATCTTGGATGGGTACACGGAGGAGAACACGGTGAACCTGATCCAGGTTAAAATGACCAATACACTGGCAACCACCTCAAATGCATTCTTTACCAGCATTTTACGCGGAAAACACCCTGACTGCCGGGAAGGAGAACTGGTTGGTTTCTCACCGGAAAACCGTTTTGAAATTATCAATTCATCCGTTTACCGTGACGATAAGCTGATTTACGAGTTCCCTGAAGGTGCCAAAATTGAAGCTGTCAATGGCAAGGAATATACAGGACCATTCAAAGGCAAGGATCTGGCTATCAAGCCGGAAACCCCGACATGCCTGGCACGCTATGCGATCAGGCTGAATCCCGGGCAGACAACCGGTTTGGTTTTCCGAATGCCGAAAACACCAGTCGACCGCAAGGATCTAAAATTTATCGAAGCCATCGGAGATGCCGGTTACGATTACTACAGGCAAAAAAACATCCAGTATTGGGAAGAGAAAATCGGACGGACTGTTTCATACGAAATACCCGAAAAATGCATCCAGGATGCTCAGAAAGCTTCAACTGTTCACCTACTGCTGGCCACACGCACGGTGGACGGGAAAATCGTTCAGACCGATGGTCTGCCTTACCAGAGTTTCTTCCTTTACTCCATGCCTGAAATGCTCCTGGCATACCTGTATATGGGATTACCCTCCTATGCACAGACCCTTGCCCTAAATGCAGTGAAAAAACAGGCTCCGAACGGACGCTTTGCCGACATGGCACTTGAGCAGGGGAATGGCGAGCCACCGGCATCCCATGGGATTGTTCTCTTTTCCTTATGTGCTTATGGACTTTTCACCCAGGATTCGGAAACGATCAACCAGCTATACCCGGCAATCAAAAATGCGATCCGGTACATTTCCGAAGAAACAGGAAAAAACAAGTATGGGCTTTTACCACCTGCTATGCCATATGATGCGGAAATGATTGATGGTCATTACACAACCAACAATCTTTGGGCCTTATGCGGTCTCCGTTTCGCTCTTCGACTGGCCAGAGAAACAGGCAGGACCGGTGACATGATAAACTGGGAAGCCCTTGAAAGACGATACAGTGCAAGCATCCGAACTGGAATTGAAGCATCCGTCAAAGAAAACGGCTATGTACCCCCAGGTTTGTATCCATACTTGACCGGTAAATCCGCCCGCCGGAATTTCTGGGAATACCAGACCCATTCCGATTGGGAAAACATGCTTCTGGCATTCCCGTCAGAAACCCTGTTGCCAGATAATCCATATGTCAAGGGCACAGTGGATCACGTTCGGAAAGGCTATGCCGAAGGAATAATGACCTACCGGCACGGCATGCATCTCCATCAATACATCACAGCCAATCAAATCGAGCAATACATGGTCATGGGTGACAGCAAGCAGGCCCTGACAGATTTCTACCATCTCCTGCTGCATTGTGGCTCAACCTACGAGGGATTCGAAAACCTGGTCAGGCCCTGGACTGACCGGCAGGTTGAATTCTGTCCTCCCCCACACGCCTGGGGTGCAGCCAAAATTGCCACACTGATCCGTAATCTGCTTATTTATGAGTTTGGTGGAAAAGCAGGAATTGAAAGCGGCAACCGAGACATTTACCTATTTCCGACCGTGTCACCAGCCTGGACCGAATCCGGCAAGCAGCTGGCCGTCAGAAATGCCCCAACCGAATTCGGAACCATTACTGCCCGGATGACTTTCACTGAAAATGGAGCATCGGTTACTATCGAGCCTTCCCTGACACGGATGCCAAGATTTTTCAAAATTCGCATCCCCTATTTCAAAATGCTGCAGGATTTTAAATCAGATGCCCGGATCTCAAAGCTGGAAGGCGATTGCATAACAGTCTCACCAGATGCACGCATGATCACCATCAAATGGGAAGAGAAACATGAAACTCATAAAGGTCTGTTTGAGGAAATGCTGATGGCATACCGAAGCTGCAATTCTTTTGATGGAGTGGATGACAAAGGTTTCCAAATAATCGGCAAACATCAACCCTTCATCCTTGATAGTGAAAAACGAAATGAATCCGAGGTGCTGAGCTTTGATCTTGTCCTTAAAACATTCCTCCATGAATTCGACAGAAGGCGGCAGGAGAACCTGCAAAAAGGATATGAATTATATACCATCGAGCCACCGAAACTGAGATGATGAATCGTATCTTTTGGCAATAAAACAGAATCATTGAATCAAACCTGAAACTTGAAATACAACACCCCAATGAAAAAAACAGTTACATGCATGGTGGTCGCAGCTCTGGTCACGATAACATCCTGCGAGATGAAAAAAGATTTGCGGATGGAAGCTAAGAAAGATCCCGTCACCGGTCAGGTGGTGGTTACCGAATCCGGTAAACCCGTGTTGCAATACAATTATGCAACGGTCTTTGAAAAAGACGCCCTTGATACCCTGCCGGCAAACAAATACATCGTTACCGCAAGTGATACGTTTATGGCAAATCCCAGCATTTATGCAGTTCCCCGGAGTAATTACATCCATCCCATATATGGGTTGCACGGGGAAATGCTAACACGCGACTGGTCAAAGGACCATCCCCACCATCGCGGAATCTACTGGGCCTGGCCTGAAGTCGGGTATGGCAGCAACAGGTTAGGTGATCTTCACGCGCTGCAAATCGTTTTTGCACGACCAACCGGACAATTGAAAATGGAGAGCGGTCGCGACTTTGCCCGAATCGAGGCAGAGAACTTTTGGCTTTGGAAAGACGAGGAGCCAATCGTACGGGAAGTGGCACTCATCACGGTTTACCCGTCAAACGAAAAGGGAAGGATTATTGATCTGGCGTTCCGGTTTGTTGCACTCAAAGACAGTATAACATTGGCTCGCCGGGGTACGAACCTATACGGAGGGCTTAATGTCCGGATGCATACCCCTGAATCACAAAGCATTGCTACCCACACCGATTCTGCTTCTGTGACACCCCGGCGGGCCTGGTCGGATCTGAGCGGACTGTTCCGCGGAGCCGGAAATCCCTCCGGAATGACTATCCTTCAGCACAATCAAAATCCGGATTACCCGGGCGACTGGATTCAGTATCCGGATCTTTCCTGGTGCCAACCAACCTTCCCGGCACCAGGTACCCGATACCCACTGGTGCCAGGTAAGCCACTGGTTTTGCGATACCGGCTGCTGCTCCATGACGGAACCATCCAGGACGAAAGCCTTATCCGTGACCTTTGGGATGCCTTCCATTCAAAATCAGCCGGTCTGCCGGAATTTTCCTTCCGGGAGGAGTCCCCGAAAAAATAGTTGAATTAGTATGAAAAACCCAGGATTTCTGCTGTTGGTATTGGCATTTTTGCCGATGTGACCGGCCAAAAGCCAGATCGTATTTGAAACCAGTTTCTTTAGGCTGGAAATCTTTTTTCGAGCGGCTTGTCTACCTGTCGAAAGAATTCGGATATAGCAGGTCGGGTCGCATCAATTTCAGGGGACACAGCGGAGCTGATCCGCTGGCCGATCACAGCTACGCCACGGATGCACAGAGCGGATATGTGCTGAAGCTGTACCGTGAGCACCTGTTCTCACCCGATTATTCCTTCCTTGACTCTGTATGGCCCATGGTTAAAAGTATCATAGGCTACCATATATTCATGGACGGGGCACGGATCGGGGTTTAGCCAAATGGTGTTCTGGAAGGTCTTCAGACATTCTGGGATCCTATGTGGTATTGGCCTAATCCCTATAACAACACACTCTACCTGGCAGCTCTCCGGGCTGCTGAAGAAATGGCAGCTGGCCAAAGAAGGAACCCAAAAAGTATGATTATCCCTTTGACAGATCGGGACTGTTCCTCGGATGGTTCGAGAACACCCATGATAAAACCAATATTTGGACAGGCCTGGAATATGAGGCTGCATGTGACATGATCAACGAAGGGTTGCTTGAAGAAGGTTTAATTGTTTTACGCTCAATTCATGATCGCTATAATGGCACAAAACGCAACCCATGGAATGAGATAGATTATTATATCGGGCGTTGAATTTTCATAAAATAAACATATATTTTACCTGCAATAATAATATTTGGATTATGAGATCAATATTAAGGAAACCTTTTTCTGCCGCCTTTCTTTCTTTTGCAGCATGCATTCTTATTCATCTTTCTTCATGCGCTGATAAAAGCATGCTCAGTATCAGCTGTGATGAGTATAATGACCTTTATGTAGTTCTGAAGAACAACAGGATCGCCTGTAACAGGTACGATTCCCCTGAAGTGGCAGTAAGCAAAGCGCCCGAGGGTTCCGGGGTGATGATTTTGGCCGACGGCTATCCGAAGGTTAAAACGCCCGTGGATGAAGCGCTGTATGCCCTGGCCAGGGAAAAGCATCTCCGGTTGTATGTTGAATACCCAGCGTTTATGCAGGGTATCGAAACCGGACAGCCGCGCGGAACGCATTGGGAAAGGGGGGTGATCTCGTCCGGATTCTTTGAGCCCCGCCTGCAAAAGATGCGTATTCTGGCCATTCACGATTGCCGGTTTATTCCCATGCAGGTATCGAATCCCGATGTGGTTGTCGCCCGGGTGGCCGGTTTCGACAGCGCCCTGTTTGGGCTTCCGAAAGAGACATTCCCCGTTCTCGCGCGTTTGCAGGATGATGAGAACGGTGGATTGATGGTCGCCTCCACCAAATTGAGCCAGTTCATCACCGCCCGATATGCCCCTAACGATGCATGGGAAGCCATCTGGCCATCCATTCTGTCGTGGGTAGCACCCGGCCTGAAGCTGCCGGAACTCGAGTGGTCGCCCCGGGTGGCACCCTCCTATGAAGCCGGCGCGCAGCTTCCCGGGAATGCGGAAGAAATGGCTTTGAAGCGGGGTATCGACTGGTATTTTCGCTCCCGCCTGATTGTCCATCCCTTGATGATGGAAAAATACAACACGCCCTCGAACGACCCTCTGCCTGCCTCGGCCGATCCGGATACCTCCCAGCCCTGGCCCTACGGGCACCGGGTTGCAAAAATGCTGCAGCAGGCGCCTGCAGGTGACGGATCGCTGGGCATCCTCGAAGGGTTCGATGCGAAGATATTCTACGACGGCAGTCAGCCCGTGCGTTGGTGGATGCGGGGAGATTGCACCGGGGAGATTGCCGGCGCGCTCTCGGTGGCCGGACAAAGCCTGGATGACAGCCTGTACCGGAACACCGGGGAGCGAATCGGCGACTGGATGTTTTTCAAGTCGCGCATGTCATCAGGCGACCGGGCCAATCCGGGCCATCCGGTGTTCGGCCTCTCTGGATGGAATGATGTTCCGGAATACTGCGGTCCCGGAACACTAGCCGGTTATGAGGTATATTACGGGGATGACAATGCTCGGCTGGTCCTGGGCATGCTGATGGCCGGAGCTGTCCACCAAACCGGCAAATATGACCACCGCCTGATGAGCATCCTTCTCTCCAACCTGAGAAACAGCAGTAAATATGGATTCCAGCAAAACGGATTCGTTCAGGAGAACGTGGTAAAAAACGGCTGGGAAAAAATGTTTGACAGCGACCATGTTTCATATTCTCCCCATTTCCAGTCGTATATCTGGGCGTGTTACCTGTGGGCCTATCAACAAACCGGGTTCGACCTGTTTCTCCAGCGGGCCAAAACGGCCATCCGGATGACGATGGAAGCCTACCCGGATGAATGGATCTGGACCAACGGCATTCAGCAGGAGAGGGCCAGAATGCTGCTGCCCCTCGCCTGGCTCATCCGGATCGAGGATACCGCGGAGCACCGCGCATGGCTCAGGGAAATGGCTGATGAACTGCTCGCCGGGCAAGAGGCATGCGGAGCCATCCGCGAGGAAATTGGTGAAGCGGGCAAAGGCGGCTTTCCTCCTCCGGCGTCAAATGAAGCGTATGGCACATCCGAAACCCCTCTTATTCAAACCAATAACGACAAGGTCAGCGACCTGCTCTACACCACAAACTTTGCCTTTCTGGGCCTGCATGAGGCTGCGGCTGCAACAGGAGATCCATATTACCGGGAGGCCGAAAACAGGCTGGCGGATTATCTTTGCCGGATCCAGGTACGCAGTGACAACCATCCCGAGCTGGACGGTGCCTGGTTCCGTGCGTTTGATTTCAACCGTTGGGAATACTGGGCATCCAGCGGCGATGCTGGCTGGGGGGCCTGGTCCATCGAAGCGGGATGGACCCAGAGCTGGATCACCACCATCCTTGGTCTCCGCCATCTGAAGACATCCGTTTGGGAATTAACGGCAGACAGCCAGATAGAAAAGGATTTCGAATCCATAAGGAAACAAATGATACCTGATAAAATGCTCAATAAAAATGGAAAACAGTAAAAATCATTCACTTTTCCTCTGCATTGTGATCACCATGTTGCTGTTCCATGGCTGTTCTCAAAGAAATACAGAATCCACGGGGATCCCTTTCCCCAATGCCCTCGACCAAGCGGCTATCGTCCAGGACTCATTAAATGATATTCTTGAAAATTCCCTCCTTCTCGGCAACGGTGATCTAAATGGACTCGTAAATGTTGATGATGGAAAGCTTATTATCCGCCTGTCGAAGAACGATGTGGGGGACTGGAGGCACGATACCTCTCATGATACCACCCTCATTCCATGGAAGTTGCTGAAAAAGAGCGAAGCGGAGGGGAAACTGAATGCCGGTACCTGGGGCTGGGCCAATCCGTATCCTGCGGCGATCCCGTGTGGCCGAATTACCGTAGATCTGGGACTGGCAGGGTCAACCGGTGGCATCCTGGATATCCGGAAGGCGGTTGCGTTCATTGGTGATGCGGAAAGCCCCGCAGCAACCGTGCGGTGCCTTGACCAGGCCAATGTGTTCCTCATCGAAGGCGGCAATGAAGCAGCCCTGTTTTCACATGAAGTGAAGCATCTGCAACCGGCTACATCCGGCAAATCGGGTAATACCATAACCTTATACCAGGAACTGCCTGCCGGAAGCGATTGGCCCGGAATGCGCTATGCCGTCGCCATGACCGTTATCGGGAAAACAAAGGCCGTCGCGGTTGTATCAAGCTTCGATACCACTGATCCGCTTAAAGAAGCTGTCGATCTTGCAGAAAGGACAGCGGCTGCCCATGTTAAAGAACTCGTGAAGTCACATGAAGAAGGCTGGATCCGGTTCTGGTCTCAGTCGGGGATTTCACTGGAAGATGAGTACCTGACTTCAACCTGGTACCGCAACCTATATTTTCTCCGGACCGTCAGCCGGCCGGGGAAAGCGGCTGTGGGCCTCTTTGCGGGCATGATCAGTGATGGTGTACCTGCCTGGCACGGAGCACATACCATGAACTATAATGCGGAGCAAACGTCCTGGTCATCCTTCGCAACCAACCACCCGGAGCTGGCGGAACCCTACAGGGCGCTGGTCCTCAGCTATGCCGATAACGCCAGGTGGCTGTGCCGGCAGCTTTTTGATTTCGACGGGCTCCACTTCCCTCACAACATTTCCACCTTCAACACCGATCATGCCCGGAGCACGCAAGCCGGAGGCGGGGTACACATGCACCTCCCCTGGGGCTATTCTGCCTGCATCACCGGGTGGGCAGTGCAAAATCCCTGGTGGGAATACGAGTACGGCGGCAGGGACACCTCCTTCCTGCGCACCATTTATCCCATGCTGCGCGATGCAGCCCTGTTCTACTCCAATTTCACGGACAGCATCTGTGAACCGGGACCGGACGGCAAGGTCCGGTTTGGACCGAGCGTATCCCCCGAACATTTCGGATTCAGCAAAGACCTGATTATGAACTGGAACGACATTTCCGCCCTGGCCTTTGCCCGGTTTGCGCTCAAAACCGGAATCGAGAGCGCACAGACTCTGCGAACAGACGAAGAGCTGGTCGGGCGATTCCGGAAATCACTGGCTCTGCTGCCGGATTACCCGACCTATGGAGCAGGCGACGACCGGGTGGCGGTGAGCGTCGAGGGTGCCGAACCCATCGAGTACAATGTTCCGGTGCCTGCACTTCCCGTATTCCCGGCCGAACAGGTGACCTGGTTCAGCCCGGCTGCGGAAAAAGAACTCTTCATCCGGACCCTGGACCGCATGAAATCGAACGGAAATAACGATTACGCGATCCTCTGCCACGCACGGGCCAGGCTGAGTATGCCGGGAACCTTCGGGTATGTTGTCCGCTCCCTGCAGAGCCGTCAGCGACCCAATGGCATTCTCACGCTGAATGTCCTTGGAGGCCAGTTCAATCCTTTCGGCCATTACACAGAGCAATTTGCCGCATCGGCAGTAATATCTGAGCTTCTCATCCAGTCGGTTGGCGGGATTATCAGGTTGTTCCCTGCCTGGCCGGCTGAGAAAAATGCATCGTTCAGAAATCTTAAGGCAAAGGGAGGATTCCTGGTGTCAGCCGAAATAAAAGACGGAAAGGTAACCCGTGTCACGGTCACTGCAACCGCCGGTCAGCATCTCAGGTTGCTGGATCCTTTTAACGGTGCTGGATATGACGCGGATCAGGATGTGTCAGAAGATGGAGGAGAGATATCGCTGAACATGACTGAAGGGCAGACACTTACCTTGCGATTGAAGGATTAAGGAAGTTGTTGGCAATTGGTTAAACGTAAATAGCTGAAATGAGGAAAAAACTGACAATTTTGACAATCCTGGCTATCCTGTCTCAGGTAACCTTATCACAGGATATTGCCTTAGTTCCAGAGCCTGTCGCAATTGAAAAAGGGACCGGCGGGTTTACCATCAGCAGTGAGACAAAAATTGTTCTGGGCAATGATGTGCCTGAATACCTGGGCAATTACCTTTCTGAAATACTATCATCCTCATCTGCCAAAGGTTCAAAACCTGAAAGGTCGGAAAAGGCACGCATGAGGGCTGTGAATCTTTTGCTTGACGGCAAACGGGAAGATATAGGCGATGAAGGATACCGATTTGTATCGGCTAAAAAGGGAATAACGATCAGTGCTGCCTCACCTGGAGGGCTTTTCTATGGCATTCAGACAATGAGGCAGTTGATGAAGCAGAACAGCAAAGGATTTACTGTCACTGCAGTATCTGTAACCGATTACCCGCGCTTCAGATGGAGGGGTTATCTTCTCGATCCTGCAAGACATTTCAGGACAAAGGATGAGATTAAAAGATATATAGACCTTATTGCTCTCTGCAAAATGAATATTATGCAGCTTCATCTGACCGATGATCAGGGATGGAGAATTGAAATGCCGGGTCACAGCTTGGCTGCAACTTCGGTCTACCCGCATCTCGGATGTGAAGGGAAGCCGGCATCGGAACTCTGTGTGTCGAAGGAAAATACCGGTGAGTTCAGCCGAAATGTCCTCACGGAGGTCATATCTTTGTTCAGTTCCCCATACGTACATGTGGGAGCAGACGAAGTACAGCCAGACAGGTGGCGGTCATGCCCGTCGTGCAGCCGCAGAATAAAGGATATGGAAGCATCCGGTCCGGGAAAAGACCTGTTGATTCACAATGTCAAGGTCACCAGCGGAGCAGGAAGGCCATATCATGCTGACATATCCCTTCTGCAGGGATGGTACAACAGGGGAATAGACAATCATATAGCAGGTTCGGGCAGGAGAATGGTCGGATGGGACGAGATAATGGACGGCGGCCTCGATAACAACATATCACTTGAAAGAACTTACTCTTTCGATCCGGTTCCGGCTGGATTGTCACCTGAGGAGAAAGAACTTATCCTCGGTGTCCAGGGAAATATGTGGGGGGAAAGCACCCCGACTGTGAATGAGATCGATGAAAGAACCTTCCCACGGCTGGCTGCCATAGCCGAAACCGGGTGGGCCCAAACTTCGGGTAAGAATTTTGAGGGTTTCTCCGCCAGGATCATGCCGTTCATGAAGCTGCTGCAGAGTCTGGGGGTGAATTCGGGAACGTAGGATTCCTGGTATCATCCGATAGGAAAGACGGGATTGTAACCCGTACAACGGTCACTAAAGCATTATTAAACTAAATCTGAATCACTATGGCAGAAGATGAGGTTAGATGTCCGAAATGCGGATCAAAGGAAATAATATTTACCTGCACTAAATGTGGCCAGCAGTTTCACCTCTGAACCGATAGGATTGGACAATCCTTTTTTACCTTTGGTTGTACCGAGTTATCAGACATTAAAAAATTGACACACTGAAATGAAATCAGCTGCCCGGTTCCTTAAAGTCACTTCCTTATTTATTTTACTGGCATCCTGTGACAGTCAGAATAACAGCACGCTAAATATCCGCTGGACCGAAGAAAAAGCCAGGTCCTGGTATGATTCCCTGCCCTGGATCAAGGGATTCAATTATGTCCCGAGTTATGCCGGCAACACCACGGAATGGTGGGAAAATACGCTGGATACCGCCATCATCGGGCGGGAACTCGGGTGGGCGCATGACCTTCGGTATACCAGTACGCGCGTGTTTCTCCAGTACATTGTGTGGAAGGATGATCCGGCTGCATTCAAAAAGAATTTCAGCCTGTTCCTCGAGCTCGCCTCCTCCCGCCAAATCTCAGTCATGCCGGTTTTGTTCGATGATTGTGCTTTTGGACAACCTGTCCAGCCGGATCCGTACCTGGGAAAACAGCGCGACATCATACCCGGAATGATTCTGTCGAACTGGACACCATCACCGGGCGCTAAGCTCGGCACCGATCCGGCTGAAGCGGAATCGCTCCGCAGGTTCGTTCACGATATGCTGAAAACCTTTGGACATGACCGGCGGATTATCCTCTGGGACTTGTTCAATGAACCCATGAACGAGGCAAAAGTTGGCACACCGGATTTCCTGGTGCGACTTTTTGCATGGGCACGTGAGGTCAACATTTCTCAGCCGGTTACCATTGCCCCCTGGTTTTCACCCCTTGATCATCCGTTGAACATGGTTATGATCGCCAATTCCGATATCATTACCTACCATCTGTATGCCAACAGGGAAGATATGGCCGACAGAATCGCCGCACTGAAGAGGCAGAACCGGCCTGTGGTCTGCACCGAATGGATGGCACGTCCTGCTGGCAGCAGCTATGAAAAGGATCTTCCATTGTTTCAGTCCGAAAAGGTGGCGGCATACCAGTGGGGACTTGTCAACGGGCGCACCCAGTGCCAGTTTCCCTGGTGGAACAAGCCGGGCGGAGGCGTTGATTCCACCTACGGATGGTTCCACGATATTCTTCACACCAACGGGAGTCCTTACCGTCAGGAAGAGATCGATGTTATCCGAAAGTATTGATCATCTGGACATATATTGCCGGAAAAATCACTCCAATTTGATCCCTCCTGTCGCTTTTAATTGCGGTTAACAGAATGGTTAACGCTCGTCCGCTGAAAATAAAACAATAGCCCAGGGACTATTTCCCCTGCCCCCTTATCGAGTATTGCAGCCCGAAATAAACATGGCGGGGCAGGCCAGGATAAAAATACCTCGGTTCGTTCGATCCTGCCGCCCGGGCATTGATCACCAGCATGGAAGCATACCGGGTATCAGTCAGGTTATTGATCCCCAAAAAACAGGTGAGTCTGCCGGCTTTTTTAGTATCAGATTCAAACGACCATTTCAGGTTGGCAAGCCAGTAGCCCGGGTATGTTTCCGCATTATTGTCGGCAAGAAACTGCTTGCCGGTATAACCCGTATCCAGTGCAACTTTCATTTTTGTCAACGGTTTCCATATAAGTTGTAGGACCATCGATTGGTCAGGAATGCCGGGCAGCAGGTTCCCGTCGTAGGTTATCCCGTCATCTGAAAAATGGAGAAAACGGTTGACGGAACGGGAGTAACTGACGGTTGAAACCAGGCTTCCGGGAAATGCAGGACGGTTGAAAATCCTCGATTCCACCCGGATTTCCAAACCCTGGTGAAGGGTTCTGCCGGCATTGATACCCGTGAAAATATCTTCCGTTATCCTTTTGGTGGTGAGCAGGTCTTTAAGCTCGATACGGTACAAGGCCAGATCCATCGAAAGGATCCCACCAAGGAGGTTTAACCTGGTTCCCAGTTCTGATTGAAAACCCTGCTCCGGCCTGATTTCTGGATTCACCTCCCCTTCGGGCAAAAGGGTCTCTTCCGGCGAGGGATAAGAAAAACCGTGACCCGTGGAAAAATAGAGGCTGAATAGCTCTGCAGGCGACCAGTTGATGCCGAGCCTTGGTGAAAAAATCAGGGGAAACCTGCGGATTCCCGACTGATCGCCATTTGGGGCATACCTGTCGTGGAGCTGGTAGTTAACCTTGTTCAACGCTCCGGCCACCGAAATATTAACCGTCCGGACCGGCCGGTAGTAAACCATTCCGAAAAAGTTGGACTGCAAACGGCTTTCCCTGTTATGGTTAATTAATACCTTATCGATATCGAGCTTCCAGTCATATTGTTCAAAGATCAGTTCTGTTCCCAGTATCCAGTCGGTTTTCCCTGCGCGGAACGACAACCTGTTCCGGAGCCCTCCCCCGGCCGTCCGGTCATCCAGGCTGTTGAAGGGACGTTTTTCATATCCATCGTTCCAGCGGCCGAATAGTGTGAGACGGTTGACCAGGCGGTTCGTCAGCTTGTTTGTCAGACTGATTCCGGAAACCGCCTTTTTATACTTTTCATATCCGCCGGCTGCTAACCAGTTGGGCGCAGCAGATCGTGGCGATTTTTCGAAAAGGGTGCGGCCCAGTGAGCTGGGAATCTGACTGTATACATCGACCAACAGCATCGTAACCCTGATTGACCATCGGGGCTGTTCCACCAGAGCCGCAGCAAGCATGGAAGTACGGCGGGTCAGGTTGTTTTCCCTGTACCCGTTGGAAATCAAATGGCTTAAACTGCCATTGAGGTAAGAATGGCCCTGGCGGAATGAACCGGCAAGGCCGGCTTTTGCTGTAGAAAATCCGCCGTATTGAAGGCCGGCAACAAGGCTGTTGTTGGGGTGCAAAGGCGTTTGGAGGTTTATATTCCCTCCCAATCCCGATCCATACAGGGCAGAGGCAGGCCCCCGGATGATTTCGATGCGGTCGAGCCCGGCAAGATCAACTTCTTCGGGTGTTGAAACCCCGTCGGAGGAAGTCAGCGGAATGTCGTTCAGGTAGGTCCGGATTCGGTTTGTGTTGTAAGGGGTGCGGCTTCCCATTCCCCGGATGACAATCCGGCTGGTGGATAAGGTCCCGCTCTGCATGTGGATGCCCGGCACGCTGTTCAGCGCATGTGCCAGGCTGGTACCGTCGCTGGCCTGAAGGTCCTCACGTGGAAGGACTGAGAAGCTGCCCGGAATGGTCCGAAGGGATCCGCCGGGCAGGAAGGCCGTCACCTCAACGGTTTCAAGCAGATGAACCGAATCCGCTTTTTTATCGTATTTCTGTGTTTTCAGGGTGTCCTGTGGCTGGGCGATCGAAACCATCAGGATCAGAAAAAACAGAAGAATTGAAAATCGGAGCATTCGTTAGTATGGCCTTTAGCCCACCGGCACCAGCCTGAGAATTTTCCCCGGAGTTTCAACGGCAACATAAACAATACCGTCAGGGCTCACGACCACATTACGGACCCGACCAATTCCCTCCAGCAGTTTTTCGTGATGGATCACCGAATTATCGTGGATCACTACCCTCTCCAGGTATTGAAACCGCAGCGATCCGACCAACATATTGTTTTTCCACCCCGCATAACGGTCGCCGGTAACAAAGGTCATCCCGCACGGGGCAATGGAAGGCGTCCAGTAATGGACTGGCTGTTCGAGCCCGGACTTCTCCGTCTGGTCTGTCAGAATGGTCCCGTCGTAATTGATGCCGTAGGAGATCTCAGGCCATCCGTAATTCAGACCGGGTTTGATCAGGTTGATTTCATCTCCACCTCTCGGGCCGTGCTCCGTTTCCCAGATTTCGCCCGTTACCGGATGCACGCAGGTGCCCTGGGGGTTACGGTGACCATAGCTGTAAATGGAAGGCATGGCACCCGGAACAGAAACAAAGGGATTGTCGGCAGGAATGGTGCCGTCGTCATTGATCCGGTGAATTTTGCCATTATGATTGTCGAGTTTCTGCGGAAAATCGAAATGCTGCCCACGGTCGCCGACTCCGAAAAACAGGTGCCCCTTCCCGTCGAATGCGAGTTTGCAACCGAAATGATGCCCGCGGTCGGTAGCCGGAGATGCCTTAAAAATGACCTGCTGATCAACAAGGCGGTTGTTAAGGAGCCGTGCCCGCATGATGGCCGTATTCCCGATCTTTTTCGTACTGCCGGCATCCGGTGCGGAATAGGAAAAATAGATCCAGCCATTCTTTTCATAATCGGGATGGAGGCAGATGTCGAGTAATCCGCCCTGCCCGGTTGCCATGAGCGGTGGCAGGCCTTCAATGGGAGCCGACAGCTTACCTCCCGAGAAACGGTAAAGCTTACCGGCTCGTTCGGTAATCAGCAAATCTCCTCCGGGCAGAAAAGCAAGTCCCCAGGGTACATCAAGACCTGAAACAACGGTATCAACTACGAAACGCTGGACCTCAGATTCAATAACCCCACCAGGTGTCACAGCCGGCCTGAGCAGGCTTTTGTCCGCCGGTATCCCTTTTTTAACGTAATCCGCAAGGGCATCAATTTCAGAATCTGTAAACGTTTTTCGGAACGATGGCATGCCGCTGGCTTCAATTCCATCCCTGATGCTTCGCACCGCCGACTGGTTGCCTTTTTCATCCATCCACTTTTTGGCGGCAAATTTCTCCAGTTTTTCGCCGTGGCATCCGGCACAAAATTTCTGATAATTAACCGCAGCGCTTTCCGTATTCCCTGCCGGATTTGCCTTATCATAAATTTGAAATGAAACCATTCCCGCCACCGCAACTACTGCGGCAAGCAGCAGTACCATTGATAAATATTTCCGCTTTTTCATTGGTGTTTACTTTGTAATCTGACCGAAATTAATCAACTCCCTTTTTAACAGCTCATAATCCACATCCTGAACAGCTTTACCTCCTTCAATTGCCAGACCAGCAATGAGCGCCGAACTTTGACCAAGAATCATAAACACCGGCTCCATGCGAATGGATCCGAATGCAATGTGGGTTGCACTCAGGCATACCGGCACAATCAAATTACCGCATTCTTCCTTTTTGGGCACTATCGAGCGGTAACTTATCGGGAAAGGAGCATTGACCGGCGCTTCCACATTGCCTTCATTGGATACAAATCCGCCTGAATTGATGTACCGGTTTACATGATGTGAATCCATCCCATACGCTGCCATGCCGATCGGATCATCAACCACCTCAATCCCTTCGCAATTTTTCTGAGTCATCACATAACTGCTGATCATCCGGCGTGCTTCGCGAATGTACAGTTGTTGCTGCCAGCCATCTCCGCTCTCATATTCATCTTTGCAGGTCCCCCACTGCGACACCTTTTCCCGTACTTTCTCAGGTATTCTCGGATGATAGGCCAGTGTCCACATCAACCCTTGCTGGTACTGCCGGTGACGTTCAGCAATTCGTTCCCGTTCTTCATAGGAAGCTTCCGGGTAGTCCCAGTTCTGACCGATAAAATCGGTCGAAAACCCTTTTTGGTTGTTGGTATCCGTTTTGCGGTTGGGCATCGCTGAATTGATCCAGGGCAACAACGGATCACCGTAGGAATACATCTCTTCGATGGGCCCCGTGGCGGCTTCATAATTCCGGAAGAGGAGCTCATAATCCATCTCATTATAATGATCCGGCTTCCTGAATGGTATCCGGTTTTCGGGATGGTCCGTCAGGGTCATCCGAAAACAGTAAGCCTGTATCTTTCTGTCTCCCTGACCGTTGACGCCTGGACTGCCTTCAGAAATGAATGGCAGTATACCGCTTGAAGGATCACCTTTAACGATATACGGATCAACCCCGGGAATGAAGTTATGGTGTACACCGTTATTCGAAACTGCACCTCTCAGGGTAATGCCATAGTCAACAGCCTGCACCCCGTTCAGTGTTTCACCGTATTGGGAATTCGGTTCTCTGCCAACCGTGTAGGAAACTCCGGCAACCGCCATGAGGTCACCCTCATACGTTGCATCTACAAACACCTTCCCAAAGTAGGTTTCCCCGGATTCCATTTCGATGGATTTTATTGCGCTGCCGGTTCCGTTAACCCCATCCGGCCTTTTAAGCCGCTGATTATATCGAATCTGAATATCAGCATTCCTGGTCATATCATGGAAAACTTCAAGAGCGGCAGAGGGTTCAAATATCCACATGGCATCCTCCGCTTTGCCTGACCGGTTTTGCGCGAAATACCCAAACTCTGACCGGCGCTGCCACACCCAGTTTGCCGAATCTTCGTAATGTTTTTTAATATTCTGATAAAACTCCCGGGCAATTCCTCCAATTACCTGTTTATTGCCGATATCCGTCTGCCCGAGGCCACCCGTTGTGAGCCCGCCCAGCCGGTTGGTCGGCTCGATCAGCAGCACCGACCTGCCAAGTCGTGCCGTTTGGATGGCAGCAGCTATTCCGGCAGACGTTCCTCCATAAATAACCACATCTGCAGAATTCGGATTGCTGCTTCTTTGACAATAAAACAGCAAAAAAGCCAGTATTACCAGTGGAAATATCGCTTTCGTGGGATTCATCCCTTTCCCTTCACCAATTTAATTTTCTGAAAGGTAATGCCATAATGGCCTCCCGGAGGATCTACTTTGTGCGGCTCACCGTTACTATCCAGGGAGAAGTTCCCCGAGTATAGCAGCCACATGGTTTCACCGTCACCGCTGATGAATTTTGAAGGAATATTGACGAAATAGGCCTGGGTGCCGAATTCTTTCATATAGGTAATGATTTTCCAGTCTCCGTCGATCCTGTCCGATTCAAGGATATAGGTGTTCATCCGTGAAACCGTATTCCCCCCGTCGGTAACACACATCAGGTACTTCTTAAGCGGTGCATTATACGTTATGGTAACGCATCCCATATTGTTATTCCATTCCAGCAGCGGTTTCATCTGTTTGAAGTCCTTTGTCCAGACAGGGATTCCGTTATCATCTTTCCCGCCGTAAAACTCGTATTTGGAGGCATCGTTTATGGTTTCAACCGACGGGGTTACCCGTATCAGGTATACCTGGTCGCCGGTAATCCAGCTGTCGTTCCAGAATCGCCATTTCGTATCGGCCGGATCCGCCCCGTGTGCAACAAGATAGGCCTTACCGTCGGGGGAATACTCCATATTCTTTCCGAAATCAACAAAATGGGGAGCGCCGATCTTTACCGGATAACCATACAAACCGGTTTCCCCGAACAGGGGTTTTGCCGGCGTATGCGGGGTTGCCTTCCAATTATGTCCGTAGTCGGTTGAAGTCCTGAATCCCACGAAGGGACCGATCCATGGCCAGTTCACTTTTTCATCCCCGTACCTGGCGTTGTCATCCGGACCCAGGCAATAGGTTCCATAATACCACACGCCATTGTGAACCAAAGAACCGCAAGGGTAACGCCCATCGTAAGGTGCCGCTGGCGAACTCTTGTCGAGCCCGATGCTGTATGCCTTGATGGTGAGCGGGTCATTGCCAA
>CAYWHP010000088.1:4990-18863 GCA_964457845.1 uncultured Porphyromonadaceae bacterium | reverse complement strand
GATGAATGGATCGGGAAAATTGCGGCCGCCCAGCTGCCCGACGGATATCTGAATACGTATTACACGCTCACCGGACTCGATAAGCGGTGGACAAACATGGATTACCATGAGGATTATTGCGCCGGTCATCTGATGGAAGCAGCGGTAGCCTATTTCAATACAACCGGTAAGCGGAAATTGCTTGATGTGGCGATCCGCTTTGCCAACCATATCGATTCCACCTTCCGCCTGCAGAACCGACACTGGGTTTCGGGACATCAGGAAATCGAGCTGGCACTGGTAAAGTTATACAAAACAACCGGGGATAAGCGCTACCTCGATCTGTCGGATTGGTACCTGGAGCAGCGGGGCCATGGTTATTTTGAAAAAAGGCCCGGAAGTCAGGATTATTGCCAGGACAAGCTGCCGTTGAAGGAGCAGACGCAAATAACGGGACATGCAGTCCGTGCTATGTATTTATATACTGGGGCAGCAGACGTGGCTGCGGAAAAAAATGATGACGGATACATGAATGCCATGAAGCAGGTGTGGGAAGATGTGGTTTACCGGAATATGTATATTACCGGGGGGATCGGGTCATCCGGCCGGAATGAGGGTTTCAGCGTGGATTATGATCTTCCGAACGAAGAAGCCTATTGTGAAACCTGCGCCTCGGTGGGCATGGTATTCTGGAATCAGCGGATGAATCTCCTTACCGGTGAGAGCAAATATATCGATGTATTGGAAAGAAGCCTTTATAATGGTGCGCTGGATGGTTTGTCGCTGAAAGGCGACCGCTTTTTCTACGGAAACCCGCTGGCATCGTCGGGTGGTGATTCTCGTGACGAATGGTTCGGCACCGCCTGCTGCCCGTCGAACATCGCCCGACTGGTAGAATCGGTGGGCAATTATATCTATGCAGAATCGGCTGATGCCTTGTGGGTTAACCTGTTTGTGGGAAGCTCGGTGTCGTTCAATATTAAAAACAAAAGGGTTCAGCTGAAACAGGAGACGAATTACCCATGGGACGGGAAAGTTCAGATTTTGGTGAGTCCTGAAAAACCGGTTGAATTTGATTTGTTTGTTCGTGTGCCGGGCTGGGCCGACAATCAGCCGGTTCCGGGTGATACATACCGGTATCTTGAAAACTCATCTGAAAAGATCTCATTAACAGTGAATGGAAACGCGGCGACCTATTCAATGGACAACGGCTATGCTGTCTTAAAAAGAGCCTGGAAAAAGGGTGATGTGGTGGAATTGAATCTGCCGATGCCGGTGCGCCGGATTGTGGCGATCCAGGAGGTTAAGGACGACCGCAACCGGGTGGCCCTGCAAAGGGGTCCGCTGGTTTATTGCTTCGAGCATGCCGACAACGGAGGCAAGGCCATGAATATCATGGTTCCCGATAATGTGGCTTTCAAAGCCGAATTCAGGCCCGGATTACTGAATGGTGTGGTTGCACTCGAGGGCCAGGCCCCGGTAGCCGCCATATCTGAAGATGGCTTGACGATTAAGACTGAAAGCCGGAAAATCACGGCCATTCCGTTCTTCTCCTGGGCAAACCGCGGAGAAGGCCAGATGCAGGTTTGGGTGCCGAGGAAGGCTATCGATCTTAGATTGTTAACAGAAGGGGAATGATTATGAAAGTCTCCAGGAATGGATTAATGCTTTTGTTATTGCTTTCCACCGGCACCTTGGCGAACGCACAGACAATAGATGATTGGACAGAGATTCAAAAAGTGCTGACAGCTTGTACCGGTCGTTACCCTGGAGCCAATAACAATGTCGCTACCTCCGGGTTGCCCGACGGCCCCCTGCTGGGAAACGGAAATGTGGGGGTGGTTGGCTCCTGTGATCATACATGGGGCCGCTTTTATGTCACCACCACAGACTTCTGGACCGGGGCGCACCTGAATGCGGTACCCCTTCCGATTGGCGGAGTGAATATAATTGTTGGAGGCATTCCGGGAACAGGAGTTGAACAGGATCAGGATATGCTGAGCGCGGAAACTATTACAAAACTCACTACTGGCTTGGTGGAAATGCATACCTGGGTTACCGCAACCAGGAATTTGCTCGTCAGCGAGATCTGGACCACTGGCAACTTACCGGTAGATATCACTGCGGAGACCTGGGTCCACCTTTCCAATACAGCTAAATACCCGGTTTCGAATGGAGTTGCCGGGGGAAAGACCGGATGGGTGACCCGTGAAACCGAGAGCGGGAAAGAAATCGACTGGGTATGCCGGGCGGCGCTTGCCACCAGCATTATCGGGACCGATTACACCATGAGCGCTTCTGAGACCGGTGTTGCGACAGCAAAGTTCAAGCTGGAACCCGGTAAAAAAATATTGGTGGTTACGGCTGTGCACGCCGGTAAGAACGTTACTGATCATATTACCGCAGCTGTCGCCGAAGTCAACGAGCAAACGGAGCAAACCATCAGCTCATTACATCAGGATCATCTGAGTTGGTGGAAGAATTATTGGATGAAATCTTTTGTCAGGACCTATGATCCCCAATTGGAGAAGTATTATTTCGGAGCCTTGTATGAATCGGCTTGTGCTTACCGGGAAGGGAGCATCTGCGGCGGGCTTTTCGGGCCATGGGTAACCACCGATAAACCGAACTGGGATGGCAATTACACTTTAAGTTACAATCATCAGGCAACTGTTGCCGGATTTGCCTCCAGCAACCGGCCCGAGCTGCTTATGCCATACATCCAGCAGCGTTACGATTGGGAACCGGAAGGCAGGAGGAGGGCTCAGCGCGGAGATATCAATTTCGTAACCGGAAACCGATGGGGCAATAAGTTTAAAGACGGCATACCCGGTATTTTTGACCCTATAACCCAGGCACCCTGGGGGAATTCTGCCTCCGAGGACCTGTATATGGGTATGCTGGCAGGATCGGTATGGGGAGCGATACCCTTGATGTGGTATTGCAATTATACTCAGGACCTCAATTACCTGAAAACGACTGCGTATCCCTATCTGAAGGGGATCGCCGATTTCTGGGAAGCATATCTGGTGAAGGAAGACGGCAAATGGTTGATTAAGTACACTGCCTATAATGAGTGGGCCAGCAATGACAATACCAACACCGCCCTCGACAATGCTTTTGTAAAGGAGTTGTTCAAGAATATGATACGGTACAGCATCGATCTTGATACCGATGCAACCAGGCGCATGCTGTGGCAGGATATCGTGAAAAACATGCTGGACCTCCCAAAAGGAAACTGGAACGGACAGTTTGTGTTCAAGCTCTGTGACCAGGAGATGCTGAAAGAGGGCTCCTGGCCAGGCCTTGCCCTGTTGGCCGGCCATACTACCGCTGTAACGATGGGTTCCGAAAACGACCTGGTAAAACGCTTTATCTATACCCTCGACGCCTATAATTCCTGGGAAATCAGCCCAAACGCAGTCGCTTTTCTCTGGGTTTCTGCAGTTAAAGGCGGATACCCGGCTCAAAGCCTTCTGGACCGGTTCCAGTATCTTCTGAGTAAAAACATGAGGAGGAACTTTACTGTTCCCAAAGGAGGTCACGGCACGGAAAGTGTTGCCAATCTCGAGTATATTAATTCCTGTATGCTGCAAAGCCAGGAAGGATTTTTGCGGTTCTTTCCGGCCTGGCCAAAGCAGGAGGCTAAATTTGTGAGGCTGAGAGCCCAGGGTGCTTTTCTTGTTTCAGGCGAATTGATCAAAGGGGAGGTTTCCAACATTGAAATACGCAGCGAAAAGGGGAGGGAGTGTACAGTACTGAATCCCTGGCCGGGCAAATCCGTATCCATCATCGATTCAAAAAATTTGGCGGTTAACCATTCAGCATCCGGGGATAAAATAATCTTTCCAACCAAACCGGGCGAATCCTACAGACTGAAGAACAGCGGAATTTCCGTTACACGGCCTGTGGCTCCGGAGGACAAGTCATCGGTCAGAATGGGGAACCAGGTGTGGATGGCAAAAAACCTGGACGTAATTGCTTTCAGGAATGGAGATCCGATCCCCGAAATGAAAACGAATGAGGAATGGATCCAGGCCGGTGTGGATAAAAAACCAGCGTGGTGCTATTATGACAACAATCCGGCCGCTGGCGCCGCCAATGGTAAACTGTATAACGGTTTTGCCATGATGGATCCAAGGGGACTGGCGCCCGAAGGCTACCATGTGGCTACCGATTACGACTGGGTTCAGCTGGCGTCTTATCTGGGCGGAAGAGACACGGCAGGACTGGAATTGAAAAAGGTGAAGGGTTTCGGTGCCATGATGGGTGGTTATCGAAACAGCGACGGGAAATTATACGGCATGGGCGTGAATGGATATTGGTGGAGCACCACCATTCTTTTTCAGGATGTTATGTGGAATCTGGTTTTAAATCACAAAAACAGTGTGGTATTCCGGAATTATTCAAAACAGTCGGAAGGCCTGTCTGTCAGATGTATACGCGATTAATGGTACACAATGATTTTAAGAACAAACTATGTTATGAAAAGGTTAACTGAATCGTTTTATGCGATGACCGGCTTGCCCCGTTTATCAGGCATCTCCAGATGTTCAGCTCCTGCTTTTCCATTTCTGGCCGTTCTTATTGCCAGCCTGGCCTGTCAACTCCAGGCACAGATTGTCACTTTTGAACAGCTTCAGGAGGTGGCAGTCATCGATCAGAAAGTGATGATGCCCATGCGTGATGGGATCAGGTTATCGACCGACATTTACCGGCCAAAAACGGATAAGCCGGTACCCGTAATATTCGAACGCACCCCGTATAATTTCAATGCGTACAGAAACGGGGAATTGAACACGGGTGCATACCGTAAAATCTACAACGCCATCCGGCGGGGATATGCCTTTGTCATACAAAATGAACGGGGCAGGTATTTCTCAGAGGGCGATTGGGATATTCTCGGTACACCGCTCACCGACGGATATGATGCTTTCAGCTGGATGGCGGATCAGCCCTGGTGCAACGGCAAGATCGGAACATTGGGGTGTTCATCGACAGCCGAATGGCAAATGGCGGTGGCGGCACTCGACCATCCCTCCCATGCAGCCGTGGTGGCGATGGGTTTTGGAGCAGGGGTGGGCCGGATAGGCCAGTATTATGAACAGGGCAACTGGTACCGCGGAGGCGCCCTTCAGATGCTGTTTTTCAGCTGGCTTTACGATACCCAGCATGACGAATTCCGGCCACGGCCTCCGCAGGGGATGAAACAGGAAGACCTGCTCCGGATCCAGCGGTTCTACGACCTGAATCCGACAAATCCGCAAGTCAACTGGGCCGAAGCATTCTGGCACCTGCCGGTTAATGACCTTTTTAACTATCTGGGGGCATCAAAAGGTATTATTAACCAGATGGTCAGCCGGAAACCGAACGACCCTGAATGGTATAAAGGAGGACTCTATCATGATACCATGCCTTTCGGTGTTCCGGCTTTTTGGTTCATATCCTGGTACGATATCGCATCAAGCCCCAATATTGAGATGGTGAACCATATCCATCGGAATACAGTGAACAGGGAAGTGGCCGATAATCAGTTCATGATCATCTCACCTTCCAGCCATTGCGGTTTTTGGCGCGACTCGGTGAACTCAACCATCGGGGAACGCTTTATCGGCGATGCCCGTTTAGCCTATGACAGTTTGATAAACAGGTGGTTCGATCACTGGCTGAAAGGCGAAGAGAACGGATTTACCGCCAAATTACCTTATGTTCAGTATTATACCATGGGAATGAACAGGTGGCAGTCGGCGGAGGAATGGCCGCCTGCCAATACCGTTATGACCCCGTTTTACCTGAACAGCAACGGCCGGGCTAACAGCCTGAGCGGCGACGGGACCCTGTCATTGAAACTGCCCGGGAAAAAGGAGATTCCGGATTCTTACGTTTACGATCCCATGAGTCCGGTGCTGTCGTTCGGAGGTAACTTCTGCTGCTACGGAAATGCCATCAACGTTGGGTCGTTCGATCAGCAGGAGATGGAGTCGAGGAAGGACATACTGGTCTATTCCACGGAAATTCTCGAAGAAGGAGTGGAGGTTACCGGATTCATTGAAACGGTGTTCTATGTATCATCCGATGTAAAAGACACCGATTTTACCGTGAAGCTTATCGATGTTTACCCCGACGGCCGGGCGTTTAACCTGGATGAAACCATTCAGCGGGCCCGGTACAGGGATGGATACGACAAGGAGGTGTTCATGGAACCGGGAAAGGTGTATGAAATTAAGCTGACTCCCATGTCAACCAGTAATTACTTCGATAAGGGTCACCGGATCCGCATCGAGGTGTCCAGCAGTAACTTCCCCCGATTCGACCGGAACCTGAACACCGGTGGAAACAATTTCGATGAGTCGGTTGGCGTGAAGGCCAACAATGTCATCCATCATTCACGTAACTACCCGTCCGCTATCCGGTTGCCCCTTGTCAGATCCGGTTCATAAAAGCATATCGTGTACTTTGAAGGAAAATCCATGAAAAACACTGCATTCTTTGCCATCTTTCTCTTATGCATGGCATGCTCGCCACAAATTCCGGGTGACAAACCTGCAGGTTCGGGCACGAAAACGGAGAACCTTCCCGAATGGTTCAGCGACGGGAAGTTCGGCATGTTCATCCACTGGGGGCCCTATTCCGTATTGGGTGGTGAATGGAATGGCAGGCGAATCAGGCAGGGAGACATCGCCGAATGGATCATGCAGCAATTTCAGATTCCCGTGTTGGAATACCGAAAGGTAGCCGCCGCTTTCAATCCGGTGCAATTCAACGCGAAGGAATGGGTTGCGCTGGCTAAGAAGGCCGGAATGAAATACATCATCATTACGGCGAAGCACCATGACGGATTTGCCATGTACGATTCGAAGGTAAGTGATTATAATATAGTTGATTATGCAAAATTCGGCAGGGATCCGCTCAGAGAACTGTCGGATGCCTGTGCGGAAGCCGGCTTGAAATTCTGTGTCTATTATTCCCACAGGGAGGATTGGGAAAACCCGTATGCTTACGGGAATTTCTGGGATTATGATTCGTCCCAGACCAGCCTCGACACCTTGGATCATCCTGAGCTGTTCAGGAAGTATTTGGATACAAAGGCGATACCGCAGCTGAAGGAGCTTCTCACCAACTACGGTCCGCTGGGAATCGTCTGGTTCGACCGGGGCATGTATACGCAGGAGCAGGGAAAGGAATTCGCCGACCTGGTTCATACGATGCAGCCGGGTTGCCTGGTGAACGGAAGGGTGGGGCACTATAACCAGGAATTGCTGGGGGATTATCAGAGCCTTACCGATAACGGAATGCCTGTGGGAGGAATCGAGGAGGCCTGGGAAACTCCCCAGACACTTAATGACACCTGGGGATTCAGCAAGTCTGATCAGAACTGGAAGCCTGCAAGGGATATCATCAGGAGGTTGGTTACCATAGTCAGCAAGGGGGGCAATTACCTGCTGAATGTGGGCCCAACCGGAGACGGGGTTATTCCGGCGCCTTCCGTTGCGATTCTCGACAGGGTGGGCGACTGGATGAACCGGAACAGCGAAAGCATTTACGGGACCTCTCCCTCCCCGTTCCCGGCGGAAATCCCGTGGGGGTTTTGTACCAGAAAGGGCGATCTGCTTTATCTTCATGTGTTTGACTGGCCGGGTGATGGGCTGTTAAAACTGGATGGACTGAATAGCCGGGTCAGTAAAGCATACCTGTTGGCTGAGAAGGAAGGTAGTCTGACAGTAAACCGCGATAAAGGAGGCCGATACCTGATCTCATTGCCTGAATCCCGGCCCGATACGATCAATACCGTAGTCGTTTTGCGAATTGCCGGTACTCCTGATATTGCCCCCCTGGTTGTTCAGCAAAAGGGCGCTGAACCGGTGGTACTGGATTTCCTCACCGCTTCCACGCGCGGCAAAGCAGTAAAACGTTTCAACCGGAGAGGGGAAGAGGGCGAGTTCCACATTTCAAAGATGGAAGGGCCTGAAGATGTGATCGAATGGCATGTGAACATGGCAGACCCGGGAGTGTATGATGTTTCCATAACCTATGCCGCCATTCCCGGCTGGGAAAACGGCAGATACATCGTGAGTGCCGGCAGGGAAAAGATCATAGGTACGGTGAAATCCAGTCCGGGCTGGTATGAATACAAAACCGAGAATATCGGGCAGATAAGGGTGTCTAAAAAAGGGGAGACCCTTATCCGGCTTTATCCGGATATTCAGCTTAATCGTTACCTGATGTATTTCAGATCCTTGGAATTGGTGAGGATAAAGAGATAAGATTCACTGGATAAATAATAGTTTTTACTAAATAACCGGTAATATTTACCGGAATAAACAACTACACTGTGACCCTTGACATTTCAAAAATCCGTGATCAGTTTCCAGCCCTCCATCGTCCGGCCATTTTTTTTGATAACCCCGGCGGTACGCAGATAGCAAGACAATCTCTCGACCGGATCAATAAATACCTGCTGGAATGCAATGCCAATCACGAGGGTGTCTTTGCCACCAGCAGGGCTTCGGATGCGATACTGGATGAAGCCCATTGTGCAATGGCCGATTTCTATAATGCATCCTCTCCTGACGAGATCATCTTTGGCAATAACATGACCACCCTGACACTGCACATCAGCCGGTCTATTTCGCGGGAATGGAAGGAAGGGGATGAGATCGTGGTTACACGGCTTGATCATGATGCCAATGTAACACCGTGGGTATTGGCCGCGCAGGACCGGGGCGTTACCGTCAGCTGGGTGGACTTTGATGTGGAAGACGGCACTTTAAAGCTGAATGATTTGAAGAAAGCGCTCGGGCGGAAACCGCGCCTGCTGGCAGTCGGTTATGCTTCAAATTCACTCGGAACGATCAACCCTGTTCAGCAGATCATTAAGCTGGCGCATGAGGCCGGCACCCTGGTATATGTCGACGCCGTCCAATATGCGGCACATGCTCCCATTGATGTGCAAAAACTGGATTGCGATTTTCTTGTTACATCCGCTTATAAGTTTTTTGGCCCGCATGCGGGGATACTTTACGGCAAGCGGGAACTGCTGGAGAAGTTGTTTGCCTATAAGGTACGGCCGGCATCCAATGAGCTTCCGGGAAAATTTGAAACCGGCACACAGAACCATGAAGGCATTGCAGGCGTGCTCGGAGCGATTGAATACTTTGACTGGGTGGGAAATGAGTTTGGCGGAGAACTGGCCGGCGGGCCTTCGGGGAGCGGATATTCCGGTCGTGCCCTGAACCTGAAAAGAGCCATGACTGCTATCGGCGCCTATGAATTGGAATTAAACCGCAAGCTTCTCTCTACACTCGGGGAGGTTCCCGGTTTAATGGTCTTTGGTATCACCGATCCGCATCGATTGGATGAGCGCGTGGCCACGTTTTCCTTCCGCCTGAATAACCTGCATCCCCTTGAGGTTGCGCAAAAGCTTGCAGATCAGGGTGTATATGTCTGGGATGGACACTACTATGCCATCAACGTTACCGAGCGGCTTGGCCTGGAGGACAAAGGCGGTATGGTGCGGGTTGGAGCGGTTCATTACAATACAGTGGATGAGATCGAACGCCTGGGAGAAGCATTGAAGAAGATTGCAAAACGGTGAAGGAGCCGGGATAAGAGACTTGTATAACCAGATTATAATAAGGAATGAAAAAACTTGCGGTACTGACAGTGTTGATGATTTCGGGACTCAGCCTGTTTTCACAGGAAATACCGGCCATGCCGGAAGTAATTCCGGATAACTGGCTGACCTACCATCTGGCGCACCCGGGGCCGGGTATAGCTGAACCCGGTGATCCCAACTGCGCTTTTTATTATAAAGGCCGGTATCATCTTCATTATATCTATAAGAATAAAGAGGGTTGGTCATTTGCGCACGTTTCCAGCTCAGATATGGTGAACTGGAAATGGCATCCGACGGTATTAACTCCGGCTTTTACGGGGCATGGAATGTTCAGCGGAACCGGATTCTTTACCAAAGAGGGGCAGCCGGCCATTATTTACCACGGGGAGGGAGCACAAAGGAATTTTATCTCGTTTGCCCTTGATGATAATCTGGATGTCTGGAGCAAGCCGATGCCGGTTGAGCCTAAAACCGCATCAGGAGAAGATGAGAAGACACGGCAGTGGGATCCCGACTGCTGGCTGAACGGCGACACCTATTATGCCATATCCGGAGGGGCTCCTCCCCACCTGATAAAATCAGGCGACCTGAAAAACTGGTCATCTCTGGGGCTCCTGTTTCATGAGGATATGCCGGATCTGGGAGTTAGCCGGGAGGAAGATGTTTCTTGTGCGAATATGTTTAAAATCGGGAATAAGTGGATGCTGCTGTGTATCAGCCACAAATTGTGCTGCCGCTATTATCTCGGGGATTTTAAGGATGAAAAGTATCTACCCGATTTTCATGCTAATATGCACTGGGGAGGTTTGGAGTTTTTCGCACCGGAATCTTTACTTACCAGGGATGGACGTCGGGTGATGTGGGCCTGGTGCATAACGGAAGGAGGCCAGAGTGGCATCCAGTCTTTGCCGAGGGAGCTCACCCTTCCCGAAGACGGGATTTTACGTATTAAACCACTCCGGGAACTGGAGAAACTCAGATACGATCGGCTAAGGGAGGGAAACATTAACGTATTGTCCGGTGAAAACAAGATGCTTCGAGTCAGGGGGGATATCCTGGAGCTGAACATTTCCATCAAACCAACCCCGGCAACGGAATTCGGAGTCACTGTTTTTTGCGATCAATTCGGCCATGGTCTGCCGGTTACGATTAAACCGGGAGAAAAAATAATGATGCTGGGTACGGTAAGGGTGCCGTTTGACCTTGGGAAGGAAGAAACGCTTAACCTGAGGATTTTCCTGGATCGTGGAATGGTTGAGGTGTTTCTGAATGACAGGCAGGCAGTTGCGGGAATGCAGGTTCATGAAAAGGAGAACACGGGGATCAGTCTGTTTTCCAAAGGAGGTGATCTGGCAGGCCAGGTCACCAGCTGGAAAATGAAATCTATTTACAATTAACCGGGAACCATGGTAAAATCAAATTACAATTTGGTGAGGTTTCTCTGCCTGATCTCCTTGCCTTTCTTTCTGCAATGCACCCGCAATCAGGTAAAAGATGCACCCGGCTCGAAGGTGGAGGAGATCATTGTGGTATGCAAAACCCATTTCGATATCGGGTATACCCACCGGGTTAGCGAACTTGTGGATTATTACCGCACGGAGATGATCGACAAGGCACTGGACAATCTGGACCAATCGAAAGACATGCCGCAGGAGCAGCAATTCACCTGGACCGGTCCGGGCTGGGTGATGGACAAGGTAACGGAAGACTGGAACCGACAAACTCCTGAACGAAAGCAAAGGATTGATGAGGCTTTCCGATCGGGCCGGTTTGTAACGCACGCCATGCCGTTTACCTACGAAACCGATGTGGTATCGGCCGAACTGCTCGCGCGCTCCTATGAACCTTCCTCAACCGTATCAAGGAAATACGGGCTGCCTTTGTCGAGGGATGCTAAAATGACCGATGTTCCCTCCCATTCCAGGTTGCTCGCCACCGCCCTGTCGCGCGGAGGCGTGAAATTCATCCACATGGGCTGCAACTGGCCATCCGGTTCGGTTCAATACCCTGATCTGTTCTGGTGGGAAGGTCCCGACGGATCGCGGGTGCTGGCCATGTATTCCTCTATTTATGGTACCTGTACCGCATTTTGGCCCAGGGCTTTCGGGAAGGGTGAAGGCCGGGAACAGCCGGGAAGCATCGGCGTTAATCTGATGCCTCCGGCAGACTGGCCCCACAAAGTGTGGCTGGCCATTATTGTTACCGGCGATAATACCGGACCTCCCCTGGCCAAAGACCTCAAGCCTATGTTTGAAGAAGTCCGGGCGAAATACCCAGACATAAAGATCCGCATGGGGCGGATGGAGGACTTTGCACAGGCGATCATCGATTCAAAGCCCGATTTGCCTGTTGTTCGTGCGGAGGCTCCCGATACCTGGATACACGGGGTCATGTGTGATCCGGGCGGGCAAAAAATTGCCCGGGCCCTTCAGCCCCTTATCCCGGCTGCCGAAGCGCTCAGCACGCAATTGCAGTACTGGGGCCTTCCGGTAGCGGATCCTTCGGCGGACATTGTTAAGGCCCTTGAGCAGTGCATGCTTTACGATGAACATACCTGGGGAGGATTCACCAGCGTGGAGGAATTCGGGGAGGCCTTTGCCAAGCTTCCGGCCGGCAAGTACGGCGACCTGGAAGCTTCGTGGGAGGATAAAACCAATTATATAATGACCGCCGGCACAATCACCGGTAAGATCCTCCAGACCGATATGAGTGCCCTGGCCGCGGGCGTAAACCGGAGCGGGCCTCGCCTGGTCGTTTACAATCCTCTTCCCTGGTCACGATCCGGCCGGATTGAAATTCCCGGGAAGACCGGTCATTTCATGCTGGCAGTGGATGTCCCCGCCGGAGGATACAAAACCTATCCCCTGGATCAGGCGGCTTCATCGGATCCTGCAGGTATTGCCGGCAACAGCATTGAAAACAAATACTTCAGGATTGCATTCGACCCGCTGCGCGGGATCGTTTCTTCCTTTACCGATAAACGAACCGGCAGGGAATGGGTCGATGCGGATGCCGAACAGGGTCTGGGGCAGTATATGAACGAGCGTTTTACGCTTGAGCAAACCCTTGACTACACATACAAATACCAGCAGGGTCGGGCACTGGGATCATTCGGGAATACGGCCGACAAGGACTGGCCCCATCCCGGAATGTATAAGCCCGGGATGATCTCCGAAAAAGTGGTTCCGTATCGCGCAGCATCTCCAACCGGAGGTGACCTGAGGATTACCAGGGATGCCGCCGGGGAAACCGCCATCCTGACTATGCCGGGAGATGCAGGTAACCATATGCCTGCCACAGAGTTGCATGTCCGGCTCGATAATGATCAGGATTATGTGGATATGGAAATCTTCATCCGGGATAAAGCGAGGGACAACTGGCCTGAAGCGGATTGGCTTTGCCTGCCTTTTAAAATGAGTGAACCTTCATTCAGGGTTGGACGGAATCTTGGATTCATGACCCCGGAGGAGATCATGCCGGGGGCCAACCGCCATCTGTATACCACCGGAACGGGAGTCATTATCACCGGCCGGGATGGCTCGGGGATAACCGTTTGTCCGCTGGATCATCCGCTCGTGAGCCTGGGAGTGCCCGGCTGCTGGAAATTCTCCATGGATTACATTCCAAAGAAACCCGTTGTGTTTGTCAACCTGTATAACAACCAGTGGAACACCAACTTCCGCTACTGGTATCCGGGCAGCTGGAGCTCGCGGGTGCGTATCCGTACCTTTGAAAAGGATACCGATGAAAACAATGCACTGGTAACCCCGTCGATGGAGGCCCGCATGCCGCTGCAGGCATATGCGGCTGACGGTCCTGGCGGTGGTTTGCCTGAGGAACAGGAAGGTATTCGCACCTCAAGGACCGGAATTGCCGTAAGCGCCTTCGGTACGGATTTCGACGGCTCCGGGGGAACGCTTCTCCGGGTATGGGAACAGGGCGGCACGGCAGGAGAGGTAACAGTTACATTGCCAACGGGTTGTAAAGCGGGCAAAGCCTATCCGGTGAACTTCCGGGGAGAAAAGGAGGGCAGAGCCTTACGCATCCGGAACGGCCAGGTCAAGTTTTACCTGGGAGCCTTTGCTCCGATGAGTTTTATATTAACTGAAAAATGAATACCCGATTACTTGAATTGCCCGAACGTTCCGATACCCCGTTAAAAACAACAGCGGGATATTGGGAAGGATCGCTTGCAGAGTTCCTCGTATTCGATGGAATCCAAAAAGATGCTGATCGCAAATTGGTTGAAGACTGGCTCAGAATAAAATGGTTTTGAAA
>CAYWHP010000088.1:0-4890 GCA_964457845.1 uncultured Porphyromonadaceae bacterium | reverse complement strand
GAAGAACTCTTAAAAGGTGGGCATGCCTGCGGAGTGTTTGGTTGTATCAATGCGCTGTCCGATATCCGGGGCTGCGGTTTCGGTGTCAATTGCCATACCTGCAATTTAAGGATTGCGATGGAAGACACCCTGAAAAACGGGACAGGACACATAAACGTCGAATACCAGACCACCCTGTTGAAAGATGGAGAAAGCAGAGACGTGTGGTTACTCGGATCCACCGCTCTGATCGAAAGCAATAGTCACAGGAACCTGTTGCTATGCCTTAACGACATCACCGATCACAAGCAGGCTGAAGAAGCGCTCCGCCAAAGTGAAGAGCGGTACCGCGGAATGCTGAATAATCTGGAGGCCGGCATTGTGGTTCATGCTGCTGATACTTCCATTATGGTGAATAATCAAAGGGCGTCAGAACTATTGGGGTTAAGCCACGATCAGATGAGAGGCAAGGCTGCCATTGATCCCGCCTGGAAGTTTGTACATGAAGATTACACGCCGCTAACTCTTGAAGAATATCCTGTAAACCGGATCGTGTCCGGTAAGAATCCGATCAAAAATCAAATATTAGGTATACAGCAACCCGGCAAAAAGGGAATCGTCTGGGTTACGGTCAATGGTTTTCCTGTTCTGGACAGCGTGGGCGAAATAGCTGAAATTGTAATCAGTTTTATTGATATTACCAAACGGAAGCAGGCCGATATGTTGCTGGGGGAAAAATCGGAAGAAATAATAGCCCAAAACGAAGAATTTCAGCAGATAAACGAAGAGCTAAATCAATCTAACCAGGAATTGGCGGAGGCAAAGGAATTTGTCGATAATAGTGAAGCCCGGTTGAAAATGGCCATGGAAGTAAGTAAATCTGGGGCATGGGACTGGGATATTCTGAATAACACTTTTTATTGGTCGGATGAATTTCTTAAAATATTTGGGTTGCCGGTAAGAACCATTGCGGGATTTGAAGCCTGGACCAAGGCTCTGCATCCTGACGATGTTGAATTGGCTTCAGTTAAAATCCAGCAGGCAATTGAAAATCACACAGAACTGGTGAACGACTACCGGATTATCCTGCCCAGCAAAGAAATCAGGTGGATCAGGTCATCCGGACATACCACCTATTTGGATAACAAACCGGCAAGAATGGTCGGCCTTTGTTTGGATATTACCGATCAAAAATTGGCCGAGCAAGAATTAGTTTTTGCAAAGGAGAGAGCCGAAGAAAGTGAAAGGTTGTTGGCAAAAATTGCTGAAAATTTCCCTAATTCCTTTGTGTCAGTAATCGAGAAGGATCTGACCATTGGTTTTTCGGGCGGACAGGAATTCAAACGACAGAACCTGGATCCAAGCGATTTTACAGGTTTAACTATTGAGCAGGTTTATGGTGAAAATGCTCCGGTTGTCAGGGACTACTATTTGAAATCCTTTAACGGTGAGCAAACCACATTTGAATTGCTTATCAATAACCAACATCAGTTATACAAAACCGTTCCTTTATATGATGAGACCGGGCGGATATCCCGAATTCTGGCTGTTGTTGAGAATGTCACCGAACGCTGGCTGTCGGAGGAGGCACTTAAAAACCGGGAGAATTTGCTCAATAAAATTTTTGATGTGCTTCCGATTGGCTTGTGGTTTGCCGATGAGAAGGGGCGGCTCCTTCGGGGTAATCCTGCCGGTGTGAAAATATGGGGCGCTGAACCGACCGTATCAATTGAGGAATATGGCGTGTTCAAAGCACGCCATCTTCCCTCGGGCAAGGAAATTGAGCCTGACGACTGGGCGCTTGCACATACCATTCGCGATGGGGTCACCATTGAAGATGAACTGCTGGAAATTGACGCCTTCGATGGTCAAACAAAAGTGATCCTCAACTACACGGCCCCCGTACTCGACGACCATGGAATTATACAGGGCGCCATTATTGTCAATCAGGACATCACGGCGCGCACCGTCGCCGAACAAGGGCTTAAGCAAATTGAATGGCTCCTGACCAGCAGGCCGTATACTCCTGAAAAGGCAGAACCGGTCTATATACCACCATACGGCGATCTGGTTGGACTCAACACCTGCCGGCTCATCCTTGATTCGGTGGGAGTACAAACGCTGACCGACATCGTGAGCGACTACCTGAACCTGCTTGACACCGCCTCGGCCGTTTATGAAAAAAACGGTGATTATGCGTTGGGAATATTTTCCTCCGGTTGGTGCCGCTATATGCATGCCGCTTCACGGAAGGTTTGTGGTACCGACGATAACCGAACGGCGCTGGACTGCGGGCTGTGGCATTGCCATGAATCCTGTTGGTCAAGCGCATCGAAAACAGCTATCGAAACCGGGCAGCCGACAGACATCGAATGCGAAGGCGGTTTACACCTTTATGCCGTGCCGATCCGGGTTGGCGATGAGATCATCGGTGCGATCAATATCGGGTACGGCAACCCGCCCCGCGATGAAGAAAAACTTCGGGAACTGGCATCCCGGTACCAGGTCAGTTACGAAGAGCTTCGTACACGCGCCATGGAATACGAATCGCGCCCCACCTTCATCGTTGATCTGGCGAAAAATCGCCTGCACGCCTCGGCACGCCTGATCGGGGTCATCACCGGACGTAAGCTGGTGGAAGAGGCTCTGCGCCAAAGCGAAGAGAAATTCAGGGAATTGGCCGATCTGTTGCCGCAAATAATTTTCGAATCCGATAACAGTGGTAATCTAACCTATTTGAACAATAATGCCTTTAAAGTATTTGGATATCCTGAAGGCTATCCGGTATTGGGCAAAAGTTCACTTGATTTTTACACACCTGAAAGCCGGCTGAAGGCAATTGCAAATATCAAGCAAAAAGTTGCCGGAAATCAGGAGGGTGCTGGAAATGAATATTTGATGATAAGGAAGGACGGCTCGACTTTTCCGGCGTTGGTCTATTCGAATCCTATCATTAAAGATGGAAAGCCCGTTGGGTTGAGAGGGATAATTGTCAATATCACCGAACTTAAGGTAGCCGAGCAAGCTCTTAGAGAAAGCGAAGAACGTTTCAGGTTACTTCATAATGCATCATTCGGGGGAATAGCTATTCATAACAAAGGGGAAATATTGGAATGTAATCGGGGCCTTTCGGAAATGATGGGCTATTCGCCGGAAGAATTGCTCGCGATGGATGGATTGTTGCTGATCGCCCCGGAATCGCGTGAACTTGTCAGGAACAATATAAATGCAGGCTTTGAGGAACCCTACGAAGCCCTCGGGCTTAGAAAAAATGGTGAAATATTCCCGATCAGACTGGAAGCACGAAACATCCCTTACAAAGGTAATACAGTGAGGACAGTCGAATTCAGGGACATCACCGTGCAAAAGCATCTGGAAAAAATACGGGAAATCCAATACGCAATCGCTGTGGCAGTGGTTAATTCGGATAATGTAGAGCAATTACTGGAATTTGTACGAACCCAGCTAAACCAGTTGTGTGATACCACCAATTTTTTTGCGGCTCTGTACAATGCTGAAAAAAACACCCTTAAGAAACTGCACTGGGTTGACGAGGTTGACGATTTTGAGGAATGGGATGCATCCAAATCATTTTCGGGCTATGTGGTAAAAACCGGTCAAACGCTGTGCCTGAACAAGCAGGAAATCGCAAAACTGTCTGCAGAGGAAAATATTCCGATTATCGGTGAACCATCCGAATGTTGGCTGGGGGTGCCTTTGGTGGTCGACAGGAAAACAATCGGTGTACTGGTCATACAGAGCTATACCAACCCAAAAGCCTACGATGATTCAATTGCAAGGCTGTTCGAACAGGTTGCATACGATTTAAGTGTTTTTATCGAAAAAGCCAGGATTTTGCAGGATTTGAATGTAGCCAAACAACACGCCGAAGAATCCGACCGACTGAAATCCGCTTTCCTTGCAAATATGAGCCACGAAATCCGGACGCCCATGAATGGGATCCTGGGTTTTGCCGGACTGTTAAAAGAACCGGGCCTCACCGGGGATGAACAGGAGAAGTATATCCAGATCATTGAAAAGAGCGGCGTGCGCATGCTTAATATCATCAACGATATTATTGATATTTCGAAAATCGAAGCCGGGCTGATGAAACTGGAGTGGTCTGATTCGAATATCAATGAGCAGATCGAGTACATATATACTTTTTTCAAACCCGAGGCGGCGGCCAAAGGCATTAAACTTTCGTATTATAATCCTTTACCGGCAAAAAAATCCATAATTGCCACGGACCGCGAAAAGTTGTATGCCATCCTTACCAACCTGGTGAAAAATGCCATTAATTACACCAATGCAGGTTCCATAGAATTCGGTTATGATCTCGTAGAGACAGATGATAATCTGTCTTCTTTACATCCGGGGACAAAGCCAGATAATTATCCGCCTCTACAGTTTTTCGTGAAAGATACCGGTATTGGCATTCCATTAAGCCGGCAGGAAGCCATTTTTGAACGTTTTATTCAGGCAGATATATATGATAAAATGGCACGGCAGGGAGCCGGTTTAGGATTGTCGATTACCAAAGCATACATCGAAATGCTGGGGGGTACGATTTGGGTGGATAGCGAGGAGGGAAAGGGTTCAACTTTTTATTTCACGTTACCCTATACTTTCGAACCGGAGAAAAAAAATGTTGCGCAGGAACTTGCGGCTTCAGACCAGGAAGAGAGCATTCGAAAGCTGAAAATTCTGATTGCCGAAGATGATGAAATATCAGAAATGCTGATCGATATATCTGTCAGATTGTTTGCTAAGACAGTTTTTCATGTATCGACAGGCGTTGAGGCCGTTAAAGCGTGTCAGGATAATCCCGATATCGATTTGATATTAATGGATATACGGATGCCTGAAATGGGAGGATATGAAGCCACACGCAAAATCAGGGAATTTAAC
>CAYWHP010000087.1:0-19115 GCA_964457845.1 uncultured Porphyromonadaceae bacterium | reverse complement strand
CCTCGGTCTTTTAGGTGCCTGGTTCTATTACCAGAAACACCGTAAGGACTTCTGCATCGTTACCCTGCTATTTGCCATGACAGGCGCTGCCATCATCGTTTACCTCAACGAGGTTCCCGTTACACCAAGGGAGCGTGATTATGTATATGTGGGATCGTTCTACGCCTTTGCCATCTTCATCGGCATCGGTGTGCTCTTCCTATTCGACCTGCTGCGAAAGAAACTCGATCCCAAAATGGCCGCCTTTGCCGTAACCGGAGTCAGCCTGCTGGCTGTACCACTCGTGATGGCCACGCAGAACTGGGACGACCACGACCGTTCGGGCCGAAACACTGCACACGATTTTGCCTATAACTACCTCATAGGACTCGATAAAAATGCCCTGATCTTTACCAACGGCGACAACGACACTTTCCCCCTCTGGTATATGCAGGAGGTGGAGGGCCTCCGTACCGATGTCCGGGTTTGCTGCATGCCTTTCCTTCCTCAGGACTGGTATATCGACCAGCTCAAGCGCACCTATTACGGATCAAAGGCACTTCCCATTTCCATGAATTATGAACAGTACCGGCAGGGAAAACGTGCCGTGATACCCGTTCTGGATGAGATCAAGACACCCTACGACCTGAAGGAAATGGTTGAGTATGCCGCCAGCGATAACCCGAGGGCGATCCGCACCTCCACTACCGGCAGGCAGTACAACGTGATGCCGGCAAAGAATTTCAAGCTGCCTGTTGACAGGCAGAAAGTTCTGGAATACAACATCGTTCCGGCCAGCCGTATCGGTGAAGTCGACTCGGTAATCATCTGGAGCATGGGGCAGGAACAGATTTACAAGGACGAACTGGTGATTCTCGACATCCTCTCCCACAACAACTGGGAAAGGCCGATGTACTACACCACCCCGCGCCAGAGCGGCTCGGTTAAGCTCGATAATTATCTTGAACTACAGGGCCTTAGCTACAAACTGATCCCCATCAAGGGTGAAACGCAGACCGGCTATTCGGGCATGATCAACACCGACGTGATGTACGATAACGTCATGAATAAATTCCGGTACACCAACA
Source organism: uncultured Porphyromonadaceae bacterium (assembly GCA_964457845.1). Taxonomy (GTDB): domain Bacteria; phylum Bacteroidota; class Bacteroidia; order Bacteroidales; family UBA12481; genus UBA12481. The sequence goes on along the minus strand of CAYWHP010000087.1, from coordinate 18,048 downwards.
TGGACAACGCCAAGGTATACCAGGATGAAACCTGCCGGCGGATGATGCAGAACATGAAGAACAATTTCAACCGGTTGGCCGGTGCCCTGATTACGGAAGGCAAGCTCGACAAGGCTGCCGAGGTATTGGCAAAACTCGAAAAGGTGATGCCGGTGAAAGTTATGGGGTATACCGCACAGGACATCGAAAATACGGCCCTCTGGTATCGCGTCGGCAACAAGGATATGGGCCGCCAGATTGCCCGGTTCGCCTATGATAATATCCGTAGCAACGTTGATTATTACCTGAGCCTCCCGTCGGGTTACATTCCGGCAGTAAATCAGGAGTTGCAGTCAGCACTCGGTTATGAACTCAAGAACCTGCTGGATACCTTAACGGAATACAAGGAAGACGACCTCGTTAAAGAGATCGAAACCAAGTACAACGAGTATTATACCCGCTACGTCAACAAGGTTGGCACGCCCAGGTAGTTTCAGCATGAAGCGAATTGCCTCCGTACTGATCGTGGTCGCCGCTTTGTCGGCAGGCTGCGCCAAACAGGGCCCGGGTCCCGGCGAAGTAAGGATTTCGGGTGTATTCAGGCCGGCAGTGCCCGGCAGCCTCCATATAACGGCCGGCCCGGTGCTCGACAGCGCCCGGATCAGCAAGAGCGGGGAGTTCAGCATTACGATCCCGCTTGCGGAACCTATGAAGGCCATGCTCTTCTTTGGCAACCGCATTTCGGATGTTTACCTGGAGCCCGGCAAGGAAGTTACCCTCGACATCAATTCGGCGGTTGTACCGGAGAACATCACCTACGGAGGTCAGCTCGGACCGGTTAACCATTATCTCGTGCTGGCCAAACGGCTCGACCAGCAAACCGCAGTCCCCGAGACTGACCTTTTCGCACGGGAACCCGATGCATTCTTACGGTTCTCCGATTCGGTCAAGCAACTTAAAACACAGCTGATCAACGAATACCAGGAACGGTATAAGGAGATAGATCCACGGTTTGTAACCCGCATAAAGTCGGAAATCGAACTGGCGTGGGCCGATGACCACCTCCGGTACCCGATGAATTACCAGATCGTCACCGGCCGGCAGCCGGTGCTTCAGGCAGGTTACCACCCGGATTACATGAGCCTCCTGAACCTGAACGGGGCAGATAACCTTGAAAGTCCGGTATACAAGCAGTTTATCCAGAATTTTCTCGATTTCCGGCAATCACTCTACCTGGAGGCCCACCCCGATGCCGCCGGACTGATCTTTCCGGAATCCGTAGCCCGGTTCCGCGTCATCCACCAGGAATTTTCGAACCAGCAGGTGCTCGACTACCTGCTGTACACGGCCTTGACCGACCATCTTGCCAATTTCGGCACCATTAAGGTGGAGAGCTTCGTAACCGATTTCAAATTATCCTGCAAGAACCCCGAGTACCTCAAAACCATCGATGCAGCGGTTGCCAACCTGGAAAAGGTGGGCACCGGCAAGCCGGCACCCGATTTTACCGCCTTTACTCCCGACGGGAAGAAGGTAAAGCTGAGCGATTATTTCGGCGAAATGCTCTACATCGGGTTCTGGGCTTCCTGGTCATCCTGGAGCCTGCAGGAGATCCCGTATTTCGAACAGCTAAGGAAAGATTTCGGAGGCAGGCCGGTTAAATTCATCATGGTTTCGATGGATTTCGAGAAGGACAAAAACCGCTGGGCGGCCATTATCGAAAAAAATAATTTCGGCAGCATACAGCTCCATCAGGATCCCGAATCAACCGTGCTCAATGATCAGTATTTCATGAATGATTTCCCGCGGTATTTCCTGATCGGTAAGGATGGGAAGATCATTTCCGTTTTTGCGCCAAGGCCTACGGAAAACATAGCTGTCACACTCAACAGGATCCTGAGCGGTTCGTATCAGAAGTAGTTCGGGAATTCGAGGTGCACGATACCCCCCTGAAGCTGAATCTCCCTGGCAAATTGCAGGGTATCGGTAAACAGGTGGATTTCGCTGAAAACCGAAACGCCTGCCAGCCCGCGAAGGCATGCCCCGGCCGGGTCGTCCTCATGAATCTGAATCTGGATCAGCGAGTAATCACCACCAACATGGAGATTATTGATATGGCGGATTAATGCCGTAAGCGCCTCAATATCACCATCATGAGCATACATCACCAGCGTCAGCTGCTTAAGGGGTTCATTCACCCCGATCGGTTCCGGCATTCTGCCGAAGAGGGAGAGGAATTTTACAAGTCCTGATATCAGTTTAACCCGAAAATTAGATTTCGTTACCATGTACCGCTTTACGGAATGGGCATCCCACGCCGCCATCACCGCTCGCACCGCTTCACCCTCGCAGGCCAGCCAGAAGCTTTCCTTACCAAGGCCTTCGATGCGGGTCATGTAGTGCCGGAGCGTGGCTTCATCGATCCGGGGGGCCAGCAGGTAGGTGGCGTAAAACCGATTGTACAGCGCAACCAGCGCCGGGATATCGGCCTCCGTTGCCCGGCGGATGGTAAACCGGCCGGCGGGCTTCATCTTTCGCACCGGAACAAAACTGAAAACCCGGTTGTCGCCCAGATGCAGCGAAGCCGGAAACCCTCCCCTGCCCCGTGCAAAAACGATGGAAGCTTCGTTGTTCCTAAGAAAAGTGGCAAGCGCCATCCGGGTGCCCGATTCCTTTTCAAAATCGATGGACCGCTTTACCATGCGGTATGCCGTCAATCCAAGCCTGAAGCCGGGATCCACCTTGAAATCCATTATGTAGGCGGTGTGAACCGGGGCGCCCTTTAACCAGAAATCGGTATGCAGAATACCAAGCGTTCCAACCACCCTGCTGCCTGCAAGCGCAATCGCATGGTAAGATTCAGGATCAAGCAGCTTGTGCACCTGGTTGAAAACCGGCGAACGGTCGGGATACATCGTCACCATTCCCTCCTGCGGGCATCGTGATGAGAGTTCCAGAATCGGCTGATTATCCCCGTCTTCGGCCCATCTCACCGTAACCCTTTGTTCAGCGGGTTTTTCTGACATTGATACTTTGCCTTAAATCGATTAAAAATAGACAATCAATTCTGTATTTTAGTAAAAAATCATCGACATGAAATTGCGACTCCATTTATTCCTCACACTCGCTGTCCTTGCAACAATTCTGCCTGCCGGAAAGGTTATGAGTCAGACCGCTTCGGTCCGCGAATACAACCGCACCTTCCTCACCTACCCCTTCGGCGACCCCAACCCGGTACCGCGCACGGGCAAGATTTATCCATACTTCCGCTTCGACGGCTATTCCACCAAGGGGGTTAACCAAGACTGGAAAATTGTTGAACTCGAGAACGACTGGATTAAAATTCTTATTGCCCCCGAAATGGGCGGAAAGATAATTGGCGGCATCGAAAAATCCACCGGCAATGAATTTCTCTATTTAAATAAAGTGGTTAAATTCAGGGATATATCCATGCGAGGAGCCTGGACATCCGGAGGGATCGAATTCAATTTCGGATCGATAGGCCATGCACCGACAACAGCCTCCCCTGTTGATTACGTTACCCGCACCAATCCCGACGGCAGTGTCTCCTGCATCATCGGAGCCCTCGAACTCACCTCCCGCAGTGAATGGAGGGTTGAGATCCGGTTGCCGAAAGACAAGGCATGGGTGGAAACCAACTTTTTCTGGTACAACCCGATGGACCTGAGCACTTCGAAATACCAGTGGGCAACCGCAGCTGCCGATGCCGCCCCCGACCTGAAGTATTATTTCCCGGGCGACCACTATATCGGGCATGACGGAGAGGAGTTTCCGTGGCCGGTGCTTAAAGACGGCCGCAACATATCAAACTACGCCGAAAATAATTACGGGTCCGATCATAGTTACCACGTACTGGGAACCTACACCGATTTTTTCGGTGGCTATTACACCACCCGCAACTTCGGCTTCGGACACTGGAACGATTATACCGGCAAGCCCGGTAAAAAAATCTGGATCTGGGCGTTAAGTCCGCAAGGGGCCATGTGGACCGACCTGCTAACCGATCAGCCGGGCAACATGCAGTACACCGAAATACAAACCGGGATCCTGTTCAATCAGGAGGCCGCCGGAAGCACCTTCACCCCATTCAAGCACATGGCTTTCCCGGGCAACAGCTGCGAGCGGTTCAGCGAATGCTGGTTTCCGGTGGTGGGTACCGGCGGTATCACCGAAATCGGCACTGCCGGCATTCTTTACACCGGCGGATCCATGCCGGCATCGGCCGGAGAGAAGCCCGGCGAGCTGAAGTTCAGCCCCCTGGAATTCATTACCGATACACTGATGATAGGCCTCGAAAACGGAACCATTTCCCGGGTGCCGGTCAGCCTCAAGCCACTGGAACTTTTTACCTGGCAAACGCCCGACGGCAGAAGGCCGCGATCGGTGGCACTCGCCAACGGCCGGCTCAACTGGTCGGTTGCTGCCGAATCGGCCCGCAACTCCGACCGGCCGGTTGTGTCCCCCGAATTCGACTGGAATTCACTTCAGGGGTTGTACCTGAAAGCCGTTGAATTCAGCCGCCAGCGCGAGTATGCAAAGGCCCGCGACTATTTCCGCCGCTGCCTGGCCAAAGATCCGCACTACCTGCCTGCGCTTTCAGGCCTGGCAGAGGAATACATGCGGATCGACAAGCCAAAACTGGCTGCCGAAGTGTTGAGTACTGTTCTCTCCTACGACACGTATGATCCAAAAGCAAACTATCTCCTCGGCGTTGTGAGGAAGAGTGAAGGGGCAAGGGAGATTGCAGGAATGAAGGGCATCCGCGAGAGCAAGGCACTTTACGAAGCCCGCGAAGCTTTCGGCCTCGCCGCCCGGTCGATGGAATACCGGTCGTCAGCCTGCACCGGTCTGGCGGAGATAGCCCTTATTGAAAACAAATTGCCTGATGCAATGCGGTATGCCTCCATGGCACAGGATTACAACCGGTTCGATATCAAGGCCATGCAGATTGAAGCTGTTGCAAACCGCCTTTCGGGTTTGAAGGTGCAGGCTGCCGGCGCACTCGATCGTATTATAGCAATCGATCCGCTTAACCATTTTGCCCGTTTTGAAAAGTATATCCTCAATCCCGCCCCGGAAAACCTTACCGCTTTCAAAGCCCTGATCAGGAATGAGTTTCCCGAGCAGACGTATCTCGAACTGGCCATCTTCTATCACAACTGCGGCCGGGCGGGCGAAGCTGTCAGGGCCCTCGGCGAAGCTCCGTCACAGGCAGAAGTTGTTTATTGGAGAAACTACCTGGCCGGTAAAATAAACGACCAGTCGATCTACTCCTCCTCAACCCGGTTTGTGATGCCCTACCGCACCGAATCGCTGCGTGTGGTTGAATGGGCCGAATCGGTAAAGCCTGCCTGGCAGAACCGATACTACATGGCGCTTTTGAAACTCAACCTCGAAGACTCCGTCAAGGCCAAAGATCTGTTCAAATCGTGCCGCGATGAACCGGCCGAGGCGCATTTCTACCTCACGCGCGCAAAACTTTTTGAAGGCATGGAGGAGGAACTCGTGCTGCGCGACCTGCTGCGGGCCAATTCCCTACAGCCTGATGAATGGCGCACCTGGCAGGCACTCAGCAGTTTCTACGAAAGGAACCGGGCCTGGAGCCAGAACCTGGATATCTGCCGCAAGGCAACTTCCAGAATCCCGGGCCACATGATCCTCGATTTCAGCCAGGCACGATCAGAACTGCATAACCGCAACTACGACGAGGCCATTGCCATTCTCGACCGGCTGATCCTGCTGCCGGCGGAAGGGGCCCGCGAGGGGCACGAGGTATACCGCACGGCTCTGCTGCTCAGGGCACTCGACCAGTTCAGGCATCAGAAATACCTGAAGGCACTGCGCGACATCGAGAGTGCCCGTGAATGGCCGGAAACACTTGGCGTTGGCAAACCATTCGTCACCGATGAACGGGCCGAAGACTATCTCTCGGGATTGTGTTACCTGCAGATGAGCCAGAATGCGGAGGCGGAGAAATACTTCCGCAAGGTGATCGACTATACCAACAGTCTGAATTCCGCCTGGGACAGCCCCTACCTGCTTGCAGCACTCAGCTATAAGCTGATGAACCGGGAGGACGAAGGCGACAGGCTCCTCACTTCCTGGATGAAATCACAGCCATCCAATGCCCTGATGATGTGGACCGTGGCCATGTATACCGAAAATGCCGGGGCCGCCGCCAAGGCGCTCACCCGTCTGGGCTGGAAACCGGAAGAGACTCCCTGGGGCATCGGCGATGCCCAACTCCCGCTGGTATATGAAATCATGAACAAGGTTAAAATCAAGTAACTTCTTGATTATTAATTTATTATGAAACACTTCAAGCTCTTGTTCTTCTGTCTTCTTGTCTCCTGTCTCACGTCTCCCGTCTTACAGTCTCAAAGTCTTAAAGTCTTCCAAACCGGCGCCGGCCCCGAGGACATGGTCATCGACTCGCTCAGCACCCCGCCGCGCCTTTTGGTATCCTGCGCCTCCCGCAGGCCGGAGTATCCCGTTTACGGTGAGATTGAAGCCATCGACCCGGTGGCCGGCACCCGCGAAGTGCTGATCAGAACCGGCGAACCGGCCGGGCTGGTGATCCGGCCCCACGGAATATCACTGGTTCAGGCCGGCGAAATCCAGTACCTGTATGTGATCTCCCATGATGACAAAAACAAGGTTCATTCGGTTATACGGTACCAGCTGGAGGGAAACGGCCTGGTCTTCGTTGAACGGTTCGACAGCCGGCTGCTGGTGTCGCCTAACGCGCTGCAGGCCTATCCCGACGGAAGCTTTGTGGTGTGCAACGATGCCGGCAACCGCGATGATATGAAAGAGAAGATCCTCGGACTGAAAAAAGGGAATATCCTGTTCTATGACGGAAAGGGAAACTGGACAATCGCGGAGCGGGGCCTCGGGATGCCCTGCGGCCTCACCGGATCGGGGAATACGGTTTATGTCAGTGCCACGCGTGAAAACCTCCTCTATGCATATACCCTTACTGACGGGTCGCTTTCCGGTAAAAAAGCCGTATGCAAAATCAAAAGTCCTGACAATATCAGGTTTTATCAAAACAAACTCCTGATAACCAGCCACTGCAAGGCAATGAAATTCATCGGCCACACAAAGGATAAGTCGCGCAGCTCCCCATCGCTTGTTGTGCGTGTGGATCCCGCAACAGGAAAATCATCGAAAGTATTTTACGATGATGGCCGTACCTTCAGCGCAGCCTCCGTGGCACTGGTTTTCCGCGATCACCTCATCCTCGGCCAGATTTTTGAACCTGCGGTCGGCATACTAAATCCGCCTTTTTCCGGTTCTATCTCAAAATAACCCCGGATGATCCCGATTCCCTCTTCCCGTCTTCCAGTCTTCCAGTCTTCCCGTCTCCCGTCTCCTGTCTCACGTCTCAAGTCTTCCGTCTCCTGTCTAATCGCCGTTATATTACTAATTTTCATTCTTAGCACTCCGTCGTGCGAGGCCAGCGACCCCGGCGATGAGGTGATGTTCAGCCGCAGCAAGCTTCTCACGCTGGTGAACAAGGCGCGGGTGAAAGGACGGTATTGCGGGAAAACCTGGTATCCGCCGGCTGGCCGGCTCAGCTGGGACGACAAGCTGGAGGCGGCGGCCAAGGAGCACAGCATCGACATGAACGACAACAACTTTTTCAGCCATAAGGGCAGCAACGGAAAATTCGTTGACGACCGGCTCTACACGCAGCACTATTTCTGGAAGGCGTGCGGGGAAAATGTGGCCTACGGAATGCTCTATGAAGATGATGTGATGCGGGAGTGGCTCAACAGTCCGGGTCATTGCGCGAACATCATGAACCCGGCATACACCGAAATGGGGGCATGGGTCACCGGTTTATACTGGACCCAGGTGCTTGGAAAACCCCAGGATGAATAACTTACCCTAACCGATTAACCTGAATAAAATGATGATTTCGGCTGCTCTTCGCGTCACGCGTCACGCGTCACGCTTCACGATTCTTTCGCGTCACGCGTCACGCATCACGACTCTTTCGCGTCACTCGTCACGCATCACGACACCTCACCCCCCACCCCCCTCTCCCGCGCTCCCTGCTGCGCGAAGACCTCACCCCCCAACCCCCTCTCCCGCGCTCCCTGCTGCGCGAAGACCTCACCCCCCAACCCCCTCTCCCGCGCTCCCTGCGGTCGCGGGAGAGGGGGGGGCGCCCCATGGTAGGTTTATGCTGGGGATGGTGAGGCTTTTCGGCATTGCCTTAGCAGCGGCTTGTATGTCATCCTGCCAACCTTCCGAACCGGTATGGGAACACCCCCTCGCCGGAACGTACCGGCTGCGGGCAGGGAATCCGCCGGAATTCAACCTGCTGTCGGTCGCCGCGAAAGAGCCGCGTGCGGAAGCCATCAGCCTGCTCGGAGATGCACCGCTGCCCTTCGACCTGAAGGAGATCACCGCAACGGTGGTTAACGGAAGAACCTGTCTGCGGTTCCCGCTCAACAAAGGGGAACAGATCTATGGTTTTGGCCTTAATTTCAAAACTATAGCCCAGCGCGGCCGGATATTCAGGCTCCATGTCGACCATTTCGGAAGTGAAGACAACGGCCGCAACCATGCTCCGGTGCCCTTCTTTGTTTCCGATAAAGGCTACGGGGTACTTGTCAATGCAGCCAGATATATCGATGTTTCCGTTGGGACGGCCGTACGGAAGGATAGCAAAAACCCGCCGGTAACCCGCGACAGGAACAGCGACCGCTCCTGGGATGCCCAGCCCTTGTCGGACAACATCGAAATGGTGGTCCCCGAAGCAGGCGTGGAGATTATCCTTTTTACGGGTAAAAACATGATGGAGGTGGTGCAGCGCTTCAATCTCTGGTGCGGCGGCGGGGTCATCCCGCCCAAGTGGGGGCTGGGTTTCTGGCAGCGAACGCCCACATTGTATGCCGAAAATGATGTCCGGACCGAGGCAGCCGGATTTGAAGAGAACAATTTCCCGCTCGATGTGGTGGGTCTGGAACCGGGATGGCACAGCAAATCCTATCCCTGCACGTTCGAATGGGATAACGGCAGGTTCCCGCAGCCCGCCGCTTTCATCAGCGAGATGGCCTCTTCCGGCATTCACCTCAATCTTTGGATGAATCCGTATCTCTGGCCCGGCGGCACGCTCGACAGGCAGCTGGCGCCCTATACGGGATCGCATACGGTGTGGTGCGGCACAGTTGCCGATTACACCATCCCGGAAGCGCGAAAGATCATGCAGGACCATTTCGTTAAAAACCAGCTTGATATAGGTGCCAGTGGATTCAAAATCGACGAGGTCGACGGGTTCGACTCCTGGCTCTGGCCCGACGGCGCCCTGTTTCCATCGGGCCGCGACGGCGAGCAGATGCGGCAGACGTATGGCCTGCAGATGATGACGCTTACCGATGAGATCTTCCGAAAAAAGAATGAACGGACGTACGGCCTGATCAGGGCCGCAAATGCCGGTTCGGTTTCCTACCCCTATGTCATTTACAATGATTATTACAGCCACAAGGACTTCATAACCGCTTTGGTCAACTCGGGCTTCTCGGGCCTGCTCTGGACCCCCGAGGTGAGGGCCGGCGGCTCGGCCGAGGATTGGGCGCGACGCATGCAAACGGTCTGTTTCTCTCCCATGGCGATGATCAATGCCTGGGCCGACGGAACCAAACCCTGGTCGTTTCCTGAAGTGTATAAAATATGCCAGGATGCGGCTTTCCTCCGCATGCAGCTCCTGCCCTATCTCTATTCCAGCTTTGCCCAGTACCATTTTGAAGGCAAGCCCGTTTTCCGTGCCATGCAGCTGGTGGATGGCTTCATCGGCCCCGCCGAGGTGAAGGATCAGTATATGGTGGGCGACAACCTCCTCGTGGCCCCGCTGTTTACCGGCGAAACCACCCGCCAGGTGATCCTGCCCCCGGGAAAATGGTTCGATTTCTACATCGGGGACCCGGTTGGCGAAGGCACGATCACGGCAACTCCGGGCCTCGGGCGCATTCCCCTGTATGTCAGGGATGGCGGGATAATTCCGATGATCCTGCCTGTGCGGCAAACCTCCGGTTGGACCCGCGACTCGGAAATCGAGGCAAGGGTGTACGGAACCGGCGGCGGTTCATTCCGGCTCTACAACGACGACGGCCACACCTACGGGTTTGAAAAAGGCGAATGGTCGGTGCAAATACTGGAAAGCCGGCCGGGCAAAGAGCAGGTGGCTGCCGAAGGGAATTCGGCGCATGCCTACACCCTTGTCAAATGGAAATACATGACTGCAAAGGAGTAACACAACTAAACTCTTTTCAGACGATCAATACACCGCCGGCAACCCACGCACCGGAAGGCGCTGAACATGATGTATACACCTACCTTGCAAGGTAGGGCGGAACATCCGGTAAAGGCAGCAGGAGACGCATATTTGCATCAAAAATGAGACGCATGTATGCGTCTCTACGTCGCATCACGCGTCACGCATCACGCATCACGATTCTTCCGTGTCACGCGTCACGTGTCACGAATGAGACGCAATTATGCGTCTCTACGGGTTTCTGTTATCTTTGTGAGAAACATAACGCCATGACCTCCAAAGAACGCCTCCTCGCCGCCCTGCACCGTGAAAAGCCCGACCGGATGCCTGCATCCCTGCACCAGTGGCAGGCTTACCATCTGAAGGAACACATGGGCGGCATCAGCGATCTGGAAGCATTCCTCCAGGTTGGCCTTGACGCCCAGATCCAGTATTTCGAGGAGATGGACCAGTTCTGGGTGGTTGATTCCGACCCTACCCAATTCAACACCAAAACATGGAAGGACACTCCGCTGGTCATTTCGGCCGATCCAAACCAGCGGATCGTTCATCACAGCATCTGGACTCCAGACGGAACCCTCACCTATAAAACCGAGGGCAACCGGAAAACAACCTGGATTACCGAATACCTGATCAAGCACGATGACGATATCCGACTGATCGACAAATACATGCCGGTTCCGGAACTTACCCACGCACCGGTAAGCAAGCGGTATGATGAAGTAGGTGACAACGGAATTCTGCGCGGATTTGTTTGGGGTGACCAGGCCGGCTGCTGGCAGCATGCTGCATGCCTGTTCGATATTACCGACCTGATTTATGCAACTTTCGAGAAACCGGATTGGGTTCATGAACTGATGCGCATCCTGCTCGAAAAAAAGCTCCGTTTCATCGATTCGATGCGAGGAGCCCGTTTCGACCTGATTGAAACCGGCGGCGGCTCGGCCTCCTCCACCGTCATCTCACCCGACCTGTTTTCGCAATTCTGCCTGCCGTACGACCGCCGTATGCATGATGCCCTCCACGACTGCGGTTTTCTGGTTACGTATCACACCTGTGGCGGAACAGTAGGTATCGAGGAGCTCATTATCCAGACCGGGGCGGATGCCTCAGAAACACTGGCTCCGATAAGTGTAGGAGGAAACCAGGAGCCCTGGGACTTCAAGCGCAAGGTGGGCAACAGGATTGCCCTTATCGGCGGTGTCGACCAGTTCAGCACCCTCTCCGAGGGCCCGGCCGAAAAGATCCGCGCGAATGTTCATGAACTGTTTGAAAAGGTTGGATATGAAGGCGGATACATCTGCTCGGCTTCCGACCACTTCTTCGAAACCGATCCCGCAAATCTGGTGACATTTGCGCAGGCGGCGAAGGATTGCCGGTATTGATATTCCAGGAGACGCATTTATGCGTCTCTACATCGCGTTACGCGTCACGCATCACGCGTCACGATTCTTCCGCGTCACGCGTCACGCGTCACGATTTATCTCAAATAGCTCTTCTTCTGATGGCATCCCGGGGCACATGAGCCCCCCTTCTCCGCCGGAATATATCGGATCGGCAGGTTCCACTGGCCAAACTTCACCCGATCCTCGATCAGGTGCTCATTCGGGGCTCCGTGTACATTGTGGCACAGCGAGCAGGAACGTCCTGTTCCGCTGTTCAGGTGAATGAAGTGGAGATTGGTACCTCCGTTTCGGAAATTGGTGGCCGACTCCGTTTTGGCTTCCGTAAACAACCCCTGGTCATGGCAATCCCAGCAAAGTCCAAAGGCAGCGGCATCAACTGCGGGATAGTTGCTGAGCGGAAAGGTGTTGTTCAATAAATGTGCGTCCTTTCCGGAATGCTGCTTGTGGCAGGTCATGCATACATCATCCTTCACGGGAGGATGGATCACCTTGCTGTTGGCCAGAAGGCTCTTCATGTTGACAGCCGGGGCACCTGTACTCGAAAAGTTCTTGTTGTGGCAGTTTATGCAGAGCTTGTTCTGTGGATTTTTAAGCAGCTTATCGAAGTCAGATGAATGGGGTGAATGGCAGGCCGTGCAGCTGCCCTTAAGATGCATGGCAGAGTGCAGCTTTGTTGAGCTCATAATCTCTTTTTTAACCGGATCGTGACATTTGTAGCACAATTCCGGCATGTTCACGCGCAGCTGCAACCCCTTCACCTTATCGTCAGGATGTTCCTTAACACTGATCAGATGGCAGGATACACACGAATCTGCCGCGGCAGCATGAACATTCTTTTTCGTGAGCTGATCGCCATGGCAGTCGGTACATTTGGGATCCTGGGCAAAGAGCCCGGACATGGATAACCGTAAAGAAAACAACAGTAAGATAGCCAACAGCTTGCGCATACTAAAACCTCCTCACGATTTTAATGTAGGTGCCCTTGAAGTTGATCTTCTCCCCAATGTAATTGCGCCGGTATATTTCGGCTCCGAAAGTAAAGTACAGCTTGTTGAACGTCGAAGTTACCTCTGCTCTTGCCGAAAGCAGGTTCAGGTCGATTCCCCTGCCCTCCTGTTTCCGCCACATCAGGTCGAGATTAACCCGGGTCTGGCGGAACATGTCGTACGAAATCTTTCCCGTTAGGTCCATAAATTTCTGGTAAACCGGCTGCGGCCCATCCAGCATCACATAATCCTGCATATTTCCGTTGACCATCGCCATCAGCCTGCTGCCCAGGTTTTTCTGGAAATTCACGTAATAGCGCCACATCTTGTACGGAATTATTGAACTCTGGTAATCCTCATACTCGGCCCCTGCGCTCACGAATCCGAAATCCACCCTGCAACCGATCTGATTCTGCGTAAAATAGTTTAGCGTAACAAAATCCGTGGACACCAGATTGAGGTAATCCTGAATGGCAAACCGGTACGTAATCACCAGCTTGTTGCTGAACAGGTTAAGGGCGGATGTAACGGCGTGGGCGTTTGCATCGTATTTGTAGGTCCCTGGCTGAGCAGCGGAATAATCCACGAGAACGGTTGTTTCATTGGGGATATTCCCTCCCGGAATCCTCCGTATTTCAAGGTATTTGCCGCGGGTTACCAGTATGTAATCCAGGTCCTTCTGGAAGAAAAAAGTTCCGTTCATGTCCTTGATCACCACGCTCGGCTCATCAACATCGGGGTGCCGGAGAAGGGTGATTTTGGTATCCGCCAGCAGGTATTGCTCATTGCTGATAATCATGCTCGACGAATCTGCGAAATGGTCCTGGCTGTAGCGGTCGTACTGGTAACCAAGCTGAATGGAACCCTTCGGGATTTTCTTCAGATAGTTAAACCGGATGCCGGCCTTGGAATTAGCTTCGCTGAATACCGTATTCTTCAGGTTATTGTATTCGTAGCTGACCCGCGACCGGAGGCTGTTAAAGAGCTGATGTTCGAGCCCGGTTACCACGCTGTGCTGCAGCAGGCGGTGTGACTCGAAGTTTATGTTGTAGAAATTATAATTACCCGTGTAAAACAGGTTTGCAGGCAACTGAAAATCAATCAATTCACCTGCCTGAAACCGATTAAGATTCGATGTTCCGTGCTGGTTGAAATTATTGATGAGGGTATTCATGCGGTACCGTTTGGCGGAATCTAGACTTAGGGAATTGGTAAAGTCGAGGGTGTTGTTGATGTTCCCAACCCGGTAACGGTTTTGGTTAATGTTCACCAGCTCGTCATGGGAGAAACGCAATTCGCTGCGGTCGCGGCTCGTAAATGATTTATAGGTCCTGGCGCTGAATGATTGCTGGTCATGGTTGTATTTCCGCGCAGACTGAAGTTCCTCCTCGTCCCATTTATGACTTTGGAAATCGAAGGTTACCGGAAGGACCTTGTTGATGCATCCCAGGTTACCTCCCCAGTGTTTCCCTGTGGACTTGATATTTGTAAGGTTTTCGCGTGTTGAATAGCCCTGGTCGTAACTGCCGAACATCGCAAAGTTCACGATGCGATTCTGGAAAAACCGTGCCGATGCTCCGATTTTTTTGATGGTTCTCACCTCCGACTGGTCGGGAACCATGATGAAGTTTTCGCGCCGGGTTTCGGGCATGTACGCTCCGTCCATGTCAAGCATCATAAAGTTCGGGTGCAAAACCGACGTGGTTGCACGCAACTTCAGGCCACCAGAAAGATTGGAGCTTTTGTGGGCTTCCTGATACTCCAGGAAGGTTCGCTCTTTTTCACGGTAAAATCCATCGAGCCTTGCTTCACCGGAATAGCTGTGCAGTTTCATAAAATAGAGGTTACCGCCATCGGTCTGCCCAATGACCGATTCGGAATAACCCGCCACCAGCAGAACGGCAGCCATCGCCTTCAATAACCGGAAAAGTTTGTCAGCGCAATACATACCGATCCTCCCCTCCATGCGGATTATGACATTCGGTGCATTTCGTATCAAGTATGTCGGTATGGGCCTCCGACCGCATAACATCCGCTGAAACATGGCAGTAAAGGCAAAGATCCTGACCTGAACGTATCAGGAGCATCTTATTATCGGCCATGTGCGGGTTGTGGCAGGTGTTGCATTGCCCGGCGGCTGCCGGACCGTGCAATACTTTAAAACTTTTGGTAAAATCGTCGTGGCACTCGAAACAGAGTCCGGGCATGGGCTTCAGCTCCTTGGTAGCCTTCGTCTCATCATGGCAGGCGGCGCAATCCCTTTCCAGATAAGGGGGGTGGACTACCAGTTTAGGTTCGGCAGGGGCAGCAGCAGCGACAGCAGTGGAATCAACCTGCTGCAGGGTATCGGAAGGCTGGGCAACAGCAGCCGCAACAACCGGTTGCGGAACACCGTCGAAAAACACCGAAAGCACTTTATAACGGTAACCGGCGGAACATCCCGAAACCATGCCCAGCATGGCCACAAGCAGGTAAAGCAGCCTTTTGCTGCTGCCCCTTGAATGGATGTGACCCTGTTTCCGTTCCATGCTTGTTTACCTGTGCCCTATTTAACAGGGGTGGGGCCACCCGGTTTAACATCCCTGCCCGACGGCTGTACCGCCCCGTAAATACTAACCTTATCGGGACCAAACTGGTTGGTCACCAGAACAAGGTATTTGAGTTTGAAAGCCGGATCCACCAGCCGCTCGAAATAGGTATTGTTGTCATAATCGATGACAATCTTTGCCGGAAGCCACATGTCGCCCAGCCCCTTGTAATTCCCGCCGAAGTGCATCAGGATTTTTCCTTCGGAGTTGAAAAGCTGTACATTCTCAAACCCGGCATCCACCACAAAAAGGTTCGAGTCACGGTCAACAGCGATGCCCTTCGGCCGGGTAAACTGCCCGGGTGAGGTGCCGTAACTGCCTATTGCCCTGATAAACTCGCCTTTCGGTGTGTAAACTTTCACGCGGAAATCCCCGAAATCGGAAACATACACCTCATTGTCAGTTACAAACAGGTTCGTAGGCGAAAAAAGGCTCTCCGGGTCCTTGCTGTTGACCTCCGGGAAACTGGCCAGCAGGGTTCGCGATGAATCCGCCGAATAAACATGAACCTGGTGCCCGCCGACATCAGCAACCCAAACCTTGTTGCCGTGCACGAACACATCTGCAGGCTTGAAATCATCCGTCTCGCCGAAACAATCATAATATTTGCGGTCCTGATCGAATACCACGATCTGTTTCCGTTCGGAATCAGCTACATAAAGGAATCCCTTGTCATCTATGAAGCAATTGATCGGGACTCTCAACTCCCCTCTCCCTTTCGGAATAAACTGCTCAAATTTCCCGGTGGCCAGGTCAATGATGTCAAGTCCGTGAATATAGGTATCGCACACCATGATCTTCCCTTTGTATATGGCAATGCCGTAAGGCTTGCTGATGATGGTGCTGGTTTCCTGCTCCCCGGTAATGAAGCTGGCCATGGATTTTTTTCCCCGCGAGAGATCCGCGGAACTGGAGATTCTGGACAGGAACTGCAAACGGGTTGTATCGGGCGGGGCCGGATAGATAACCGGTTCAGGCGAAGTCAGTCCCGTGTAAATGCTTTTTGAGCAGGAAAAGAGCAGTGGGGAAAAAATCAGGAGAACAACGGCTTTTCTAAACATGGTTTGGAGATAAAGGATTCACATTAGGAGGGAAGAAAAAAAGGGCGAAAGTACTTCGCCCCTTTTTCAACTATCAACAAAAATTCCATCAGATCAACTATTTCTTGTGGCAAGTGAGGCAAAGCGCGCTTCCGGCATTCGAAACCCTAAGCAGGTGGGTGGTTCCGGATACACTGTTGTGCACGTCGTGGCACGAGGAACACTGCATTTTACCATCGATCAGAAGGTCGGCGTTAATGGTGCTGCCACCGGCAATCCCGGAGGATTCACTCGGATTCTTCAAACCGTGATCGAGGCCGGCAAGGGTTCCGTCATAGGCAATAGAAATCGGGTGGTCATCGGCCAGGGTACCGCCGTTTCCAACCAGATTCTTGGTAAGAACTTTATTCGTACCACTCGTTGTGCCACCAAAGTTCTCCAGTGCCACCGTACCATCATGGCAGCTCAGGCAGAGTTTCGAAGCTCCGTCGGGCTGTCCGGCCGTCGACTGCATTGTTCCGGACTGATAAGGCGTGTAGGAGGCTACTGCGGAAAGGGCATGGTTCCACAACGGTGCGTTTGAAACGCTGGTGTTCGCATTGTGCGGTGTATGACAAACAATGCAGATTTCTTTCGGCGAGCTTGAATTCCATGCCGCCGTTGAAAAATCATGCGCAGACCCGACGATGGACTGGGCAATACCTGCCTGCGACAGGGCAACCAGACCAGCAAGGGTTAAAATTAGACTCAGTTTTTTCATTTGAAACTTTTTAAGGGTTAATAGGATAGTCCGTACCATTTTATCAATTGCTGTGCCATTTTATCAATTGCTGTGCCATTAATTATAACATATTATATATCAATTATTTATAAATACATAACCCGCGGTTGGGCGGGCATTCACACCACATTGCGAAAAACAGGATGGGTTGATTCCCTGTAAAGGGTGGTTATTGGGTGATATAACCCAAATTCGGGTGGGTGATTTAACCCACCGCTACTGAAGATTGTATTTCTTCAACTTATAGCGAAGCGTATCGCGTGTGATTCCCAGCATTTTGGATGTCCTCGTCTGGTTAAACTCATTTTGCTCAAGTGTCTGCCGGATGATCTGCTTTTCTACCTCATAAAGCGACAGCCCTTCCGGAGGCAGATTGATCTCAAACGTATGCTGATGAGCATTCGGTGCATGCGGGATGAGCAATGCCTCCTCACTTTCGGCATCAATGGCCTGACTCAGTGCCACCATTTCCCCCGGGAGGCTGTCGGCCTGCATCACATCCATTGTTTCAAGAATCACTGCACGCTCCATAACATTGCGCAGCTCCCTGATGTTGCCGGGCCAGTCGTACCGGATCAGCAGCTGCCTCACCGACTCATTGAGCTCTTTTATATGCTTTTGGAACTGTTGGTTGAAATGCCGGATGAAATAATCTGCTATCAGCGGAATATCCTCCCTTCGCTCACGCAGCGACGGAAGGGTAATCTGGAATACCTTCAGCCGGTAGAAAAGGTCCTCCCGGAAAGCCTTCTCCCCGACAGCCTCCTGAAGATTTCGATTCGTGGCCGCAATAATCCGAATATCAACCGGGATACTGGTGGTCCCTCCAAGCCTTCGTACCACCCGATTCTCTAGAACTCCCAGCAGTTTTATCTGGGTTGCCGGGTTGATTTCACCAATTTCATCCAGGAAAACAGTGCCCCCTTCCGCCATTTCGAACAACCCCTTTTTCATTTGGCGCG
>CAYWHP010000086.1:18268-19443 GCA_964457845.1 uncultured Porphyromonadaceae bacterium | reverse complement strand
TTCCATCTTCCATCTTCTTTCTTATTTCTAATTTTTGCCTTCTGCCTTCTGCCCTCTGCCTTCTCCCAGCTGGCAAACGACAAACCGGTAACCGTAAAGGTCGCCGTCGTCATCCAGGATCCCCTCCTCCCGCAATACGCCGGCAAACACATGCACGAGGTGATCAAAACCCCGGGCCGCACCTTCATGTGGAACGACCCGCGCGACTTGAGCAAGGAGTACGAAGCCGCGCTGGAGGAGATCAGTCATGGTACCGTGCAGTACGAGGTGGTGAAGATCATCGACGACACCCTCCTTTTCTCCAACCGGAACGATAACAACCAGCCGGTGGGCATGTCGGAGATGGTGAAGCTGCTCACGGAGCCCGACTGGAAAACGCTGAAGGAGGTGGGCACCCATTTCGATTACAAGCGGTTCGTGGAGCACTATGGCTTCGACAAAATGCGCGACCGCGACGAGATCAACGAGGTGTGGGTGTGGTCGTTCCCCTACGGCGGCATGTGGGAATCGAACTATTGCGGCAAAACAGGCTTCTGGCTCAACAGCGATCCTACCACCACCACCACGAACGAAAAGCTGCTGGTGGTGATGGGCCTCAATTACGAACGGAAGATGTCGCTGGCCCTCGAAAGCTACGGCCACCGAACGGAATCGGTACTCTGGCACCTCTACGGCCGCTGGGACAAGGATGCCGCCGAGCCCAACAACTGGGAGAAATACACCCGGTTCAACATGACCCACCCTGGCCTGGCCAACATCGGGAACATCCATTTTCCGCCCAACGGCGAGAGCGATTACGATTGGGTGAACAAAACCCCCGTTACCACCTGCGCCGACGGATGGAATTTCTACCCCGAAATCAAATCCGATATGACCCGCACGGTGGATTGCTCCGAGTGGCAATGCACCCACGAAGGCTACATGCGCTTCTGGTTTTCGCACCTGCCCCATTTTGCCGGCATCAACCCGGCCGACGGGCATTTGAATAATTGGTGGAAATACGTTGTGAATTGGGAGGAGGCCCTACTCACCGAGCGAAAAATTTCGGCGATGGGTGGTAGAGACGTTTATAAACGTCTCTACACGCCCACGGATAATGCATCCCGTGGTGGCACGCCCACGGATAATGCATCCCGTGGTGGCACGCCCACGGATAATGCGTCCCGTGGTGGCGC
>CAYWHP010000086.1:14419-18168 GCA_964457845.1 uncultured Porphyromonadaceae bacterium | reverse complement strand
GGCGCAACAACCGAAAATGCCAAAGAAATGGTTGGGTTTTTGCGGAATGATACGGGTGATGAAGCGGAAGCGGCGTTGGCCTATTTGCATTCCAATAATAATTGGCAGATGAAGGAGGTTAAGGGTGAGGAGGTTAGGAGGTTAAGGCCCGAGGAATGTTCCGTACTCTGGTATCATAAAGGAGACACGGTATTGAACAAGATGGATACCTCACGGGCTTTGACCGAAGCACTCAAAAAATATGTGGTATCCGGAGGAAGCCTCTTTTTGTCGCTCGATGCGGTGCGGCTTTTACCCTACCTGGGGGTGGAGAAAACAGCACCGACCGTGACGTATGTCGACCTGAAAGATGAGGGCAATGGCCGGAAACTCGGGCTGCATGGTTTCCGGAGCCACCCGGTGTTTGACGGACTGCTGGGCGGGGTGTACTCCTATGCGCCGAAGCAGGATGTGCGCGTGCGCAGGGTGGGATGGTTCGGAAATGCAGCGCCTGAAGGTAAGGTGGTGGCCGTCGACTGGGCATACATCTTCCTGTACGAGGATAGCAAGCTGGTGACGGAATACCGGCTGGGGAAAGGTAAGATCATTGCCGCCGGGGCCTATCTCTATTACGGCCAGCCCAATTTCAACAGGGCGCACCTGGAGCAGTTCACCTCCAATGTGATCACCTACCTCGGCGGCCGGGAGTCGCAGACGCCGGTTCGGTACTGGGATTTCGACCCTGCGGCTGTGACGGAAGCGGCTTTCACCTCACCTGAGTGCAAGCGCGCTGCGCCCGGAAACTGGCCCGTGAAGCGGAACCCCATTACGCTGGATGCCACGGCCCGGCCAAAGAACATGTGGGATGTGGCCGGCGAGCGGATGGTGATCATGGGCAAGGAGCAGGGGGGCATCGACGAGATCTGGGCCCACCCGTTCATGGCCCTGCGGGATTATGCGGTGAGCTTTTCGGTCCCGGGCGGGAAACCGGTGAACCTGAATGAACTCACCCCTGAAATTTCCGTGGCACCCGAATCATTCACAAGGGTTTATAACGTCAACGATCATAAATTAAAGGAAATAATCACCTGCCACCCCACCGATGGCACCGCGGTGATCCACTATGAATATTCCGGTCCCCGTCCGGCGAAAATCACCGTTTCATTCAAAAGCAACCTCCGGTTCATGTGGCCCTACTCCGAAAAGGTAACCGGTGCCATCCGCTATGGCTGGGACGCAGGGCTTAACGCAATGGTGGCGCAGAACAAGGCGGGGGATTTCGTCACGGTGGTGGGCACCAACCGGCCCGTTACAGGCTACAAGACAGCTGCGGGTGAAGGGCTCATCATGACCGGCTCCATCCCCTTCAGTCTGGAGCCGGGCGGTGCCGCCGATGTGGTGGTGGCGGTTTCGGCCACAGGTCTCACCGAAGCGGTGAGCGCCTACCGCAGGGCCATGCTTGATCCCAAAGCAGTTTATGAGGCAGCAGTGGCCAATGCGGGATCGCTCTTCAATGGCAAGCTCAGCATCAGCGGTCCGGATGAGGATTTCAATACCGGCTACTGCTGGGCCATGGCCGGCACCGACCGGTTCATCGTGAACACCCCCGGCGTGGGGCGGTCGCTGGTGGCCGGCTACGCCACCACCGATTACGGCTGGAAGGGCGGTCATAAGGTGAACGGCCGACCGGGCTACGCATGGTATTTCGGCCGCGATGCCGCCTGGAGCGGATTTGCGGTACTGGATTATGGCGACTTCGACCGGGTCCGTACGGTGCTCGAGCTCTTCTCCCGGTATCAGGATATATCGGGGAAAATATACCATGAACTCACCACCTCGGGGATCGCCCATTACGATGCGGCCGATGCCACGCCGCTCTATATCATCCTGGCAGGCAAATATTTGCACCATACCGGCGACACGGCCTTCATCCGGAAGGAGTGGCCGGCCATCAAAAAAGCCATCGATTTCTGCTACTCCACCGACACCGACGGCGACCACCTGATCGAGAACACACAGCAGGGCCACGGCTGGGAGGAGGGCGGCGACCTTTACGTCACCCACACCACCCAATACATGGTCTCCTGCTGGGCCGAGGCGCTGAACCAGGCCGCATACATGGCAAAATATACCGGCCTGCCCGGCCTTTCAACAAAATATTCAGCCGAGGCGGATATTGTTCTGGGCAAATTGAACAACGATTTCTGGAACCCGGAAACGAAATTCTTCAACCACGGTCTGTTCAAGGACGGCACCTACCTCGCCGAGCCATCCGTGATGACAGCGATACCGGTATACTGGGGTCAGATCAAGGATCCGGTTAAGGCGCGCAGCGTGGTTGACCAACTGGCCTCGCCCAATTTCACCACCGACTGGGGCACCCGCATTGTGAGCGAGAAGGCGAAATTTTTCGCACCCGGCGGCTACCACACCGGCAGCGTATGGCCGCTCTTCACCGGCTGGGCGGCGCTGGGCGACTATGCGGCCGGCAACAGCGTGCAGGGCTACTCCAAGATGATGAGCAACCTGCTGGTGTACAAAAACTGGTCGCTGGGCTATATCGAGGAGGTGCTCCACGGCACGGAATACAAGTATTTCGGCGTCTGCCGCCACCAGGCCTGGAGCGAAACCATGGTGCTCCAGCCTGCCATCGAAGGCATGCTGGGCCTGAAACCGGATGCCCTGAACAACACCCTCGGCCTCTCCCTCAACTTCCCCCTTGACTGGGACTCCGTATCGGTCGACAACATCCGAATGGGAGATAACAATTTGAATTTGAGGCTTAAACGGTACTCAACTGAAACCCTGGTCACCCTTTCTTGTCCGGATCTTCCAGTCTCCCAGTCTTCCAGTCTTAAAGTCTTACTTCGAGTTCCCCTCGCGAGCGGAGCAGCGGTCACAGGAGTCCTCCTCGATAGCAAGGAAGTTCCCTTCACCAGAACGCCTGCAGGTGTTGAGCTGCAAATGACCGCTGCCACCAACTGTCAGCTCGAAATCCGCCACGAAGGCGGAGTCTCCGTCCTGCCGCAGGTAGAGCATCCCTCGCCGGGCGACTCGTCAAAGGGCATTCGCATCATCAGCGAGAAGGCTTATGGGAAGAAGTATATCGTTAAAACGGAAGGGCTGTCCGGAACTAGGGGCCATATCAGCGTAATGGAATCCGGGAAAGTGGTTGAACACGAGGTGGTTTTTCCGGAGTCGAAGGAGAAATATTCACAGAAGGAGGTTGTTGTTTACAACGGCGAACCCGATAACGAGGTGATTTACTATGTGTTGCCGCGCAGCTTTTACGACAGCAACGGTGACCGCACCGGCGACCTGAAGGGGTTGATGCAGAAGCTGGATTACCTGCAGGAGCTCGGGGTGACCTCGATCCTTACGCTTCCGTTGTATCAATCCGATTTTTACCACAATTATTTCGCCACCGATTACGAAAAGATCGACCCGGAATACGGCTCTATGGACGACCTGAAGGCGCTGATCCGTGAGGTGCACCGGCGGGGCATGAAGTTTTACCTGGATATGGAGACGCAATACGTGACGGAGGGGTCCGACTGGTTCAAAAACAGGCCGGAGTACCAGATAAAGGGGACGCCGTGGGGATGGCTCAAGGGGTACGACGGAATCCAGCGCAACCTGAACATGGCCGACCTTTACAAGCCGGAAGTACGCGACTATTTCCACAACCTCTACCGGTTCTTTCTCGATCCCGATAAGGATGGGAAATTCGACGACGGGGTCGACGGATTCCGGATCGACCACATCATGGA
>CAYWHP010000086.1:0-14319 GCA_964457845.1 uncultured Porphyromonadaceae bacterium | reverse complement strand
ATCGAGAACCACGACCTCGACCGGTTCGCCTCGCGTGTGGGCGGAAGTTTGCCGAAACAGAAGGTGGGGGCCGCCTTCAACCTGCTGCTGAAGGGAATTCCGCTCATCTATTACGGCCAGGAGCTGGGGATGAAAGGGGTGAAATACGATGGGAAGGACGACGGCAACGACATTCCGCGGCGCGAAGCTTTCGAGTGGTACCGGGGCACCGAGGGGCCGGGGATGTCTTACTGGTATAAGGATTCCGGACCGTGGTGGACTCAGCGGAACGGAAAATCCGGAGACGGAATATCGCTGGAAGAGGCAAAAGCCGACCCGAAGTCGTTGTGGCATTTTTATAAAACGCTCACCGGCCTGCGAAGCAAATACCCGTCGTTGCGGGGCGGCAGTCTGGAGTTTATACCCAACGGCAACCCGCAGGTGGTAACTTTTTTGCGCCGGTTTGTCGGGGAGGAGCTGATGGTGTCCATCAACCTTTCGGGCATCGATCAAGTTGCAGAGATAAAAGACGTTACCGCACCGGTCCAATTGCCTGTACTGGTATCGGAGCCCCGGGGATGCAAACTGGAAAACAATAAAATCAGGCTGAAACCTTTCGGGGTTTTGGTCGTTAAAAACAAATAAGGATTAAGTTTGTGCAACTTTTTGCAAACGTGGAGACCAGCAACCACCTAAAAAAACGGGGCGGATCCGAAAAGCCAATAGAGTAGGACGAAACCAAAACTTATTGATCATGAAGAAATTGACCCTTGTTGTGTTAGCGTTGTCGATCGTAGCCTTGTCGTTCGGGCAGGACAAAAAATCACCTGCTGCCAGTCTTGACAAGAGCAAGTTGCAGTTTAACGTTGGTGTCGGTCTGTCCACCTGGGGCTTTCCATTTTATCTCGGTGCCGATTATTGGATTACCGAAGATATCACGATCGGGATTGAAGGCTCAGCACGCTGGAACCTGAGATGGTCGTATGGAACCATCGGCGGATCGATCAACGGCAACTACCACGTGAACCGGCTCCTGCAGCTCCCCGACAATGTTGACCTGTATGGCGGCCTCACGGCAGGTCCCTACATCACCTTTGGCTCTTACTGGTCAAACAACTTCCATATTGGGATCGGCGGCCAGATTGGCGGACGCTACAAGATTAAAGAAGGCATGTGGGTACATGCTGAACTGGGTGGCGGTTCCCTGTCCGGTGCCAAGATTGGCCTTACATTCAGGAGATAATTCTGGATTTTTTCAGGAAGGAACCGGTCGGGAAAACTCCCGGCCGGTTTTTTTTATGTCCTTTTAACGGCATAATTTGACCAATGCTCTTACCTTTATCCCCCAAAATCCGAAACCCGGTACCTGAAACCTGATACCTGAAACCTAATACCCGAAACCTGACACCTAATCCCCGACATGCATAAACTTGTATCTGAATACGTTGAGCTGCCGATCGCAATCCGGCGCCCGCTCTGGAGGTTGTGGCACACCATGATCAACCGGATGGATAACAACCAGGAAGCTATCTTCATGAATTACGGATACCAGCACCTGAATGGCGAGTCGCGGATCGATCTCGAGCCCGGTGATGAAATGAACCGGTACTGCATTCAGCTGTACGACCATGTGGTGCGTGAAGGCGAGATCAAGGATAAAAGGGTGCTGGAAGTTGGCTCTGGCCGGGGCGGCGGAGCACACTACATTGCCCGCTATTTCAAACCCGAATCCTATACCGGTCTCGATATATCGGCAGAGGTCATCAAATTTTGCAACCGGTATTACAAGGTGCCGAACCTTACCTTCAAGAGGGGTGTGGCCGAAGACCTGCCTTTTGATGACGGCAGCTTCGATGCCGTGGTGAATGTTGAATCGGCCCGCTGTTACCGGAGCATCCCCACCTTCTTCTCGGAGGTGAAGCGTGTGCTGAAGCCGGGCGGACAATTCCTTTTCGCCGATATGATCAAGAAATCGGAGGAGGAGGAGATTCGCCGACAGCTTGCCGAATCGGGCCTGCGGATCATCAGCGAGCGGAACATTTCACCCAATGTGGTGGAGGCCCTCAACCTCGACCATGACAGGCGTGTGCGGCTTATTGGGAAAGTTCCCGGATTCCTGCGCAAGGCATTCCTGGAGTTTGCCGGTGCAAAGGGTACCGACCGGTACGATTCATTCGCCAACGGCACCATCGGCTACTGGAGTTACGTGCTGGTGCGCGATTAGCAAACCGCCCGCGATCAGTTCACCGACTTCGAGAAGAGTTTTATCGCCAGCGCCACCATAATCACCATGATGCCGAGAAGCGCCGCCAGGGCCGGCAGGATGTCGTGCCAGATCCAACCCTGCGTGGAGATTGTGCGCATGGCGTGCACGGCATAGGAAACCGGGTTCCCCATTGCAATTGCCTTCAGCCATGCCGGCATGGCATTGGTCGGAAACATCGCGTTGCTGGTGAACATCAGCGGCATGGTGAGGAAGTTCGACACCGCCATCAGGGTCTCCATAGATTTTATCCGCGATGACAGGGAGAGTGAAATGCCGCCCATGATGATCCCAAAGAGGCCCGCAATGAACAGGAGCGCCACAATCCCCAGGATCCCCGTTTTAAAATGTACCCCCAGGCAGAGAGCGATAATCACGATGATCACCGCCTGCAGAACCGTCTGCAGCCCGATCGAAAGCAGTTTCCCCAGCGGAATTGCGGCGCGGTGGATGGGTGCGGCAAGCATTTTATTCAGATATCCCGTCCGGCGGTCCCAGATGATCGTCGTTCCCCCGAAAACGCCTCCGAACAAGGCCGTCATGATCATGATGCCGGGCGTCATGAAATCGAGGTAGTTCCCCGTACCAAGCATCTCCGCCGCCTGCGGGTTGCGGGTGAGCCCCGACATGGAGTTGCCCATCAGCACGAGCCAGATGAGCGGCTGAATCACCACCATCATCAGGCGTGCCTTCTGCTTGGCGAATTTCTTGATTTCGCGCCAGAATACCCAGTAAATATCAGAAAATAAGTGATTTAGATTCATCCCCGTGCCCTCCGGATTACCATTCTCGATTTAAATGCCTCTTCCTTGCTGGTGGGATCCTCGCGCATCTCCTTGCCGGTATGGTGGAGAAAAACATCGTCGAGTGTTGGGTTTTCGATTTCGCTGCGGATGGCATCCTTCAGTGCCGACGGTGTATCGAGTGTCTTGATCACCCCCCGGTCGATGATGGCGATGCGGTCGCAGAGCTGGTCGGCCTCATCCATGTAGTGGGTGGTGAGGAAGATGGTCATTTTGATCTCCTCGCGAAGGTTGTTCACGTATTTCCAGATCTCGCGGCGGGTCTGGATATCAAGACCCAGCGTGGGTTCATCCAGGAAGAGAATCCTTGGCCGGTGGATGAGGCCGCAGGCGATGTCGAGCCGCTTGCGCATCCCGCCGGAATAGGTTTCCACCTTATCCTTGGCACGATTGGTGAGGTCGACCATCTCCAGCACTTCGCCGATCCGGCTGGCGGCCTCGGCCCGGGTGAGGTGGTAGAACCCGGCTTGCAGCCGGAGGTTGTCGTAACCCGTGAGTGCATCTTCCACCGCCAGGTCCTGCGAAACGAAGCCCAGCTCCAAACGGGCCCGGTAGGGGTATTTGATAATGTCGGTTCCGTTGATGGTGGCGGTGCCGCTCGTTGGACTGAGCAGTGTGGTGAGCAGTGCGATGGTGGTGGATTTTCCGGCCCCGTTCGGACCGAGGAAGCCGAAGATCTCCCCTTCGTAAACGGTGAAACTCACGTTGTCGACGGCAAGCACGCCTCCCTTGTACTGTTTGGAAAGCGACTGTGCCTCTATCATTGTTTTCATATGGGCGAAAAGCCTATTTTTAGCGGTGCAAACTTAAACAGATCCATGACAAGATTGTTGCTGACCATCGCGCTTTTAACCGGATTAACCGTTTCCGCGCAGCAGCCGGCAAGATCATACGGCGATCTGGGTAACGGTTTCTACCTTAATCCGATCCTTTCCGGTGAATACCCCGATCCCACCATCCTGAGGGACGGGAGGGATTACTACATGACACATACTTCTCTGAACAACTATCCCGGGCTCCTCATCTGGCACTCAACCGACCTGGTGAGCTGGCGCCCGGTTGCGCATGCGCTCACCAAAAGCATTGGTGAGATCTGGGCCCCCGACCTGTGCAAGTTTAAAGGGAGGTACTACATCTATTTCCCGGCGCGGGATACCCGCTCAACGATGGTTGTTTATGCCGATCAGATTACCGGCCCCTGGAGCGACCCGGTGGAGATGAAGATCGGCCACATCGACCCAGGTCACGTGGTGGGGAGCGACGGTAAAAGATACCTCTACTTCAGCGATGGGAACATTGTTCAGCTGAGCGATGACGGTCTGTCGGTGGCGGGAAAGGTGAAACCGGTATACGAAGGGTGGAAGTATCCTGATGAATGGCTCACCGAGTGTTTCTGTCTCGAATCGCCGAAGCTCTTCAAACGCGGAAA
This sequence comes from uncultured Porphyromonadaceae bacterium, assembly GCA_964457845.1. GTDB lineage: Bacteria > Bacteroidota > Bacteroidia > Bacteroidales > UBA12481 > UBA12481. Next base: position 9,845 of record CAYWHP010000086.1, on the reverse strand, counting down.
ATATTTCTACCTGGTATCGGCCCAGGGAGGCACTGCCGGTCCGGCCACCAGCCATATGGCCGTTGCGGCCCGTTCGAAATCGGTGACCGGGCCATGGGAAAATTCGCCATACAACCCCATCATCCACACGTATGATTATTCCGAGAAATGGTGGTCGAAGGGCCATGCCACGATGATCGACACGCCCGAGGGCGACTGGTACCTTGTGTATCATGCCTTCCTGAACAATTTCCGCACCCTCGGCCGCATGACGCTGCTGGAACCGGTGGAGTGGACGCCTGAGGGGTGGTTCCGGGTGGCCGCCGCATCGGACCCGGCCAAACCGATAAAGATGCCCCAGGTAAAAGCTATTGCCAATGAACCGATGCCCGAAAAGGTGAAGGGCTTTTCGGAGTTCGACTGGCACGCCTTCCGGGCCTTTGAGCCGGATCGGTACGATATGTCGCCGGAGGCACTCACGATTAAGGGCCGGGGAGCCATCGTCAGTGAATCCGATCCCCTGCAGTTTACGCCCGGCCATGCGGCTTACCAGGCAGCCGTAAAAGTGGAACGGAGCGGCACAGGCCGGCAGGGCTTCATGATCTGGTACGGCCAGCAGTTTTACCGGGGCATCGAGGTGGCTGCCGACAGCATCGGCTATTTTACGGAGAAGCGTTCGGTAAAAGTGGCAGCGGTAAAACCCGGCTCGCCTGTTTTTATCAGGATAAAAAATGACAGCCAGGCACTCGACCTCCAGTACAGTTTCGATGGAAACCGCTGGGAACGGGCGTGGGATGCGGCGGATATATCGCCTTACACCGGCAATCTGCTGGGCAATTTCAGGAGCCTGAAGGTTGCGCTCTTCTCGTATGGGGAGGGGAGTGCCCGTTTTTCGGAATTCCGATACGAACCGTTGACAAGAACCAGCAGATAATATGGACCAGCAGGAAATCGCGCAGCGAAAGAATTTCATACTCTCGCTCATCATGGTGAGCTCGTTTGTGACGCCCTTTCTGGGTGCATCGGTGAACATTGCGCTGCCGAGCATGAGCAGGGATCTGGGGATGAATGCGGTAACCATGAGCTGGGTGGCGATGGCGTTCCTCCTGTCGTCGGCCGTGTTTCTGGTGCCGCTTGGCAAGATGGCCGACATTATCGGAAGGGTTCGGATTTATATACTTGGTAACCTGGTTGTTGCCTTGGCCTCTTTGGGCTGTGCCCTGGCGCAGGATGCCACGGTGCTCATTCTGGCGAGGGTGTTGCAGGGGATCGGAAGCGCCATGATGTTCGGCACCAACATGGCCATCATCACGGCTGTGTTCCCGCCCAACCAGCGGGGCAAGGCCATCGGCATCAATGTGACGGCCGTCTACCTCGGCCTGTCGGTAGCGCCGGTACTGGGGGGCATTCTTACCCAGTCGTTCGGCTGGAGGAGCATCTTTTGGGTGACCATTCCCTTTGTGGTGTTTGTGGCGGTTGCAGCATGGGTGGTGATCAAAACCGACTGGCGCGAGGCGAAGAGCGAAGCCTTTGATTACAAAGGATCTGCCATTTATCTGGTGGCCATGTCGGCCTTCATGTACGGGTTCTCCAAGCTGCCGGATCCGCTGGCGTTCGGTTTGGCCGCCTTCGGCCTGATCGGATTGCTGGTTTTCTGGCGGGTGGAGCTGAAGGCGCCTTACCCGGTATTCAACATGCAGCTCTTTTCCGGGAACCGCCTTTTTGCCCTCTCGAACCTGGCGGCGCTGATCAACTACGCCACCACCTTTGCCGTAACCTTTGTGCTGAGCCTTTATCTTCAGTATATCAAGGGGATGACCCCGAGGGATGCCGGATTTGTGCTGATTGCGCAGCCCATCATGATGGCGCTTGTGGCGAGTTTTTCGGGCAAGCTGTCCGACAAGTATTCACCGCGGATACTGGCGTCGATGGGCATGGGCCTCATCGCTGTTGGCCTGCTGCTGCTGCTGCCGCTGAACCATGATACCACCAACGGGTACCTGGTGGGGAGCCTGCTGCTGCTGGGGATCGGGTTCGGGCTCTTTTCGTCGCCGAATACCAATGCCATCATGAGTTCGGTGGAGAAGCGCCATCTGGGCACGGCATCCGCTACCGTTGCCACGATGCGGCTCACCGGACAGATGGTGAGCATGGGGATCGCCACGCTGGTACTGCACATCTTTATCGGGAAAGAGAAGATTTCCGTTGAAAATGAGCAGGCATTCCTGCATTCGGTGAGCATTACATTCGGTATTTTTATCGTGCTGAGCGGGGTGGGGATCTGGTCGTCGCTGGCCAGAGGGAGGAAGAGGGAACAGAGGTAAGAAGAGGGCACGGAGTTAAGAAGTTACACAGAGATGCACAGAGGTGCACAGAGATACACAGAGAAAAACAGGGATCGAACTATGAAAAAGTTGATTTTGGTGGTGATGGTGCTGACCGGTATGGCCGGCGCCGTGATGGCACAGAAGAAGGGTGCCGAAAAACCGGAAGCCCGCTTTGCGGGACTGGATACCACCTTCGCACGCGTGCTCAAAGAGTGGAATGCCGCCGGTTTTGCGGTTGCCGTTATCGAGAAGGATAAAGTGGTGTGGTCGAAAGGCTACGGTTACCGCGACATCGACAAAAAGCTGCCGGTAACGACGAACACGCAGTTCGCCATCGGAAGTTGTACCAAGGCGTTTACCTCTACGGTGATCGGGATGCTGAACAAGGACGGCAAGGTGGAGTACGACAAGCCGGTGCGTGAGTACCTGCCCGAACTGCGGTTTTTCAACGATGAAATGAACGACAAGGTGACGCTGCGCGACATGATGTGCCACCGGACGGGCCTGCCGCGGCACGATTACAGCTGGTATTTCTTTACCACCGGTTCGCGCGACAGCACGATGCAGCGGATCCGCTACATGGAGCCGTCGGCCGGGCTGCGCGAGAAATGGCAGTATAACAACTACATGTTCTTCCTGCAGGGCATGGTGGCCGAAAAGTTAACAGGCAAGAGCTGGGAAGAGAACGTTAAGGAGCGCATATTCACCCCGCTGGGAATGACCAATTCCAATTTTTCGGTGAAAGACATGGCAAAAAACCCGGAAGGGGCCGTTGGCTATGACCTCAAGAACGACTCTGTTTTAAAGAAGACCGACTATTATGATATCAGTGCCATGGGTCCGGCGGGCAGCATCAACAGCAGCGTAACCGATATGGCAAAATGGGTTTCGGCATGGATCATGGACGGCAAGAGCGGTGGCGGGGAACTGATCCCTGCGGGTTACCGCAGCGAGGCGATCTCCGGCCAGATGATCATCAGCGGCGGTCTGCCCGACAAGGAGATCCCGGATGTGCAGTTCAGCAATTACGGCTTCGGCTGGATGCTCGCATCCTACAGGGGCCATTACCGCGTGGAGCACGGCGGCAACATCGACGGGTTCAGTGCCAGCACCTGCTTCTTCCCGAGCGACAGCATCGGGATCGTGGTGCTCGTGAACCAGAACGGATCGGCCGTTCCGGGGATCGTGCGAAACTATATCTCCGACAGGCTGCTGAAGGAGAAGTACATCGACTGGAGCGGAAACGGGAAAAAGAAGATGGACAAAGCCAAAAAGTCAGCCGAAGAGGCAAAGAAATCGGTATCGTCGAACCGGAAGCCCAATGCCCCGGCAACCCACCTGATGAAGGACTATGAAGGCAGCTACTCACACAAAGGCTATGGCACTTTTACCGTGGCCCTCAGAAATGATTCCCTCTTTATCGATGTCAGCGACAAGGTGTTCTGGCTGCAGCATTTTCATTACGATGTGTTCAATGGCTGGTACAAAGACAAAAAGGAACCGCTCGACACGGTTAATCAGGAACCCACGAAGGTGCAGTACAACCTCGACCTGAACGGGGACCTAAAGAGTCTCTCCGTATCCTTCGAACCCACCATCAAGCCGCTTGAATTTGAACGGGCGGCCAAAGAGATTGCCGTGAAAAAGGATGACCTGACAAAATTTGTGGGCGACTATGAGCTGGCCGGCACCATTTGCAAGTTCTATACGAAGGGTGAGAAAACCCTTTACCTGCTGGTTCCGGGTCAGCCCGAATATGAGCTGTCGCCGATCGAAGCCGACCGGTTTGCCCTGAAGATTGTTAGCGGCTATTATGTGAAGTTTGCCTTCAACGATAAGGGTGAGGTTACGGATGTGACGTTCCAGCAGCCGAACGGCAATTTCAAGGCCACGAGGAAGAAGTGAGATTTCTTATGGTACCCACCCCAACCCCTCCCTGTTGCCCAGGGAGGGGCTCCACCTTGGCCAGCATTTATCCAGTTGGGCACCCCCTCCTTTATAAGGAGGGGGCAGGGGGAGGTCAACAGGGAGGCCGCGAGGTGGGTATCCAGATGAGCTAATATATTTATTATGAAGATATTATCCGTTTTTCGCCATTCATTTTTTCTCATCCTGGCCCTCGCCATCTTCCCGCCAATCCTTTCCGCACAGACGGCCGGCACCGGCATCCCCCTGCCATCGGCCCCGCAGCTGCGGTGGCAGAACTATGAGCAGACGATGTTTGTGCATTACAACCCCACCACCTGGACCAACCGGGAATACGACGACCTGTCGCTGCCCCTGTCGAGGATGAACCCCGACAAGCTCAGCACCGACCAGTGGTGCGAGGTGGCGAAGTCGTGGGGGGCGAAGATGATATTGTTTGTGGCCAAGCATACCGGCGGGTTTTGCTGGTGGCAGACCACCACTACCGAGTACGGCGTCAGCCACATCCCATGGAAGAAGGGGAAGGGTGATGTGCTCCGGATGCTGTCGGCTTCCTGCCGGAAGTACGGCCTCGACCTTGGCATTTACGTATACCCGGGCGATGAAAAGTGGGGTGCCGGCATCGGAAGCGGCGGTAAAACCGCGGATCCGTCAAAGCAGGAGGCTTATAACCAGGTATTCAGGCAGCAGCTCACCGAGGTGCTGAGCCTTTACGGTCCGATCCGCGAGGTGTGGTTCGACGGAAGCTGCATCATTGATGTGTCCGACATCATTAAAAAATACGCTTCGGATGCGGTTGTCCTGCAGGGGCCCCAGGCAACCATCCGCTGGGTAGGCAATGAGAGCGGCGTGGCTCCGTATCCAAACTGGTACACGGTGAAAAGTGCCGACCTTAAGACAGGCGTTTCCACCGCACTCCATTCCGATCCCGGCGGGGATGCGTACGCCCCTGTCGAGATCGACCTGCCGCTGCTGGCCAATGGCGGTCACAAGTGGTTCTGGGCCCCCGGAACCGACAAACTGATCCTTACCCCGCAGCAATTGATAGATGTCTATTACCGTTCCGTGGGCCGCGGCGCCGTGATGCTCCTGAATTCCACACCGGATACCACCGGCCTGATTCCGGAATCACACGTAAAGGCATATAAAGGACTTGGTGAGGAAATCACGCGCCGTTTCGGCAAACCGATAAAAACCATATCCGGGAAGGGCAATGAGCTGATCCTCGATTTTGGCAAGGCAACGCTGGTTAACCATGCCATCATCCAGGAGGACCTGGCATCCGGACAGCGGATCCGCAAATATGTGCTGGAGGGTTTCGAAAACGGGAAATGGGTTCCGTTATCCGAAGGAAGCTCGGTGGGCCAGAAGCGGATTGATCCTTTCAGGAATAAAACCGTTTTCAAGATCCGGATCCGGGTGACCGAGTCGGCTGGGGAACCCGTTATTAAGAGTTTTTCCGCGTTCAATGTCGTTATTCAAAATCCGGTTAAAGGGATACCCGATGCATCGAAAAACACCGTCACTATCGATTCCTGGACGGCCGAAAGCTTCGGCGACGAATGGAAAGAGTACCGGATCGACCTTACCCCTCGCATCCGGTTCATCGGTCAGTATACGCTGAGTTTCGACATGGTCTCTTACGACTGGTCGAAGGAGTGGGGCCTGGAGTTCAGGGACTGGAAGGTGGAGATGTACGGCAAGGACATGCCCCAGGCGATCGAAAAGGTGAAGGAGGGCTGGGCCTTCCGGCTTACCCGCTCCCAGCAGACCGACAAAGCCGATGACTTTCCGACTGTTTTTTCCGTTATGGTTCGATCGAAGGCGGGAAAGACTATGGGCAATATCTCGCTTAAGAGAATTGTGTATGAATAATGAAGTGAGGAGGTGAGAAGGATTGAATGGTGAGGTCGGAGATTCGAAGGCCAGTTTTGAATTCAGAAATTTCAAATTCAAGGCGGTTGGCATCAGTGTTGCACATTGACCCTTAATTTTCAAAATTCAAAACTGGCCTTCGAATCTCCGACTTCACCATTTACCCCGTCTCACTTCTTCACTTCAGCATGGCAGGGCCATCAGGGAAAACCGGCTAATGTTCGTGGTCAAACAGCATTAAAAGTTATTGGTATACTTTCCCCACAGCTCATCAACGAGTTTCCAATACCGCATGACCGATTTCTCCGCCATTTCGGAACAGTATAGGGTGAGGAGTTCCTTCACGTGTTCCGGATTGGTTTTGTAAAGCTTCACCATTCCCTCTTCGAATGATTTTTGATCTGTAAACGCCTTATCCTCAATCTCTTTCCACACCAACGAAACATCCTGACTCATAGGCTGATAGCGTAGCATGCAGAGCTGACTAACCTGCCGGAAGGCCCACCAGGCACTTTCGCGGTTGAACTCCCGGCGGCCGTCGACCATATACGAGGCAGGCATGGCGGTTATGCCGCAATAGAATGGCGTGTGCGGGGTGAGGGCCGGGTTGTCGTAGCCGAGCCACACCACGCCGCCGACCGGGTCGGGGAGCCAGCTGCGCGACTGGGTAACCTGCACGTAGGTGGCGCGCGGGCAGGCGATGGTGCGCTCACCGGGTACCTTGAGCAGCTGCCGCAGGTCGCCTGTCATAAAAGGGTTGGCCACCGGGCTCTTCACCACCTTGCCGCTGCGGTCGATAACGGTAAGGCTGCCGGTCATGTCGTAGGGCGTATCCTGATAGTAGTTTCGGAACATCTCCAGCATGTCGGGCACCGAGATCTTCTTCTCCGCCTTAACCGACATCGGGAAATTCTCCCCGTTGGGATCGAGCTTCAGCGAAGGGGCCACGAGGCTCAGCACGCGCCATTCGCGGCGGCGGCACCCCATGCTGGTGCGGTCGGCATAGGCGTAACAAAACTCGAACGGCTTGCCGCTCTTCGGATCCCAGAAGCCGAGCTCTTCGGCCAGCGAGTATACATTTTCAGAAGCCATGTAATTCTCCGGATCCTTCAGGTTGAGGGTGCGGATGCGACTGGCATTGGCCGATACCCCCACTTCGTCGTCCGGTATTCTTACAGCGGCCCACACGGCGCCTTTCTTCCCCTTACCCGGCCCCAGGATTTCGAAATGCCAGGTCTCCTGCGGGTCGGCGAAGGTGAAGCACTCGCCCCAGTCGTTATAGCCGTACTCTTTCGTGAGCTGGTCAATTATCCTGATGGCCTCGCGGGATGTTTTGGCCCTTTCCAGCGCCAGCCGGTACAGCTCCGGGCAATCCAGTATCCCATTTTCCGAGACCAACTCGCGTTTGCCGCCGAAGGTGGTTTCACCAATGGCAAGCTGGTATTCGTTCATCACCGGGTAGGCGGTGTTGATGTAGGCAAAGGTCTCCGCAACCTGCGGGATGGTGCCGGTCTCAACGCGGTCGGGATCATTGGGGCGCTTGGTCTCCTTGGGCTCGAGGTACACGGGGCAGAGCGATCCCGCCGGGTATTTCCGATGTGGCACCACGTCGATCCATGTGCGGTCGGAGCCGCTGTCGCACGAGTGCGAGGTCATGGTGGACCCGTCGGCGGAGGCCTTCTTCCCAACGATTATACTGGTGCAGTTGTCGGTATTCTGGGCAGGGGAGTAGCCGGTGACCAACAGGAGCATGAGCCCCACAAGCTGTAATCTGATATGTGTTTTCATTGTTTCCGTTTTGAGTTTTTTGAGGTAACAGAGAAGACAATTACACAGAGATACACAGAGATGCACGGAGAATCACAGAGATATAAGAACGCACCCGGAAAAGTTGCGTTTTATTTTTTTTCTCTGTGAATCTCTGTGCATCCCTGTGTATCTCTGTGTAACCACTCCGTGCCCTCCTTAACCTCTGTCTTACCTCACCATCCCATGGCGTACATACTCCACAGCTGCACCTTCAGGTCGTTCCACTTCAGCTGCGTGGCGCGTGCGAAATCGTTGGTGTACTGGGTCATGAATTCACGGTATTTAGGTGGTTTTACGTTTCCGCGGGCATCCTTTTCGGGTTCCTTGCCCTTTTCTTCCTTCATAAGCTCCAAGGCCATCTTGTCCATCATGGGCAGTTCGGTCATCGCTTTTGCCTCAAATTCCTGTACGGCGGTTTCCACGACACCCCGTGTGCGCTGCCATTTCAGTTCGGCAAGCCGGTTGGTTTCGCGGTAGTTCCAGATGGCGGCATCGGTGCGGTATTTTTTCTGACCGCAGACGAGGAAGTTGTCGGGCAGGCTGAGGGTGCCGGCATAGATAGGTATCCTCGGGCTGCAGGCCGGGTTGTCGAACGAGAACCACGCCACGCCGCCGATGTCATCGGGCAGCCAGTCGCGGCACTGGATCACGTTGGAGTAGGAGCAGCCGCTGATGGCGATGGTGCGCTGACCGGCTACGGTGCCGGGTTTCAGGGCATTCACAAGTGCAACCAGGTCGCGGCTCATGAACGGACTCGCCAGTGCGCTTTTAACCATTTCGGGAGCAGCGTTGTCGGCCGGCTGGGCATCCGACGGACGACGGCCCAAACCGCTCTTGGGTACCAGCAGGTTTTTGGTGGCATCGATGTCGGTGCCTTCATAAGTGACACGATAATAAGCCATCACGTCCTGCACGCTCAGCTTCTTCTCAGCCTTCACCGAGAAGGGAAGCTCTTCCATGTCGGCAGTGAGGTTAAGCGAAGGCGCCATCGTGCTGAGCACGTACCATTCGCGGGTGGAGAAGGGCTTGCGTCCGCCATAGGCCTTCCAGAACTTGAAGGGCTCACCGCTCTTGCTGTCGTAAAAGCCCATCTCTTCGGCCAGCGAAATCACGTTTTCCGAAGCCATGTAATAGTCCGGTTTTTTCAGGTCGAGCGTGCTGATCCTGCAGATGTTGGCGGATACCCCCACGTGGTCGTCGGGGATCCTGACGGCTGCCCACACGGCACTCACATGCTCAACACCGGCTCCCATGATCTCGAAGTGCCATACCTCTTTCTTGTCGGCCACAGTGAGGCATTCGCCCGAGTCGCCATAGCCGTACTTCACCGCCAGATCGCCCATCAGCTTAATGGCATCACGGGCATTGTCGCAGCGTTCCAGCGCGATGGCCTGCAGCTCCTCGATGAGGAACATGCCATCGTCGTTCTCCATGCTCTGCTTGCCGCCGAAGGTGGTTTCCCCCATGGCGAGCTGCTTTTCGTTGAGCGACGGATAGCAGGTGTTGAGGTACGAATAGGTTTCGGCAACCTGGGGGATCTCTCCCTTTTCGGTTACGTTACGCTTGTCACCGGAGAACTCGTTGTGCATCAGGCCCCAGTAAACTTTCCGCGTGGCGCCCGGATCGTATTTCCGGTGGGGGACGATGTTCACCCACGTACGGTAATTGCCGTCGCAGCTGTGACAGGTGATCACCGAGCCGTCGGTGGTGGCCTTCTTCCCCACCATGATGCTGGTGCAGGATGCCTTCTCTTCCGGCACCTCGATGAACTGGGCGAAGGAAGAAAAACCCAGCATCAGCAGTGCAGCGATGAGGAGAAGGTGTTTGGAGGATAGTGTAGTTTTCATATTTAAAAAATTGGGTATCGGGTATCGGGTATCGGGTATCGGGTATCGGGTGTCAGGTTTCAGGTTTCAGGTATCAGGTATC
>CAYWHP010000085.1:0-19462 GCA_964457845.1 uncultured Porphyromonadaceae bacterium | reverse complement strand
ACTTTTTTGACCGGTTTTTTTTATTTTTATCACCTTGGCACCCTGAAGGGAATACCCGCCCTCGTAATCCATACCCGGATAGATGTTCTTTATCCGGTTGCGGAGTTCGTAGGAGGTGAATTTCGGATAGGTAGCGCTCTCCGCGGAGATACCCGGCAGGATTTTGTTTTCCAGCCGACCGGAGAGGGGAGTCGAGAAATAACGGTTATCGACGAGGTTCACCGAATCGAATTCGTAACCCGACCGGGTTAAATCGAGACTGTAGGTTAGCAGGCTGGCGTAAACCTGGTTGGCAGGAATCCGAACCCTTTCCCACGAAACCCTGCCGCCCTGGCCATAGAAGCGTTCGCCGTCGGGATAGTAGCGCCCCCGCGTTGATGAAATGATGCAGCTGTCACCGCTGCCTGTGACAATAAGGTCGGATTGGCCGATTTGGATATAGAACAGGGAATCGTTGCCGAATTCAAACGGCACCCGATTGATTTTCCATTCAAAGGCGCTGGTTTTTCTGAGGATGCCTTTTGTGCAGAAATTCACGGTAAATTCCATAAACTCCCGGGAAGGCTTCAGGTTCCTGCCGTTTTCCCCCAGTAGTTTGTCGAGGTGGACCGACCAGGCCAGATAGCTTGGTCGCCCGGTTTTGCTGTCGGCAACTTCAAGAAAGGAGGATAAAAGCAGATGAAACCCTGGGAATGGCCCGGTCCCTGCTTTGTCGAGGAGGTTTGATTTTTTCGCCAGGTCGATCCAGTGGTTCTCCTCAAGTAGCCCGTTTTTTTGGGCTGTTTCGAGGCGTGCCAGAATTGCCTTTGTTTCGTCCGGCCTTGAGGCCCCAAAATAAGCAGCAGCCTCGCGTATAAAAAGCTCCGGGTCAGAATGAAACCGTGTTCCATCCTGACCCATCGCCTGTATCAGGCATCCCGAGAGGAGTAGTAACAGAATGCCGCGGGGTATCATTTTGTCAGAAGGAAAGTACGATCCGGTGGAATTCGGCAGGGTCGAGTGCTGCGCCGCCTATGAGGCCGCCGTCAACATCGGGTTTTCCGAAGAGTTCTGCGGCATTGGATGATTTACAGCTTCCGCCGTAAAGGATGGTAACGTTTTCGGCCGCCTGGGCTCCGTAACGGGCCTCAACGAGTGAGCGGATGAACTTATGCATTTCCTGTGCCTGTTCCGGCGAGGCTACTACTCCGGTACCGATTGCCCAAACCGGTTCATAAGCAATAATAACGCTTGCAAACTCTTCAGCGCCCAGGTGGAAAAGGCTTTCCTTCAATTGATTCTCAACAATACTGTTCTGAATGCCTGCATTCCGCTCATCGAGAACTTCTCCGCAGCAGAATATGGGCTTCATCTGGTTCTTTAGCGTCAGGTCGACCTTTTTAGCCAGCGTTGCATGGTCTTCCTTGAAGTAGGCCCTTCTTTCGGAGTGACCGATGATAACCGCCATCACACCGATGGATTTCAGCATGGCGGGGGAGACTTCCCCTGTATAGGCGCCACTGGCTTCCGATGCGCAGTTCTGCGACGCCAGGCAAAGGATGCCCGTATCGATGGCCTTCATCACTTCTGTAAGATGGGTGTAGGGTGGGGCAATGGCAACGCCCACATTTTCGGGGGCCGGATGTTCTGCAAGCAGATTCATCAGATCTTTCGCCAGTTTAACGCCGGTTGCCAGATCGGTATTCATCTTCCAGTTTCCGGCTACAATTCTCTTTCTCATAAATAGTATATTAATAATCAGTTATTCAGACTAAATGTCCCTGAGTTTTTTCAGCTGTTTGTGGTGCCATTTACCCAAAATGGTGCCTGCCTGTATGATCATGATTCCCGGGTTCGCGCGGATCATGGTTTTCAGCGTGGTTTCGTCCATGTTGTAGATCGGGTAGGTTGCCCGGGTCTTTTCCTTAAAATACTCAACCTCTTCGGGGAGTGAGGCTGTCAGCCCGTACACCTTATATCCTTTGGAAATTGCAAGCTCCACCAGCCGGTTAATTTCATCGATATTCACCTTGCTGGCTTCGCTCAGCGAGTTGCTGAGCACCAGCAGCGTTTTGCCGGGCTCGGAAAGAATCGTGTTGGTATAGTCCTGACCGTCGGATGAATTGATGTTGAAATCATGGATCGGCGGTTCATACGGCTTTTCAATCACTTTGGTCTTCGTTTCAACGAAAGTCCATGTGGAATCATCGGCCGGATAATTCTGAAGTGTGAACTCTTTTTTCTTGCCGTCTTTCTCATAAATGAGCGTTGTCGGGCCATACTTGCCCTGTGAGGCACCTTCGGGAATGATCATGGCCTGAGGAATATTAACTCCCACTTTGTATGGCATGAAGTCGATGATCGGTAAATGGTTGAGGTTGAAAAATTCGAACCATAAACAAAGAATTGCCAGACCACCGGTGAGTCCCCACTGGTATAACCCCTTGATGTTGATGGAGTAACGGTTTCGGTTCAGAACAAGCACAACCGTGAAAGCGTCAAGGACAACGTTTTTCAGAAACGTTTGCCAGTTCGTCAGCGTTATGGCATCACCGAAGCAGCCACAGTCGGTAACCTTGTTGGAAATTGCCAGCCACAGGGTAAGCGGGGTGTAGAATGCCATCAGCGCAACGGTTATCCAGATGGCCCATTTGATCCGCAGGTTGAATAGGAGCATGAACCCAACGAGCATTTCAGCGCCACACATCAGGATTGAAAAGGCAAGGGATAAGGGGATCAGGGATTCCATGCCGAATGCCAGCAGGTACTCCTCCATCTTGATTGCGAACCCGCTGGGGTCGACGCACTTGACGAAGCCTGAAAAAATAAAGAGCACGGCCACCAGCAACCTGGCCGCATTTCGGAATATCTTATTCATGTCTTATTCGTTAAAGTCAATTTTGATCAGGGCAAAGATCGAGTAGTTTATCATATCCATGTAATTTGCATCGACACCTTCGGATACCAGTGCAAGCCCCTTGTTATCCTCTATCTGCTTGGTCCGGTAAATTTTCATCAGGATAAGATCGGTATACGAAGAGATGCGCATTAAACGCCAGGCTTCGCCATAATCGTGGTTCTTTGCCAGCATTAGCTCTCTAACCTGTTGAAAATTTGTATCATATAAGGATTCTGCCGATTCCTGGTCCAGTTTCTCCGACGTGCCGGAGTCGACGGCAAGCTGGATCAGACCTATAATTCCGTAGTTTACTATTCCGATGAACTCGGAACGTATGTCATCGCCGATAAGTTGTGTTTTCTTGAGTTCAATACTTTTGATCCGCTGAGCCTTGATGTAGATCTGGTCCGTAACGGATTCCGGGCGAAGGACCCTCCAGGACGAGCCGTAATCACCAAACTTCCTGACAAATAGGTCCCGGCATGTTGTAACAATCTGATTATATTGCGATAAGGTTTTTTGCATAATGCCTTAAATAAGGGTCTAAAATACGAATTGATGTTGAAAAGCACCGACATTGTCTTACTTTTATGTGCTTATTTCAATGAGAGTGACAGCCACGGAACAATTATTCAGGAAGCCGGTAAACATACGCGCAGGCGATCGGCTGCTGCCTGTTGGCAAGCCACTGATCATGGGTATATTAAACATTACCCCTGACTCCTTTTATGACGGGGGTATGTACCAGTCAAGGGAAATGGTTCGTCTTCGTGTTGCGCAGATGCTGGAGAATGGAGCCGCAATACTTGATATTGGTGCTGCATCAACAAGACCGGGCTCTGTGGGGCCTGCCGCCGCGGCCGAGCGTGAACGCCTCGATCTCGCCCTTCAGGTGATCCGGTCGGATTATCCCCGGGCGGTTGTTTCAATCGATACCTGCAGGGCCGATATTGCCGAATGGGCAGTGAAGGAATACCAGGCCGACATGATCAATGATGTGTCGGGTGGAAATGCCGATCCCGAAATGATCGGTACCATCGGCAGGCTTCGTGTACCCTACATTCTCATGCATATGCTCGGGACACCCCGCAGCATGCAGAACGACCCTAAGTATAACGATGTGGTGCGTGATATCTCTCTGTTTTTTGCGGGCAGGATCCGTGAACTGGCTGTTGCGGGAGCAGCAGATATTATCCTGGATCCCGGCTTCGGTTTCGGCAAGACAGTTGAGCATAATTATGAACTGCTTTCCCGGCTGGCTGAGCTGGCTATACTCGGGCGGCCGGTGTTAATCGGGATTTCCCGAAAGTCGATGATTTATAAGGTGCTGAATGGTGCACCCGAATCCTCACTGAACGGAACAACGGCACTGAACATGGTTTCCCTTCTCGCCGGTGCCGACATTCTCCGCGTTCATGACGTGAAGCAGGCAATGGAGTGCCTGGCACTGGTTGATAAAATCAAAAACAGGACTGCATGAATTTCCTTTTTGAGAGTATCCGCTGGTTGGATATCATTGATATTGCTCTTGTTGCCTTCCTGATATTTCAGGTTTACAAGCTGGTTCGGGGAACTGTGGCGATAAATATCTTTTATGGTGTTTTTATCATCTACCTGCTCTGGCTTTTCGTGCGGGCACTCAATATGCAGCTGCTCGGATCCATACTCGGGCAGGTTATCGGACTCGGCCTTATCGCATTGTTGATTGTATTTCAGCCTGAAGTCAGGCGCTTTCTGCTCATTCTCGGTACGCGCTATTTCAGGAGCGGGAAATCATCATTTGAACAATGGTTTCAGCTCAGCAACCAGCGCGAGAGCGGGTGGGACCTTCCATCAATCGTTAAGGCTTGTGAAAATCTCTCAAAACAAAAAACCGGTGCACTGCTTGTATTTGCGAAAAAGTCGGAACTGAGGGCATTTGCGGAAACCGGAACTCCGGTTGATGCTGCGATTTCTACTGGTTTGATCGAATCAGTTTTCAGGAAAGGTGGTCCGCTGCACGATGGCGGTATGATTCTCGCAAGAAACCGGATTTCAGCAGCCGGATGTGTTCTTCCGGTATCTGACAGCCCGTCGATTCCCGCAGGTCTGGGGCTTCGGCACCGCGCCGCAGTCGGCATGTCGGAAGCTTCAGATTCCTTTGTAATTGTGGTGTCGGAGGAGACTGGAGATATCTCCTATGCAAATCAAGGCAGCCTGACCGCTAAAGTGACGGGGAGTGACCTTCTGCGTATTATGCCGGAATTACTCGGCTCCGCTACTTTTTCTTGAAAATGGCTGCACGCCGCTCCTGACCCTTCAGGATGCGGTCGATGTTTTTCTGGTGCGTAAGCAGCAACAGTATGGCCACAACCCACGAAAATATTATAAGCGGGATATTGTTAACCGGTAACAGGAACAAAACAAAAATAGGGAAGGAAACTCCTGCGAGTAATGATCCGAGGCTGACATACTGGCTGATCAGAAATGCAATCAGAAATACGGCAACCGAAAGGAGCGCCCCCAACGGAAAGAGGGCCAAAACAATACCCAGGCCGGTTGCAACACCTTTGCCGCCGCGGAACCCGGTAAATATCGGAAACAGGTGACCCACAAGGGCTGCCATTCCAAAAATGATCTGAATGGCATAAAGAAGCTCACTTCCGGCTTCTACTCCGGGAATGAGGTTGGCAAGCAAAACTGCAAAAAAACCTTTGAGTGTATCAATGACCAATACAGGTATTCCAACAACCGGCCCAAGATTTCTCATCACATTGGCGAATCCGGCATTACCGCTGCCAAGCTCGCGAACATCCACACCTCTCATGATCCGTCCAAGCCAAACCGCCGATGAAACTGAACCCATCAGGTAGGCTAAAATCAGGAAAGCAATTGATATCCAGATATTCATATGTCTTACTATGTAGCAACAAAAGTAAAAAAAAGTTGTCAACTCTGGTAAAAGAGTTGACAACTTTTAAAAGTTAACCCCTACAAAGCGGCCTGAGCGGCAGCCAGACGGGCAATGGGAACGCGGAAAGGAGAGCAGCTTACATAGTCCATTCCGGCACGGTGGCAGAAACCTACGGATGAGGGTTCGCCGCCATGTTCTCCGCAGATACCTACCTTAAGTTTGGGACGGGTGCTGCGACCTTTTTCAACGGCCATGGTGATAAGCTGACCAACGCCGACCTGGTCGAGGACCTGGAACGGATCGTCCTTCAGAATACCTTTCTGCAGATATACCGGGAGGAATTTGCCAGCGTCATCACGTGAATAACCAAAGGTCATCTGGGTGAGGTCGTTGGTTCCGAATGAGAAGAATTCGGCTGATTCGGCGATCTTGTCGGCAACAAGAGCAGCGCGGGGCACTTCGATCATGGTACCTACCAGGTAGTCGATCGTATCGTTCATCTCGGCGAAAACCTTGTTAACGGTATCGCGGGTGATGGTTTCCTGGAGTTTCATCTCCTCATAGGTTCCGGTAAGCGGAATCATGATTTCCGGTTTGGCCTCGATGCCTTTTTTCTTCAGATTAAGGGCAGCTTCGATAATAGCGCGCACCTGCATTTCCGTGATTTCCGGATAGGTGTTGCCTAGGCGGCACCCGCGATGACCGAGCATCGGGTTGAATTCATGAAGTGATTCAACCTTTGCTTTAACTTCGGCGGGCGAGATACCCATCTCGAGAGCCATTTCTTTCTGGTTGGCCTCTTCGTGGGGAACAAACTCATGGAGCGGGGGATCGAGCAACCTGACGGTTACCGGCAGTCCGGCCATGGCTTCGAAGATTCCTTCGAAATCGCTGCGCTGGATCGGGAGAAGTTTGTCGAGGGCTTTCCGGCGTCCGGTTTCGTCATCGGCAAGAATCATTTCACGAACAGCCTTGATACGATCACCTTCAAAGAACATGTGCTCAGTGCGGCAAAGGCCGATACCAATAGCACCGAAAGCACGTGCAACGCGTGAGTCGTGCGGAGTGTCAGCGTTTGTCCTGACCTTCATCGTTGAATATTTGTCGGCCAGTGTCATCAGTTCGCCAAAATCGCCGCTCATTTCGGGGGTGATGGTTTTGATTTTACCATCGTATACTTCACCTGTGGTTCCGTTAAGGGAAATCCAGTCGCCTTCGGCGAGTTCCTTACCGGCAACTTTCACGGTACGTTTCTTGTAATCGATCTGCAGGCTTCCGGCACCGGAAACACAGCATTTGCCCATCCCGCGTGCCACAACGGCAGCGTGTGAGGTCATACCGCCGCGAGCGGTGAGGATGCCTTCAGCAACGTTCATCCCCTTCAGGTCTTCCGGGGAGGTTTCGATCCTGACCAATACGATCTTCTTGCCTGCAGCAGCCCATTCTTCGGCTTCATCAGCATGGAAAACGATCTGTCCGGTAGCAGCACCCGGAGAGGCGGGGAGGCCTTTAGTAATTACGGTTGCGCTTTTCATGGCAGCCTTTTCAAAAACCGGGTGGAGCAGTTCGTCGAGCTTATTGGGCTCCTGACGCTTCAGGGCGGTCTTTTCGTCGATTTTGCCTTCGCGGAGCATATCCATGGCTATCTTAACCATGGCAGCACCGGTGCGCTTCCCGTTGCGGGTCTGAAGCAGCCAGAGCTTGCCATCCTGCATGGTGAACTCGAGATCCTGCATGTCCTTGAAGTAATCTTCCAGTTTCTGCTGTGTCTCATTGAGTTCAGCGAATACAGCCGGCATGGCCTCTTCGAGGGATGGATATTTTGAAGCACGTTCCTCTTCCGAAACATTGGCAAGGGTGGCCCAACGCTGTGAACCTTCCTTGGAGATCTGCTGCGGGGTCCGGATTCCGGCTACCACATCTTCTCCCTGTGCATTGATCAGGTACTCACCGTTGAAAATGTCTTCGCCGGTACCTGCATCACGGGTGAAGGCAACGCCTGTGCCTGAATTTTCACCCATATTGCCGAATACCATTGCCTGAACGTTAACTGCGGTACCCCATTCATCAGGAATCCGGTTGAGCCTGCGGTAATAAATGGCCCTGTCGTTGTTCCAGCTGTTGAAAACGGCCATTACGGCGCCCCAAAGCTGTTCCCATGGATCAGTCGGGAAATCATGACCGGTATTTTTCTTAACGGCTTCCTTGAATTTCGCTACAAGATCTTTCAGATCATCAACGGTGAGGTCGGTATCGAGTTCAACGCCTTTGTGCTCTTTAACTTCATCAATGATGACTTCGAACGGGTCCATGTCCTCTTTGGATGCAGGCTTCAGTCCGAGAACCACATCGCCATACATCTGAACGAAACGGCGATAGGAATCCCATGCAAAGCGGGCATTGCCTGTCCGCTTTATCATGCCATCCACAGCGGCGTCATTCAGGCCAAGGTTAAGGATCGTATCCATCATGCCGGGCATCGAAGCACGGGCACCTGAGCGGACCGACATCAGACACGGATTTTCATTGCTCCCGAATTTGGTACCGGTGATGGCTTCAACCTGTTTTACGGCTGCTTCAACTTCTTCGCGGAGAAGTTCGATGACTTTTGCCTGACCAACCTCGTTGTATTCAGTGCAAACTTCAGTGGTAATGGTGAATCCCGGAGGTACGGGAACCCCGATGAGGTTCATCTCAGCCAGGTTGGCACCTTTGCCGCCCAGCAGGTTTTTCATGTCGGCACGACCTTCGGCTTTTTTGTCTCCAAAGGTGTAAACTCGTTTTACTGACATAGTTGATTATTTAAATTAGATATACGGATATATTGTTCTTCTGAAAACGGCGGCAAAATTACATAAAAATCGCGTTAAAATGAAGTATCTGTTTTTTTTGCCCGGGGATGAAACCGGTTTACAGTATCGCGGAGGAATTCCCGGTTCAGGTGCGTATATATCTCCGTCGTAAGGATGGATTCATGTCCGAGCATTTCCTGAACAGCGCGGAGGTCGGCACCATGTTCGATCAGGTGTGTGGCAAAAGAGTGCCGGAAGGTGTGCGGGCTAACCGGTACAGTGATTCCGGCCTTTTGAGCCAGTTGTTTGACGATATTGAAAACCATTACCCGTGAAATTGATCCGCCGCGGTTATTGAGGAATACCCGATCGGCATCCCGCCTCTGGATGTCAAGATGGGATCTTTCAAAGCTGATATAGAATTCCAATGCTTTTAAAGCCGGATTTCCAACCGGTACAAGGCGCTCCTTGTTCCCTTTTCCCATCACTTTTATGTATTGCTCCTTTATCGAGATGTTGGATAGCAGCAGGCCGATAAGCTCTGAAACCCGCAGTCCGCATCCGTAAAGAATTTCGATTATCGCCTTGTTGCGATGCCCCATGGGTTTGCTAAGGTCAACCGCCCCGATGACGGACTCGATTTGTTCATACGTAAGAACCGATGGGAGTTTTCTGGGAAGTCTGGGAGATTCGATCAGGGCAGCAGGACTCTCATCCATGAGCTTTTCGAGCACCAGGAAGCGGAAGTAGCTTTTAATACCACTGATGATGCGTGCCTGTGACCGGGCTTCCATTCCAACCTCTGATAACCAGGCCAGAAACTCCCGGACCTGTTCGTGTGTGATATCCTGAGGCCTGGCTTCGGGATGGTCAATGCCAAGAAACTGAAACAGCTTGGCAACATCGGCCAGGTAACCGTGTATGGTGTTGCCGGAAAGTGATTTTTCCAGTAAAAGGTGCGCCCGGAATGATTCACGGTAGGGAAACCCCTCGCTCATGGTTGTTTGTTGAACCCCGAAATTTACCCGTTTTCCCGTGGGATTTCTTACTTTTGCGGAAAATTATTCCAATGAAAATCCTCATCCTGAATGGCCCAAATCTCAACCTTCTGGGTAAACGTGAAAAGAGTATCTACGGAAGCCAGTCTTTCGAGGATTACCTCACTTTGCTGAATCCGGTGTTTGAGGAGATAGTCATGGAAAGCTTCCAAAGCAATGTGGAGGGTGAACTTATAAACAGGATTCATGCCGCTGTGGGGGAGTTTGACGGGATTGTCCTTAATGCCGGGGGATATACACATACCTCGGTGGCCCTGGCCGATGCGGTTGCAGCGGTTGAGGTTCCGGTTGTGGAGGTCCACATCTCAAACCTTCTGAAACGCGAAAGTTATCGTCATATATCTCTTATCGGACCCAACTGTATCGGCACGATAATGGGCTTCGGTCTTGATTCCTACCGTCTCGGTGTTGAGAGCCTCCGTGTTCACCTCAATCTGCCAGGTAAAAGCCGCTACTAATGATGCACGCAAAACACACCAAAATCGTTGCGACGATTTCCGACCGCCGTTGTTCAACCGAACACATCCGGGAACTTTTCGATGCAGGAATGAATGTGGTGAGGCTTAATACTGCGCACCAGGACCCTGAGGGATCACTGAAGGTTATTGAAGCGGTTCGCAGCGTATCCGATGAGATTGCCATCCTGGTGGATACCAAGGGACCCGAAATCCGAACCACCGTTGCCAGAGATCCGATAGAGGTCACCACAGGTGATCTGATCGAAGTATTCGGAGACCCCGATCTGGCCTGTATTCCGGGACGTCTCTCGGTTAGCTGCGAGAATTTTGTGGAAGACCTGTCGGTCGGACACCGCATCCTCATCGACGATGGGGACATTGAGCTGGAAGTGGAGGAGAAGACCGGAAATGCGCTCATCTGCAGGGTGCTGAATTCGGGAATGGTTAAATCACATAAAAGTGTCAATGTGCCGGGAGTGTCCGTCAATCTTCCGTCGCTGAGCGATAAGGACCGTGACTTCATCCGGTTTGCCATTGAGCAGGATATCGAATTTATTGCACACTCTTTCGTTCGCCGTAAGGAGGATGTACTCGCAATCCAGTCGATTCTTAAGGAGCACCAGTCTAAGATTAAGATCATTGCCAAGATAGAAAATCAGGAGGGGGTGGATAATATTGCGGAGATATTGAACCATGTCTATGGCATAATGGTAGCCCGTGGCGACCTGGGCATCGAAATAGCCGGCGAGAAAATACCGGGGATTCAGCGGATGCTCGTAAAGGCGGCCGTCAAACGCAAGAAACCTGTTATTATCGCTACTCAGATGCTGCACTCCATGATCGAGCATCCCCGTCCGACGCGTGCAGAGATATCCGATGTTGCAAATGCCGTGTATAACGGAACGGATGCCCTGATGCTCAGCGGCGAAACAGCCTACGGACAATATCCGGTTGAGGCCGTTTCGATCATGGCCAGGATAGCGATTGAAGTGGAAAACAATAAGGAAACCGATGATGTGCCTTCCATCACCTCCATCGATAATGAAATTGCCGCCTTCCTGGCTAATTCTGCCTACCACGCCTCCCGCGACCTCAAGATTGATGCAGTAGTGATTGATACCCTAACCGGCCGCACGGGAAGGTACATGGCCGCCTTCCGAAACCGTAACCCGGTTTATGCGGCCTGTTACTCGAAGCGGGTCATGAGGGAGCTTGCCCTGTCCTACGGTGTCTATCCGTTTTATATGGATCCAAAGGAAAGTACCGACACTTTCCGGAAATCAGTTGTCACCTATCTGGTCGATAATGGCGAGATTTCGGTATCCAACAGGATCGTTGTGGTCGGCGGCTCTTTTGGTCCGCGTAAAGGGGCTTCTTTCATAGAGATCAGCAATGTCTCAGACCTTCTCGGTGCCTAAGGAATACGTCCGGCCATCTTCTTGATTTGCCTGTAGATCCGCTGTTCGTCGATAGTTACCATCCGCCTGTTCTTCATGATGGGTTTCCCTTCAACGATGACTGTTTCAACATCGCCGGACTGCATGGCATAAGCCAGGCTTGAATAGGGGTCGTAATGGGGATGCCAGTGCGGATGACAGGTGTTGATAATCTGCATATCGGCCCTTTTCCCAACTTCCAGTGAACCCAATTCGCTGTCAAGATGGTAGGCCCTTGCACCATTGATGGTGGCTGTACGTATCAGTTCGGGCGCTGAAATGCAGGTGGGATCCAGGTTTGCGATGCGCTCCAGCCGGGCAAGCTGTTGCATTTCCTTAACCATGCTCTGGTTGTTGTTGCTTGCCGGTCCGTCGGTACCAAGTGCCACATTAATACCCTTTACTTTCATTCGGCTCACACTGCAGGCCCCTGATCCCAGCTTCATGTTGCTGTTCGGCAAAGTTACCACCGAGGTGCCTGCCGCGGCAATCAGCTCCATGTCGGATTCCGTAAGGTGTACCATGTGATGGGCAACCGTCCTGTTAGTCAGGCCGCCGGTAGCATGCAGGTGCTGAACCGGTGTCATGCCATACCGCTCCGCGATGGTCTCGATCTCCGTTCGCGTTTCCGCAAGGTGTATGTTGGTGGAAATCTGAAGCTCGGAAGATAGCTCAACAGCCTTCCGGATTACCTCGGGTGAGCAGGTATAGGGCGAATGCAATGCCATGGAAACCCTGATCAGCGGATGGTTGCGGTATGTCTCAACCATCTTTCGGGTGAATTTGAAACTGTCGTCGGGTGTCGGCTGGCTTGGTGACGGGAAATCGAAAACTGCCTCACCCAAAATGCCGCGAATGCCGGTTTCCTCACAGACCCTGGCAACCTGATCCTCGAAAAAATACATGTCAGAGAAAACCCCTGTCCCGGATCTGACCATCTCAATAACGGAAAGCATGGTTCCCAGATACACATTTTCAGGGGTCATCAGGGCGTGCTCGGCCGGCCAGATGAACTCCTTCAGCCACCGGTCGAGGCTCAGATCATTGCCGAGCCCCCGCAGGATCGACATCGCCGCATGGTTGTGGCTGTTGAACCAGGTTGGCATGACAATCCTGCCTGTTGCATCGATTTTTTCAAGGATAATGAATTCTGCCGGAACCTGTTCGTCAGCTCCGATCCAACGTATCCTGCCGCCGGATACCAGAACGGTTCCACGCGCATACTCGGTCATCTCACCATCGATGGTAAGGATGTGAGCCCCGGTTATGGCCAGGTCAATATTTTGATTTTCAGTCATATTATCTCGATATGAATTCGCGGACAGCTGAACTCTTCGCCCATTTACGGACCTCCCCCAGGATAAGCTCTTCGTCGAGCGTCAGGATTTTACGCTTCTCCATGATCACTTTTCCGGCAACCACCAGCGATTCAATATCCTGGCTCTCGAGGCTGTACGCGATTTGGGCATAGGCGTCGTGAAGCGGGAGCATGTTTGCTGAAGAAGGATCAACAATGATTAGGTCGGCAGACATGCCTTTGCCGAGGTAACCGGTAACCTTCCCGAGGCCGAGTATGTCGGCGTTCGCACCGGTTGCCAGGTGCATCGCCTCGCGCGCCGGCAGGACCGAGGAGTCCATCGCTGAAAGCTTGTGGAGCTTGGCGGCAGTCTGCAGCTCACCGACCATGCTGAGCGAGTTGTTCGATGAGGCGCTGTCGGTGCCCAATCCAACCCGGATACCGCGTCCGATCAATTCAGGTACAGGGCATATTCCGCTTCCCAACATCATGTTGCTGTGCGGATTATGTATAACAGATACCCCTTTTTCAGCCATGATCTCCTGGTCGTGCTGCGTTAGGTGGATCGCATGCACGGCAATAAAATCAGGATTCAGCACTTCGGCAGCATCAAGCCATTCGATA
Organism: uncultured Porphyromonadaceae bacterium; assembly: GCA_964457845.1. Classification (GTDB taxonomy): domain Bacteria; phylum Bacteroidota; class Bacteroidia; order Bacteroidales; family UBA12481; genus UBA12481. The sequence goes on along the minus strand of CAYWHP010000085.1, from coordinate 6,026 downwards.
GATGTCATATGGTACCGTTCGCGGATCTGAGAAATCTCATCGCTGGTTTCGGCAACATGGCTGCATACCTTAACCCCTGCAGAGGCCGCAAGCGCGGATGCCTCGCGGTACAGCTCCTCCGAACAGGTGAAGGGGGCATGCAATACCACATACGGATGCACCATCGGATGGTTGCGGAATCGTTCGATCAGCCCTTCCGTTACATTGATGTTATCACGCGGATCACTGATGCTGGGGCTGGGGGTGCTGAACAGGGCTTCACCGATAAATCCCCTGAGCCCGCTCTCTTCAATCGCCTTGCCAGCGCTTCCTGCAAAGAAATCCATATCGGCTAGGGTGCCGGTGCCGGAGCGGATCATTTCAAGCAATGACAGGCAACTCCCCAGAAAAACGGTATCGGGGTTGCAAAATTTCTTTTCCAGTGGCCAGATAACTTTCCGGAGCCAGTCGTGCAGGCGCAGGTCGGTCCCCAAACCCCGGTACAGGGAAAGGCTCAGGTGGGTGTGAGCGTTTATCAGTGCAGGCATGATGAGCTTTCCGGATGCCTGTATAGTTTGCTTCGCCAAGTATCGTTCAGGATAATCCTTTTTCTCACCCAGCCAGGCTATCTTGCCCCTGCGTATAAGAATCAGCGTATCGTATGTTTCTGCAGAGCCGGGATCAAGGGTAAGGCAGTGCCCTCCTACCACAGCCAGGTCGAATGTCGTCGTCATATGGGAAACCTTTCTATCAACAGAATAAGTGAAACCCCCAAGCCTGCACCCGAAAAAACAAGGTTCCAGTCACGTGGTTTCGCCTTGAAAATATTCATAGCCATGAGGCCAAGCAAAAGAAACACAGCCACTATGATCAACTGCCCGGCTTCGATGCCCAGGTTAAAGGAAAACAGGGGGCCGATTATGGATTCTTCGCTGAGGATAAGGGATTTGAGGTAGTTGGAAAATCCCAGCCCGTGTATCAGGCCGAATACCAGCCCCATGACATATTTATAGATGTGATGACCTTTCGATGTTTCCGTTTTGGCCATAAAAATGTTGGCCAGTGCTGTCAGAAGGATCGTCAGGGCAATCAGAAATTCAATCCAGCGGGTAGGAAAAGAAACGATGTCGAAAGAGGCAACCAGCAGCGATACGGTATGGCCTATGGTAAAGGCCGTTATCAGGATCAGTATCTTCTTCCAATGCCTGAACTGGTAAATTGCGATCAGGGTAATCAGAAAAAGAATGTGGTCATATCCCTTTAAGTCGGTGATATGCTCAATTCCAAGCTGAAGGTACATCTGGAAAGTCGTCATCAATGCTGAGGTTAGCTCGCAAAAGTACTATATTTACAAGGTTTCCCATTTGATGATGAGATTAAAATACTGCGTTGCCACTTGCCTGATTGTTTGCAGTATGCCTGTTTTCAGCCATCCGCTGCACCTGACCTACACCGGCCTCGAATATAAAGCCGTCGCCAACCGGTGGGTGATGACGATAAAGGTATTTTCAGATGATTTTGCCTCGGACGTCAAACTGGCAACGGGTGTTGGTGAATTCTCCGGACAAAATGCCACAGCCGACGAAACAGACCGGATACTAAAGGCCTGGTTGAGTGAACGAATGATGATATGGTTTGATGATCAAAGTGTGCCAGCAGCGGCCTGGCGATTTGACGGGATTCGGGTGAAGGAAGATGCAACAATAATAACATATTCATATTCAGGCATCAAGCCGGGTTTGTCAATAAGGATAAAAAATACACTGCTGATGAATCTCTATTCGGATCAGAAGAATCTCTTTATCCTTACCATGGGAAAGCGACAGATCGCCCATGAGTTTAAAATAAAGGATCAGGAAACAGTCATCCGGCTGAACAAGTAGGTACAGAATTTGTAGATTAACCGAGAAATAGAATTCATTTGAAAAAGAGGTTTCGTATATCTTCCGTTTTGTTGCTGATAATGCTGGTGCCATCCGCAGTATTCGGAACCCATAACAGGGCCGGGGAGATCACCTATAAGCAGATCAGCGACTTGACATACCGCATAACCGTAACAACCTATACATCTACCGGCCCGGAACCCGTGGCCGACCGTACTGAGCTGGATGTCCAGTGGGGCGATGGAACCAAATCAACAGTGAAGCGTATTGAGGAGGTTTACCTGCCGGATTTCTACAAAAGGAATAAATATGTTTTCGACCATACATACCCGGGTCCGGGAACTTATCAGATATCCATGGAGGATCCGAACCGTAACCGGGGTGTTAAAAACATACCAAATTCGGTGAATGTTGTTTTTTCTATAAAGTCTATCCTGATTATAAACCCTTCAATCGGTCAAAACAGTACTCCCGTTCTGCTTAACCCGCCGATCGACAAGGCAGCGAGGGGATATACATTTATCCATAATCCGGCCGCTTTCGATCCCGATGGTGACAGCTTGTCGTATAAACTTTCTGTCTGCACAGCTGAAAGCGGCAAGGAGATTAACGGGTATACCTTTCCTCCGTTCAGCGACTCGCTCGTTGTGAATGAGCGGACGGGAGACCTTATCTGGTCGGCTCCAACGGAGATCGGTAAATACAATGTTGCCATGACCATTGAAGAGTGGCGGAAGGGTGTCAGAATAGGGCGCATCCAGCGTGATATGCAGATCGAGGTTTACGAGTCCGATAATAAACCACCCGAAATCACGGGATACGGTAAGTTTTGCGTTATAGCCGGACAGACCTTCCGGAGAGAGATACGGGCAACCGATCCTAACGGTGATTCCATCAAGCTTACGGCAAGCGGAGGCCCGTTTTCACTGGAGGTTAACCCGGCCGTGTTCAATCAGGCAGTTTCAACGCCGGGTCTCGCTATTGGAGGTATTTCATGGAAGACCGACTGCACATTAGTGCGAAAGCAACCTTACCTTATGATCATCAAGGCAAAGGATCTGAATGGCGACCTTCAGCTCATCGACAGCAAGAATGTGGAGGTCTATGTGATTTCGCCACAGGTAACCAACCTGCAGGCAAATCCTGCTTCATCCTTTATTACCCTGTCGTGGGATCCGTCGATCTGTGCCAACGTCACCGGATATAAAATTTTCCGCAGAACCGGATCTGCCAATTATACACGCGATACATGCATTACCGGGTTGCCCGCCGAACTTGGCTACCAGCTTGCGGGTGAGGTGGCAGGACATGCAACGCAGAGTTTTATCGATTCCAATCATGGCCAGGGCCTCGATCAGGCGACCGACTACTGCTACAGAATCGTTGCAACCTTTTCTGATGGCGCTGAATCCCTTGTATCCGATGAGGTATGTACCCGGCTGGTAAGGGGATTCCCCCTGTTGATCAAAGTGTCAGTAAAAACCACCGACATATCCACCGGTGAAATGGATCTTGCCTGGCTAAAACCAACCGATGAACAGCTGAGCGGGGCTCCCGGGCCATTTATCTACCGGATTTACCGGTCACCGGGTCTCTATGCACAGAATCCCTTGCTCATCGATTCCGTTGCAGGCCTCGACAATACCCGCTATACAGATAAGAATATCAATACAGCGGAAACCCGATGGTCATACCAGGTGGAGCTTTGGAACAATTCCCCCGGAAACAGGTTCCGCGTTGGTGTCCCGCAGATGGCTTCGTCGGTTTTCCTGAGCCTTGGCGCGTACCACAAATCACTGAAACTGGCTTTTGAGAAAAATGTTCCCTGGGTGAATGAACGGTATGTTATTTATCGGGAATCAGGAGCAGGGGAAGATTCTGTCGGTCAAACCGAGGCGCTCGACTATCTCGACAAGGGTTTGCTGGAAGGTGTTTCCTATTGTTACCGGGTTAAGAGCATCGGGGGCTTTCCCGACCTGGGAATCAGCGGGATCGTTAATTACTCTCAGATTAACTGTGCCATACCCGTTGATACTATTCCTCCGTGCCCGCCAATCCTGACTGTACGGAGCGAATGCGAGCTGCTGGGCAACAGGCTTATCTGGAATAATGTAAATGATTCCTGCTCGGCGGATGCTGCGAAATACCGGGTCTATTACCGGAACACTGCCGAAGGCGATATGATCCGGCTTGACAGCCTTTTTCCTGCCACCAAAACCAGCTATCTGCACACCCCTGATCTTACCATGGCCGGCTGTTATGCCGTTACGGCGGTTGACTCGGTAGGGAACGAAAGTGAACGGTCGAATATCGTTTGCGTTGATGACTGCATTAATTATTCCATCCCGAATGTCTTTACGCCGAACGGCGACGGAATGAACGACTGGCTTAAGCCCAATCCGTACAACAGGGTGGAGAAAATTGAACTTAAAGTATTCTCCCGCTGGAATATCCTGGTTTTTGAAACCGAGAATCCGGAGATCAACTGGGATGGTAAGAGCCGGCTAAATGGCAAACCTGTGCCTTCAGGGGTCTATTATTATATCTGCACGGTTTACGAGCGGCGACTTACCGGAACCGAGCCACGAACGCTCACCGGTTTCGTGCATGTGCTTTATAATCAGGTTAAAAACAGGCCATGATCAGAAAGACATTAATCGGATTACTGCTCTTTACTTCCTTTTTTGCAGGGCAGGGGCAAACTGACCGGTCCGCGGCAGATCTGACCAAGGCAAGATATCTGGTCACTGAAAAGAGGTACGCCGAGGCTGCAGAAATTCTAAGCAACCTGCCTGGTGAACTGCAGGCCGGTGAACATGCGGTATTGGCCATGGGCTGTGCCTTGTCGGGTTTGGGCAGGTATCGTGAATCGAACGATTGGCTTCAGAAAGTTTCCGGCGACTTGGCCGCCGATGCCACCTACCTGATGTCCGGAAATTATCTTTCACTTGGTGATATTCCGGGTGCCATGCATTGCCTTGAGCTTCATCTTGCCAGTCGGAACCATTATCCTGAAAAACGGATCCGGCTTGATCCGGCCTTCTCAGCGCTCGACACCAACCGTGATTGGATCAGGACATGGCAGAAAGATTGGTATTCTTTGCAGGAACAGGAACTGGCTGAATGTGAATATCTTGTTTCGCAGGGCAAAGCCGATGAAGCTTTCGACATGGCAGTCGGGCTTGTTGCCAGCGACCCCGCCAACGCCAGGGCTTTGTTTATTCAGGCAAGGCTTCTTATGGCCGGGAATGAGAGCAGGCAGGCGATGCAAATGATCGACCGGGCCTGGAATGCCGGTGGTTTGCTTTTACGGGAGGATATCCTGCGGTTTATGCAGGTTTCCGGAACTCCTGACAAAGTCACCGACCTGGCCGGTCAGCTTTTACGCCAGGACCCGGGCAACCCTGAGTATCTGATAGCAAAAGCCATGGCCAGAATTGGAGGGGGGAAAGGATCCGCAGCAGAAATGGAATTGGAATCGATTGAGCAGCTCGGGATTGCTCCCGCGGAGCTTTATTATCTGGCAGCAAAACGGATTGCCGCATCGGCACCCCGGCAGGCTGAACAATATCTCAACAAGGCTTTGGACTCCGATCTGCTGGATTCACGTTTTTTTTACCAGCGGGGGTTGATCAGGATTTCACTGGAAAAAACGGATGAAGCACTTGGCGATCTTGCGATGTCGCTTGATATCAACCCGAATCAGCCGGATCTTTATCTGACCAGAGCCACGGTTCGCTATGAACTGGGCGATCAGGACGGTGCTTGCCACGATTGGCAAAAGGCACTGGAGATGGGTAATCCGAGAGCGGCGGATCTCCTTTATAAGTTCTGCAAATTACCCTGATATCCCGTATGACCTGACCGCGGAAAGCAACTCCTCCAAATCGGTGGGCGAAGTAAAAGGATTCATGATAGCCGAGCGCAGGTACAGCTTTTTCCCCAATTGGGTTTGAACAATGTAAAACTTCCCCGATTCCGTAAGTTTTCGCCGGATTTCCGCGTTGAGACGGTTCAGCTCTTCCTCTTTCAGGCCAGGCTTAACATACCGGTAACACACGATATTGCTTTCCGGCTCATATGGAAGTTCGAAATCCGGTGTTTTCCGCACAATGTCGGCGAATACCTTGCCGAGCCGGTAACACTCGGTAAAATAGTCGATAA
>CAYWHP010000084.1:6723-19598 GCA_964457845.1 uncultured Porphyromonadaceae bacterium | reverse complement strand
GTCTGGTTTCAGCAAAAGTGACCGATGGAAGCGGCGAAGACAGCTTTGATGTGCTTCCTGCGTTTTTTGGCAAGCAACAGGAGAATTCCGATACCCGTGTCAGGATTTTTCATTCCGGCGGAGGGTTTTTTGCTGTCCAGAAAGGACAATGGAAACTGATTGAAGGAACAAAGGGAGCGGGATCCGGAAAACGGGCGCCTGACGAAGGCCCTGCCATGAAGACCGGACAGCTGTATAATGTGGCTGCGGACCCTTTTGAAACCGTCGACCTGTGGGAAAAGGAGCCCGGGGTAGTCAATGAGCTGATGTCCCTTCTGGAAGCCTGCAAATCTGAGTCTGCTACCAATAAAATCAACAAAAACTAAACCATGGACTGGAACAGGCTGTTGCTTCTCTGTCCTTTGATTCAGCCGCTGGCGGCTTCCGCTATACCCGCGGATAATCCCCGGCAGCCCAATGTCATCCTGATACTGACCGATGATCAGGGTTATGGCGATATCGCCGCACACGGGAATCCGTACATTTCAACCCCCAATCTTGACAGGCTTTATGGCGAGAGCATGCGGCTTACAAATTTCCATGTCAGCCCCACCTGCTCACCTACCCGGGCGGCGCTGCTTACCGGCAGGTACAACAACCGCACAGGGGTGTGGCACACGGTCACCGGCCGGAGCCGAATCCGGGAGGATGAAACCACCATGGCTCAAATTTTTGCCGATAACGGATATGAAACCGGCATGTTTGGCAAATGGCACCTGGGCTTTTCCTATCCTGCCAGGCCGATGGACAAGGGTTTCAAAACAGCCATTTACCATGGCGGGGGCGGGGTGGGGAATACCCCGGATTATTGGGACAACGATTATTTCGATGACCACTATTTCGTAAACGGGGTTGAAAAGCTTTTCACCGGCTATTGCACCGATGTATGGTTCACTGAGGCTGCGAAATTTATCAGTAGCAACAAAGACAAGCCCTTCTTCTGTTACCTCGCGACGAATGCTCCGCACGGGCCCTATTATGTTGAAGACAAATATTCCGGTCCCTATAAAAACAACCCGAAGATCCCCAATGCGAATTTCTATGGCATGATCACCAATTTCGACGAGAACCTGGGCAGGCTGCGGAAGCAGCTGGAGGAAATGGGGATAGCGGACAACACCATCCTGATCTTTCTGACCGATAACGGGACCGCCGCTGGCGTGAAGCTGGACGGGCACTGGCGGGACAGCTATCCGACCGATATCGGGTTCAATGCCGGCATGCGGGGAACCAAGGGTAGTCCTTATGAAGGCGGGCACCGGGTGCCCTGTTTTATCCACTGGCCGGATGGGGATCTGGGTAAAGGAACTGATATTAAGCAGCTCACGGCGCATTTCGATATACTTCCCACCCTTGCCGGGCTGTGCAAACTCAGAATACCGGCCGGATACCACTCCGACGGGATCAGCCTTGTAAAGGCATTGAAAGGAAATGCCGGTTACCTTGCCGGCCGCACGATAACCGTTGATTCCCAGCGGAAAGAGGTTCCCGAAAAATGGAGGCTGTGCTCCGTTATGACTGAACAGTGGAGATTGGTGAATGGAACCGAACTCTATAACCTGGATACCGATCCCGGCCAGCGGACGGATATCTCATCCGGGCACGCTGATATCGTGTTAAAACTGCGTAATTCCTATGAGAACTGGTTTTCCGATGTCTTCAGCAACTGGGAAACCCGCTCTTATTCGGATATCGGCAATCAACGTTCGGGCGAAACCATCCTGACCTCGCACGACTGGATGAGGGCGGTACGGGCCGACGGGTCGCCGGCTATCAACGAGGACCAGGAAGAAACCCCCGTGTTTGCCCACTCGCAGGTGCGGGGAGGCGCCATGCTCAACGGGTACTGGGATATCGATGTCTCCAATCCCGGGGAATACAGCATCGAGCTGCGCCGGTGGCCGAGGGAAGCCGATATGGAGATCTGCGCCGGCGTGCCGGCATCAACGGCACCCATTCCAGGCGGGAAGCCTTTTGGTCCGGGCAAGGCGTTGAACATAACGGAGGCATTGGTAAAGATCGGTAACCTCGAGGAATCGCTAAAAGTTGGACCGGTCGACAAATCCATCGTTTTCCGGATGAAGCTCCCTGAAGGAAAAACTCAGCTGCAAACCCGTTTTACCAATGGTACGGATGTGTCGGTGGGGGCCTATTATGTTTATCTGAAAAAGACTGACTGATCCGTGAAGTTTTTATGACGGGAAACAGCCGGATTCGGGTTTTTTAGTTCACCACGTTTTTCGGAAAATCTCCGATATTTCCTGGCATAGACATAGTCTTGGCGATGGTGCCCATTGTTAAAACAGGAAATGATAAAAAGCAATCCCTCTCAGCTCCGGATGGGGTTGATATAGTACCGAGTCCTGTCAGTTTAGTACACAAGAATCTCAAAAAGGGTTTCTACTTTTAGCCAAACTGATTTTGTATATTGGTTGAATTCCCTTCCATCTATCTGTAATGGAGTATTGTTTACTAAAATAAATCCGCCCATGTGCGTAGTACCTATACGACTGCTAATCATTCCAATTTTTATGCTCGCTTCATTCGGCCTTATTGCACAGGAGGCCTCCACATCTCGCTTGTGGTATGACCAGCCGGCCAGCCTATGGACGGAGGCGATCCCGATCGGCAACGGCCGCCTGGGCGCGATGGTATATGGCCGTACCCATGAGGAGCTGATCCAGCTCAATGAAAGCAGCCTCTGGGCAGGCGGGCCCTACAACTCCAACGGGCCGGGCGGGCTTCCGTATCTCGACTCGATACGGAACCTCGTTTTTGCGGGTAAAGGCAAGGAGGCGGAAGAACTGTTCGAAAAAACCTGGATGGCAAAAAGTTGGGAATCTGCCCGTTATCTTCCCCTGGGTAATATCAGGATACTATCGCCCGGACATGCTTTTGTCACCGATTATAAACGCGAACTTTCCCTTGACTCGGCCATTGTGAAGGTCAGCTACATGGTTGGCGATGTCAAATTTACACGTACATCTTTCTGTTCAGCGGTCGACCAGGTGATGGTGGTCCGTTTGGAGGCCTCGCGTCCGGGGCAGATCAGTAGCTTTTTTGAACTCGAAGGTCGGACGAATCCTGCCGGAACGGGCGACGAAAAATGGAGCGTTGTGCCTGGGGCCGAAAACAACCTGGTTTTAGCCGGACTGGTCCCGGGCTATGTGAGCTCCGATCAGCGGCTCCGGTACGAGGGAAGGCTCCGCATCATACTGGAAGGAGGCACGGTTTCCACCGTTTTTGCCGATAATCAGCCTCAGATAAAGGTGCTGAAAGCCAACTCGGTGACACTGATTTTCACGGCTGCAACCAGTTTTAAGCGTTATAACGATATCTCCGGAGATCCCGTGAAGCGGAATGATGCTGTAATGGATAAGGTGAAATCCAGGTCCTGGGATCAGATACTGAAAGATCATGTCATGGATTTCAGCAAGCTGTTTAACCGCGTCAGCCTGAGTCTTTCTGATACGGATTTGTCGGGCATGCCAACGGAAAAGCGGTTTGCTGCATTCGCCGAAGGCAAGGATCCGAACTTCGCCGCCCTCTTCTTTCAGTACGGCCGCTACCTGATGATCAGCTGTTCACGGTCGGGCGGCCAGCCCTCCAATTTGCAGGGAATCTGGAACGCAGACATGAACCCCGCCTGGAACGGGGGCTACACCACCAACATCAATTTTGAGATGAACTACTGGCCTTCCGACCTCACCAACCTCTCGGAATGCCGCGAGCCCCAGCTGTCGACGATCCGGGACATGCACGAAACGGGCAGTGAAACGGCGCGGCTGAACTTCGGGGCGGATGGCTGGATATTCAATTGCAATGCGGATATCTGGCTGAACAGCGCACCGATTTACGGGGCCTACTGGGGGAGCTGGCATACGGCGGCAGCCTGGTTCTGCGATGATGTATGGGACCATTTTCTGTACACCCGCGATATGGAATACCTGAAGAAGAATTATTACCTGATCAGGGATGCCACCCTGTTTTTCGACCAGACACTGGTAAAGCACCCGAAATACGGATGGCTGGTGACGAATCCGTCCGGTTCGCCGGAGAATGGCCCCGGGGGCGATGCTGCATGGACGCGCAATCCCGACGGCTCCAGGAACCGGCCCATTGGTATTTGTGCCGGATCGACCATGGATAATGCGCTGGTTGGTGAATTGTTCGATCATTTCATTGAAGCTGCGAAACTGCTTGGCGTTGACAGGGAGCTTCAGGAGTCTGTGGCCGGAAAACGAAAACAGCTGCCGCCCTATCAGATCGGCAAATTCGGACAGATTCAGGAGTGGCTTGAAGACCTGGATAATCCGAATGACCGCCATCGTCATACATCCCAGCTTTGGGGACTTTACCCCGGGATATCGATCGATCCGCTGCGCACTCCCGGTCTTGCCGATGCCTCGAAAGTTGTACTGGAGCACAAGGGCGATGAATCCACCGGCTGGGCGATGGGTTGGAGGGTGAATCTCTGGGCCCGTTTATTGGATGGCAACCGGGCTTACAAGCTGCTGAAAAGGCAGCTTACGCTGGTTGATTCCCCTACCTATGGAGCCGGTCCCGGTGGAACCTACCTGAACATGATGGATGCCCACCCGCCGTTTCAGGTTGATGGAAATTTTGGCGGAACAGCTGGCATAGCCGAGATGCTGCTCCAATCGCACAACGGGTATCTGGCGTTCCTCCCGGCCCTGCCCGATGCCTGGCCAAAAGGCAGTGTCAGGGGGTTGATCGCCAGGGGAGCATTCGAGATCGGCATGGAATGGGAAAACGGTAAATGGAAGGCAATAGCTGTTCTGTCAAACAAGGGGACTACCTGCAGAATCATGGAATCCGCTCCGGTAACAGTGTCCTGCGACGGGAAACCGGTAAAGACAAGGAAAGATGGCAAGGGTTTCATTGCCTTTGATACGAAACCGGGAAAATCATACGTAATAAACAGATAATGAAATATTTAAACGTTCTAATTTTTTTGATACTGATCGTCGTGCCCGTTCCGCGTTTGAACGCCCAGGTGCGCCCTGCCCATATTTTTGACAACAACATGGTTTTGCAGCGAAATAAGCCGGTCAGGGTCTGGGGATCTGCGGCCCCGCAGGAAAAAGTGAAAATTGAATTCGGCGGACAGGTCAAATCCGTTGCGGCGAATCAGCAGGGGGAGTGGTCTGTTTATCTCGATCCGATGCCCGCCAACGCACAACCGGGGGAGATGAAAGTCTCGGGCAAAGGCAGTTCCGTTCAGTTCACGAACGTTTTGGTGGGGGATGTCTGGATCCTTGGGGGGCAAAGCAATATGGAATTCGATCTTGCCCGGATCTTTCACGGTGATGTGGAGATTCTCTCCGCCCATTTTCCCGGTATCCGCCTGATGACCATCCCCTGTTCGGCAGACCATAAACCACAGAAGGACTTTGACCGCATCAATGAGTGGGATGGCTGGTATGAACGATATGATAAAAAGGGGTACTGGTTCATTTGTACCCCTGAAACGGTACCCACATTTTCCGGACTGGGCTATGTTTTCGGGAAGCGCCTGTACATGGCCAGCCAGGTTCCCATCGGGCTGATCGATGTATCCATGGGCGGCACCACGGTTGAGGCATGGCTTAACCCGGAAACGTTAGCCGGAATGCCTGAAAACAGTGGATTGCTGAAGCAATGGAACGATAAGGCGGCGGCATATGATCCGGTTGAGAACATCAAAACACAGATCAGAAACTGGGAGAAAGACAGTGCAGCCCGGATTAAGGATGGACAGAAGCCGGAACCAAAACCGGTTAAGCCGTCCCTTGGTCCCACCTTCGACCGGAATTTCCCGGGATCATCCTACACCGGGATGATCGCTGTGATTGCCGGCCTGACCGTAAAAGGGGTCGTATTTCATCAGGGTTATAACAATGCCCTTGAGGATTCGCGTCCCAAACTGTATGCATCCAATTTCAAAGCATTGATAAAAGACTGGAGGAATACCTTCAACGACAAGGATTTACCTTTCGGCATTGTTGAGACCAGTGCCGGCGGTGAACCTCAGACTTTTGATAATTATGAACTCCGGATGATCGATCCGTTACCCCAGATCCGGGAAGCCCAGTTAAAAGCCTGTCTTGACCTGCCCCATACGGGTTATGTCTGTTCCCATGATCAGCAGGTCAATTGGTACCATCCTCAGAAAAAGGTGGAGGCAGGGGAACGGATGGCCCGATGGGCCTTGTCGACCGGGTATGGATTTGACCTGAAATGGGAACCGGCCGTCTGCACGGGCATAGAGCGGCTGAAGGACAGGATTATCGTCACCTTCAGCAAGGAGGTGAAAACTTCCGATGACCGTCCGATTGAAGGCTTTTGCCTGGCCGGGAGCGATCGCCATTTCTTCCCGGCAAAAGCGGTTTATGTAAAAACCAAGGACGATACGGGCAAGCCGGTTGACGACAGAAAGCGGATCGAGTTAACTCACAGCCTGGTAGCCGATCCGATCGAGGTGCGGTATGCCTGGGCCCGCAATCCGATGGGCAACCTGGTAAGCTCAGAATGCCCGATCATTCCGGTTCCCCTGTTCCGATCGGATAACTGGGACTATCCCGAAGCACCTTATCTGACTGATGAATATGCGGCTCACAGGGCCAACCTGAAAAACCTGCGAAAAGAGGCGATGGAAATGGCGAAGGCCAGGATCGTTCGTGAAGCGGAAATCAAAATCGAACTAAAACAATAATATAATGTATATGAGGTACTTAATCGTATTATGCTTGCTGATGGCCAGCTGCACTGTTGCATCCGATAAAAAAAGCGGATCTGATAAGAAATCAGGAAATGCCCTGATTCTTCAGGAAGAATTTGTTAATCCCCCCCTGTCAACCCGGCCGGGCGCCTTCTGGTGCTGGCTGAATGGGAACATGACGCCAACATCAATAACCAGGGACCTGGAGGCCATGAAATCCAAGGGCATGAACAGGGCCGAGATCTGGGACGTTGCAGCCGTTAAAAATCCATCGTTTATTCCTGCCGGCGGAGCATTCCTGGGGGATGAATCGGTTAGCCTGATCAAACATGCGATATCCGAAGGAAAGCGATTAAAGATGAGCATCGGCATCGTAGCCTCCAGCGGATGGAATGCCGGCGGATCATGGGTTACGCCCGACTGGGCCTCTAAGAATCTCTTTGTTTCGAAAGTGGAAGTTGCCGGACCCCGGGTCCTGGCAATGGACCTTCCGTTTCCCAAATTCCCTTCAGGTTGCCCGATGAAGGACAAGAATACCCCTGTATTCTACAAGGATGTCGCTGTACTTGCCTTTCCATTCACTACGGACAGCACCATCGGCAACATTTCGCAGGTTGTGAGCCTGACCCCGTTATTCAAGGACGGGATGTTGAAGTGGGAAGTTCCGGAAGGGAAATGGGTTATACTCCGGTTCGTTTGTTCCAACAACGGTCAGGAACTGATTGTGCCGTCGCCCAATTCGAATGGCCTGTTTATCGATTTCTTTGATCCGAAGGCCACTGTGAGGCACCTGCAGCACTTTATGGATCGTCTCGGGGTAACACCTGAAAATTCATCTGAAGCCGGATTGGCTTATTTTGAATTCGACAGCATGGAACTGGCCGAGGGTACCCCCTGGACGGATTCTTTTCCTTCCATTTTCATGGCGAGGAGGGGGTATGAAATTGAAAAATACCTGCCTGTACTTGCCGGATGGAAAATGAGCGATATCGGGGAGCGGTTCCAGTATGATTTTAACCGGACGGTGAGCGATCAGTTGATTTTCAGTCACTACCAAACGGGTACTGAATTTCTTAAGAAATACGATGCAGGCCTGGTTTCTGAATCGGGCGGTCCCGGACCGCCGGTGTGGAGCACCTGCCCTGTTGATGCATTAAAGGCACTGGGCACCGTGACGGTACCCCGCGGTGAATTCTGGATCCAGCACCGGAATATGTTCCTGATCAAGGAGGTTTCCAGCGCCTCTCATATTTACGGACAGAAATTGGTGGATGCAGAATCGTTTACCACCTGGAGAAGATGGAAGGATTCCCCTTTTGATATGAAGAAACTGGTTGATCGCGCATTCTGCGAGGGGTTGAATAACATCACCTTTCATACTTTCGCCAGCACCAATCCCGAAGACGGGTTGCCGGGCCGGACCTATCATGCCGGATACGACATGAATCCGGGAACCACCTGGTGGGACAAATCGAAACCCTTCATGGACTATCTGTCGCGGTGCAGCTACCTGCTTCAGCAAGGGCTGTTCGTGGGCGATGTATGCTACTTCTACGGCGACCAGACCCCCAACTTCTTCCCGTTATTCCATGATGTACCTGAAAAGCCCCGGTTGAAAGGGTTGGGGAATGGCTATGATTTTGACGTAATCAACTCCGATGTTATCCTGAACCGGATGTCGGTACAGGAAGGCCGCCTGGTATTGCCCGATGGGATGAGCTATGCAGTTATGCTGCTGCCCGATCAGGTTCACATGCCGATGGAAGTGTTGAAAAAAATCGCGGAACTGGTGAAAGCCGGTGCCACGGTGGTGGGTCCGCGGCCGTCAACGGTACCGGGTTTGAATAACTGGGAGCAGGAAAATGTTGTCCTTAACCAACTCGCAGCAGAGTTATGGGGAGCGGCCGACGGCAAAACCATTTTTGAGAACAACTATGGTGAAGGTCAGATCATATCCGGATTAACAGCCGATGAAGTATTGAACAGGAAGAGCATAGAACCTGATTTCAGCTTTACCGGAAACCTGGGAATTGATTACATCCACCGCACTACTCCTGCAGGCGAAATCTATTTTCTGCGAAACGACCGGGAGGAGCCGGTAAAAGGGACGTGCAGATTCCGTGTTACGGGAAAATACCCCGAACTATGGGATGCCTCAACGGGAACGGCTATGCGCGTGGCCGATTATGACAAAGAAAAAACGGGGATCAGTATGGAAATCGAACTCCCTGCTCACGGGTCCGTGTTTGTGGTTTTCCACAATGAAAACCGCCGGGATATTGCCCTGGTTGCCGATCAGGACCGAAAAGCTGCAGGGGCTGAAATCCCAGGACCCTGGAAGGTGAATTTCCCACCGGATTGGGGCGCCCCGCCATCGGTTGTATTCGACCGGCTGATTTCCTGGACGGAATCAGACGATGAGGGAGTCAAATACTTTTCAGGTACCGCCACCTATCAGAATAAATTCCAGGCAGATGAAGACGGGGTAAAAAATGGAATGATGCTGGATCTTGGGGAGGTACGGGATGTTGCCGAGGTATTCATCAATGGAAAATCCGCAGGGATATTGTGGAAGAAACCCTATCAGGCAGATATCAGCCAATTGATAAAAGCCGGGGAGAATGAGCTGAAAATCGAAATCGTTAACCTTTGGGTAAACAGGCTGACCGGCGACATGCTGGCTGACCCGAAGGACAGGTTCTGCAAAACCAACCAGTCGTTCATGACGAAAGAAGTGTGGCCGGGCGGTGATGAGCCGTTCCGATTGCAGCCTGCAGGGCTGCTGGGCCCGGTACGTTTATTATCAGGCAAATGATGGCAGGGCGTCTTTATAAAAGGAACATGAAGATGGCATGGCTGAGTGCGGTTGCCGGATGCTTGCTCCTGCTGGTACAGGCACCGTTGTATGCCGGCGGAATGAATGACGGCCTGAAGCTGAAGGGCAACCGGTTTTTTACATTCAGTACGGTGGTCCGGGTGAACCAGATCGAGGTATCGCGCGACAGAAACGAAGGGGTCGATGAATCCGGGATACACTCCCCGGAAGCCGCGCGGAAGTTTCGCGAAACCATTCAAAAGTGCTGGCCGGGTGCACGGATCTCCTGGACGTTCAGCTGGCTCGCCCTGAAGGACCAGCGGCCCAATTATCAGGAAATCAGAAAGCTCGTTGTCTCCTATCATGAAAAGTATGGCGACGAGATCACCTTCCTTCCGGGTGGCTATTTTGCCAATATGTATAATTCCCGTGAGCAGGTCAACCGCGACCTGCACGAGGGGTTACAGATGGTTTCGGAGATGGTTGGCGGAGGCTACCGGCCACAATGTGTGATAGCCGGTTTTCTCTCTGCCGAAAACCAGCGTTTCCTGGCTGAAGAGGAGGGCATACATGTTTGCCAGGGCAATATCTGGAGCCAGTATGCCGTGGATAATGGCGACGGCGAGGGCTCATTATCCTATCCCTATTACCCGTCGCGCGAGCATTTTTGCAAACCGGCGCAGGGGAAGAAGGACATGATCGATTGTGTCAATCTCGACGGCTGGACGGTGGATTTCCTGATGGCCAGGTATCCTGTGCCGCGGTTTATCAATGGCATCCGTTGCGGAAGCCGGCAGGGGGTCGGTCCGATAGAGACCATTCTCCGCCAGGGAACCGAGCTGGGGACCAAAGAGATACTGGCAACAACGGCGGCGCATTTCGACACCGGATTCGCCCTGAATAATTTCGCCTGGGTAACCTGTATTTGGGAACTGGGCCTGGTTGACCTGGAACAGAGGGATCGCAAAAGCCGGACCGGACTGGATGGTCTTGAGATCTGGCTGAATGAGATGCGGCGGCGCTGGCCTGAGGCAAAGTGCATCACGCACGGTGAGTTCGGAATGATCTGGCGGGAGCAGTTCAGGGATAACAGCAAGATCGATTATCGTTTCGTGATGCGCGGCACCGGTGTTTGCGGATCGGAACCGGAACTGGAGATACGGTGGTTCATGAACAAGGATTTCCGGCTGGCATTTTTACGGAACTGGAAAGAGGGCACGCCCGAAAGACTCATCGATTTTACCCGTTATGACCTGCCCGCGAAGGAGCCCGGGGATCCGGAACCAGGGGGGAGCACCCGGAACTGGAGCCTGATGAACCGGCTGAACCAAAAGGGCGTTCGACCTGAGGATCAACCGGTCGAAATCGGACAGCTGAGCCCGGATGAGCTTGCTATCATCCGGCGGAAATATCCGGAGCTGGTGCCTGCTCCTGTGAAAAAATGAAAACAGAAAACAAAAACCTAAATACAAAGCCATGACATCGAGAAGAGAATTTACAAAAACCCTTTCCATCGGTTCAGTGGGAGCCCTGGTGTTGGGCGCAGCAGCCTGTAAACCCGGTGAGGATAAGGATGAAAAGGTAGTGTGGCCCTCCGATAAACTGAACCTGGCATTCGTCGGGATCGCAGGCAGGGGAGGCAGCAACCTGAAGGCGCTGAAGGACCAGAATATAGTTGCCCTGTGCGATGTGGACTGGAGGGAGCGCCAGCAGAAGTCATTCGAGGCCTGGCCGAAGGCCAAAAGGTATAAGGATTTCAGGGTGATGCTTGAAAAGCAGAAAGATATCGATGCGGTGGTGATTTCCACCCCCGATCACAACCACGGCGTGATCGCCACGATGGCACTGAAAATGGGCAAGCATGTATACTGCGAGAAGCCGCTGGCGCATTCCGTTTTTGAGGTGCGGGAAATCACCCGGCTGGCAAAGGAATACGGTGTGCAGACGCAGATGGGGAACCAGGGCCATTCCTGGGAGAGCATCCGCCAGTTTTACGAGCACATCAAGGCGGGAACCATCGGCAAGGTTACGGAGGTGCACGCATGGTGCGACCGGCCGGCAGGAGGAGGCTCTGTTTCATTCCCACATGGCATAGTCAGGCCGACGGGGGATCACCGGGTCCCGAAGCAGCTGAACTGGGACCTCTGGCTCGGACCGGCACTTGACCGGCCTTACCAGCCCGACTATCTTCCGATGAAATGGCGCGGGTTCATCGATTTCGGATGCGGCGCACTGGGTGATTTTGGCTGCCACACCCTCGATCCGGCTTTCTGGGCCCTGGATCTCGGAAGCCCCGACAGCGTGATTGCCAGCACCTCCAACCTCCTGCCCGAGGTGAAATACGATACCTACCCGACGGCATCCATTATCACCTACAAGTTCCCGCAACGGGGCGACCAGCCCCCGGTGAAACTCACCTGGTACGACGGCGGCCTGCTGCCGCTGCACGACGACCGGCTCAGGGACCTGAAATACGAGGACACCTGCGGAGCCCTGCTGATCGGCGAAAAGGGCATCATTACCCATGGATCGCACGGAGCCGGCGAATTCAAAGTCCAGCTCTTTGATAAAAACGAACAGGTTGCAACACCGCCGCAGTTGATTGAACGGAGCAAAGGGCATCATGCCGACTGGGTGGAGGCCATTAAAACCGGCAAGCCTGCCAGCGCCAATTTTAATTATGGCGGGCCTCTCACGGAAACCGTTTTATTGGGTACCGCTGCCTCACTGTTCCGTAACCAGGAGCTGAAATGGGACGGCAACGCCATGCGGATATCGAACCTGGAACAGGCAAATGCCATGATAAAGCCGGAATTCAGAACAGGGTGGAGTCTCTGATGATCAATGTGTTTTATTCGTTTTACTTATGAAGTCAATTCGTTATCTCATCATTCTCCTGCTGTTTTCCGTGCAGGTATCGGTACTTACCGGCAGGGCACAGGATCCCGTTATGCACTGGGATTTTGAAACCATCAGGAACAGGAGCGCTGTTGAAACCGCAACCAACCTTGCGGATACCATCGAAGGTAATTTTGAATCGGTGAAAGGGGTAGCAGGAAATGGTCTGCGCCTGGATGGTTTTACCACGCGGATTATCCGCAAAGGAAAGGCAATCAGGAAACCGGGCGCCGCTTTAACCATCGAGGCATGGGTGGCCCTTGGCGAGTATCCGCTGAACTGGTGCCCGGTTATCACCACGGAGTCGGTTGAGGTCAAGGGGTACCGACTCATGATTGGTCCTTACGGCCAGGTATCTTTTGAGACTGCGATCGGTGAACAGTGGATATCCTGCACCAGCGC
>CAYWHP010000084.1:0-6623 GCA_964457845.1 uncultured Porphyromonadaceae bacterium | reverse complement strand
AAGTTGAAATACTATCCGGGATGGGATACGCTCTGGCCGGTCGACCAGGATCCCGATATCGTCGTTTGCTTTGACGACAGTCCGGTGAAGCTGGTATTCTGGCGGGGCTCGCGTTACGGCCCGGCCTGGGTTTCCGAGAATGAAAACTGGATGGCAGACCAAAGCCTCGAAACCTGGGGTAACGGGGCGGATGACATCGAGGGCTGTTTTGAACACATGCAGGACAGGCATTGCCGGTTCTCACATGTGAGGATCATCGAGAATAATGAAGCAAGAGCAGTGGTCCACTGGCGCTATGCCCTGGTGAGCGCATACGACCATACATGGATGCCCGATCCCAAAACCGGATGGGAGTGCTGGGTGGATGAATACTATTTCATCTATCCCGACGGAACGGCCATCCGGAAGGTATCCTGGAACAAAGGGACCACGGGCGATGCCATACAGTACCAGGAATCGCTGCCCTTTACGCAGCCGGGCCAGCGCACCGCGGACCTTCTGGAAAACGATTACGTGACCGTTGCGGATTATGATTCCGATATCAAAACCGTTGCGATTGATCCTCCGAAACGGCCGGACGGCTGGACCGGGAAATATACCATTCAGCAGTACAACTTCAAGTCGCAGAACAAGCCGTTTATCTGTTTTGAGCCGGGCAACGATATGTGGGTGAGATGGATAGCCGGCGGATACAATCATTTTCCTGTGAACCAGGCCCGCAGCGACGGGAGATGGGCTCTGACAACCGACCGCCCCACCCACATCATGAGTTCACCCTGCTCCGATCCGCCGATACGTGAGGAGGGTAACCGTTTGTACTGGATCGGCCTGTACGGAATGAACGGCATGAAAATGACCGACCTGATCCGGTTCGGAAGGTCGTGGGCCTATGCCCCTGAACTCTCCGTAATCGGTAAGAATTGTGTGTCAAGGGGATACGACAGGGTAGAGCGGTGTTATCAGCTTGAATGTACCGGAGCCAAAACCGGGACGGTTGAATTTACACTGGCCGGCAGTAAGGATTCTCCAATTATCAACCTGGCAATTGTGGTGAAAAACTGGAATTCGAACAGGGCCAAAATCCTGGTGAACGGGAAAGAAAGCAAAAGTGGCAAAACCGGAATTAACCATCATCTCAGGGGGGATGACCTGGTACTTTTCATTCCTATAAACGAAATGACGCCGGTTAAGATCACCATTCTACCCTGATTTAACGGATGCACAGAATTATCCTCAGAAAGTGAAAAACAGCACACTCCTTCTACTGGCTCTTTTCTTAAGTTTCTGTGCGGGCACTGCTCAGGAATCTGATCTTTCCAGGGGATTTGCTGATCCCGGGAATCAAGCCCGGCCAATAGCCTACTGGAACTGGTTGAATGGTGATGTCAGGCCGGAGAGTTTGACCCGTGACCTGGAAGAGGCAAAGGCCAAGGGGCTTGGAGGCCTCCAGATATGGGATACCGAAGCCATGATCAATCCAAACGGATTTGTTCCTGCCGGGCCGCCATTTATGGGTAAAGAATCGGTTGCAGCCATCCGCCATGCCTTGAAAGAAGCAAAGCGATTAAACCTTGATATGGGGTTGATTACGTCCAGCGGTTGGAATGCCGGCGGTCCCTGGGTGCCTCCTGAACTTGCGAGCAAGAACCTGTTCTATTCCGCTTTAGCAGTTCAGGGTTCAGGTATAGTAAAATACGAGCTTCCATTTCCTGAAGTTCCGACCGAATGCCCCAAAGGAGAGGATGGATTGCCAAAATGGTATATTGATGTTGCCGTACTGGCCTGGCCCGACTCTGAGGATAAGGTCATTACGGATCTGTCTGAGGTGATCAATCTGACTGACCACTTTGCCAATGGCGTGCTAAGCTGGACGCCACCTGCCGGTAAGTGGCAGGTTATGAGGTATGTATGCACGAATAATGGCCAGCAGCTGATCGCAGCCAGTCCGAATTCCAAAGGACCGTTCATTGATTTTCTGGATCCGGAGGCCACCCGTTTTCATTTCCGGTACATCATTGAAGCACTTGGAATTAAAAAAGGTGGTGATCCTGATATGCCCCTTAAAACGCTTGACGTTGACAGCATGGAACTCCATGAGGGAATTCAATGGACTACGAATTTTGGTGCATGGTTTTTAAAGGACCACGGATATGATCCGGTTAATTGGCTTCCTGTATTATCGGGGTGGACGATAGAAAGCAAAGAGAAAAGTGATCGCTTCAAGTACGATTTTAACAAATCTGTAAGCGATCTCCTGATATTCAGCCACTATACAACAGGAAGTGAAATCTGTGCCGAATACGGGCTGAAACTGGCAGGCGAGGCGGGTGGTCCCGGTCCGCCAATCTGGAATACCTGTCCGGTTGATGCATTGAAAGCCCTTGGCAATGTGGATATCCCCCGCGGCGAATTTTGGATCAGGAACAGAAATAATATTTTCCTGATCAAGGAGATCGCCTGTGCATCACATATTTATGGAAAGCCACTGGTTGACGCGGAATCCTGGACAACCTGGTGGCGCTGGAAAGACGGTCCCTTTGTACGGAAACAGTATGTCGACCGGGCATTTTGCGAAGGCCTGAATCACATTACCTATCATGGTTATTCCAATTCTCCGGATGAGTTCGGATATCCCGGCCGCTCCTATCATGCCGGAGTCGACATGAATCCCCGTGTGGTGTGGTGGTCGAAGGCCAGGCCTTTTATGGATTACCTGGCCCGTTGCTGCCACATGCTGCAACAGGGATTGTTTGTGGCCGATGTGGCCTATTATTATGGCGACCAGGCCCCGAATTTCTGGCCTTTATTTGCCAATGTTCCTGAAAAGCCACTGCTCGAAGGTCTTGGAAAAGGCTATGATTATGATGTGGTTAACAGCGATGTGATCCTGAATCGCATGTCCGTTGAAAAGGGTAGGTTACGATTCCCCGATGGAATGTCGTACAGGGTTCTTGTACTCCCCGATCAGGAGTTCATGCAATTAGAGGTTCTGCAGAAACTCGGGGAGTTGGTTTCATCCGGAGCTACGGTAATTGGACCACGGCCCGTTGATGTTCCGGGTTTGCGAAATCATGAATCACGAAAGGCTGAATTACAGGCCCTTGCGGATAAGATGTGGGGATCCTGTAACGGCAAAACCGTGAAACAAAACAGGTATGGCAAAGGCAAGGTTGTTTGGGGATATACTGCACGGGAATGGCTTGAAATGGAATCTGTAGGCCCGGACTTCTTCGGCCTTGATCAAGAACTTGATAAGGACCTTGACTACATTCACCGGCAGACGGAAAATACAGAGATATACTTTATCCGAAATAAATCGCTGAACCAAATAAGTGCTGATTGCTTGTTCAGGGTGAAAGGATTAAAACCCTCATTCTGGGATCCCGCCGATGGTACGATGAAGCCTGCCTTTATTTATGATGCGCAGGGTAATGGAACCATCGTCAGGCTGGATATGGCTCCGGGCGCTTCGGTGTTTGTTGTTTTTGGAACCGGAATCGTCAGCGAATCCGCTGCATTCGAATGCTGGCAAAACGGGGACTTCCTGCTGCATGGTAAAAAAGGCCGGGAAACGAAGGTGCACCTGAAAGATCTGGCGGATCCCATCGAGATAAGCGGCGAATGGAAAGTAACGTTTGATCCGGCATGGGGGGCTCCTGCTGAGATGCAATTTCCGGAACTCATTTCCTGGTCGGAACATGAAAATCAGGGTGTTAAATACTACTCCGGTGCGGGGTTTTATACGAAAACAATCGAAATCCCGACAAATTGGCTGGCTTCAGGCAGAAGGGTTCATATTGATCTGGGCGATGTGAGGGAGGTGGCTGAAGTTTTTGTCAATGGAAAATCGGCAGGAATTCTATGGAAGCCACCCTTCCGTGCTGATATAACTGAGTTCGTTAAAGCTGGCTCCAATGAATTAAAGATCGAGGTGATGAATCTCTGGTGTAATCGTCTCGCCGGCGATAATGAATTGCCGTTAGATAAGAGGTTTACAAAAACCAATATAAAAACCCATGGATACCGGACCGACCCCAATTACTGGGTGGTTCAGCCGGCTGGTCTTCTGGGGCCGGTGAGGCTTGTGCAAACCCGTAATATCCTGGTAGATATGCCCTGAAAGAATATATGCATAATTGAATCAAAACGAGAATTAAAGAACCAACTATGAGAAACCTGCTATTAGTAAGTCTTTTAGCATTTGCGCTGCCTCCATTGTCGGCCCAGGTATCCGAAACCGGTGTGATCCCCTTGTCGCAGGAGAGGTCAAGGGATTACGATGCGATACATTATCGTATTGAACTTTCAATTGACCCTGAAGGGAAGCATCTTAAAGGACAAAATACGATTACGCTAAAGCCCCTGCGTGACGACCTCAGGGTGGTAAAATTGGAT
The DNA here is from genome assembly GCA_964457845.1 of uncultured Porphyromonadaceae bacterium. Lineage (GTDB taxonomy): Bacteria > Bacteroidota > Bacteroidia > Bacteroidales > UBA12481 > UBA12481. Next base: position 2,228 of record CAYWHP010000084.1, on the reverse strand, counting down.
GCCCAGTCGTTAAAAGTAACTGATATACTTGACGCACGAGGTTTTCCCCTGGAATTCTCTCAGACAGATGATAACCTGGTTGTAAATCTTCCTAAAGCATATGATTCAACCGACAGCATTTCTTTTTCCATAAAATACTTTTTATCTGAAGCTGTAACCGGCTTGAAGTTTATTGATGCTGAAGGTGACCGGCCGCTCATGGTGTCCTCAAGTTGTTTCCCGGATAAGGCCAGGCAGTGGATTCCATGCTATGACTATCCCAACGACAAGGTTACCCAGGAAATGATTATCACGACAGCAAGCAAGTACAAAGTATTATCCAATGGCAGATTAATTGGCACGACAGAGCATGCGGATGGGACTTCGACCTGGCACTGGAAACAGGAAAGACCACATCCCACCTATCTCATAAACCTGAGCATAGCCGATTACCTTGTGGTAGAGGATTCATTGGGAGATTTACCCATAAATTACTGGGTATACCATTCAATGGCCGACAGAGTTGAGAGGGTTTTCGGTAAAACTCCCTATATGATAGATTTTTTCAATAAGACCTACAATTATAAATTCCCATGGGAAAAATACGATCAGGTAGTATCACCTTATCTGACCGGTGGAGCGGAAGCTACCTCGGCCACAATAATAGGAGAAAGGGTAGTTACGGATGAGTTTTCTGAACAGGATTATCCCCGCGAGTATGTAGTTGCGCATGAAATTGCTCACCAATGGTGGGGCGACCTGATTACCTGCCGAAGCTGGGAGCATACCTGGCTGAACGAGAGTTTTGGCACCTACTCCGATCACCTCTATACCGCATTTGACAAAGGCGATCTTGAAGGAGACTATGACCTTTTGGAGAAGAAAAATGTATACCTGGATGAGTTTCACAACCGCTTTCAAAGGCCTATAATCTATTTTGATTACAAGGAACCGGGAGATAATTTTAACCGGCACACCTACCAGAAAGGGGCATGCAACCTTCACCTGCTCAGATATATTCTTGGTGACGACACCTTCTTCCGGACGATCAGTGAATTCCTGCACAGGCATGAATTTGAAGCTGTTTCAACCTATGACTTCATGAAATGTGTCCAGGATGTGAGCGGACAAAATATGGATTGGTTCTTTGAGCAGTATTTCTTCCGGCCGGGACATCCTGTCTTTACGATCGTTAAAACCTGGGATGAATCAAAGAAAGAGCTCGTGATTACCATAACCCAGGAACAGGACAAATGGGAGAATGTGCCCATATACAGGATTCCGGTCAGGATAGGCCTTTTTAAAGGAAATACAAAAGAGGTACAGGAATTCTGGCTCAATAAGAAAACCGAAACGATCCGAATCAGGCTGGATGCTGAACCTGACCTGGTCAGATTTGACGATGGAAATTACCTGTTAAAAGAATGGACCTATAAGAACAGCCTAAAGGAACTTCTTTACCAGGTAAATAATGATGATATGACCGGAAGACTATGGGCAGTGGGTCAATTGTCAGAATATTCCAATGATCCTCAGACTATTGCAGTATGGAAACAGGTCGCTGAAAATGATGAATTCTGGGCTGTGAGAGCAGCTGCAATTGAGCAGATCGGGCTTCACCATGGCAAGGATAATGTTGAATTGCTAAAAGCGGGTGCAGCAGAAGAAAGATCAAGGGTAAGAGCAGTTGCAATAAATAAATTAGGAGAATTGAAAGATCCCGGGCTTAAGGAATTTTACCAGGAGGTGTTTAAAAAAGATAACAGTTATGCGGTAAAATCAGAAGCATTGATTGCAATAGGTAAATGCGGGAGTAAATCGGATTTAAACTTTTTAAAAAAAGCAGGATTACAGCGTTCATACGCGGATGTAGTAAGCCAGGCTGCGAAAAAGGCTGCTGAAATGATAAACAGGCAATAAATCACAAACGTTGAAATCATGAATAACAACAAGCAACATTACACGCCCGGTCTTAAGGGAATTTTTGGCACTGCCCTTATATGTTTATGTGTATTGAGTTCTACTGATTCGGCTTTGTGTCAGGAAGGGGCAAAGAGGAACTACACTCTTGCTGAAAAGAACATTCAGCATGCCAGGAAAAGTTTACCAGCGCAAATAACAACGGAAGACCCTGAACTAACCAGGCAGGTACATAATTTATACATTGATTGTCTCTTTGATAAGCTCTGGGAACCGGCCCTTCCCGGACTGCCTTACAAATGGTTTTCAATCACCGGGGCAGACGATGA
>CAYWHP010000083.1:3679-20521 GCA_964457845.1 uncultured Porphyromonadaceae bacterium | reverse complement strand
CTTTAACGGCACATCCCCTGCACCCAATGCTCTCCGTTGCCACTTTTTTCCGCGTTACGCCTCACGTGTCACGCGTCACGATTCGACCTTAACCCAAACAATCACCTGCTATGCTATTCGGTTTACACATCATCGATCTTATCATCATCCTCGTCTTTATCGTTGCCATGCTTTGGATCGGTAAACAGTCGGAGAAGAAAAACAAGAACACCGACGATTTTTTTCTGGCAGGCCGCAAGCTTGGCAAGGCTTACCAGTTTTTCCTGAATTTTGGTACCTCCACCAACGCCGACCAGGCCGTGGCTGTTTCGAGGGAAGTGTACCGGCAAGGGATTGGCGGTATGTGGATTCAGTTTCTTGTTCTTTTTCTGACGCCATTCTACTGGTTTTCAACCCTTTTCTTCAGGCGTGTGCGGCTTACCACCATCGGCGACTATTTTACGGAACGCTTCAACAGTCCGTTCCTGGGCGGAAGCTATGCGGTGTTTACCCTTCTGATGGCCCTGCTTGGAGGAGGTGTTGGCTACATGGTGGCTGCAAAGACAATGGTCGCTATGACCCCCAAGCCGATCGAGTTATGCTCGCCTGCCGAACGGCAGAGCATATCGGAATACACCGAGTTTCAGTCGCTGCGGAAAGAACTGGCCGCGGGGCTTGGCAGTGAAAAGCAGGCTCGTTACGAACAGCTGACCGACAAGAACAAGAAAGGTGAGCTCCACTCCTTCTTTTCGTACACCAATGAAATCTGGTTTTACCTGATCTATGCACTGGTGGTGGGAATGTACACCATGATGGGCGGATTCAGGGCTGCAGCAATAACGGATGCCATTCAGGGTATCCTTATCCTGATATTTTCGTTGATCCTGATACCGGCCGGACTTCACCGGGTTGGCGGATTCGAGGGCCTTCATGCCAAGGTGCCGGATTACCTGTTTGAACTGTTCGGCTCCGGTACCATGAGTGAATATGCCTGGTATACCATTCTGGCCATGTCGCTTGCGAACCTGGTCTCCATTGTTGCCGTAGTTACCGGCATGCAGACAGCCGGTTCGGCCAGGAATGAAAATGCTGCACGTATTGGCATGATCGGGGGAATGTTTACAAAACGGGTAATCATGGTGTTCTGGGCGCTTGCCGGCCTTCTGGCCATTGCCATTTATGGAGGCTCGCTGAGCGATCCCGACCTGATCTGGGGCTTCATGACCAACGACCTTCTTATGCCCGGCGCCATCGGACTCATGCTGGCGGGTATCCTTGCTGCCAACATGTCGACACTGAGCGGTACATCCATATCCTATGCCGCTCTGTTTATCCGGAATTTGTACAAACCATTCTATCCGGATAAATCCGAAAAGCACTATCTGAATGTTGGCCGCGTAGTTATTGGAATCACCCTGCTCGGAGGTATCGGCATAGCACTTGTCGTTGATAATCTGCTGGAGCTGTTCCAGTATATCATTTCCATTCCCGCCATCTTTGGCGCCTCCATCTGGCTGGGATTCATCTGGCGCCGCGTGACGAAAACGGCCGTGATTGTGCAGGTTGCGATCTGTATCGCCATCTACGCCGTCATTCCAAACCTTTTCCCGGCAATCGATTCCATCAAACACAATACTGTATTGATTGCTGAAACAAAATCCCGGGAAGTTTCGCTCCGAACCAAGGCGCTGCAAATCGACGTTGATGAGGGGAGAGCCGTCACTGTTGGTGAAAAGATTGAAAAAACCGTGACTGTCGCTCCGGTGGGGATCTTTTTCGATAAGGTTGCACGGGAGAATCCCGATGACCCTGCTTCACCAAAGGTTGGCGTCGACCGCTTTCATGCCGAGATCTGGGTGATCAGCTGGTTCGGGTTCGATCTGACGCATCTTTCGAAAGCTCAGCTGGTAGCCTTGCGATTCTTCTTCGATGCCCTGTTCCCGTTTCTGCTGCTTTTCCTTTTTTCATTCTTTACCCGACCCGTCGCGCGCAAACTGCTGGACGATTTCTTTGTGAAACTGCACACTCCCGTGCAACCCACACCTGAGGATGATGACGTGGCCCTTGCCGCAGGCCGGGCTGACTTTTCCCGCTTTGAAAAGGAAAAAATGTTCCCCAACAGTCAGTGGGAATTCCGTAAATGGAAGCGGATCGACTATCTCGGCTTCTTCGGCAGCTGGGCGCTGGTTGGCCTGGTGATATTGTTCCTCTGGTTTATCGTATCTGTGAAATAGCATGCATGACTATGGAGATTTCAAAGACATACATACGAACCGGAAGACCGGAGTTTGATCAACTGCCGGAGATGGTCAGGAAATTCCTGGAACAGGATACTCTTACTGTCGATATAGATGGACAAACCATCACAGGGTACCGCTCACCCGATGCGCGATCGATCTGGATTCGTGATCACTCCGACATGATGCGCGCGGCAAAGTATTTTCAGACAGACCTGAAGAGTACGGTCGACCATTTTGCAGAAACACAGTCGGCCAACGGACGGATTTTCGACTATTTCACCACCTTCCCGGAAAAGCTCCCCTGTGAAAGGGAGAACTGGACCAAATACGTGCGGGTGCCGGTTGAAGCCGATGTGGAATTCCGTTTCATCAAGGCGGCCTTTCTGGCCTGGCAGGCAACCGGCGACGACGAGTGGATCTTGCGCCTTATTCCGGCTCTGGAGCGGGCGCTGGAGTACATTTTCACCAACCCGCAGCGTACCGACCCTGAAACAGGCCTGGTGAAGCGGGCCTATACCATCGATACCTGGGATTTCGCCTATACAGCCGGAAAGCATGACTGGCTTCAGTTTCAGCTCAATGATGAGACCTATTGGGGGATCTTTCACGGCGATAATTCCGGCTATTTTGAGGCGCTTTCCATCATGGAAGTTTTGTATGGCTATTTTGGGGAAAAGGCAGATGGAAGAGGGCAAAAGGCAATAATCAGTAAGAAGAGAGAGGATTTAAGAAACCGCACGAATGAGATCTGCTGGAACGGTGCGTATTATACTCATTTTGTGAAGATTACGCCGGTGGTAATTGCTGGTGTGGATGAATCGAAACAGCTGAGCATGGCAAACCCGATGAGCATCAACAGGGGGATTGCGACACATGAAATGGCTGTGTCTATTTTACGGGAATACCAGCGGCGCAAAGAAACCACCCGGGCATTTGCCGAGTGGTTTTCGGTTGATCCGCCATTCCCCGACGGGGTATTCGGCGACGAAAAACTCGTTGGCGGCGCCTATATCAACGGTGGGATATTCCCGCTGGCCGGCGGTGAACTCGCCCGGGCCGCCTTTGAGCATGGTTTTGAGGAGTATGGTGTCTCCATTCTTAAACAATATTATAACCTGATTGCCGCTTCCGGCGAAACGTACCTCTGGTACTTCCCCGACGGCTCACCCACTACGGTGGAAACCAGCACCAGTCCCGAAGCCATGCCTACCGACGGATGGGGATCTTCTGCCATGGCCTGGGCGCTGATTGAGGGCCTTGCCGGTATTGAGGATAAGCTTAAAAGCTTCTCCAGAATAAGGATCTCGCCAAGATGGCTGGCGGCGGGGATAAACGAAGCTGAAGTTGGAGTGGGGTATGCTGCAGGTGCAGGGGCCGGTGAGGAGATACGAGCTGGTGAAGAAGGTCCCGGCTTTCGCCGGGATGACAAAAGAGGCTTTCGCCGGGATGACAATGCCTCTGTTGAATATCTGTTCAGGTACACGCACCTGCTGCTTGAATTAACCGTTTTATGCAATGCCGAGGCCGATTTTCACATCCTTACCGGGACCGGCGACGAGCCCGTAATAGTCGAGATTGATGGCGTCACCATTGATTTTCAGGGGGAAATGATCGAACAGAGCAGGTATGTTAATTTTTCAGCGAAAGTGGCGGGCCGGGCGGAGATACGGATTACCTTTAAAGGATGAACCGCACCCGTTTTTTACGGTCGCTGGGCCTTTTTTCCGGCGGTCTGACCCTCGCATCCGGCGCCGGAGCCTTTGGCTCTCCCGGGGAGTTTTCACACGCCTTGCGCATGACTTCAGGCGAGGATGAATTCTGGCAGAAGATCCGCGACCAGTTTATTTACCCGAAAGATTATATCTACCTGAATACGGGCGGTATTGGCGCTGCACCGGAAACCGTTCTGGAAATGGTTAAAAAGGCCATGATCGACGTGGAGCAGTATCCAAAGCCCGGTCATGATGAGAAGGAGTGGCTGGAAATCAAAAAAACCTGCAGCGCTTTATTTGGCCCCGGAGTTGAACCGGAGGAGCTCGCGCTTACAAATACTGCCACCGAAGGCCTTAATATCATCCTCAACGGGTTGATGCTGAAGCCCGGTGATGAGGTGATTACCACCACACACGAACATGTGGCGCTGAATCTCCCGCTGCTGAATCTGCAGCGCCTCAACGGCATCAAAATCAGAACCTTCGAGCCCGACCGGGTAGTAGGTGCCAACAATGTCTCCCTCATCGGCAATTTGATAAACAGCCGAACCCGGCTTATCATCCTTTCACATATTACGTGTACCGCCGGACAGGTGCTGCCTGTGGCCGGAATTGGCCAGCTTGCAAAGGAGCGGGGTATCCTCTTTGCTGTGGATGGGGCACAGGCCACCGGAACCATGCCGCTCGACCTGAAAGGATCAGGTATCGACTTTTATGCCACCTGCGGACATAAATGGATGCTCGGCCCGAAACGAACAGGCCTGCTGTATGTGGCAAAAGAAAAGCTGCCTCTGCTGGAGCCGGTCACCGTAGGGGCTTATTCCGATCTGAACCATGACCTCGCCACCGGTGTCCTTACGTTCCGCGATACAGCCGGAAAATTTGAGTACGGCACGCAGAATGAATCCCTATTCAGGGGACTGCATACGGCAGCACAATTTCTGCTGGCGATCGGAACAGATAAAATTCATGTCCACAACCGAGGTCTTGCAGAGAAGTTTTACAGCGGTCTGAAAACAATCTCCGGTGTGGAGATCCTCTCGCCCGAAGAGGAACAGTACCGGTCGTCGATGATCACATTCCGCCTTGAAGGCAGGGCAGGTCAGGAAACCGCCAATATCCTTACCGGTCAGAAACGGATCCGGGTGAGGGTGGTGAATGAAGCAGGGCTGAATGCAGTAAGGGCAAGCTTCCATGTATACAACCAGGAGTTCGAGGTGGAGAGGGTGCTGGAGGAAGTGGGAAGGATGAGATGAGAAGGTTGTCACACAGAGATACACAGGGATGCACAGAGTTTCACAGAGAAAAAATATTTATATGAGTCTGAGGGAATCTTTAAGGAGAGTTAACCGGATTGAGGAATTGAATGCCGGTATTGAGGTGGTTGGCACGGTAAAGAAGGAGTTGATTGCGTTGACAGGCAATGGGCCTGGTACTTTTCGTTTGGGCTGTCTCAACAGGCGGTCAGGGCGGGAAACGGTTGATGGGTTGCCAGCCACGCTGCCGGAGAGGTTTATCTGGTTTAAGATTGATGAAAACGGCAATGGAATGCTGGTATCCTCGCATCCATACTATTTGCATGGCTTTGTGCAGTACCTGCTGTCGGACCTTCTGGATGAGGATGCCGTAGTTTATGCCGGCGGCCGGATATTCGAGCCTGCATTTAAAACCCACCGGGTGGCGTACGACTATTTTCTTACGCAGGAAGGGCGCATCACGCAGGGGCTCGACCGTGAGAGCTATATGCGGGAGCTTGCACGAAACGGGTTTACGCATGTCGAGGTAAACGGGCTGGGCAGCCCGATGGGCATCGAAACCGGTCCGAAAGGGGAGGTGTACCCAATGTTCTACACCTATTGCCCGGCCCTCGACCAGTTTGTTTACAGCAGCCTCAACAAGGGAATTTATCCTTATTACTACCTCTCTGCCAATCTTAACTACCTGAAGGAGAATGCCCGCCTTGCCCGAAAGTATGGACTCATACCCGGGATGCTCAGTTTTGAGCCGCGCGCCGTGCCGGAGGAGTTTTTCAATAAATACCCGATGCTGCGCGGGGCCAGGATCGACCATCCTTTCCGGAGCTTCCGGCCGCGATACAACATGACCATCACCCATCCCAAGGTACTGGGCCACTATGCCGAAATGATTCAAAAACTGATCAGGGAGGTACCCGACCTGGGCTTCCTGAACATCTGGACCAACGACAGCGGTGCCGGGTTCGAACATACGAAGTCGCTGTATGTGGGCCGCAACGGCGGCGCCTACCTGGTGCGTGAATGGAAGGACGATGCCGAAATCGCCAAACTGGCCGGCGACAATGCCCTGCGGTTTTTCGGGGTCCTGAAGGACGCCGCAGCCGAACTGAACCCGGATTTCCGTGTCATCACGCGAATGGAGTCTTTCTATGGCGAGCACGACATCATCATCAACAACCTGAACGGGAAGCTCGACATTGAAACGGCATCCCTCATTCAGCGCGGTTGGGACATGCCCTACAGCCACCCGATGTACCCCGATCGCAAGGACATCAACGCCGGCTGCGTATTCCAGCAGGATTTCGATGCGCGTGAGAATCCCATCTTCAAGGGAATCGAGGAAACCGGCTCACAGGTTTCGTTCTATTATGCCTATGGCCCGCAAACCATGTTCGCCCCGCTGATGGGGATACCCTATCCGAAACTCACCAGGAAAAGGCTGGAAACGCTGCATCAGAACGGGGTTAACTACCTGGCACACATGGGAGGGACCTTTCCCCCTGAAAAGGTGCCTTTCAATATCAATCACGAAGTGCTCCGCAATTACCAGCTCAATTCGAAGAGGCCGGTGGAGGATGTGCTGGATTCGTTTGCAGCCCGGCATGCGGGTGAACATGCCGCCACCCTGCTGAAGGCCTGGGACATTGCCGAAGCCGGCATTCTGGGCTTTCCGAATATCTCATCATTGTACTCAACCATCGGGTTTACGTGGTACCGCCTCTGGGTGAGGCCGTTTGTTCCGGATATCGAAAAGATCCCTCAGACAGAGCGCGATTTTTATGAGGATTTCATGTGCACGGTTCCGCATAATCCAAACAACGTTGACCTCAGCAAGGACGTGCTGTTCACCCTTACAACCCCTTCGCGGAGCCATGAGGATGCCTTGCGGATCGATCAGAATGTGCTGCCAAAGCTTACGGAAGCGATTGACCTGCTCTCGGCCGTTGACGGGGCATCGCCGATTATGACCGACCAGCTGATCCGGTTGAAGGCGCTCCGCTGCTGGATCACCACACAGCGAAACATTGCCGTTTGGGTGGATTCGGTTTACGGCTTCATGGCGGCTGAGGAACCATCCCACCGGCAGCAATACAAGCTGGCCATGCGCGACATGATGCGTAATGAAATGGCCAATTCCGAAGAGATTATCAGTCTGTTCCGTTCGGGAATTGAATTCATCGCACTTACCGACCAGGGGGAAACCCCGCTGATGTACGGCGTCAACCTTCCGGAGCTGCTTCTGCAGCGGATTGAACTGATGAAGGCTCATATCGATGACGATCCATACATAGATCAGAATTACATTGAAAGGATGGCCGGAATGCCGGTATATTGATAACATGAATGCTGATGTGTTGCTTGCATAATGAAGGTTGGAATAGATAATTACGGATTGTTCCCGTTGGGGCTGAGCCCCCTGCAAACCCTGCAGTGGGCGCTCGGTCACGGTGCGGAGGGCGTTGCCTTTTCCGGATTCGGTGAGGCGGAGCGCTCCGCCATCGACGACACGATGCTCGACCGTATCCGGGATTTTGCCGCCGGACAGGGGCTTTACCTGGAATGGGGCGGGGGCCAGCATGTTCCGCGTAATCTGGTGACCTGGGAAAGCAAGGATATTTTCAACCACAACCTTGTTGAGGCCAGGGCGGCTGCCCGACTCGGGACAAGAATCATCCGGTCGTGTTCAGGGGGACTGATGCGATGGAACCCCGACGCTGTTCCAACCCGGCAGCTTCTTGACGAAGCAGCTGCTGCCCTTTGTGCTCAGAGGCAGATGCTTCTCGATCACCAGGTTATCCTGGCCATAGAAACGCATTTTGAGTTTACTACATTTGAACTGGTCAGGCTGTTTGAAGCCTGTGGCGCAAAGCCGGGCGAATGGCTGGGCATATGCCTCGATACCATGAACCTGCTTACCATGCTCGAGGATCCCGTGATGGCCACCGAACGCATTCTGCCATGGGTGGTCTCCACCCACATCAAGGACGGCGGCATCATCGAAACCGAAACCGGCTTCCAATCCTTTACCGCCCCGTTCGGCGACGGTATCATTGATTTCAAGAGTATTTTTAACCTCCTAACCCCTAACCTCCTAACCTCTCTTCCTCATCTGAACATCGAGGACCACGGCGGCTCCTTCGATATCCCCATTTTCGATCCGGTTTTCCGAAAGGAGTTTCCTGATCTGGCGGATGCTGAGCTGGAGCAATTGGTGCTTTTGTCGCGAAGGACCCGGAAAAAGATGGACTCAGGTGAGTTGTCCATTCTCGACAGAAAGGATTGGCCGGGTGTTTGTGAGGGACGAATGGCTGGAGATATGGAAGGTCTCAAAACCCTGGCAATTCGAAAGGGGCTCCGTTAATATTTATTAACTTTGGATAGAGATTAATTGTACGTTCAGATGGATGTTGCAAGGCAGATATTATATTGGAGTTCGGGGTCTGACAATGATTTAGACACAGCCCTGCTGTTAATATCAAACCGGAAATTTATCCATGGATTGTTTTTTTGCCATCTGGCGGTAGAAAAAATGCTTAAGGCACTGGTTACGGGAAAAACCAGGGATATACCCCCAAAATCCCATAATTTGAATTACTTATCTGAAATTGCAGGTATCAAATTAGCGGACAATCAGTATGTGTTTATGGCTATTTTGATGAAATACCAACTGGAAGGGAGGTATCCCGAGTATTACCCGGCAATACCTGATCAGGAAACGGCATTGGATTATTTGCGAAACACAAAATTATTATTGGAATGTCTCAGGCAGATGCTGTGAGTATTATCAGGGCTTACCTGTATGTACTTTTAAAAGCGGGTATTCCGATTACCAAGGCTTACCTGTATGGAAGTTATGCCAGAAACCGGGCTACCGATGACAGTGATATTGATGTCATGTTAATCTCCGATAGTTTTGACACAGCGGATGATGTCATTTTATCACAGCCGTGGTTGTTTACAACAAATGTCGACCACCGGATTGAGCCTGTTGCGGTTGGTACTCAAAGATTCCTTACTGACGATGTTTCCCCACTTATTGGGATTGTTAGAAAAGAGGGTATTGAGATATTGCCTGGGTGAAGGCGTTCATAAAGTGAAATCCACCCAATGATCAAATACCCGATTTGTTTTCTCCTGGCTATTTTATTTGCTGCCTGTAACCCTGACCGAAAAAAATCTACACCTGCGGTATTACGGAGCCTCGAGACTATCGATGTTACCGACCTTTGGGACAAATCTGGCCTCAGCGCATCGCTGGCGATTATATGTTGGCCTGTGTTTCTTACATTGAGATGCAGTCTTTCGGAAAGGAAGCATCGGCCAATAGAACAGACTCAATTAAAAACCCGCTATGGGAAAGGCGGTTCCGTGCCCTACTGACTGGGTTTAATGAATTCGATAATCCTGTAGTTGTGGTGGTGAAACTAAAAAATGATGACAACGCACGAAAAATTTCACTTTAAGTCGGCGGCTGAATTGAGATCGAGTGCCGTTGCGCAGCGGATCGACCTCCCATGGTCGGAATCGGTGGCCCCGCTGTTCCTTCCGGCAACTGTCGGGGGAGTGGCAGTACCCAACCGGCTGGTGGTGCAGCCAATGGAGGGCTTCGATTGTGACGCGGACGGCACGCCGGGTGAACTCGCCTTTCGCCGTTATGGCCGGTATGCAGCCGGCGGCAGCGGAATGATCTGGTTCGAGGCCTGCAGTGTGGTACCTGATGGCCGGTCGAACCCGCACCAGATGATGTTATCGGCTGGCAATGTGCATGTATTCAAAGAATTAACCTCTCATATTCGGGAGGTGGCTGTCGAAAATTATGGCGTCGCCCACCGGCCATTCCTGGTGCTCCAGCTTACCCATTCGGGCCGGTACAGCCATCCGCAAGAGGGGTTTAAGGCAAAGTTCTTTTCGGATAATCCGGTTTTAGGGCGGAGTGAGGAGGCTGATTATTATTCAGATATTGAGCTCGATGAGATCAAATCCGCGTTCATCGGCGCAACTGTTTTGGCCCGGGAAGCCGGTTTCGATGCCGTCGATATCAAGGCCTGCCATGGCTACCTCCTGCACGAGATGCTCTTTGCCTATGATCGCACCGACAGCCGCTATGGCGGGGATTTCGAAGGCCGCACCCGCTTTATGCGCGAAGTGCTCAACCATTCGGCGGGCATCATGAATGCGGTGAGGCTTAGTGCCTTTGATCTCATCCCTTATCCATACGGATTCGGGATGAATCCCGATGGATCCCTTTCCGTTGACCTGTCAGAGGTTAAAAGGCTGATTGGCGAATTCGCACCGCTTGTGCCGCTCTGGAATATCACCGCCGGTGTTCCGAAGCATAATTCCTATGTGGGCCGGCCATTCGACAGGGGAGTATTCAACGGTGCACCGCCCGATGAGCATCCGCTCACGGGCATCGGCCGGCTGATCGGGATCACCGGCGAGCTTCAGGAATCTTTTCCCGCCCTGCAGTTTGTGGGGACCGCCTATTCCTGGCTGCGGCACTATTATCCGTTTGTGGGTGCCGGTGTGCTGGAACAGGGCAAAGCCTCCTTCATCGGCCTCGGAAGGGGCTCTTTTGCATACCCCGATTCGCCGAAGGATCTGATGAACAATGGCTTGATGGATCCGAAAAAAACCTGCACCTCCTGCTCGAAGTGCACCGAATTCATGAGGCTCGGTGTGGCAACAGGATGCGCCGTTCGAGATCCGGCTTACAAAGTCAGAAGGCAGAAGGCCAAGAAGGCTGGACTTAAGGAATATAATGTTATAAGTAAATAAGTTAAGATCCATCATGGGAAAGTCACGCATCACGCGTCACGCGTCACGAAAAAGAAACAGCTGCAATGAAAGATAACTCTGCTTTCCGCGTAAACACCCTCATCGCGGGCAGCGGCGCCGCTGCGCTCAATGCGGCCCTGTGCCTCTGGGAATCGGGTATGCGTGATATTCTCATTGTAACGGAACAGTGGGGCGGGGGGACTTCCAACAATGCAGGATCCGACAAGCAGACCTATTATAAACTCTCCCTTGATCCTTCGGTTCCGGATTCGGCAGCTGATATGGCAGCCGACCTGTGCCGGGGCGGCGCCATGCACGGGGATATCGCCCTCTGCGAGGCCCAGCATTCGCTTCAGGCATTCTATAACCTCGTGCGGCTTGGGGTGCCGTTTCCGCATAACCGGTACGGTTCTTATCCGGGCTACAAAACCGATCATGACCCACGCGCCAGGGCCACATCGGCCGGTCCGCTCACCTCGCATATGATGTTTCGCCGGCTTGCCGCAAAGGTTGAAGCGTACGGCATTCCTGTGCACAACCGCACCGTATTGCTTGAGCTTGTTACGGAAGATAGGCCGGAAGGCCGCACGGCCACAGGGGCCATCGGTATAAAAACTGACCATGCCTCGGATCCGGATTTTGGCATTGTGGTTTATGAGGCAGATAATGTGATACTTGCAACAGGCGGTCCGGCCGGGATTTACCGCGACTCGGTATACCCGGAAAGCCAGACAGGCTCCATCGGCATGGCGCTGAAGGCCGGGGCGGTTGCACAAAACCTGGCCATATCCCAGTTCGGGATCTCCTCGGTGAAGTTCAGGTGGAACCTCTCGGGTTCCTACCAGCAGGTGATCCCACGCTATTTCTCAACCGAACAGGATGGAGAAGCTCCGCGGGAGTTTCTGGAGCCCCATTTTACCAACCGGGAGAGCCTTTTTACGGCCATTTTCCTGAAAGGTTACCAGTGGCCGTTTGATCCGAAAAAGGTTGACGGCGACGGCTCATCGCGCATCGACCTTGCCGTGCAGCAGGAAAAGGCTGCCGGGAGAAGGGTTTGGATCGATTTCACCCGCAATCCGTCCGGATTGAGTGCAGATGATTTACCTGCCCTTGCGGCGGATTATCTGGGCCGGTCGGGGGCCATTGCGGAAACCCCGGCTGATCGGCTGAAGCTGTTGAACCAGCCGGCCATCGACCTGTACATGAGCCATGGTATCGACATTACCCGCGAAGCGCTGGAGATAGCGGTTTCGGCACAGCACAACAACGGCGGCCTGGCGGGCGATATCTGGTGGGAATCGAATATCCGGGGCCTGTTTCCGGTTGGTGAGGTGAACGGCACCCACGGCATCACCCGGCCGGGCGGCTCCGCCCTTAATTCGGGCCAGGTGGGGGGGGTACGGGCGGCGATGGGGATTGTAAATCGTGACGCGTTACGCGTGACGCGTGACACGAGAGACCGCGACGAGTTTAACTTTAACCCAAATAGTGAAAGTCAAGCCGTTGTTCACGTGTCACGTTCTTCCGCGTCACGCGTCACGCTTCACGATAAAATTTACAAAATGTTATCTGGTTGCGGTCATCTGGATTACCGCACCGCCCTCACCGAGCTTCGCTCGCGCATGTCAGACCACGCGGGGCCGGTGCGTGATGCTTCCTCCATCGGAAGGGAGGTTGCTGCGGCATGGAAACTTTGGGATCGGCTGAACAACGACCTGAAAGCGGTTAAGGCTGATGAAATACCGGCTGCGCTGCGTACCTTCGACCTTTGCCTTACTCACGCGGTTTACCTGGAGGCGGTGGCTGAAGACCTTCGTTTCACGGGTGATAAGGAGAAGAATATTCTGGAAGTGTGGCTTGATGATCGGCTGCGCGTTCAGAAGCGGTGGGTGCCGGTGCGGCCGGTCCCGCAGGAGGAGCTGTGGTTCGAGAAAACCTGGAGGGAGTTCAGGGAAGATAGGGAGAAAGAGGAGGTCACAGAGTGAAGAGATTACACAGAGATACGCAGGGATGCACAGAGATTCACAGAGGGAAAAACACATTTTTCAAAAGGCGATTCCTAAAAACTCTGCGAATCTCTGTGCATCCCTGTGTATCTCTGTGTAATTAACTTATTACTTTTCAAACCTTGTTCATGAAAATAGCAGTTGTTACTGGAGCCAGCCGCGGAATCGGCCATGCCATTGCAGTCACCCTGGCGTCGAAAGGGTATGCTGTCGTTGGCATTTCACGAAATATTGAGCCGGGCGATCCGTTTGCCCTGACAATAAAGGCCGATATCGCCGATGTGGAGAGCCATGCTGCGGTACTGAACGAAATTGCCGCGCGTTACGGCCGGATCGACCTTGTGGTGAACAACGCCGGCGTTGCCCCGCTGAAACGGGTGGATGTGCTGGAAGCTCGTGAGGAGAGCTTCGACCGGCTGATGAATATCAACCTCAGGGGGCCGTTCTTCTTTACCCAAATGATGGCCAACTATATGCTTGAATGCGATGCGCAGGAGAACCCCGCCATCATTTTCATCACCTCGGTTTCGGCAGCGGCATCTTCGCCCGAGCGGGCCGAATACTGCATCTCCAAGGCCGGATTGAGTATGGCCGCCCAGGTGTTTGCCGACCGGCTGGCCGGCACGGGGATCTCCGTTTTCGAGCTGCGGCCGGGAGTGATTTATACCGATATGACCGCCGGCGTGAAAGAGAAATATGATCGCAAAATTGCCGAAGGCCTCATCCCGCAAGGCCGCTGGGGTCAGCCGGAAGATATTGCCCGCGCAGTGGCCGCACTGGCTGCCGGAGAAATTCCGTACGCAACGGGCGCGGTGATCGAGATTAGCGGAGGTATGAATATCAGACACTTATAGAATTTTAGTGCCCCATGAGGACGCAGGTAAACGTAAAAACGGTTCTTCTCCTTCTGCTGTTCTGGCTCCTGGTGCCGGAGGGACGCACACAGGTAGTGAACACACGTTTTGGGCCGGTGAAGGGAACCTCAACCGGTTCGGTTTATCAGTTTCTGGGCATTCCGTTCGCCCGGCCGCCGGTGGATTCACTGCGGTGGCGCGCGCCAGTGGATCCCGTTGCGTGGACCGGTGTCCTGGATGCCGTCGACTATGCTCCGGTATGCCCTCAGAAAGTATTCGAGCAGGGTAGCGATGAATACACCTTCGAGGGTGAGGAGGATTGCCTCAGGCTGAATATCTGGACACCCCTGTCACTTCCCGGCAACCTGCCCGTGATGGTGTTCATCCACGGCGGGGGGAACCAGCAGGGCGGGGCCGGTGAGGTGCGGAGCGGCACCCATATCTATTCGGGCCGGAATCTTGCCGAGCGCGGGCAGGTAGTGGTGGTTACGATACAATACCGCCTCGGGCCCCTCGGTTACCTTGTCCATCCTGGCCTCGAACCCGAGAACCAGTCTGGAAAATCAGGCAACTATGCGGTTCTCGACCAGATACTCGCCCTAAAATGGATCCGTAGTAATATTTCAGCCTTCGGAGGAGATACCACACGGGTCATGCTGTTCGGCGAAAGTGCGGGCGGCGTGAATGTCGGAAACCTGCTCGCATCACCGCTGGCCACGGGGCTTTTTCAGCGGGCCTGTATCCAGAGCGCATCGCCGGTGATCAATGATTATCAGGATTCCCGGGCCAAAGGCATTGATTACGTCAATCGTTTCGGCGGTGCGGGTACTGATATCCAGAAGATTTCAAAGCTGCGCCAGCTTCCGGCCGATTCACTGGTGGCATCGCTCACGAGCCCGCTGGAGGGCGGCAAGGTGCAGATGAACTGGCAGCCGGTGCTTGATGATGCTGTTTTTACGAATTTTCCCATTCTGGCCATTCAGAGCGGTCAATACAACAAGGTGCAACTGATGACAGGATCGAATGCCGAAGAGATGAGTCTCTCTGCTCCGGCAACGGTTCTGCCGCAGATGGTAACGGCACTGATTAATCTTTATGTTCCGGCGGCACTCCGGCAAACGGCACTCCGGCTTTATCCGCCCGGAATCAACGCTGCCGAAGCAAGGAAGTCGTATGTTGCTATCCTCACCGATGTTCAGTTTACGGCAACTGCAAGACGAACAGCCGGATGCATCAGCCGGAACCAGGAAGAACAGGTATGGCGCTATTTTTTTACCCATAAACACACCAATCCGCTGATGGCATCCCTTGGCAGTTACCATGGGATGGAGCTTTTCTATGTGTTCAACAACTGGGAGAATGCTGCTGCCGGATCAGGCCTGCTTTTTAAGCCGGAGGATGACTCTGTACAGCGCGTTATGCTGAACTACTGGGTGAACTTTGCTGCTACGGGTAACCCCAATGGCAATGGGCTCGCTATTTGGCCCCCATATCATTCATCAACTGATTGTTACCTCGATATCAAGGCCCGGCCCGATGGCAGCCTGTGCGGGCTGCGGACTGAGGAATCTGACCTGTGGGACAGGGTGGCCGGCTTTTCAGGCTGTTCAGCCGCCAATGTGGATACGTATCAGGAAGCTCAATCGGAACTGTTGGTTTACCCGAATCCTTCCAGCGGAATAGTCAACTTTTTCATGGCGGGCAGGAAGGAAGGCCTAAATGCTCAACTGTGCGACCTTTCCGGGCGGGTTATTCTGTCGCTGAGGAACCAGAACCAGGCCGATCTGTCGTTTCTCTCACCCGGCATTTATCTGCTGAAGGTAATCAACCACCAAGAGGTCAGCTGCCGTAAAATCATTCTTGAATAGATGAAGTTGCCACCATTAAATACCGAACCTCAGGGGCTGCGAAAACTGCACCTTGTCTGCAATGCCCATATCGACCCGGTATGGCTTTGGACCTGGGAGGAGGGGCTTGCTGAGACCCTTTCGACGTTCCGCATTGCGGCAAAATTCTGCGAAGAGCAGGAGGGTTTTGTTTTTTGCCACAATGAATCACTTCTTTACCAGTGGGTTGAGGAATTTGATCCGGATCTTTTTCTCAGAATCCGGGACTTGGTCAGGGATGGCAAGTGGCGGATCATCGGCGGCTGGTATGTTCAGCCCGATTGCAACCTGCCCGCAGGGGAATCGCTCGTAAGGCAGATTCTGACGGGCAAGACCTGGTTTCGCGAAAAGTTCGGAGTGGAGCCGCAAACTGCTGTCAACTTCGATCCCTTCGGCCACTCGCGCGGTCTAGTCCAGATCCTCGCAAAATCGGGCTACAGTTCCTACCTGTTCTGCAGGCCCGGCAATGAACATCTGCCATTGGATTCCGATGATTTTATCTGGGAGGGATATGACGGCTCCACCGTTCTGGCCCACCGCTCGTCTGAACATTATAATTCAGAAAAGGGTAAGGCCGCCGAAAAACTGGAGCAGTGGATGGCCACCTATCCCGACCTGAAGGGCGGACTATTCCTGTGGGGCATCGGGAATCACGGAGGAGGCCCTTCGGCAACGGATCTGACGGAACTTCAAAAACGAATGCCAAACTACGCTGTCGGCCATCTCGAAGGAATGTGGGAGATCTGCCATTCATGGCCCGAAGCATATTTTCAGGGCCTTGAGACCAGAAGGGATTCGTTGCCCCAGCTGGATATTGATCTGAATCCCTGGGCTCCGGGCTGTTATACTTCGATGCAGCGCGTTAAGAAAATGCACAGGGAGCTGGAGGATTTGCTGATTCTCACAGAGAAAATGGTTTCACATGCCACCATGGCCGGCATCATGGATTACCCGCTGGCCGACATTCGGGAAGCGCTCGAGGACATGCTTTTCTGTGAGTTTCATGACATCCTTCCCGGCTCCGGGATTCCGGAAGTGGAATCCTACGCGCTTCAGCGCCTGGGCCACGGACTTGAAATCCTGGCGAGGCGACGTACCCGTGCATTCTTCGGCCTGCTCGCCGGTCAGGCT
>CAYWHP010000083.1:0-3579 GCA_964457845.1 uncultured Porphyromonadaceae bacterium | reverse complement strand
AATCCTGGCGAGGCGACGTACCCGTGCATTCTTCGGCCTGCTCGCCGGTCAGGCTGCGGCAGCCGCCGATGAATTTCCCGTTCTGGTATACAACGCCGAGCCTTTTGATATCATCGAGACCTTGGTTGTGGAACTGCAGGGCGCTGAACCAAATTTCAACCCTGATGTATTTCTGCTGCCGGAACTATTTGACAGTGAGGGAAATATCGTTCCTTATCAGCTCGAAAAGGAATCTGCGAACATCTCAAACGACCACCGTAAACGATTGGTATTCAATGCTAAACTGAAGGCGTCGTCGATGAACCGGTTCTCCTGCTTCCTTCGCGAAGCCAGCATCATCGACAAGCCCATGAGTCCGGCACAGGAGGAGCTCGATTTCATTAATGAATCCTGCGAGATCCGGATCAATCCGGGTACCGGTCTGATCGATCAATACCGGGTTGCCGGCACCGACTGCCTGAGGCCGGGTTCCGGCGAGCTCCTGGTTATGATGGATGACGCCGATCCATGGGGGATGAAAGTGAGCTCCTTTCGTGAGCTCGCCGGAAGCTTCCACCTGATGTCTCCTGCTGAAAGTGCCCGTTTTGCGGGGACTGGCGGTCCAATCCATCCCATAAGGATTATCGAGGATGGGGTCATCCGTACGGTAGTTGAATGCCTCTTCCGGTTAAACGGATCCAGTGCGGTGGTCCGCTACATTATCCCGAAAACCGGATCCGGATTCGACATGGAGGTTCGGGTTTTGTGGAATGAAAAAGACAGGATGCTGAAACTTGCATTTCCGGTAAACCTGATCAACCCTGCCTTTATGGGGCAGGTTCCGTATGGCATCCAGGAGTTTTCTGCTCAGGGCGAAGAGCTGGTTGCCCAAAAGTGGGTGGCTGCCTACTCCCTGTCAGACGATTTCGCGGTAACCATTGCCAACCGGTCGACCTACGGATTTGATTTTTCCGAAGGCCAGCTGCGTATCTCCCTGCTGCGCTCACCGGCCTATGCCGGCCATCCGGTTGGCGACAGGCAGCCGATCGTTCGTCAGGACCGCTTTACCCCTCGAATGGATCAGGGCGAACACCTTTTCAGCTTTCATATCAATGCCGGACCGCTGCGCGAACGACTCATCCGCGTGGAGCAGGAATGCCGCTACCTCAATGTTCCCCCTCCCGCCCTCTGCTGCTTTCCCGGCGGCCGGGGTGAGATCCCGCTGCCTGCCGTTACGGTGAGCAATCCTGCCATACGTTTGGCCGCGATGAAATTGGCTGAAGCGGGTAAACATATTATTATCAGACTGTTCGAAACTACAGGCTATCCTGCCCGGGCTGAGGTGCTGCTACCCGGATGCGGAGCGGAAACATCTCTGGTGTTCCGGCCGTTTGAAATCAAGACACTCGCCGTGGATACTGATCTTCTGAGTGTGGATGAAGTTAATCTGATTGAATCCTGATATGAATAACGAACCGATAAAAATCCTTTTCTCTGCAATTTCCGGATACGGTTTTTATTACCTGAAAACCTTCTTTGAGGAGGTCGCCCCGGAAAAGGCCGTGATCTGCGGTATCATTGATCCGCAGCCTGAAAAATCAGGCTATTATGCCAGGATTCAGGAGGCAGGTATCCCGGTTTATTCTGATATAGACTCTTTTTTTAAGGATGGCCGCTCAGCCGACCTGACGGTAGTCTCCTCTCCATTACAGTTTCATGTGCCGCAGGCCATTACCGCCCTCGAAAACGGCAGTAACGTTTTAGTCGACAAGCCTGCCGCGGTAACCGTTCAGGAGTTGGAGCGACTCATCGCACTCCGGGACCAGACCGGCCTTTTTGTGGAGGTCGGCTATCAGTGGTCATTCTCCGAACCGGTAATGAAACTGAAGCAGGATATCCTGGACGGCCGGTTCGGGCGGCCGCTTAAGATGAAAACCATTTGCCTGTGGCCACGGCCGTTTGCCTATTTTAACCGCAATAACTGGGCAGGCAGAATCCGCGACGACAGCGGAGAACTGGTTCTCGACAGCATTGCCAACAATGCGTGTGCCCACTTCCTGCACAATATGTTCTTTCTGTGCGGTACCGAAATGAACCGCAGCGCCAGACCTGTTTCTGTTTCCGGCCGGTTGCGCAGGGCCTATCTGATTGAAAATTTCGACACCGTTGAGTGTCGTGCCGTCACCGATACCGGGGTGGATATCGGATTCTTTGCCTCGCATGCAACAGAAATTCAATTGAATCCCACATTTGAGCTGGTCTTTGAAAATGCCCGTGTCAGGCTCGGTGAGGATACCAACGGGATCGTTGCATTCCTGAATGACGGATCGCACATTGAATATGGCCATCCGGATTCCGACCAGCAGTTTAAAAAACTCCATTGGTCAATCAACCGATGCCTGTATCCCGGTCCGGCTGTCTGTCCGCCCGAAGCCGCCCTTCCGCAAACAATGTGCATCAATGCATTGCACGAGATTTCCGGTTCCATTGAAACCATTCCTGTTGCAGAGATCGTTACAGCACCCGACCGTATCTGGGTCCCCGGCCTCGGCGAATCCCTTCAATCATCCTATCTAACCTTTTAACCTCCTAACCTTCTAACCTTCCTCCATGACCCCCCGCAACCTCGTCATAAAAACCCTCACCTTCGACAGTCCGCCCCGCATTCCGCGGCATCTGTGGCTCCTTCCCTGGGCCGAGAAGCGATATCCGTCAGAAGCCGCCTCCATCCGGTTACAATTCCCGGATGATATCATACAGGCCCCGGCGGTGTATGATCGGCCGCTGGGCCTCACAGGAAGGAAGTATACTGCGGGAGTTTACATTGATGAATGGGGATGCAGATTTGTAAACATGGAGGATGGGCTGATGGGGATTGTTCATGAGCCGCTTATTCGTGATTGGTCGGATCTCGATCATTTTCAGCCACCTGCGGCAGTACTCGATATCGACAGGGATGCCATCAACCGGTTCTGCCGGTCGACCGACCGGTTCGTGTATGCCGGCAGCATCGTCAGGCCGCTGGAACGGTTTCAGTTCCTCCGTACCATGGAGCAGTCGATGGTTGATGTGATGCTGGAGGAACCCGGTTTCATCGAACTCCTACGGCGGATGCATGAGCACTTCTGCAAGGAGGTGGATGCCTGGGCATCTACAGACGTGGACGCTGTATTTCTGATGGACGACTGGGGTACACAGCACGGGATGATGCTTTCCCCTGAAGTATTCCGTAAGCATTTCAAGCCGATGTACAAGGACTATTGTGAGATTGCCAGGCAGCATGGAAAGTTTGTTTTCATGCACTCCGACGGGAATATCGCCGATATCCTTCCTGAGCTCGCCGAAGTTGGCGTTCATGCCCTCAACAGCCAGCTTTTCTGTATGGATATCGAGCGCCTTAGCCGCGAGATGGCCGGAAAAATCACCTTCTGGGGCGAAATCGATCGACAGGATATCCTTCCGAACGGCACAAGGGCGGATATTTGCGAAGCTGTGAACCTTGTTTATTCCAGGCTGCACAGGAACGGTGGTGTAATTGCACAATGTGAATTCGGGCCCGCCGCGAAACCGGAAAATATTAGAAATGTGTTTGAGTGCTGG
>CAYWHP010000082.1:0-20588 GCA_964457845.1 uncultured Porphyromonadaceae bacterium | reverse complement strand
CCCCCCAACCAACAATCCGTCCAAATGCACGTAGAGACGCATGATAATGCGTCTCCTCACCCCCCCCCAACCAACAATCCGTCCAAATGCACGTAGAGACGCATGATAATGCGTCTCTACCTACCCAAACGGAAAAAATCGGGTTATTTGCCTGGGCACTGGGCAACCATGCTGGCGGGCAGATTGTTGCTCCCGTACGCCTTATCGAAATGATCGCTGAACTGTTTTGCCAGTTTTTTTGCAGCGGTAGCATAAGCCTCATGGTAATCCCAGGTGTTCACCGGATTCAGAATTTCCGACGGCACACCGGGACAACTGACGGGAACCTGCAGATGGAATACGGTATCCTCCGTATATTGAACGGTATCCAGTTCCCCGTTTAAGGCGGCATTCACCATTCTCCGGGTCAATGGAAGGTCGATGCGCTTTCCAACGCCATATCCGCCGCCACTCCAGCCGGTGTTGATGAGGAATACCCGGGTCTGAAACTGTTCCATTTTTGCACCGAGCATTTCTGCATAAACATGTGGTTTACAGGGCATAAAAGGAGCGCCGAAGAACCTGGAAAAGGCAACCTGGGGTTCGGTTATGCCGGTTTCCGTGCCGGCGAGCTTCGATGTGTAACCCATCATAAACCAAAGCATAGCCTGCTCCTTGTTCAGCCGTGATACCGGAGGAAGCACCCCGTAGGCATCGGCCGTGAGAAAGAGAATGGTGGACGGATGACCGGCAACCGAGGATGGCTTAATGTTTTTGAGGAAGCTCAGCGGAAAGGATGCCCTGGAGTTTTCGGTAACGCGGTTGTCATAAAAATCGAAGTGCCCGTCCGGATAGACCATGGCGTTCTCAACCATAGCCCCGTGGTTCTGAATTTCATCGTGATGCATAACTGCATCGTAAATATCGGGCTCCTTCTTCGGATTGATATCGATCATCTTCGCATAGCATCCCCATTCAAAGTTGGCGATGCCGTCGTCGCTCCAGCCGTGCTCGTCATCGCCAAGGAGTGCCCTGGAAGGATCCGCCGAAAGGGTGGTTTTTCCGGTTCCGGAAAGACCGAGTAGCAGGGCTGAATCACCTTTTTCGCCCTCGTTTGCCGAGCAGTGAAGAGGCAGGATGCCTTTAAGGGGAAGCAGATAGTTCATTACGGTAAAGAGCATTTTTTTCATGCTGCCCATGTAGGCCGACCCGATGACCATGCCGATCCGGCGGTCGTAGTCCATCGCCACAATAAGATCAGATGTTTTGCCATTCGGTAACCTGCGGAGTTTTCCGGCATATTTTTCGGAATCCAGCTTGTGGTAGGGAAGGGCAAGAAGCAGGAACCCGTCGCTTGCAAAACAGCTGATATGGAGGTCAGCCGGAACAGGCCTGAACATGTTGTCGATAAAAAGGGTGTGCAGGGCCCTGTAGGTAACCACTTTAACCGGAAGCGCGTATTTGCTGTCGGCTCCGATTACCCGGTCGGTTTCGTACAATCGATCGGCATTTTCAAGGTGGGCCGTGGCATCAGCAAACAGCTGATCGAATGTTTCTTCGTCGATAGGGAGATTGTTGGCAGCTGTCCAGTCGATGTTGTTCTCACTGGCCGGCCTTCTAACCATGTAGGTGTCCTTAGGGCTGCGACCGGTGGATTCCGGTGCCGTCCAGGTTGCCAGAGCCCCCGATTCGGTAACCATGCATTCATGTCGTTCAACGGCGTCTTTGATCATCACGGTACGTGGGATGTTGGAGAAAACCCGCGGATGCCTCTTCAGCATCTCAAATACGTTTAATTTCGGATCATTCATAGGTCAGATGTTTATGAAACAGGTTAAGTCAGCGAACAAAGATAAAAATTGATCGTTATGTTGTATGCTTACAGCTCCAGGTATAAACCAGTCGCTTAATTATTTGTTGTTTGTATATTTGCACGCAAAATTACCATGGCACGCATAATCGGAATCGACTACGGAAGCAAACGCACCGGTCTGGCAGTTACAGATCCGGAGCAGCGCATAGCGGGTGTGCTTTGCACCGTCGAATCTCATAACTTGTATGTCTTTCTGGCCGATTATGTCAGGCGCGAGCCGGTGGAGGCCTTCGTGGTGGGATTCCCCCGCCAGATGAATTACCAGCCATCTGAATCAGCACACCTGGTGCAGGCTTTTGTAAAAGGACTGATTAAAAAGTTTCCGGACATTCCGGTATACTGGACGGATGAGCGCTTTACATCGGGAATGGCCCTGCAGGCGATGATTGCAGCAGGCGCATCAAAGGCCGACAGGCGTAATAAGGGGAATATCGATGCCGTAAGCGCAGCCATTATACTGGAGTCATGGCTGCAACAAAAAAAGAATGAGCAGGAGAGAGCATTATGATTTTACCGGTATACGCGTACGGTTCGCCCGTACTTCGCAAGGTTGCTGTTGATATAGCCCCGGATTACCCCGGTTTGTCGAGCCTCATCGAGAACATGTTCGAGACCATGAGGGCTGCAGACGGCGTTGGGCTGGCGGCCCCTCAGGTTGGGCTTGCCATACGCCTTTTTGTTATGGATGTGCGGGCCTATTCGGATGACGAACCCGGACTCGCCGATTTCCGAAAAGTATTCATCAATGCCCATATTGTTGAAAAGGGAGGCGAGGAGGAGATCATTGAAGAGGGGTGTCTTAGTATTCCCAACATACATGAGGATGTCCTGCGTCCGGGAAAAATATGTATCCGGTACGTGAATGAAAGTTTTACACCTGTGGAAGAATGGTATGAGGGGATGGCCGCCCGGGTGATTCAGCATGAGTATGATCATCTCGACGGAATCATGTTCCCCGACCTGGTGAACCCGCTCAAGAAGACTTTGCTGCGGAGCAAGCTTCGGGATATTTCCAAAGGCAAGGTTGCCGTTAAGTATAAGATGGTTTTTCCAATAAAAAAATAAGCTAATGAACAAGTTCAGGATTCTGGTAGTAGCCTTCACAGTCGTCTTAATTGCCGGCTGCGGAGATAATGGGGAGAAGAAAAAGGCGGTTAGTCGCATAGCTGCCTGTGAAGCAAAGATTTTCGGGGATTCCACCGCTACAATCCCGGATGAAAAAACCGGATTGGAAGCCATTCAGGCCTATACCGATTTCGCCAATGCGTGGCCAAAGGATACCCTGTCTGCCGAATACCTGTTCAAGGGAGCCGAGATTGCCATGAACCTGAATAAATCTGCCATGGCAATCGAAGGGTACAACAGGATACTTCTTAACTACCCCGATTTTTCCAAAAAGCCGATCTGCATTTTTCTGCAGGCCTTCATTCTGGAGAACCAGATGATGATGTATGATCAGGCGAAGACCCGATACCAGGAGTTTATCGAGAAGTACCCTGAGCATGTGCTTGCGAAGGATGCAAAAGCATCAATCGATAATATGGGCAAGCCGGTTGAGGAGCTGATCAGGCAGTGGGAACAGAATAATTCAAAATAATTTTTCCGCCCGGAAGTAAAAAAAGCGTCTATATCAGCTGATAGACGCTTTTTTTATGGGTTACCAGATTCTTGTTTGCCTGGCCGGGCTTGCGGCGGGGATACTCATTGCATGCGGCATACCGGGCGGCCGCTTGCTGTATTACCTTGGTCCGCCGGGATTGGTGGGGTTGTGGTACCTGTTTGCCGGTCAGGGGTGGCAGTTGTTTACCCGTGTCAGGATCATGGGATTCCTGATGGGATTTGTCTGTTTTTTTGCCTGCGGCTGGGTCTCGGTTGTTACAACAACCTTCAGAAAGGCTGGCTCGCCGCCCTTCACGGCGGAAATCAGGGGTCGTATTGTCAGCTACCGCGAGGTCACGGAAAGGATGGGGCAGCTGGTAGTGGATATCCGGCAGGAGTATGCCGACGGGCGCTGGTTGAAAAAGTGCGGCCGGGTGGTCCTTTTGGTTAAGCCACAGACCCCTGCGGCATTCCATCGCGGAGAGTGGTGGAGGTTTGCGCCCATGCTCTTTACGCAGGTTTCGGATAAGCCTTCGAAGACCGGCTTTGTACCCAGTCGTTACTGGATCTCAAGGGGAGTACGTTATGAGGCCCGTCCGGCGGCCGGCGCTGCCAGCATGGTTGCAAGGGGTTCACCCGGCCTTGCCGGGTTTTTTCAGCGCTGGCAGGAGACACTTTCAGAACGAATCAACCGGATTCCGATGTCGGAAGCCTCCGGCGCGCTGGTCAGGGCCATGATCCTGGGTGACCGGAGTGATGTGGACAAAGAAACCATGAACGATTTTTCCAGGGCGGGGATTATCCATGTGTTGTCGGTTTCGGGGCTCCACGTGGGCATAATATACTTCCTCATCGCATGGATTCTCAGGCGATTTGCTCTCGTCGGTGCGATACCCCGGTCGTTGATTGCGCTTCTGGTGGTTTGGGCATACACCGGACTCACAGGCTTCAGTCCGTCGGCTCTCCGGGCGGCCGGGATGATCACCCTTTTTGAGGCGGCACGCATCGGGCGGCGCGGGACGCCCCCATTGTGGATACTTGCCGCAACGGCATTGATTCACTGTCTTGCCGATCCCTACTCGCTGTTCAATGCAGGTGCTCAGCTCTCTTATCTCGCCGTTGCCGGCATCTTTATCTGGAATCCCGTATTCAATCCGATGCTGTCGGGATTCAATCGTGCGGTGCGCTATTTTGGCGGATCACTAACCCTGTCGCTGGCCGCGCAGAGTCTTACCCTGCCCTTGCTGCTGTTCTGGTTTGGCTGGTTTCCGCTCTATTTCCTGCTTGGGAACCTGGTGCTCCTGCCGCTGATGGTTTTCGGGTTTTATTTCGGACTCGGCATCACCATCTTCAGTTTTACAGGAATTACCTTCCTTCCCGCCTGCAAGGCGATGGACCTGCTGGTGGCCGCTGTCACAGCCGGTTCCCGCTGGCTGGGAAATCTTCCGGGAAACCTTGTCCGGCCGGAAGGCCTTATCTGGCCCGATCTGGTTCTCTATTACCTGATCTTCTTTACGCTGAGAGCTTATCTGGATAAACCGCTGCCGGGCAGGATCAGAAACCTGCTCCTTTTAACCGGAATGCTGCTGATCTGCAGGATACTTCTGAAAATTGCCTGAATGCCGGATGGCTACCACTCCAGGTTGCCAAGCCCCTGCCTGACAATAACCACTTCCGAACCCGTGCAGTCAACTATCGTTGAAGGGATGTTGTTGCCGAAGCCACCGTCGATTACCACATCAACCAGGTGCCCCATATCCTCATGGATCAGTTCGGGATCGGTAGTGTAATCGAGGATGACGTCGCCACTGTGAACCGATGTTGTGAGGATCGGATTTCCCAGAACTCTTACAATCTCAAGGATAACGCCATTGTCGGGGATACGTATACCAACCGTTTTCTTTTTGCTTTTCAGGATCTTGGGTACGTTGTTGTTGGCTTCCAGAATAAATGTGAATGGACCCGGAAGGTTCCTCTTCATCATTTTATAGATCTGGTTGTCGATTGGCTTGGTAAAGTCGGCCAGGTGACTGAGGTCGGAAACAATGAAGGAAAAATTGGCCTTTTCCATTCGGAGGCCCTTGATCTGGGCAACCCGCTCAATGGCTTTTCCTTTTGTAATGTCGCACCCTATTCCGTATACCGTATCGGTTGGATAGATGATAACGCCTCCATCCCGAAGGATCTCCACAACCCGGTTGATTTCTTTCGGGTTCGGGTTTTCAGGGTATATCTTCCGCAGCATGGAGGGGGATTTCAGAATTTCACTTCAGGGTTTTTGAAAATCCCACGTAGTAAAGGTCAACACCGCCTGCTCCACCCGGCCGATCCGATGAAAAGAGCAACAGGTTGTTGGTGAAATAGTCTGCCAGGAATATCGCCGGACGGTATTCGTTGTGCTGGGTGTTGATCGTTGGCCCGAAATTGACCGGTGTGCCCCACTCGGTACCGTCGTGCTTCGAAAAATACAGGTCGTATCCACCGTAGCCGCCGGCTCGCTTTGAGCAGAAGACCAGGATGTTGCCGTTTATATAAGGGAACATGTTGGATGAATCGGAGTCCAGAACGGCGATTTTTTCAGCCGGGTAGAGGGTGTCTCCCCGGGCCCAGGTCAGGTAATCGGTTTTCTTGGGAACAGGCGTACGGTAAAGATCGAGGCTGCTGTCGCGGTTCGACGCAAAAACCACCTGCTCGAGGGTAATATCCAGCGTGGGATAGGCATCGTAATACGGTGAGTTGAGCCCCTTCAGCCGGGCAGGGTTGGGATCAATCGGCGACATGCCGCCGAAACTGGCATCGTTGAAATAGGAGAAGTAGATCTCCATGTTACCGGTGCGGTTACTGGAAAACAGGAAGAGGTACTCCTGACCGCCGAGAAACGACGTGAAAGGACCGAACTCATCATAATCCGTGTTGGCCATCTGGGTCAGGTAGTAGTAGGGATAATACTGTCCTTCCCTGGCGCTCAACAGCAAGGCTCCGCTGGTTTGATTAAACTGTACAACAAGTTCGTAATCAATAAGATCATATTTCTTGCCGTAGGTGTAACGGTTGGATGAGAATACCAGCGGAAGGGTAAGGTTAATGTATCCCGGGCCCGAGGAATTGTAGTCGTCGTAAGGACTGTTTACCGCACTCAGGTTTTTAACCGTATCGGAAAAGAATATATAGTCGTAATTAATGTCGGGCGTCTTAAAACAACCGCCAAGCAGGAGTGTTGAAAGGACCGAGGCAGGGATCAGTAAACGCAGGATTGATTTCATTTTGCAGATCAGTGTGACTGCACAAAGGTAGGAATATGCACAAAAAAAAGAAGGGTAAGCTACTTATATCGCGCCGCTACGACCGCGTACCCTTGCTGCCTTCCGGCCCTGGGGGAGTTCGGCGGGAGCTGGCCGTATAAGACTTACCCTCGGGGGCAAAGATAGGAATTCTTTTTCACTTGCGAGATTTTCAGACTATATTTGCCCAATAGCAATACCAAAACCGCAAAATGCAAGCCAATCGCCCGTCGATATTACGCCCTGCCATGACTTACGGACTGATCATTGCGCTGGTGATCATCATCTTTGCAGTACTTCAGTGGATTATGAACCTGCAGCAGTCTAAAATGATGAACTGGCTCAGTATCGGCTCCTATTTTGCCGCCCTCTATTTTTGCCTGAAGAACTGGCGCGACCAATACAATGGCGGGTACATCCGCTATGGTCAATCGCTCAATGCGGGAATCCTTTTCATGTTTTTTGCGTCGGTCATCTATGCCTTCTATTTTGTTATTTATGTGAAATGGCTGGATCCCACGTACATCAGCCGCTATCTCGATACCATCGAGGAGATGTATTATAAGCAGGACATAGCCGAAGAGCAGATCACGCAGGTTATGTCGCTTCTGGCCAAGCTTCAGGGCCCCGGGATGCAATTTTTCTGGGGTATCGTGGGGACAACCTTTACCGGTGTCATCCTTTCGCTGATTGTATCGATATTTATTAGAAAAGAAGGCGATCCCTACAAGCAGGCCATGTCGGAAATCGACGAAACCGATAAGGCATAGGCCATGACGGGACAGTTAATCGATATTTCGGTAATCGTTCCGCTCTACAACGAGGCGGAATCGCTTCCGGAGCTGATTCAATGGATTACCCGCGTTGCCGGGGAAGCCAGGCTGACTCATGAGATCATCCTGATTGATGACGGAAGCCGCGATGAATCGTGGAGCGTTATCCGCCGGCAGTCGGAACTGCTGACAACCGTTCGCGGAGTCCGGTTTCGGAGGAACTACGGCAAGGCAGCCGCACTTCAGTGCGGGTTTGGTTTGGCAAATGGCGAAGTAGTGATAACAATGGATGCCGACCTGCAGGATAGCCCCGATGAAATACCCGAACTGGCAAGGATGATACGGCAGGAAGGATTTGATCTTGTTTCCGGCTGGAAGAAAAGGCGCCATGACCCCGTTTCGAAGCGGTGGCCGTCGAAATTTTTCAACTATGTGGCAAGGCTCAACAGTGGAATAAAAATACACGACTTCAACTGCGGGCTTAAAGCCTATCGCAACGACGTGGTTAAAAGCATCGAACTTTTTGGCGATATGCACCGGTATACGCCCATTCTGGCCAAACGGAGCGGGTTCGGCCGGATAGGAGAAAAGGTGGTGACCCACCAGGAGCGCAAGTACGGCCACTCAAAATACGGCATCGGCCGGCTGTTTACCGGTGCGCTCGATTTATTGACCGTAAGCTTCATTACCCGGTTTGCTAAAAAACCGATGCATTTATTTGGCTCGCTGGGCATGCTGATGATGCTCTTCGGTGCTGTGGTAACTGCCTGGCTTATTGGGATTAAGATTCATGCTATTACCAATCATATTGTTCCCCGGGAAATCACGGCACAGCCTCTCTTTTACCTGGCCCTGCTGGCCGTCGTGATTGGTGTTCAGCTCTTCCTGGCAGGCTTCCTCGCTGAGCTGGTTTCCCGATCCTCTGCCGACCGAAATAAGTACCTTATAGCCGAGGAGATATGAAAGGCCTGATCCGCTGGGCTATCCGTTTTTTTCCGAGGCCGTTCCTGATCCGGATGAGCTACCTGTTCATGGGCCTTTTCAAACCCTTTCTCCGCGGCGATGCCGTTGAGTGCCCGGTTTGCGGTTCACATTTCAGGCGCTTTCTTCCGTATGGCGTCAAATCACGGTCAAATGTGCTTTGTCCTACCTGCCTTTCGCTCGAAAGGCACCGCCTGATATGGCTTTATCTGGAGAAACAGTCGGATTTCCTTACCCAACCCAGGAAGCTCATGCATGTGGCTCCCGAGCAGTGTTTTCTTAACAGGTTCCGGCAACTGAAACACATCAATTACCTGACCGCCGATCTCGAATCCCCGCTGGCCGACTACCATTTCGACCTTCATGAGATACCCTTTGGAGATGACTCGTTCGATATGATCCTGTGCAATCATGTTCTCGAGCATGTAACCGATGACCGGCGTGTAGTGTCGGAATTCCTTCGTGTGTTGCGCAAGGGCGGATTTGCCATTCTTCAGGTGCCACTTGAGCCAGCCAGGGAAACCACCTATGAGGATGCATCGATCACCGAACCGCGTGAACGCGAAAAGGCATTTGGCCAGAAGGATCATGTGAGGGTTTACGGACGGGATTACCCGGAACGTCTGCGGGCATCGGGTTTCCTGGTGGAGGAGCGGCTTGTGACGGAGTTTTTCGCCCCGGAACAGGTTGAACGGTACCGCCTTGCACCCGGAGAAACACTCTACATTGCCTCAAAACCCTGATGGCCAGGTTTTATTCCTTTATTGTGCCGGTCTACAACCGGCCCGGAGAACTGGCCGAGCTGCTGGCCAGCATGGCCACCCAAACCTTCCGGAATTTCGAGGCTGTCATCATCGAGGACGGGTCGGACATCCGCTCCGATGCATTGGTGAAGGAGTACGAAGGGAAACTGGATATCCGTTATGTTGATCTGCCGCACAGCGGCCCTTCGGTAGCCCGGAATGCCGGGGTGGATGCTGCCAGAGGGGATTATTTCCTGTTTGTCGACAGTGATTGCATTCTGCCGGAGGGTTATCTGGCTGCTATGGACCGGTTTCTCGAAACCAACCCCGTTGATTTTTTCGGCGGACCCGATCGGGCTTCGGGTAATTTCAACCTCACCCAGAAGGCCATATCGTATGCAATGACCTCTTTTCTTACTACCGGAGGCATCCGCGGCGGCAAGAAGAAGATCGACCGGTTCTATCCGAGGAGTTTCAATATGGCGGTCTCCCGAAAAGCCTGGTATCAGGTTGGCGGATTCCCCTTAACCCGGATGCATCCCGGTGAAGACATGGTTTTCAGCATCGAACTCATCCGCCAGGGGTTCGGCTCGGCATTGGCCGGCGATGCTTATGTATACCACAAGCGACGTACATCCTTAGGCCGGTTTTTCAGGCAGGTGTATGGATTTGGCAAAACCCGCCTGATAATTTCAAAGGTTTACCCCGAAACCTTTAATTTGTTTTTTCTGGCCCCGTCACTGTTCCTTGCCGGCTCCGTATTGATGGCCGTGTTGGCTCTGGCTCTTGGGCCATGGGCGCTTCTGCCGCTGCTCCTCTGGGTGGTGATGGTCCTTGCCGACGCTACCGTGCGCAACGGTTCTCCGGTTACCGGTGCGATTGCCATCCTTGCATCGGCCATCCAGCTCTACGGATATGGATGGGGCTTCCTGTCGGCCGCCTGGTCGGTTCTGGTGATGGGAAAGGATGAGTATTCCGTTTTCCGATCCGGCTTCTACCCCGGAACTAGCGGTTCTGCTCCACCCAGCCGATAATCTCCTCCGGGCGATCGGGGTCAAATACCTTGATATCCGCATACCGGTTGTTCCAGGTAATCTGTCTTTTCGCGTAGTGACGGGTGTTCCGTTTGATCAGCCGGATGGTTTCATCAATGCCGTAAGCCCCGTCGAACTGACCGAAAAACTCCTTGTAGCCGACAGTGTTCAGTGCATTCAGGTCGCGCATGGGGTAGAGCCCTAATGCCTCCTTTTCGAGACCGATTTCAATCATCCCATCGACACGCCGGTCGATGCGTGCATACAGCAACTCCCTGGGCAGCCCCAGGGCAGCTAAAAGAATACGGTAGGGCCGGTTGACGGGCTGTTTCACACGGAAGGAGGAGAAAGGCCTGCCGGCCGAGAGGCACACCTCCATGCCGCGAAGCACCCTTGCGGGGTTTTTCCGGTCGACCTGCGAGAAGTATTCGGGATCCAGAACCGCCATTTCGGTTAAGATAGCATCGAGACCCTCCTCCAGGTAACGCTGCTTGAGTTGGGCGCGCACGGCCGGATCGGGGTCGGGAATGTCATCGATCCCGCTGATGATGGCATCCATGTAGAGGCCGGTGCCGCCGGTCATGATGACGATATCGTGCCTCGTGAACAGGTCTCCGAGCAGCGCGGAGGCATCCTGTTCGAATCGGAAGGCCGAATAGTAGTCGTGGATCGACAGGTTATCGACGAGGAAATGCGGTGCTGCCGCGAGTTGTCCGGGATCCGGTTTGGCGGTGCCGATCGACATTTCGCGGTACATCTGGCGGGAATCACAGGAGATAATCCCGGTTTTCCAGTGCCGGGCAAGTGAAATGCTGACACCTGTTTTGCCCGAGGCCGTGGGACCTGCCAATAGGAGGAGGGTAGGGGGCATTTGTGTCAGTGCTTAACTTTATAAGGTCCTTGCCCAAGGCCGGCGAGGAAGTCCAGTGTATCAATATTGTCGGCATAATCACCGAGTGCGGGGCTCTGGGCAGTACCAAAGGGGATTAGGCCGGGTGCGAGGCTTTTATGGCCGGTCAGGCACTGGATCTCGCCGGCGCGATGTGCCAGGCTTTCGAGGAGCTCTTCCCGATTGTGATAATGGCTGATATGCACGATTCCGATCGGAGAATGCAGGTTTTCTTCCTCCACCAGCAGCATGCCGCCGGTATCGGTAAAGGGCACATTCAGCATTTGCAAACGCGCCCGCTGGTACTGCAGGTTGTCGGCCATCGGCTGGCAGTGACCATCTTTTGAGCGGGAGACCAGGGCGCCTGCCAGCGTACCTGTTGTTTCCCCGGCCGGCATATAAACATGGGAAACACTTCGGCAACCCAACCCATGATAGTCGAGGATGTCCGATGCCAGCGCGGCCAGTTCGGCCGGTGTTTCCGTGCCGTCGAGCACTGCGGCGGAGCTCCTGTTTTTCCGTATGATGTGCGGCAAGCCCGCGTACCGTGAGCGAAAATAGCGAGCGGTGTTGTTGCTGCCGGTGGCGATGACGGCATCCGGTGCTGTTCCGGAATGATTGAAATCGATATGGCTTCCCAGCAGCGGATCAATCTTCGCAAGTTCACCGGAAATCCGCTGAAGAAGGATGTCATCGCGCGAGGAGAGCCTGCCGGTGAAACGGTTGCCGGAAATCAGGACGGAAAGGAAATCATGAAACCCTGCAAGCGGGATGTTCCCTGCCGAAACCACCAGAATGCCATTGCTGCCGGCTATGGACAGGTCATATGCGTTGGTCCATTCCAAAAGATTTTTCGTGGTCAGCAGCCGGGCCCAGGTCGATACGGCCCGCCCGGTTTCTTCGCGCGTGAACCATGGATTTGCCCGGTTCACCTCATCGAACAAGGTATCCGTGAGAAGGTCGGGGAGTCTTCGTCCCAGTTCGTTAAGGGCGGAAATTCGTCGGCTGAGGTCCATATCGGTATGCGATTGGCTAAAAGTAACGAGAAAATTCCTGTTGTGGTTTGGTTTCCGTAATTTGGCAGGGCCCAATTGCACCAACGTGAAGCCTACCAAGAAATATATCAGACGGATAGCCCTGACACGGGAGAATTTCCGAATCTCATTTATATCGATACGTTCGAACCTGTTGAGGACCATCCTGACCGTTCTGATCATAGCCTTTGGCATTATGGCGCTGGTGGGCATCCTGACTACCATCGATTCACTGAAAAGGTCGGTGAATACCTCTTTTTCGGCTATGGGAGCCAACTCCTTTACCATACGCAGCCGTAATTTCAATGTGATGATGGGTAACCGCCGTGAACGATCGAAGAACTATTCACGGATCTCCTATGTTCAGGCCGATCGTTTCAAGCGTGAATTCAAGCTTCCGGCCACCGTGTCGGTATCAATAGGCGCTACCGGCAATGCCACCATAAAATACGGATCAGAGAAGACCAACCCAAATATTTCCGTCAGGGGCGTTGATGAAAATTACCTGGTAACGGCCGGTTACGAAATGGGCAAGGGCCGAAATTTCACCGAGGCCGATGTCAGGAGCGGTGAAAACCTGGTGCTGATCGGTTCGGAGGTGGCCAAGAGCCTGTTTACTCGGGGCCAGGATCCGCTTGATAAGATAATTACCGTATCGAACGGTAAATACCGTGTGATCGGTGTGTTAAAGGAGAAGGGGGCATCCATGATCGGCAGCGGCGACCGTCTCTGCTGGATCCCGGTGACCAACGTAAGACAGTATTTTTCCTATCCGAACATGTCCTTCAATATTTCGGTGACCCCGGGGGATGATCTGAGCATGACAGATGCCATGGGCGAAGCGGAGAGCCTTTTCCGGGTGATCCGCGGCCTCGATCCGGCAGATGCCACCGACTTTTATACGGTAAAGAGCGACAGTATCGCCGAACTCATGATGAGTTCGCTTTCGAGCATTACCATTGCAGCCACGCTGATCGGGATCATAACCCTTCTTGGGGCGGCAATAGGGTTGATGAACATCATGCTGGTAGCCGTTGCCGAACGCACCCAGGAGATCGGGATACGGAAGGCAATCGGGGCCAATAACAAGACCATACAGCAGCAATTCCTTTTTGAAGCTATCCTGATCGGACAGATCGGCGGTGTTGTCGGAATTGTTCTGGGAATGATTGTAGGGAACCTGATTCCCCTCTTCGCCGGAGGGGTGTTTGTTATCCCGTGGGCCTGGATGATCATGGGGTTCCTCCTGTGCCTGCTTGTCGGGGTTATTTCCGGAATTTATCCGGCCATGAAGGCCAGCCGGCTCGACCCTATTGAGTCGCTTAGGTTTGAATAGGGAGGGGGGAATTTTGAAGTCTGAGGACCAAATCCAGTTCTGAATTCAGAAATTTCAGTAAGAAGTATCGCTAGCGATACTTGATCCTTATTATTCAGAATTCAGAATTGGATTTGGTCCTCAGACTTCCTCATTCATAAAAAAAAGGGCCGCCCACCGGGCAGCCCTTCACTTCAATATTCTAACCTGATTAAAACAGTTTCGGGATCAGGTCAACAACGCGGCAGCTATAGCCCCATTCGTTGTCGTACCATGAGAAGACCTTAACCATCTTGCCATTGACCATGGTGCTGAGTGCATCAAAGATCGAGCTGTGTGAGTTGTGGATGATGTCGACGGAGACGATAGGATCTTCAGTATACTCCAGAATACCTTTCATCGGGCCTTCGGCTGCAGCCTTCATGGCGGCGTTGATCTGCTCCTTGGTAGCTTCGGTTTTCAGGATGGCTACAAAGTCAACCAGCGAACCGGTGGGGGTGGGAACGCGGACGGCGCAACCGTCGAGTTTGCCCTTCAGCGAAGGAATGACCTTGCCAACAGCCTTGGCGGCTCCGGTTGTGGTCGGGATCTGGGAAACGGCGCAGCTGCGTGCACGGCGAAGGTCCTTGTGGGGAGCGTCGAGGATCTGCTGGTCGTTGGTGTAAGCGTGAATGGTTGTCATGAAACCGCTTTCGATGCCGAAGGTGTCTTCGAGGACCTTGGCAACGGGAGCCAGGCAGTTGGTGGTGCAGGAGGCGTTCGAAACGCACTGATCGGTAGCGCGCAGGTCGTCGTCGTTAACTCCGAGGACGATCATGTTGTCGATTTCGTCTTTGGCCGGAACGGTAAGGATCACTTTTTTTGCGCCGTTCTTCAGGTGGTCGCCATAGCCGCCTTTTTCACTCTCTTTCTTGGTGAATACGCCGGTTGATTCGATAACAACATCCGGGGTCTGTGCCCATTTGATGTTGATCGGGCTGCGTTCAGCCGTAACGGTAACTTTCTGACCGTTTACAATAATGCCCTGCTCATCGAATGTCACGGTACCGTTGAAACGGCCCTGTGTTGAGTCATACTTGAGAAGATGGGCAAGTGTTTTTGTATCGGTGAGGTCATTGATTCCAACAACTTCCAGATTCGGATTTTCGAGAACGAGTTTAAAAACATTCCGTCCGATGCGTCCGAAACCATTGATACCTACTTTGATTTTTGCCATAATGATTCCTTGATTTAATCGTTCAATTACTTCAAAATTTTCGACCACGAAGGTAGTATAATAGCACGGTTTTTCAAACCGATGTGTGATTTTGTTAACGGGAAAGTGCAAAAAAAAAGCCGACAACCTTTTCGGGGCTGTCGGCTCTAATTAACGGAGAGTTTCTTATTTCACCACGAACTTCGAGGAAGCAGTCTGCGTGCCGGCATTCATGCGGATCAGGTATGTTCCCGAACCGAATTCCGATGCATTTACAGAAAGCTCGTTAGCGCCTGCAGGCTGGCTGGTCAGTTTAACCGACTTCACGAGTTTGCCCTGGAGGTCATAGATTTCGAAATTGATGTCGGAGGCTGAAGTCATATTGTAACGAATGGTTGCCATATCGCTAACCGGGTTGGGAGTGATCATCACCTCCAGATTGCTCAGGCCTGGCATTCTCGATGAGGATGCACCACCTTTTGAAGCAAAGGTCTTGGAGACAAAAATACCCCTTCCAAAGGTGGAAGCGAACACGACACCGTGGTTTTCAACGCCCAGTTCAGCGCTGTTTTCATGAGCCTGCTGACGGATCTGGAATACCGGAACGATTTCCATGCCGTTCCTGTTTTCGCTTGCCCACTCGGGGGTGTCGGCATAAATATTCGATGTTGAATAAACGCCGTATTCTGTACCAAGCATAACTTCATTCCGGTTGCGAACATTGTAAAGGATCGAATAAACCGGAGCCTGCGGCAGGTTGCCCTGAATCGGCTGGAAGTTTTCGGTGGAGTCCTTCACCGTAGTAGCATTGGTGCAGCGATAGATAAAGTTGGGGTTGCCGTAGTTACCGGTAGCCACGAGAACATTGTTCGGGTCGGTCGGATCTACTGCGATGCTGGTTACAACCTGTGTGAATGAACCGATGGTTGCGGTAGTTTCAACATAGGTAGGCTGGCCGGTAATCGGGTCGAAACCAGTGCCGGTATCGGTGCGCCTGCGGTCGCGGGCATTTTCCATATTGGAGATGCGGTAGATCTTGTATTTCTTTTCCGAAGCATCCCAGACAGCACCATAGATATGGTTTCCGTCTTTGGAGATAGCGAGGGAGATAACCTGATCAATGTTGGGTGCAGGAGCGTTGGTCGGGGCATTCAGCCTTTTGCGAACGATGACCGAGTACATCTGTCCTTTGTATGAATCGAGGCCGTTCAGCGGGTGACGGTTTGTCTGGATAGCGGCGGTACCTGACTTGCCGAAAACGATCATGGCCTGATAGGTGTCCTGAATCTTAACCGTATCACCGGTTGCGAGCGGCTGGGTGAGTGCCTGGCGCAGTGGCCTTTTCGCGATCATGCTCTGGGCCACAACAGTTTCACCTGCGGAGTAGTTACGATCGGCAATGAAGGCAACCGAGTCCCATGATTTCTTGTCGTTGAAATTTTCCCAGAGAAGCATCGGGGAGAGCCAGGCTCCGCCGGTTCCGGCCCCGTAATACTCCTGATAGGTGGTCTGACCTTCAACAATGCTGCGGCGGTGAACCACAGCGCCCGGGGTTGTATAGAACCTGTAGTTGGGATCGAGTGCGGAAATTTCGGCATCGCCGCCATGGCGGAAGCTGAGGAAATTGGAGAACAGTGCACCTGCCCAGTAGGTTGCATATTTCGGGTCGTTGCCCTGGAAGTCCATGTAAAGGATGCCGTTATCCATGGAGCCGCCTATGATTTCACCGCGGGTTGATGACCAGTCGCCTTTCGGTGAGAACGCGATTGTCATCATCTGGGTGACGTTGTAGTTGCGGTTGAGGGTTCTGAAAGTGCGTCCTTTGTTATTGGTAACGGCAACGCCGCCGCTGGTTCCGACGTATACGGTATTGGGGTCGGTTTTGCTGAAAACGATTGCATGCTGGTCACGATGAACATAAAAGCCACGGTTTGCCAGTTCCATGGGTTCGTCGAGGCTGATGCGTTCCCAGCCGGTTTTGTATGACCAGGAATACATGTCTTTACCACCGATCATGATGAAGCCGGGATCGGAAGGGTCTACACCGATAGCACATGCAAAGTTGCCTTCGGTTCCAAGGGGCTGGAAGTAGCCTGATCCGCCGGGGCCGACAACTTTCCAGGAGAGGCCTTTGTCTTTTGACTGGTATACATGACCGAGCGGATAACCGGTAATGGTTGTGCCACTCTTTGTTGTGCCAACTGCAACACAATATACAAAGTTGGGATCACTCGGGGCAAAGGCAAACATCATGCGGGAAACGTCCTTGTCCTGAATTTTACTGTTTTTCAAACCGTCGACAGCTGAAACAGCGGTGAACGACCCGGCTGAACCGTCGGCTGAAAGGTAGGCCACGTTACCTACTGAAGTGATGACAGTACCATCGGAACCGACCTTTACGTCGAAAGCGGTGACGGTTTTATCGGGGATGGGATTCGACCATGACTGACCACCATCGGTAGAAACCCGGAGGCCTTTCTGGGTGGCTGCATAGATTTTGGAGGCGTTGGTCGGATCGGCTGCAATGGCATAAACAAGATAGAAAGCCTCTTTTGATTCGGTTGTTGACCAGGTTGATTCGAGCCTGCTGAAGGTGGTGCCATGATCGGTCGACTTCCAGATGCCCTGGCCGACAATGCCGACATGGGAATCCTGGATGTTGCCGATGGTTGAGGCGGGACCTTCACCGGTACCGAAATAGATGTCGCCGTTGGCTGCCTGGCAGATGGAGGAGACGGCCAGGTTTTCGAACAGTTCGCCTGAAGCGGTTTTCGTTTTTTCCCAGGAGGTACCGCCGGTGGTTGTTTTCCACAATCCGCCGCTTACACTGCCTGCAAAACAAACATCGGCATTGTCCTTGTCTATGAGGAATGAACGGGTGCGGCCACCGATATTGTTGGGGCCTACCTCTTCCCAGGCTATGTTAAGCGAGTTACCGGCCTTGCGGGAGAGGGCTTTAACCTGATCCTGAGCCTTTACGATGTCAGCAACGTCAACGGTACCGGTGTATTGGTTTACCCGGCGGGCGTTGAGCCAGTTGGCTGAGTTCATAGGGTCAAGATCCTTGACGGTTTGATTACCGTCGCTGGAAAGCTGGACTTTTCCTTCCCGGACCGCCTGTCCGAAGCCGGAAAAACCAACGGAGAAAACAAGAGCAAGAGCAAAGAGTAAATGTCTGTTTTTCATAATCTTAAAATTTCAATAAAAGCGCAGGTTTCCCAACGATTAAGCGTCTAAAAATACAAAAAAATTGATAACGTCAAAAAACGGGGACTATTTTTGACCTCTGGCGTCTAATACCTTGCCAAAACGGTAGGTAACAAAGAGCGTGAAAAAGAGCTGACGGTTATCATCAATGGCCAGTATCGGAAGCTTTTTAAGGAATCCTTCAAACTGTATTCCACCCTCGAGGGCATGCAGCAAGCGGTCCTCCGACCCGTATTCGAAACAAAGCCCGGCACGGGCAAAGGCGCCCGGAAGGATCTTCGATTCATCGATGCCCTTGAAGAAGGATTCCCTGTCGTAAATGTCATATACGCTCTGCATGTAATCGGGATCGAAGAGTGATTCTTCCCAGATGAGTTCCAGGGTTGAAGGGTTGTATCCCGTGACCTTCTGGTAATAAACCGGTTTCAGAAAGGCCATGGAAAGCCCGCCGCCTGCGAAATACCTGATCGAGATTCCTCCCTGGTCGAGTTTGCTGAAAATCTCCTTCTGAAAACCGGTACCGGCCCTCAGTGAGAATGCCTCGTTGGTTTTCCCGAAGACATAGGTGCGTCCCCAGTTGCCCTTGTACGGGCTCTGGCTTTTTACCTCCTTGGGATGCCGGATGCTGGCAAGGTCTACGTCGAAAATGACGCTTTTATAGGCATTCAGCCTTTTTGCGTATCGGTAGTTTAAGCCCCATCCGTTGGAGTTTAAACTTGCCGACCAGGACCTTTCGTTCCTGTAAAAGATCTTTTCCTGCGTGTCGAGCTCACCCTGGCAGTAACCATCAGTAAAAATGGCAAAGAACATCAGAAAGGACAGGGGGGATATGTAACTGGCTGATAACCTCATTGGCTTTTGCAAATATACAAATTTTACAGGGATAACTATTCTTTTTCCAATTTTATTGAATTTGCCGTCTGTACCCCGACAAGACGGTCGAATCGCTCTCGTATGTCTCTGTAATAGACAAAGATGTAATAGTCGTTTTCTGTCTGGTAGTGGCTGCCGTCATTTTCGGTAACGCTGAGTTTACCGGTCTTTCTGTCGCGAAAGGCATAGGCGTAGTTGTAATAGCCCTGCTTGAGGAGCATACTGGCCTCGTAGCAGCCTGTTTCCGCATTGAATTTGCACAAACCCTCGGGGAGAGCCTCCCATGAGGTCAGGCTGCCAAAAACATAGACATCGGATCCGGCAACGGAATCCGCCGTGTTCAGGAGGAAATGCACCCAAACATAATCGGCCTCCGTGTCGGAGTCGAATGCGTCGTCCCATTTAACCAGGTATTTGCCGTTCAGGTCTTCCTGGAACTCATATGCCGATCTGCCGAGGGGCTTGTCGGTCATCAGGTAAACATGCTTGAGCGGCCGCTGAAATCGTATTTCCTGGATCCGGTCGGAATTGAACCTGAGGCTTTTTGTATCGAAATGCCTGAATTCACTGCCTCCGTCAAAAAGGTTCTCCTCTTCGTAGTTGTATACGAGCTCGCCCGGCTGAATAAATTTGGGCATCAGGTCTGTTATGGCGGTTTGGCTGTTCAGGTTCTGGATCACGGTAACCCTGAAATTCCTTGCCGGGTCATCAGCTGCAAGACGTTCGTAATTAACCGTGAAATCAACTTCCTGGTGGGAATAGATGAGGTTAATGTTGTCCGT
This sequence comes from uncultured Porphyromonadaceae bacterium, assembly GCA_964457845.1. GTDB lineage: Bacteria > Bacteroidota > Bacteroidia > Bacteroidales > UBA12481 > UBA12481. The sequence continues at coordinate 1,030 of CAYWHP010000082.1, read as the reverse complement.
GCGATGGATATCGGGATAGATATTTACCTGCTGGTCGACCAGGTAAAAACGCCTGGTGAGCACCGGCTGGCTCTGATCAAAATCTTTGTATACATAGAGCAGATAGTTGCCGGGGAGCTTGATCTGAACATCTTCATTGGGCAAATTAAGCCTGTAATGGGTGTAGGCCTGCAGGGCATTGCGCGAGTAACGCCAGGTCCTGATTTCGTTTTCCGGCAGCCCGGAAAGGTATTCCGTTGAAACCATACCGGAAGGTTTCCAGTCGGCGGTGCAGTGTATGAGTGTATATGTATAATGAGGGGTCTCATTCGAAAGATCATCGAACTCAAGAATAACGGAGGCCGTATCCCGCAGGTTCCGGAAGGGCGGAGAGAGCCTCCATCCTGACCGGTACATCTCAACGGTTTTTATATGGGGCAGGTAGGTGTAATCCCCGAACCGGAGTGTTTCGGGAAGATCACCGGCCATATCGACAGGGCATAATGCCGATTTTGAGGAAGTTGCGGAAATGGCAGCCTGACTGCTGATAAGAGTGATCGAAATAAGCAGATAAATAAATATATGCATGTTGTTATAATGGAAACACAAAAAAGATATTTTTGCCCGATACTTTCAAAAAATATGCCATTGACATGTCAAAGGTAATCAAAATCAGGCGAGGATTGGATATTCGTCTGAAGGGTGCGGCCGGCAAAACGGTTGTCCCTTCAGGACCATCAGAATTCTATGCGGTAAAACCGACGGATTTCCTCGGGTTAGACCCGCGGGTGCTCGTAAAGCCGGGCCAGGAGGTTCTGGCCGGAACACCCATTTTAAGTGATAAGCGACACCCATCCGTTGTTGTTGTTTCACCTGTGGCCGGATCGGTGTATTCAGTAAACCGCGGGGAACGCCGGAAGCTTATTGATGTTGTCATCAAAAAGGGTGGTGAAGCCGGCTATGAAGCGCTTAAAAAGGGAGATCCTGCTAAAATGGACGCTGATTCGGTCCGCGCCCAGATTCTGGCTTCGGGCCTCTGGCCGTCGATCAT
>CAYWHP010000081.1:0-20674 GCA_964457845.1 uncultured Porphyromonadaceae bacterium | reverse complement strand
CCCCCGGCCCCTCTCCAGTGGTGGGCCCCGAAGACCTCACCCCCGGCCCCTCTCCCGCGCTCCCTGCGGTCGCGGGAGAGGGGTGACCCTCCTGCCAGTCTTTATCGTAAGGCTGAATGAGGCGCCCCCCCTCTCCCGCGACCGCAGGGAGCGCGGGAGAGGGGGCCGGGGGGTGAGGTATTCCCGCGCCTTCGGGGGCCGGGGGGTGAGGTATTCCCGCGCCTTCTTGGGCCGGCTGGTTCGGTGAGCCCCAGCTATCCAGCAGCAGCTTCGTCCAGCTGATGAAGTGCTCCGGTGTTTTGCCGGTCGGCAGACTGATCACCCCGTTGGGGTTCTCCTGCACCCACTCCAGAAAACGGAGCGCGGTAAGCAGGCCCAGCTCCGGGAAGTTATCAACTACGATATAGGGAATATGGCCGGTCTGGCTGGTGAAGCCCGACTTCTCCATGTAGTGGTTTTCGACGGATGATTTCATGATGGGCAAAAATCGTGACACGTGACGCGTTATGCGTGACGCGAAAGGATCGAGGCACGTGACGCGTTATGCGATAATCGCGCAAAAATAATGAATTTGCTGCCAAAATGATGCAACGCCGCATTCCCGGCAACAGCGCATCACAATTCTTCCGTGTCACGCGTCACGCATCACGCGTTACGATTCTTCCGCGTCACGCGTCACGCATCACGCGTCACGATCCTTCCGTGTCACGCGTCACGCGTCACGCATCACGCATCACGATTCTTCCGCGTCACGCATCACGCGTCACGATTCTTCCGCGTCACGCATCACGATCCTACATCAGCCCCGGCCTCCTGATCTTTATCCTCATCGTCCCCGGTATCTGCTTCTCGGCCACCAGGGCGAGGTATCCGCCGCCGCCGGCGCCGGCGAGTTTCCAGGCCAGGGCATGGTTCCGGTAACTGTCGACCACCTTGCGGATGTCGTCGCTGAACATCAGGGGAAAGAGTTTCACCTGCGCTTCGAACGAGTCGCGGTAATATTTGGCAAACGTTTCCAGATCGCGGCTGAGGATCGCCGGCCAGCAATTTTCGGCGGCCCGGGTGAGGGCCTGAACGTTTTCGGTATTGATCTGTGAACCGGTGAGGGGGGTAAACCCGGCTGGCCGGGGCCACAGCAGAACCATAAACAGGTGCTCCTCGAGCCAGGTGAGTACCTTCTCATCGTAGCAGGTCTCGATCTTTTTCGGCCAGTAGCCGGTATCATAGTAGTGCCGGCAGAGGCCGGGCACGCAAATGCCGATGGAGTCCTGAGCGCCGGAAACCTCCGTGCGGCCGGGTTCGTTTTCGTAACGGAAAAGGATCTCCGCCAGTTTTTCGGGCTTCTCAGGCGGCAGCTGGTAGGGCCACAGCTTCCGCGCGGCGTTGCGCGTGCTGGTCGACATGCCGCTGCGCTCGTTGTATTCCACTACGGGCTCCAGCGATATCGTGATGGCCCACCCGGGACCGAACTTGTTCACGTAGGGCTGGTCGATCCAGGTGCCAGCCAGGTCGAGCCGGTAGGGGAGCTGACAGGAATCGGCGCGCCGGAGGCTGGTGGTTGACCGCGCCGGAAGTCCCGATTCAGGAATCCGCTCGAGCACCACATATTCGATCCCCAGCTCATCACAGAGCTGCTCCTTGGCCGGCGAGTTACCGTCTTCATTCACCAGAAAGATGTCGGGCTTAAAACGGCGCAGGTCCTCCTCGAAATCCATGATGCCGGATCCCCGGTTGATCCAGGCGCTCGTGACATACCGCACCGATTTAACCATGTAGAGCCGCTCCTCCTGGCTGTTCACTGTGTCGCGCCCCTTGAGCTCGTGTATGGTGGCGTCGGAGCCGATCCCCACGTGAAGCTCGCCAAGCTGCGATGCTTCCTTGAAAAATGCCACGTGCCCGCTGTGCAGCAGGTCGTAACAACCCGATACGAAAACCTTCTTCATCTGGTTTGATTTATTGGTTCCGGTCCTAATTTACGAATTTTTGCCCTCTTCCGCGTCACGCGTCACGCATCACGCATCACGACCCCTTCACCCACGCCATCAGCCTCAGCGGCGCCCCGCTGCCGCCCCTGATCTTCATCGGCGCGGCAACCACATAGGCCCCGGTGGCCGGCAGCTCGCCGAGACGGGCGATATTCTCATACGCGGTGACGTTGGCGGCGCAGAGGATGCGGTGGGTCATGAAGTCCTTCGACTGGCCGTAGTCGATGCTCGGCGTGTCGATGCCGAAGGCTTTGATCTTCCGTTCACCGGTAAGCCATTTGGCGGCTTCGGGATCCAGACCGGGGAAGTGCAGTTCCGCCACCCCTTCCGGGCCGGATTTTGTGGTTCCGGTATACTTTTCCGGATCGCCCCAGAATTTTCCGAAACCTGTATGAACCAGCACGATCGACTGATCGGGGATGCGGCCGTGAACCTTTTCCCAGTTGGTGAAGTCGGCCGTGGTAACCAGGTAATCGCGGTCGGCGGCGGATTTTTCGGCCACATCGATCACCACGGCGGGGCCGGTGAGCTCTTCGGCGGGAATTTGCTCGATGGTGCGCCCGCCCTCGGCAAAATGGATGGGTGCATCGAAATGGGTGCCCCCGTGCTCCTCGGCAGCGTACCAGAAGGAGGAATAGAAATACCCCTTGTTGTTGATGCCGTAAAAGACGGTATCGTGCGTGAATTTCAGGTTGGTGGGCCAGTAGGTGGTGCTGTGGGAGAAATCCCAGGTCATGTCGATCCATTTCCCCCCAGCCAGCAGCGTGGCGGCATCGGGTGCAGGTTTACAGGAGGCCATTGTGACAAGGGCCATCAGAAATAGCAGGTTTTTCATGCGGATCTGTTGTTGCGTTTGACGCTTTAAAATACGCAAAAAAAGAGAACTTGTCAAACCGGGATGCGGATGGTGAATTCGGTGAATTCGCCTTCCTCCGTTTCTACCGTCAATTCCCCGCCGTGTCCGCGCGTAATGATATCGTAGCTGAGCGAAAGGCCAAGGCCGGTACCCTCGCCGGTGGGCTTGGTGGTGAAAAACGGCTGAAAGATCTTGCCAAGGGCGCGGGCAGGGATGCCGGTGCCATTATCGCGGATCCTGAGCTCCACCATGCTTCCGGTGAGTTTTGTACTCACGCTCACGGAGGGTTCCCACCCTGGCAACCCGAGTTTGCGCTTTTCATTCAGCGCATAGAAGGAGTTGGTGAAGAGGTTCAGCACCACCCGCCCCATATCCTGCGGAATGATGCGGATGCGGCCGATGGCCGGATCGAACCCGGTTATCATGGCGGCATTGAACGATTTATCCCTGGCCCGGAGACCGTGATAGCTGAGGCGGAGGTACTCATCAACCAGAGAGTTGAAGTCGGCCGGTTCCTTGGTGCCGCTGCCGGTCCGGCTGTGCTGGAGCATCCCCTTTACGATGGAATCCGCCCGCTTGCCGTGGTGGCTTATCTTCTGAAGGTTTTCGCGTATGCCGCCTGAAATTTCAGGTACGGCCGAAGGGTTGCCGTTCCGGAGCTCTTCATCGAGCTCATCAAGCAGTTCTGTCGACAGTTCCGAGAAGTTGTTCACGAAATTCAGCGGGTTCTGGATTTCATGTGCGATGCCGGCCGTGAGCTCCCCGAGCGATGCCATCTTTTCGGCATGTACAAGCTGGGTTTGCGTGGCCTTCAGCTCGGTGTAGGCCTTCTCGATCTCGCGGGCCTGGGCCAGCTCACGATCGCGGTTGCGTTCGCGGACCTTGCTCAGCAACCGCTTCCGCTGGTAGCGGTCGACGATGATCACCGCACCGATAACCACCAGGGCATAAAACAGATAGGCATACCAGGTACGCCAGAAGGGCGGGGAAATGCTGACCGTAATGACGGCATCGCGGAGACTCTGTACGCCTTCGGAGTTAATCGCGCGAACCCGGAAGGTATAGGCTCCGGGCCGCAGGTTGGTGTAGTTCACATACCGCCGCGTTCCGGCCCTCACCCATTCCCTGTCGAACCCGTCGAGCCGGTATTCATAGCGGGTTTGTAAGGCTGACCGGAAATTGACGGCTACATATTCGAAACCTACCGAATTGTCGTTCCATTTCAGCCGTATGTTTTTCGTCTCGTCGGAGGGCTTCCCCAACTGCACGGGTTCGTTGAATTTCAGGAGCCGGGTGATGTGGATCTCCGGGATAACCTCATCCGCCGATACCGAAGAGGGAAGGAACCAGTTGGCCCCCATGATGCCCCCGAAAATCAGCTCCCCGCTGCGGGTTTTGTAGAACGAATTTTCGTTGTAACGATTGGCCTGGATACCATCCTCGAGCGTGAAGTTGCGGAAAACCTTTGATACCGGATCAAACCGGGAGATACCCTTCAGGGTGCTTAACCACATCTTGCCCTGTTCATCGAACTGGATCCCCATTACGTTCGGATCCGGCAAACCCGATGATGGCAGGAATACCTCAAAGGTACTGCTGGCCTGGTTGAGCCGGTTTAGCCCGTTGTTGGTGCCCACCCAGATGGTGCCGCCGGGATCTTCGGCAATGCACCGCACGACATCGCTGCTGAGGCTCGACGCATCGCCGTGGTCATGCCGGAAGCAGGTGAACGCGCCGGTTGCCGGATCAAACCGCATCAAACCGCTCGAAACGGTGAGACTGGGATCGTACACGTGCTCCTTGGTTCCGATCCAGATGAGGCCATTCTTATCCTCGAACAGGCTGCTGAGGGAGTTGCCGCTCATGCCGGGGGAAGTTTCACGGGTCCAGCTGGTAAAATCGTTCCTTTCGCGGTTATACCGGCTCAACCCGTGGGAGGTGGCGATCCAGAGGTTTTTTTTGCTGTCGAGCAGCAGATCCGTAACAAAATTGCCGGCCAGGCTCGCCGGATTGCCGGGCTGGTGCTTGAACGCCTCTTTTTTCCCGGTTTTGCGGTTTTCCCTCGACAGGCCGTTGCCGGCAAAGCCCACCCAGATCAGTCCGTCGATATCCTTCTGCAGGGCATGAATTCCTTCCATCTCGGTGTAATCCGGTATGGCAAAGTATTTCCGGGCCCCTGTATTGCGGTCCCATTCGATGAATCCTTCACCATCGAGCCCGAGCCAGAATATATTGTCATCCACCTCTTCGATGGCGTAATAGTTGTTTACCAGATTGTTGGGATCCTTCGCATTCACATTCATAATCCCCATCTGCCATCGTTTAAGGTCGGCCTTGTTGAGCCCCCGCGAAGTGGCCACCCAGAGATTGTTAAACCGGTCCTCGAACAGCGCCTGCGTATATCCCCACGACAGGCTCGAGGGGTTATCGGGGTCGTTGGTGTACCGGGTGAACCGGTCGGTTTGCGCATCGTAGCGGTGAATCCCGCTGTCGACGCCGCCCCCGAGGAAGGTGCATACCCAGATGGTATGGTCGGCCGTCTCGAGGATGTCGGAAATGAAATTCCAGAAATCCGGATGCTTAACCGGATCGCGCACATAGAGCCGGAAAGTCCGGGTAACCGGATTGAAGCGTCCCAGGCCGTTCCGTGGCAGAAAGCCAAGCCAGATCTCACCGGCTGATGATACCATGACCTTCGAAATATTAGCCGTTGGGAAGTTTACGCCGGGTATTTCCAATTCATTGTAAAACAGTATTTTATTGGTTTTTGGGTCGAGATTCACCAAGCCCCGGCTGCTTGTACCGATCCAAAGGGTACCGGCCCCGTCTTCGGCGATGGAGGTTACCGTTGTTCCGGCCAGCGTGGTTTCTTTGCCATCAGCCAGCCAGCGGCTGGTGTACCGGTCGCTGTTCCGGTCATAGCGGGCAAGGCCGTTGTCGGTTCCGAACCAGAGCTCCCCGGTTTTGGATTCGTGAATGGTGCGGACAACCTTTCCCGGCAATGAGTTTTCATTGCCACCGGCAGGGTTGGTGTTGCTGAAGGTCCCGGTAATGAAATCATAGCGGCTCAGGCCGTTCTGCGTACCCACCCACAGCGTGCCCGTCCGGTCGTACAGGACGGCATTCACCACATTGTCGGCCAGCGATGAGGAGTCGCCCGGGATATTGCGGAAAACGGTAAATCCATATCCGTCGTAACGGCTCAGCCCCGCCTCGGTGCCGGCCCAGATGTACCCCTGTGGGTCCTGAGTCACACAAAACACCCTGTCGGACGAGATGCCCTGCTCGATGGTGAACCGCTCAAACCGTATATTTTCCTTATACTGTGCCTCCAGCGGTGTGAATGCGCCAAGGCATACTGCCAGAAGTATGGCCGGGTAATAGCTGTGTTTCATGATATTATCTAACAACGGTTTGCACCCATTGTTTATCTTTAATATTTTAGCTTTGCCCGACAGGAAATCCGCGGTCCTGTTCACTCAACCCGTAGCCGAATGAAATTGCTTCTGAGCCTCATTGCCCTGTTCCTGCTGCCCGGCTCGCTGTTCAGCTGCTGGCACGGCATCCTCGGCCTCGTGGAGGGCTTCCCCTACACCTGGTGGATCGCCGGCGGCATCGGCGCGGGTGTGCTGGCCTGGTTCATTGCCCTCCGCTATTGGGATTGGTTTCTGGTGTTCGAGCATGAGCTCACGCATGCCCTGGTGGCACTGCTATTCTTCCGCAAGATCAAAAAGTTCGTGGTCACCCGGCGCGAGGGCGGTGTGGTATATCACACCACCGGCTTCGGCGGCGCTTTCGGCGATTCGATGATCTCGCTGGCTCCCTATTTCCTGCCCACCTTCACCCTGCTGGCCACGCTGTTTCTTCCGCTGGTGCAGGAGCCGGCCCGCCGCTGGTATTTCGCAGGCATCGGGTTCACCCTTATCTTCCATATATTCAGCGCCTTCGATGAGCTGCCCCGCAACTGGACGCGCCGCAGCTTCCGCGAGGCGGGCTCGGGCCGGGAGGCAAAGTCGGACATCGCCAAATCAGGGTACCTCTTTTCCTTTATATTTATCCTCTGCATGGCGCTCTTTATTCACGGGCTGATTTTCTGGCTGATGAGAGGGTCGTATGCAGCGACGGTTCCGTTTTTAAAGGAGACGTTTTTGAAATCGAAAGAAATTTATATCGATATATATCAATGGGTTATGGAAATCATACGCCCGATAACCGAATAGTCCGACTAGCATGGCTGACCTGAATTTGTTTTCCCCCGCGCGGCTCGGGCCGCTCGAGTTGCCGAACCGGGTGGTGATGGCGCCGCTCACGCGGTGCCGGGCGCACGGCAACGTGCCCAACGAACTGATGGTGGAGTATTACCGCCAGCGCGCCGGCGCCGGGCTGATCATTTCGGAGGGGACATCGCCGTCGCCCAACGGGGTGGGGTACCCGCGCATGCCGGGCATCTGGAGCCGCGAACAGGTGACGGCGTGGAGCAAAATTACGAAGGTGCTGCACGACGGCGGCTCGAAGGCGTTCATGCAGGTGATGCATTGCGGCCGGATGGCCATTGCGGAGAACCTGCCGGCGGGCGCGCGCGTGCTGGCCCCGTCGGCGGTGCCGGCCAACGCAATGATGCGCACAGCCGACGACAGGAGGGTCAACCTGCCGGTGCCGGAGGAGATGACCGCGGCCGATGTGGCCCATGCCATCGGCGAATACGTAACGGCGGCCGTGAATGCACGGGAAGCCGGGTTCGACGGGGTGGAGCTGCACGGCGCCAACGGCTACCTGATCGAGCAGTTCATCTCGCCCCAGACCAATCAGCGCAGCGACCGGTATGGCGGAAGCATCGCCAACCGCTGCCGGTTCGTTCTGGAAGTGGCGGAGGCTGTGGCGGCAGCTATAGGTGCCGACCGCACCGGGATACGCCTGTCGCCGTACGGGGTGGCCAGCGACATGCGGCCCTACCCGGAGGTGGATGAAACCTATGCCTACCTGGCGGAAGCGCTCGATAAAATGGGAATTATCTATATCCACACGGTGGACAACTCCTCGAGGGGGGCGCCGCCGGTGCCGATGGCCATGAAGGAGACCATCCGGGCGACGTTTGGTAAAACGGTAATCATCTCGGGAGGTTACAGCCGCGAGCGGGCCGATGCCGACCTGCAGTCGGGCCTGGGCACCCTGGTGGCGTTCGGGCGCCCCTTCATCAACAACCCCGACCTGGTGGAGCGGCTGCGCCACGGCTGGCCGCTGTCATCCGACCTGAAAGAGGAATATTATTATACGGCCGATGAGGTGGGGTATACGGATTATCCGGCATATTCAACGGAAAATGTTTCGTAATGCGGGGCATCGCCATCGGACAATGTTTCGTAATGCGGGGTCATCGCCATCGGAAAATGTTTCGTAACGCATGGCAGAGACGTTTATAAACGTCTCTACATCCCCACCCGTAAGGTTTCGGTTAAAAAGGCATATCATCCATCACATCATCCGGCACAGGGGGCAACGGCATTTCCGGTGCCTGGTAACCACCCTGGGCGGCGGCGCCCGGAGCGCCTTTCTTCACAACTTTCCATGCCTTCACATCGGTGTACCACCTGCCGTTGAACTCACGGCTTTCGATATCAATTGAAACCTCAACGGAATCGTCGGCGCGGATGGCGAATTCATCGATTTTATCACCCCAGGCGTTGAAGCATATCTTTTTCGGATACTGCTCCTCGGTTTGAAGAATAAACTCCTGTTTTTTCCACTGGCCCTTGGCCGAACTGCCGGTCTGCAACGGCAGAACTGATATGATCTTACCTTTAATTTCCATTTTTTCCTTCCTTATTTGGCGGGCTCAAACTTAGCCATTTTATAGAAAGATTCAAGATCATGAAGCGGTTTTAGCGAGATCTCCGCGACGCGTTCATCCGTTTTTTCCGGAACGATTCCTACAGGAATTTCTCTTGCCTGATGGATATTGATTCGGATGTGGATCTGGAAACCCGGGTCGCGAAAAAGTACATCCAGACCCAGGTGGAGAATGCCATTAAGCACGGACTCCGGCTAGGCCAGGATGACAAACGGCTGATGATCCAGGTGGAAGACAATGGCGTGAGGCGCAACGGGAAAAGAGAAGGTGATAAGTGATGAGGGTTTCAGGGCCATGCGAAACTTGATATTGATCCTCAAAATTCAAAACTGGCCCTCGAATCTCCGACTTCTGCATTCATCCTTCCTTATTTAGCGGGTGTGAACTTCACCACCTCGTTCTTTATGGCCGGTACGGTTTGCAGATAACGCCAGATGGCCTTCAGCTCACCGGCATCCATCTTTCCGTACATCATCCAGGGCATCAGGGTATTGTAATCGCCCTGACCAACCTTTTCGGGCACATAGGAGGAATCGGCATACATCCGGAACTGGTCGACAAATGAGGCTTCCGTCCATCCGCCAAGACCGGTTGCCTTGTCGGGGGTAATGTTTGCCGAATTGACGATGCCGCCGGTGGGCAGGGGGAATTGGAAACCGCCGGCCAGTTCCATCCCTTCAAGCGGCCTTCCCTTTACCAGCTGCGTGTGACAGTCGGCGCACGCAGCTGCATTCAGCAGATAGGCACCAAAGGCGACCGTGTCGCTCCGGTCCGGGATTTTGGTGAAAACGGGCTTTTTGGGGATTGTTTTCATGATCAGGTTCATGGGGAACGAAACCTTCGATACGGGCACCTCCCCGGCTATCGGCGGCAGGCTGCGCAGGTAGGCGATGATGGCGTACAGGTCGTCCCGGTCGGTACGGCTGTAGTTGAGGTAGGGCATGATGGGGAACAGTGCCTGGCCGTCTTTGCTGACACCACCGGCAATGGCCCGGAGGATCTCTCCGTCGGACCAGCTGCCGAGGGCCGCAGGGGTTATGTTCTTTGCATAAACCGATCCGGGGACACCCTGCTCCTTGCCGAAGAGTTCGCCGCCCTGGCCGAGAGTGCCCATTTTCACCGGGCCGGTGAAGCGGCCCCAGTCGCGCACCGAATGGCAGTCCATGCAGGCAAATACATGATTGGCCAGGTATTCTCCCCTGGCAACCCGTTCCGGAGTGAGCTCAACCTTAATGGTTTCCGGCTTTCCTGCCGCCGGGAGCGCGAATTTCAGATAAAAGCCAAGTCCGGCCAGGAGCGCCACAACCACACACAAGGCGATGAGTATAATCAGTTTCTTTGTCTTCATAGTGTTTCAAGTTAAGTATCTAAATATAACTATTTGTAAATTTAACCACACAATGACCGAAATTTTCGCCGTCCGCCAATCCGAATGAACAGCCAGCTCCCAACGATACAGCCTCCCCGCAGGAGCCGGGGAGTGGCGGGTGATATTTACCATTTTCTCCTCCGCCGGCCAAAACCGGATACCCGGCTGAAATTCGGCAACGCCGGCGATCGTGAGAATTACAACAAGCGGATCCTGCAACGGCTGGGGATCAGCCCCGACAGGTTTACCGTGCTGAATATCCACCGTGTGGCGATCGATGCCCCGCCCGGCTATGTGTTCGACGAACTGCTGAAGTGGAACGGAAATTCCACCTGCTGGCCCAACCACATTGCTCGATTCTCGCGCATCGGCCTGCGCCTCGAGAATATCCGGATACTTCCGTTCGGCTGGTCGAAATTACCATTCGGCATGAAAAGTATCCTGGGATTCAACCCCATACCCCTGTTCCTGCTGGATGCCATACGATTCAAGAAGGTTCCCGATTCATTTGATTTTGATAATGCCCGCTACCTGCTGTACGAGTGTTCCGGCGGCTACCCGATCGGAATCTTTTCGATGTATGTACGTTCATCGATCCCCGAGCTCGGTGAGTCGGGCTCTTCCCAGCTGTTCCTGATTGTGGGCTTCAACTTTTTCGGAAAGGAGGGCCTGGCTGAAAAGGGCATCGCGAACCGGTTCTGGCAGATGATCCATAACCGCGTGTCAGCCAATGTGCTGCACAGGCTTAAGGCGCTGTGCGAGTGGAGATTGGGCTACATCAAGGAAATGAATCTTTAGGTTTTCAGGTGGTTAAGTGCTCAGGTAATCAATTCAGAAGTCGGAGATTCGAACACCAGTTTTGACTTTTGAATGTGAGTGCCAGGTTCGCCATGCGTTCCTGATCTTTTAATTTCAGCATTCAAAACTGGTCCTCGAATCTCCGACTTCATCACTCAACCCCTCTCACCTGGCACCTTCCTATTCAACAACAAGTGTTTGTATCGAATGCCCCAAACTAACCGTCTCTACCGCCTGCCCGCCGATGTACATCCGGTAGGGGATCCGCTGGGCGGTTTCATTCATTACCACCACGGCCAGCTTGCCGTCGGGGTTGATGAAGGCGGTGGTGAGCAGCTGTGCCCTGCTGGATGAACTGGTTACGCGGGCGGCGCCCGGCCGGATGAATTTCGAGAAATGGCCGATATAGTAATAGGAGTTCATGTAGTGCAGCGTTCCCTCCGCGGTTTTTGCATGAACGGGGGCGAAGCACCAGTTCTGCACGTGATTGGGGCCGCCGGTCTCATCGAGGAGGAGGTTCCAGTCGGTCCAGGCGACGGCTCCGTTGTTGAAGTCGTTGATCATGTTTTCACCGTACTGTTCACCCCATTTCCAGTCGTTGAAGGTATCCCAGCTGAAAGGGTAGTTGCACGCCTCGGTGAGGAGCAGGCTGGTTCCGGGAAAGGCTTCGGCAACGCGTTTGATGTTTTCGTACTGCCGGCCGCCATTCCAGAGTTCGTACCAGTGAAAGCCGATACCCCACACGTATTTTGCTGTCTCGGGATCGCCGAGGATGGTATTGGCCCGCTGGAAAACCAGGTCACGGTTGTGGTCCCATGCAATGAGCTTTTTACCGGCCATACCGTTCTCGTGGAGCACGGGGCCCAGGTGGTCGCGGATGAAATCCCTTTCCTGTTCGGCGGTATAGATGCAGCTCTCCCAGGTTTGTTTGGCCATGGGCTCATTCTGGACGGAAAGGCCCCATACGGGGATGCCCGTGGATTCAAGCGCACGTATATACCGTATGAAGTAATTGGCCCAGGGCCGGTAAAACTCCGGAAGCAAGGTTCCGCCCTGCAGCATGCTGTTGTTGTCCTTCATCCATGCCGGCAGGCTCCAGGGGCTTACAAACAGATCAAGCCTGCCGCCGGCTGCTTCCATTGCCCGGCGCACCATAGGGAGCTTGAACTTTTCGTCGTGGGCAATGTCGAATGACTTGAGTTCCTTGTCGCCATCTGCGACATAGGTGTACATATCGCTCGAGAAATCGGTGCTGTTGATGGGTATGCGGCCCCAGGTGTATCCGATGCCCGCGCCTTGATCGTAATAGGCATTTAGGATCTCCTGCTGCTTTTCGGCGGGCAGTTTGGCGAAGGTTTCGGCAGCCGCATCGGTGAAGGCTCCCCCGATGCCGAGCATGGTCTGGAACCGGTGCGACGGATCAACGAAAACCGACGGCTGGGTCTCCAGCGGCTGGCCGAACGGCCTGAAGGTCAGCGTTTCGGTTTTTGTAAGCCGGTATCCGGCTGTATCGGCAGTGGTATAAACCACTACTTTTTTCCCTTCGGTAGTGAACGTTGGATGAATATTCGCCGGGCCAGCCTGCTGTTCGGCAGGCTTTTGTGTGGTGCAAAAAGTTAACAGGCAGGGGATGAGTAAGATAAATGCCTTTTTCATGGGTGGTTATTTTCCGAAAAATTAGCTAAAAAAGCCCGGATGCCACCCTGTATTGTTAATTTTATGCATGAACCGATTCCAAAAATGGTGCTGGCGGCTTGTTGCTGCCGGAATCCTGATCCACTGCGCCGGTGCCTGTTTTCGGCCGGTACGGCTCGCCGGAGGGCCGGCCGATACGGCGCTGATGGTAACCCTTAACGGGACCAGTCAATACATCGAGATCCACGGGCAGCTGCTCCTCCTGGCGCAGGCGGCGGGCGATACCGCAACACTCCGGCTGGAGTCGGAGATCCCCTTTTCGGTTGAATCGGGCTATGCCGGAGGGTGGCCCGACATGATCCGGCATCGCATCGCCCTGGTGGGCTACCGTATCAATGACCACGACACGGTTTACGAGAACCGGGCCATCGCGCAATATGAGGATTACCGGTCGCTCGACTGGCTTACCCCGGTGATGCGCGACGGGGCCCGGCTCTATAAGGAACTGATGGAGGTTGATTATACCCGCGAAACGGAATTCAAAATCCCGGTTTACCTGATGGCCGGACGTTACGATTACAATACTTCACATCCGGTTGTTGAGAAGTGGTTCGAATCGATCCGTGCCCCGCAGAAGGAGTTTATCTGGTTTGAGAACAGCGGACACAGTCCCCAGTGGGAGGAACCGACCCTTTTTGCGGAGCGGGTGAAGCGGATTTGTACCCGTTAAGATTAAGTTGATTGTATGCTTCCCAATCCCTCCCGGATTACCCCGGTTTCATCCGGAATGATTTCCGAAAGGTCGTCAAGCAGCTCATTGATCCTAACCGACTTATTTCGGTTTCGGAGCAGCTGCCGGGCCGATGCGAGGATGTTTTCCACCAGCTTCTCCGACGGCTGCCGGCCTTCCATGTAGAGGGCAACCTCGTGGTGCCACAGGAGCACCGGCATGTAAACATTTTTATCGATGAACTTCTGTTCGCGGGTGAGCAGGTTGTAGCGGCGTGTTACAGCCAGGAGGCGGCTGTACTCTTCGGCATGGAGCAGCGCCTGCAGGTAGGCGGAAAAAAAGAGGTGCCAGCGGGTTTCGAATATCCCTGATTTATAGGCTTCGAGGAAGGTGGTTGCATAGCTGGCCGCATCTTTGGCCATCCGGTTGTAAACCAGCGTACGCGTGTAGAAGCTCGCGAAGCCTATCTTGTTGTAGAAGCTGTTGGTTTTCTTTACTTCCGGAATCGAGGCGCTCATCAGTTTCAGCGCTTCGGCGTATTTGCCGCTGCGTAAAAGTACCCCGCACAGGTTGGCGAGGTAGAAGAGGTAGTCGCTGTTCATCTGCCGGATCGACAGGTATCCGAAGTGTTCGGCCATTTCGAGCTCGTTGAGCTTGCTGTGCATCATGGCACGGTTCGAATAGTAGTTCGCCAGGATCCTTTTGGAATAGAACACATCGGTTTTAAACAGTTCGTCGAGCTCGTCGTACACTACTCGCAGGTTGCTGAATTCCCTGTAGTTGTAATAAAGGAAGGTGAGGCGAACCGCCGCCCGGTAGCGGGTGTAGCCGTCGAGCGACGGATCGCTGAACGTGGCCTTAAGGAACCCGCTGTGGTGGATCGGCTCGGCCTCCATCGTTTCGTGCTGGCGGATGATCTCCTCGGCTGCCTGGTTGAGCTTCAGGTTGATCTCGCGGCTCCGGTTGTAGGCGGCTTCATGGTGCTGAAGGTACTCATTAACAGGAATATAGGTTGTGTTCCGCACCCGGATGAGCAGGTAATCCCTGTAATATTGAAGCAGCTCATAAAAACGCAGGAAAAAGTACTGCGAAGGGCCGATGTTCTTCAGGTAGGAATGGATCTCCTTCTCTTCACCGGGGATGATGGCATCGGTCATCACCTGCTTTTCGGTATACACGAGCCACTCATAAAACTTGTCGACATCGGCCCTGTCGAGCGATTCACCGATCCAGTTCTTGAGGTATGAGTAGGTCCGCTTGTCGATACCGGGGTCGAACTCCCTGTGCCGGTTCGGATGATGGGTGTTGTGGTGGATCGCCTCCAGGATCTGCCGGTTTACCTCCTTGCTGAAATGCTGCACGCTGAGGAGGTAATCCGCCTCATGCGGGTAGAGCTGGTTGGCAAATCCGGTAAATGCGGCAAGCTTCGACTTCATGCCCCTAAGTTACCGCAAAAACTGCCGCACCTCCTCATTGAATACGTCGGGTTTCTCAAACATCATGAAGTGGCCGCATTTCGGTACCATCACCAGCTTGCTTCCGCTGATGAGGGCATGCCCCTGTTCGGCTATCTTTTCGGTAAATCCGGGATTGAGGTAGCGGTTCGGGATCAGCATGTCGCACTCGCCGAAAAAGATCAGCGTGGGGGCCTTGATCTCGGGCAGTTTTGCCAGTACCGCCTCCTCCACCATGCCGTGAACCGAACGCGCTACGGCCAGGCAGTAGTTCTCGAAGTCCGACGCATCGCGCATGGCGATGCGGTCGTCGATCATGAACTGTGCGTCTTTCGGCATCTTGTAGAAGTTGGATGCCAGGTTTGTTTCGATGGCATCCACGGTGGTGAGGCGCACCAGATTAGGCGTCATCACATCCTTGAACCAGTTTTTCTGGCCGGCATGGAACGCTTCGAAACCGGCCGGATCCACCAGGATAAGCCGTTTCACCAGCTCCGGTCGCCCGAGCGCCAGCACCATCGAGATCTGTCCGCCCATGGAGTGGCCGGCCAGGTTAACCGGACCCAGCTTCAGGGTTTCGATCAGGTCGGCAACCACGCCGGCGTAAAAGGTCATGAGCCCGCTGTGCGGTGCCTTCGATGACTTGCCATATCCGGGCAGGTCGATGGCAATCACCCTGTACTTTTTACTCAGCTCCGGGATGTTCTTTTTCCAGGCAGGCAGGTAGCTGCCGAGCCCGTGTATCATGATGATGGTTTCGTCGCCGCTCCCTTCGTCGACATACGCCAGGCGGATGTTGTCCTTCAGGTCGGCATAGTGCACCGGGAAATCGTATTTCAACTCACTCATCGTATTCATCTGCGTAAGGTCTTTATACGGATTGCAGGCCGTGAAGAGGATCAGGATAAATGGCAGGAATATGCCTGTTTTCATATATTTCGTTGTTTTCATGTGCTTTGTTTTATATGAATGATCAGAACATCAGCCATTTATATACTAAAAATACGGTGTAGGGATTAGCCGGGCGGGTATCGGAATTCCCGTTGATGGCCGATCCGTACAGATCGCTTTTGCTGTCGAAGAAGTCGCCCAGCCAGAGGTACCCGCCATGCATTTCGAGGCTCATGTACGGACCGAAACTGTAGGAGACGGCGCCGTTGAGTTCGAGGCCGAGGTTGCGGCCGCCGCCCTGCGGCTTGGCAGGACTGAGGGCCATGGCAGTACCGGTTTTCACGTTGAGGCGGTTCGGGATGATGTCGTAAGCGGCATTCAGGGTGCCGCCCATGAGGCCGTAGCCCATGTTGGAAATATCGGCCACCACCGGGGTAAAGCGGTTCACCACATTGGCATGCGGGAAGAGGAGGTATCCGCCGGTGCCCACAAAAATGCAGGTGGGGAGTCCCCAGGTATTGCCCGTGATCACGCCGCTGTACTTTTTGTCGGTGATGCCGTTGGCATCGCCCGAAGCGTAAATGATATCGGCCGAGAGGTAGTCATTCAGCGTGCGGCCATACCTGTAGGCCGTTCGTACGTTGGCGGCAAATCCGCCGATGGAGTTCGATTTCACATAGTCGGTGCCGTTGTTCGACCGCACCGATCCCAGGTTGTAGTTGAAAAACCCGGTGAGCTGAAGCCGATCGAGCAGGAAGTCGGGGTTCCGGCTGATGGTGGCGCCCAGCCAGGCGATGTCGGCTTTGTAATCCTTCTGGATGGGGAAGACGAAAGAGCCGTTGTAGGCCGCCAGCAGGCTGGCCAGCCCCTGGCCGAACACCGACGGGCCGCCCTGGGCCTTGCCGCGGTCGCGCACATAATAGACCGATGCGCCGGCGTTCCATTTGAGGCTCAGCTTCTGGTGATACACCAGTTCGCCGAGGGTAACGTCATCGTCGATTTCCGTATTGTTCTCATAAAGAAGATAATAGCCTGCCTTGATTTTCTGGAAGTCCCCGTCGTAACGACCGGAAATTCCCACTGCATCGGTTCCCCAGTAGGCGAGGCGGTAGCCGGTGGTGGTCATCTTGTCGAACATCGTCCGGTACGGGTTGTAGGGCGAGTCGAACAGGCGCTGCAGCCCGATGTTGATGGCGAAGTTGGTTGCCGGGATGAGCTCCAGCTCGATGTTCTGCGTCTGGATGTTCACCTCGTCGGCGTTGATGGCCGCTCCCTTGTTGCCGCTCAGCCCGTAGGCCTGGTCGCCCCATGTCCAGTCGATCTCGAAGGAGCTCCTGAGAATGGCCTTGCCGTTGAAGAGCTTGGGCTGATAGATGAAGAAGGGGATGATCCGCTGCTCCACGTAGTTCGATTGCAGTGAATCGGAGGCGGTGGATGAGTTTGGCCCGAAGAGCCTGCCCACCAGCTGGCCGTTGAACATGCTCGACTTGGGGAACATGTTGGAGTGGACCCCTTGGTTGATGAAGAAGGCCAGGAACTGGAACTCCTTGTTTGCCTTGGCATTGTAAGGCATATCCTGACTGAAGAGGTTGAACTTGTTCGACGAGGCAGCCGGCTTTTCGGTGGCCGATTGCGACCTGAGGCCCGGAACGGTGGCAGCGAGCATCGTCAGCAGGAGGATGGATGGTTTATTCATGGAACGCGTATTTAAATGGAATAAAAAAGGCAAAGCCGGTCATCGCAATGGCAACGGCTTTGCCTTAGTTTCAGTTCTTTTTGCGCCTTAAACCAAGGCTGGCCGGTTACTGGGCCCTTACGAATTTCTGGATGTTGGCGGTGCCGAACAGACCGGCGTTGGTGCTGCCGAACCCGAGTTCCGGAGTCGGTGGCACATTCTGGGTTCCTGAGGTTTGTGCCACTTCATACCACAATACTTCGGGATCGGCCTTGATTTCGAAGATGCCCGAGGCAATGGCTGCATAGGGCAGCTCCTGGTTGCAGGTGATGGTCCAGATGTTGCCGACGGCTGATTTCACCATGTTATAGGTGCCCGAGAAAACGAGATCGGGTACGGTAGTGGTGTTGCCGATGTTGAACTGGTTCACCAGGTAGGTGTTGTTGGCTTTGAATTCAGCCGTAACCTTGGCTACCTTGAAATAGGTGACGAGCAGCGGAGCCACGTTGGTTCCTTCGGAAACCCACCTGCCGATGATACCCACCTTGGCGGCAGCATTCGTAACAGCCGATGCGGCTGCATCCATGGCCAACCCTTCGGCGTCATAGATTGCCGTTGCGGAGGCCGGCTTTACGGTGAACGCTTCGGTACCCTGAACGGCTGAAGTGATGGCCAGGTTAACGGTGGCCGTGAGGCTGCCGGCGGTATGATCAACCGTGTAGGTGAAGGTGAGCGCTGCCGGGGCAGTGATGGTGAACGATGCTGCGGTGAGCGCACCGGTCATGTCGGCTTTCGAATAAACAGCTTCCGAAAAGGTCACCGCAATGGTGAGGTTGTCGTTCGATAGAACGGCCGAACTCAGTGCGGGTGCAAGGTTTTCTTCCTTGATGCAGGAAGTCAGGCCCAGCGCGCCGGCCAGGACAATGGTAAGGATCAGGATCGAATTTTTCATTTCTTAGTATTTAATGATTGATATTTTGAGGGTTAAGTTATTTACTGTCGTCGCTGAACGGGTCCCTTTCAGAACAAATAAGGGGTTGACTTATCTGCAATTAATCGTTTTAATATCATTTATATAATTGATTTACTGTACTATAAATTGCAAAATTTACGCATCGACTTGCACATTTCCCCATCGGATCACATTGGCACCCCATGCATAGCCGATTCCGGCGGCCATCATTGAAACGAGGGTTCCATCGCTGATTTTTCTCTCCTGCAAGCCCAGGTGCAGGGAGAGGATCTGGTCGATCTGGCCGACATGACCGTACTCCTCGAGATAGATGGTTTGCGCTGGCATAAGTCCGAGTTCAAGCATCAGCCCGAAATAGCCCGAACGCTTGAAGTGCAGGGCGGCGAGGTATCCGGGCATAGCTTTAGGGTAACCCGACTTTATAAAAGCCTTGTCGAGGCAGGTCATCCAGTTTTTCATCGACACCTCGTTGAGGCGGTCCTTCATGTGTTTTTCGTTGAAAACCCGCAGGGAACGATAGGCCACGCCGGCGTTTTCGGCGTTAATGGGTTTCTCGGTCCCCCCGAATTCCACACCGGCATCGCGGGACATGCTGCCGTCGGTGATGATGTGTGTTCCGAGCAGTTCATTGCGGCCCAGGTTGCGTTTCAGGAGTATGGCCCCCGCCCCGGCGCCGAGGTTGAACATGAAGGATACCGAGGGGTCGGAGTAATCCAGGAAATCACCGTTCCGGTAACCGCCGGCAATGAGTACCGTGCTGATTTCCGGGTCGGCGTATATCATGTCCTTTGCGATCTTCATTGCGGCCACCGTTGAGCAGCAGCGCTGCTGCAGGTCGAGGGCCCAGGCATTCACCGCACCGATGCGGTCCTGGATGTACATGGCCGATGTGGTGAGCGGGTACTCTTTCCACTCTTCACCGATCGAGAGGATGAGGTCGATCTCCAACGGATCGGTGCCGGTGCCGGCGAGGCAGTCGAGCGCCGCGCGGGCGCCCATCTCCTGGGTGCCGTCGCCGCTGCCGGGGATCCGCTTCTCCACGATTCCCAGTTTGGTAACCACCGCCTCCTCGCTCCAGGCTCCGCCGGTGGCTGCCGAAATCTGCGCCGCCGTCATCCGGCCTTCGGGAAGGTAAATGCCGGTTCCGGCAATCCCGACGTGCAATCTATGTGTATTGGAAGTCATAACATCTTACTGATTAGTATATAAACAGGTTGCTCCCAACGGCCAGACCGGCTCCGGAGGCGACGAACAGCACCCGGTTGCCGCGCGCGATGCGACCGGTTTTTTTAGCCTGATGGAATGCCATGGGAATGCAGCCCGATCCCGTATAACCGTAAAGGTTCATAACGGTAGTTGTCCGCTCCATGGGAACTCCCAGGACAGCCATGACCTCCGCGATCACGGAGCGGTTGATCTGCGTAAAGAAGAAATGGTCGATATCGTTTACTGACAGGTTGTATTTTTCGAGCAGCCGGTGCACCACCTTCGGCCAGAGGCGCACGTTGCGGTCGCCGGGCAGGGGCTGCAGGCTGAGGAGGCCCTGACGGTGGTCGTTGAGTACCTCCTGTGTAACGGGCATCTTTGTGCCGCCGGCATACACCCCGATGAAATCGAACTGGGTGCCGTCGGTAAGCAGCTGGCTGCCGATGTAGCCGGTGCCCGGTTCCGTTGACCGGCCCAGGACCACCGCACCCGCGCCGTCGGCAAAGATGGAGTAGCCGAAGGCATCATCGGGCCGGAGGTAGGCGGGCATGTTGTACACCCCGATGACCACGGCGTTGCGGATGCTTTCGTCGGTGGCCATGATGCGCACCGCGTTGTCGAATGCAACGGCAAAGCTGGCGCAGGAGGCCGATACATCGAAGGAGGAGGCCCAGGTTTCGCCACCCTGAAGCCGACCCTGCACCACCAGCGCGGTGGCCGGTGAAATGTACTCGGGCGTGTCGGTGCCCACCACGATGAGGCCGATATCCCCGGGCATCAAACCGGCATCGGCTATGGCTGCGCGGGCAGCATTTGTGGCAAAGTCGGCCGTGGTCTCTTTCAACCCCCGCAGATGCGCCATGTGCCGGCTGAAGATGCCGAGCTTGCTCTCCAGCTTTTCGGCATTGAACTCCAACCCGGTAAGGATCTTCAATTCTGCATTGGAGATCGCCTCGCCCGGTACATAAATCCCTGTTCCTAAAACCGTTATATCAATCATTTTTTTAATTTTCAATGACCTCACCCCCGGCCCCTTTCCCGCGTAGCGCGATGACCTCACCCCCGGCCCCTCTCCCGCGCAGCGCGATGACCTCACCCCCGGCCCCTCTCCCGCGCTCCCTGCGGTCGCGGGAGAGGGGAGCGCCACTGCGGGGCTTTCCGCGTCACGCGTCACGCGTCACGCGTCACGTTTTTCAAACGAACCCCATCTCCTCCGCCTTCCTCCTCAGCTCCTCCCTGAAATCGGGATGTGCC
>CAYWHP010000080.1:17315-21299 GCA_964457845.1 uncultured Porphyromonadaceae bacterium | reverse complement strand
CTTTTGTCATCCCGGCGAAAGCCTCTTTTGTCATCCCGGCGAAAGCCGGGACCTCGTCACTAACTCGTTCCTTTTCCAATAGTTTAGCTATCTTTGACTATCCCCCCTTGTTATTCTGAAACCTTACACTCCAGGCAATGCACCAACGAAAATGGTTTTTCGGGCAAGTTGTTGTTCTACAATCGCTTGTGATTTCAGTAACGCTACTGGGCACCATGGGATGTCGCGAACTGGTTCAGGACGAATTCCCCGATATCACCCCCGTGCCGGTGGTGAACAGCTTTTTGGTGGCCGACAGCCTCATCAGCGTGCATGTTTCCCTTACCGGTGGACTCGATACGGTGCCACTGAAGGCGGTAAACGATGCCTTGGTCGACCTTTATGTGAATGATTCTGCGAAGGGAAGGCTGTCATCAGCCGGCAGCGGGCTTTATACATCAGAATTGCGCGTGCACCAGGGGAATGTCATCCGCTTACGCGTGGGTGTTCCGGGTTATCCCGAAATCACGGCAACGGATACCATTCCGCTGAAGGTGAAAATCTCACGGATCAAACACATCAATATCGCCGGGGTCGACGAGGAGGGCTATGCCTTTCCGGCCCTGCTGGTCACCTTTCCGGTGGATCCCGGCCGGATACAGTATTTCCAGGTCTCCTTCCGGGTGCAAAGCTGGAATGATAACTGGCGCGAGGGGTATTACAAAGACTTCAACGATCCGGTGCTGCAGGCGGAAGGGCTCCCGATAGCCGTATTCAGCACGGCCGGCATGCGTGATACCAGCTACACCATGCAGCTCGACTATTCCACCGGTGCCTTCAGCAACTCTTCCGGAACCATGCAGATGGACCTCTTCCCGCTGTTTGTAGAATTCCGTTCAATCTCCCGCAATTTCTACGAATACCAGAAACAGCTTTACCTGTACGAAACAGGCCGATACCCCGAATTTCAGCTGGCCCCCTTCCGCACCTTCCCGCTCCATTCCAACGTTACCAACGGCATGGGTGTTGTGGCGGGCTATTCCATTTACCGGTCGGAAATCATAACCCCCGAAAAATAGTGCCATGCAAAACAGGAAACATTTCGGGATTTTGATTGCTGTAACAGCTCTCATTACCATGGCGGTACCGGTATACGCGCAGTCGCGCATCTCCGGTTTTGTCACCGACCGGATCACCGGCGAGCGGCTCATCGGGGCCAATGTCACGGTTGATGCGCAGAAGGGCGGCACCTCCGCCGATAACAACGGCTATTTCTCGCTGGTAGCCTCAACTCCTTGTAAGGTTAAGGTCTCATTTGTCGGCTACCGCCCGTTCCTTGCAGAACTTGCCGGCAGCGGCGATACCTTGCTTGCCGTTGCCATGGAGCCCGGCGGTGAGCTGAAGGAGGTTGTGATAACTGGTCAGCGCAGGACCATGCCTAACGTTTCCACGCTCGGGATCCGCGAATTCCGCAAGCTTCCCGCCCTTGGCGGACGTACCGATGTTTTGAAGGGACTCCAGCTCATGCCCGGGATCCAGGCCCAGAACGAGGGATCGAGCCTCCTGCTCGTGCGGGGCGGCGACCCGGGTCAAAACCTCTATCTTTTTGATAATGTGCCGGTCATATATGTCAATCATCTTGGCGGATTCATGTCGGTCTTCAACCCCGATATCATCAACTCCATCGACCTGTACAAGGGCGGGTTCCCGGCCCGGTTCGGCGGCCGGCTCTCTTCGGTGGTCGATATCACGCAGCGTGAGGGCGACCGCACCTCGCTCAAAGGTTCGTTGAGCCTCGGCATCACGGATGCCGGTTTCACACTGGAGGGCCCCACGAAACTGAAGAATTCGAGCTTCATTATCACGGGCAGGAAAACCTTTATCGACCCTATCATGATGCTGGGCACCTGGATCAGCGATGGAAATGATTTTGTTGTGGGATACGGATTTCACGACCTCAACGGCAAGTTCACCTGGAAGCCCGACGAGCGGAACAGTTTTCACCTGAACCTTTACCAGGGCGATGACTACCTCAACTACTGGGTGAACCACAAATCCGGTAACGAAAGCGAGATCAGCCGGCTCCGGAATTCATGGGGCAACTGGCTCGCCTCGGGAAGGTGGAACCGCATCCTGTCACCAAAGGCATTTCTATCCAACACCCTGTCATACACCCGTTACCGCCTCAGCCTGTTCCAGTCGTATGTGATTCAGGATACCGCCAGGCACCCCATTTTCGACCGTAATTACCGCTCATCTGTGGAGGACCTCTCTCTGCGGTCGAGCATCAAATACCAGGTATTGAAGGGCTGGTCGCTCGAAACCGGCCTCCAGGCATCGCTGCTGAACCACGTACCCAACTCCTACTACCAGTCGAACCTGGCGGTGCAGCCTGCTACGGAGCGGTTACGGGCACTGGAAACCGCACTCTACACCGACAATAAAATCAATGTCGGAGAAAGAACAGAAATCAACCTTGGCCTGAGGCTGGTGTATTACGCCACCTCCGGATTCGGAACATTGTCGCTGGAGCCCAGGCTGCGGGCCGGTTTCCGCGTGGCACCTGAGAATTATCTGCACATAGGCTATCAGCGGGTTACGCAGAACGACCAGCTGTTGTTCACCAACGGCAGCATCATGAACAGCGAGGTTTGGGTGCCGGCCGGTCCGGGACTCGAACCGGCAAGATCGGAGCAGATTACGGCCGGATGGACCGGCGTTTTCGGGAAAGGGATGTATTCCGCCGGCATTGATCTGTATTCCAAATCATTGTCGAATTTGGCTACCTACCGGGAAGGATATGGCAGCCTGATGGGCGACACCGACTGGCGCCGGAAGATCATCGGCGGCGGCACCGGAAAATCGGTCGGCATTGAATTTCTGCTGAAAAAGCAGCTGGGCGATTTCACCGGATTCGTAAGCTACGCGTGGTCACACACCACCCGGCAATATCCCGATATCAACAAGGGCATCGAATACCTGTTCGAGTACGACCGGCCGCACACGGTTTCGCTGAACATCAACCACGAATTCAACGACCGATGGGCGGTGAGCCTCACATGGGTGTATCAGACCGGCCTGCCCTATACGCCGGTGCTTGGCCGCCAGCTCACGCTGAGCACCGAACCCGATGAAAACGGTGATTATAATTATTATGAGGCCCTCCTCTACGGCGATCGCAACAGCGCCCGGATGAAGGATTACCACCGGCTGGATATCGGGGCGACCCTGAATACGCTCACGCACAGGGGCCGCAGGGCCACCTGGACCTTCTCGGTGTACAACCTGTACAACCGACACAACCCGTTCTACTATTATTACGGCACCGATCAGTCGGGGCAGGATTACGACCGGCCCGAATACTGGACCTCATTCAAGCCCACCAACCTCTACCAGATGAGCTTCTTCCCCGTGATCCCGTCGGTTTCGTACAAGCTTTATTTTTCGAAAAGCGATCCGGCGCGTGCTAAAAAAACGGTAAATGAGAATTTTACAAAGTGGTTGTTTCAGGAAAAGGATGGCCGCGCCACACGCTATGAGGGCCTGAAAAGCCGCTGGAACGTTAAGGTGGGATTCAATTCGTATCCGGGACTGGCAGTCAAAAGGTATGGAATGAAATTCACTTATGGACACTGGCGGGCCGAGGCCAGTTACGGCATCCTGAAGTTCCTTGAAGTTGGCGGATATGCCGGTTACAGCAGCCAGACGGCTGCCCTCATGGCTGTTGGCCCGCTGATCACCTCGGACCTCAACACGCCCTTCCTGGGAGCCGGGTTCAATTTCCACCCGCTGGGTTTCCTGAACAGGCACTCCGACCTGCGGTTTGATCTCTACCTGCTCGGCCGGTACGGCGGGTTGTATTATAACTCGCCGCCGAACTATTATCCGAAAAAGGGTTTGTGGTTCCAGTATGAACATGGTGCCGGTGCTGCCTTCTACCTCTGGAAGCATGTCGGGATTTTCGCAGAATACCTCACCGGCACCCTCGCCACCGATGGCGGGGTC
>CAYWHP010000080.1:14804-17215 GCA_964457845.1 uncultured Porphyromonadaceae bacterium | reverse complement strand
GTCACTTGTCACTTGTCACTCTCTGTTCAAATTTCCCCGGCCCGACACTCATAGTTTCCTTTCCGGGCAGGGTTATGAGCGCCTTTGTTCCGGCCGGAACCTCTGCCGACAACTCAAATACCCCGTCTTTTTGTGTCCAGCTTACCTGAATACTTCCAGCCGGCGAAGCAACAGTTCCCTTCGCCCACTCCAGATCCCCCGGATGCGGTTCGATCCGGAATACCTTCCATCCCGGTTCAGCGGGTTCAACGCCGAGCACTTTTTGGGGAAGCAGCGCCGTGGGCCCCGAGCACCAGGCATGCGACGTGGAGCCGATGTCATCGGTCCATTCCTCCACATTCCAGCCTTCCTGCCACCCGCCGTTGAAGGAGGCGAGCTTCATCTGGTCGCCCCAGTGCTTCCGGATATAATACAGTGCATACAGGTTGTCGTGCCCAAACAGCAAATAATCAACATAATAGGCAAACGACATCTCGCTGGCACGCCCCTCGCTTTTCACGAAATCCATTGCCGCGCCTGCATATTCTTCCGGAAAGAGGCCATACAGGAGGGCATAAACCTGTGTTTGCTGACTGCACTGTTTACTGCCGTAACTGTCGGCAAATAGCTTGCGCTCCGGAAGCCACATCCGGTCCGTAATATTCTTTTTAAGCCTGATGGCATCCGAGGTCCATTTCTCCCCCGCGGCCTTGTCACCGGAAACGTCTCCGAGCCAGGCCGCCGTCTGCAGGGCGGCATAATAGAGGCAGTTCAGCGCCGTGATCTCCTTCTGCTGGTCCATGGGGTAGGTGTCGGGATGGTCGAGCACGATCCAGCCGGGTACGTCGGAGAGCACGCCATTCGCTTTTCCGACCAGGGTTTCGAACTTCTGCATCAGCTTTACCAGGTTGGGATACACCTGCCGGATCAGGTCGAAATTGCCGAAATACCGGTAATACTCGCCCAGCATGATTACCCATTCGAGTTCATAATCAACCAGGTAACAGGATGTTCCCTCTCCGGTGAGCCAGTCGGTGGGGTAGCGCGAGCGGATCGACCCGTCAGCTGCCCACCGTTGCGACCAGGCTCCGGAAAGGATGTTATATCGGGTGAGGAACTCGGAACTCATGCCGGAGGCATAAAAAGCATACTTAAGCAGGTATCGGGAGTCCCCGGCAATGTACTGGGTCTGCTCCCGCCAGGGGGTGTCCATGTAGGTATCCTGACTGCACAATTTGAGCGTGAAGCGTCCGGTTTCCCAGATCCGGTTGAGCAGCGGATCGGAGCATTCGAAGGAGCCTTCATCGGTTACCGCGTAGTGACGGTCGACGGCTGAAAGCTCCCTGATTTCGATTTTGCTGTTGGCCGGAAAGGTCACGTACCGGAAACCTCGCCAGGTAAAGGGGCTCCACTGCTGCTCACCATTTTTCGTAATGTAATGATCCTCGTATCTTACCCTTCGGGTGAAATCGGCCGACCGGTCGGGGAAGAGGCGTTCTGCCGTCCCGATGGTCATATCCACACCCGCTTCTGATGCGCTGAGCCCGATCACGGGCACCCCGGTAACCTCCCTGCCGAAGTCGTAGACCACCCATCCGTTTACCTCCCAGTGGTCAACAGGATGAACCGTTTCGCGGAAGAGGGCGGGCCGTTCAATCTGAACGATCGAATTCCAGGGGGCGAGGGGAGGGGTTCCGATCACGCGGGCAGGCTGCCAGCCGGAATCATTAAACCCGTTTTCCTGCCACTTTTCCGGCATTAGCCGGGCGTCGTATTTCTCCATAAAGCCGATCAGGTTCGGCGACCCGGGGCCGGAGCCGGTGCGGAGGTCCGTGTCGGTATCCCAGCCGGTTTCCCCGGAAACCTTCCAGGCCCCGTCGCTGTTGATTGCCACCGGTGAACCGTCGGCCAGCCTGCCCCGGGCCTGGAAAAAGAACCCGCCACGACCGTTTATCCGGTGGTGCATGCCGGTGCCGAAATTGTAAACCACCGCGGAGATGGTGTTTTCCCCCTTCCGGAAATATCCGGTGAGGTCGAATTTTTCATACACCTGGTATTCCGGGTCGCAGTTCATCGGGCAGCGGTCAACGAGTGCGCCGTTGACGTATATATCTGCAACGGCGGATGCGGAAATCCAGGCGAATATGCTTTCGGGTTTCGAATTCATTGTAACTGTCTCACGAACAAGGATATAGCGATTTTTCGGATTTTCCTCTCCGGCGCTCCATATCCATTTACCGGTCGGGGTTTTCCCTTCGAGCAGAGCAGAGGGGCCGGAGATGGTGCCGTATTTCACCTGCATCGGGAAGGCGGGCCAGGCAGTGAGCGCGCCAAGGGCGATCATGAACAATATCTTTTTCATAATCCAAATATAGCATGAAGGCACACATTACAATTATGCCGCCCCTACGGGGCTTGGCCTTTGGGAAGGG
>CAYWHP010000080.1:1511-14704 GCA_964457845.1 uncultured Porphyromonadaceae bacterium | reverse complement strand
GGGTATGCCTTTGCTACAATAATTGCGCCCCTACGGGGCTTTGTCTGGTTGAACCTCCCCCACCAAGCCAAGCCCCGTAGGGGCGATAGTATTGTAACACCGTGAATCCTGGTTTATGACCAAGCCCCGTAGGGGCGGCATTGTTTCGTGTCACGCGTCACGATTCCCCCGTCACTCGTCACTCTCCCTGCATCACGATTTTCCTATTTTTGCCCCATGCATATCCCAATCCCCGACCAATTGCCCATCAAGGCGGAAAATATCGGCCCCGCGGCATTCCGTTCGCTTATAGCGATTTACCAGGCCATCAATCTCCTGAAACCAGGTGAATCCGGCGATTACCGGTCAATATGGATTGAATGGCCGGCCGGATCTGCCGCGGATTCCTGGCACGAACTGGCCACTTCAAAATATGGATCGGAAGTCAGTTTCTACCTGGATAACCTTCTCCTGATCCGTTTTAACGCGGACTTTGAACCGGAGGATGCCGACCCGATGCAGGGCGGCAACACCGCATGGTTCCGGCAACTGGAGGAGAGGGTTGCTGAAGCAGCCGCCTTTATCAGAACAGATCCGGATGGATACCGGGCAAAAGTTGAGGAGGGGCTCCCGCTTATCCGGCGTTTTGGCCGGATCCGGCGGAAGGACCTCTGGGAAATTATGGGTGAAAAGGCTGCCAGGCCTGATGTTGGCCTGGGACCGGAGTTGGTTTCAAAGTTCGCCGAACTGGCGGAATTTCAGAAGAATCCGGAGGAGTGGATGTACCTGAAGGAGATTACGGCCGACGAGTATTTCCGGTTTTGCGGGATCTGCTACGATACCACCTACTATTTCGGCGAGGAGCATGATGATCTCACGCCACGCGAAAAATACTGGCGCATGGCCGACGGCCGTCACGGAGGGTTGCTTGATATTATGGGGGATTCCCCCGGGGAATTTACCTGGTGGTACCGGTCGGGTGGAGCATCAGCCGCCCATCCGTGGGAAATCTGCCGCGCCAATAGGGAGGGACCGATCCTGCTGGAAATCGAGAGGGCCGACTGGGGTTGGAAAGTCGTTCTTGGCAGTTCCGCCACAGTCAGAACGGAGGAAACCGTTCGTATGGCTGTTGCGCTCTTTATCAAGGGGATACCCTTTGTTATGCCGGCGGTGCACGACATCCTGCGCATGCTCCGCGGCGAAGATTTCGTTGGCATCGTGCCGGCTGGTGTGGATCCCCGATACAGCCACCATCATTTCCCGGCCGAGGATGAAATCGTTGAGGTCATCTGTCCTGACGGGGAGTTCAGGGGAGCGGTGGAGGCACGGGCGCAGTGGTATCCCGTCTCGCCCGGGTGAATGTTTTTTAACCACGGAGGCACGGAGAGCACAGAGAGGCACGGAGGTATTTTGCGTTCAAACGGCTTAACTGCAAATCGGGCACTTCTGTTAGAATTATGACAGATCTTAACTACCTTAACATCCTTAACAAATTTTTTTCTCTGTGTCCCTCCGTGTTCTCCGTGTCTCCGTGGTAAAAAAAACTAACCTTCCGAAGATGTCTCACAAAATGCTGAAAATCATCCCATTTCTCCTCCTGGTGCTCCTCTCCTGCACCCCGGAAAAGGATACCCTCCGGCAAAACTTCATCACCCCGCCGCTGAGCCTCAAGTCGAGACCGCTCTGGTTCTGGAACAGGCCTCTCAGCCGGGAGCAGACGCTCAACGTAATGAGGGCCTCAAAGGAGGCCGGTTATTATGGACTTGGCATCCTGCCCTCCTACGGTATGACGCCCGAATTCATGACACCGGAATTCCTGGACCAATATAAGATGGCGGTGGAAATCGCCGACAGCCTCGGGATGAAGCTCTATCTCTACGATGAGTTCTATTTCCCCAGTGGCATGGCGGGCGGACAGCTGTACAAA
The DNA here is from genome assembly GCA_964457845.1 of uncultured Porphyromonadaceae bacterium. Taxonomy (GTDB): domain Bacteria; phylum Bacteroidota; class Bacteroidia; order Bacteroidales; family UBA12481; genus UBA12481. The sequence continues at coordinate 12,798 of CAYWHP010000080.1, read as the reverse complement.
AAGTATCCGGAAGCAGTAAGCAAGCGTCTCGACATGGAACTGACAGAGGTGAAGGGGCCGAAAGCCCTCAATCAGCCGCTGCCTGCAGGCACTTTTGTCGGTGCTGTCGGGATGGAGAGTGCGAGCCTCAGGCGGATCGACCTTTCCGGGGATGTCAGTGGTAACAGGCTGATGTCCAAGCTTCCTGCCGGCAACTGGAAGGTGATGGTATATACGATCAATCCTGACAGTTCCTCGGATCGTTTCCACTGCGATTACCTCAGCCCTGAAGCGGTGGGCCGGTTTATTGAACTGACCTATGAAAAATACTACCAGGCATTTCCAGAGCATTTCGGAACCACCATTGATTATGCCTTTTACGATGAGCCCTGCCTGCGGTGGGTGGAGGGCGGCCGCACCTGGACAGAACAGTTCAACAGCAAGTTTGCCGCGAAATACGGGTACAACCCGGTGTTGCTTTACCCTTCACTTTGGTTTGATATCGGGCCGGAAACAGTATCGGCGCGCAATGCCCTGCTCGGCTTCCGCGCAGAACTCTATGCTGCCGGATTCCCCAAAATCATAAACGACTGGTGCCGGGAGCATAAAATCCAGCTTACCGGCCATGTCGATCAGGAGGAAATAGTGAATCCGGTTTCCATCTGCGGCGACCTGATGAAGGCCTTTAAATACCAGGATATTCCTGCCGTCGACCAGATCTTCTGGTATGGCAGGTCGTCGTTCATCTATAAAGTAATCAGCTCGGCAGCAAATAATTATGATCGCCCGATCGTGGCTACTGAATGCTATGGGGCCACCGGCAAATTTACCGTAAACAATCTTTACAAGGAGGCGATGGACCAGTTCGCCAAGGGAATCAACCTGATGGAGCCTCATGCGGTATGGTACACGGATGCTGTTGACATCCAACCCGACCTTTCGCCGGCCAGTGCAAAATTCGGTGCCGCTCTTCCGGCATTCAATGAATACATCGGCCGCCTGCAGGGGATGCTGCAAGGTGGCAGCCATGTGGCCGATATCGGTATCCTGTATCCCATTGCTTCGCTTCAGGGTGCTTATCATTTCGGGCCCGGCGATCCGGGAATGGGAGGGGTAATTCCCGGCGAGGCCGACTACCTTGATATAGGGGAGATTCTCTCACTCGATGCGAGGAGTGACTTCACCTATATTCATCCGGAGATCCTTGATGAAAAATGCATTGTACAGGGCGGAAAAATCCGGATGAACAACCGGCTTAACCCGGAGGAGTACCAGGTTATGATTATACCGGGTTCCAAAACCATCCAGCTGAGCAACCTTGTTAAAATCAATTCATTCTATGACCAGGGTGGTGTGGTGATTGCCACTTCGGCGCTGCCGGTACATTCATCGGAAGCAGGAGGGGATGGAGAGGTTCAGCGATTGATAAAGTCAATGTTTGGCGAGAATTGCTATGATAAACCGGGTGTGGCCCTCCTTTCCGCATCGAGTTGCTGGAATACCGCCGGATTCATGCCTGCCAATGCGGTCGACGGCAGGCTGGAAACAGCCTGGAAACCCTCACAGGGGAACTTCAGGGGCGAGTCGCTGGAATTGAGTTTTGGCAACGCAAGGCAGGTTTCACAAGTCAGGCTCAGAGGCACCGGTAACCTGGATTTCGGATTCAGTGTGTCATGCCGGAATGGCGACCGTTGGATCGAATGCGGAAAATGGGAAGGAGCCGGGGAGGATAAATCCGTCTCCTTTGAGCCTGTTACAACGGAGGCGATCCGGATCGTTCTCACCACCGGGGAGCCTGATAAAGTGACGGTTCCGGAAATCGAGGTCCTGGACCCGCAAAACAGCAATATCGTGTCGTTATTAAAATCCCGGACGGTTAACACCAACGGCCGAGGCGGGAAGGCTTATTTTATTTCCTTGCCGGCGGCGGCCATGCTTAAGGCGGTTCTTGATGAGGCCGGGATTGCATGGGACACTCGGTTCGAACAATCCCTTGCTGTAACCGGCGGGAACCTGACCTATTTGCATAAGCGTCTCAATGGGAGGAATATATGGTTTTTTGCCAATTCATCCGGAAATGAAATTGATGTGCCGGTTTCGCTGAAAGGGAACTTTAAACTCGAAAAATGGAACCCCCACAGCGGGCAGATTACACCATTGGCAACCACCACGACTGCGGATAAGAAGGATGTTGTTACCAGTGGGCGACTAATCCTCAGTACGGAGGAATCGGTTTTCTGGGTGGAAAAACAATAAGATATTTCATAATTCGGGCATTACCCCCTTCTTTCTTGGGGGGGGGCGTCTGGATGCTGCGAAAGGGGCTTCCGGATTTGGAAGTTTCATAATCATTACTTACAATTGTTATGAAACTTAAAACCTATTAAGTCCATGAAAGAAAATGTAAATGCGTTAACCCTTATCCAAAGGGTTGGCAAGAAGTCATGTGCCGGGATTTTTCGGATCCTGATGCTTCTGATCCTTGCAGGCGGTGTTTTTGCCGTTTCTGCCCAAGCTGAAGTATTGCTTCTGAAGAAGGTTACCGGTACTGTTACGGATGCCAAAACAGGAACAGCGTTACCGGGGGCGAACGTAATGGTTCAGGGTTCTTCAACCGGTGCCGCTACTGATGCCAACGGTAAGTACTCTTTAGATGTCCCCGATGCCAATTCCATCTTGGTATTTTCATCGCTCGGATATGTTTCCCAGTCTATTGCAGTTGGAAACCAGTCGGTTATTGATGTTGCACTGGCCGAGGATGTTACCTCGCTTGACGAGGTAGTGGTTGTGGGTTATGGATCCGAGAAGAAGGTGAACCTCACCAGCGCCATCAGTTCGGTTCCCAGGGACAAACTGAACCTTGGCGGAACCACTGCCAACGTCGCTACTGCCATGCAGGGACGCGCTGCAGGGGTTTTGGTGAACCAGGGGAGCTTTGCTCCGGGTGCACAGCCGATTATTCGTGTACGCGGGGGCAACTCGATAAAATCAACCAACGAACCGCTTTATGTTGTCGACGGTTTTCCGTCATCCTCCGGTATCGACATTAACCCGAATGATATCGAGGATATCCAGATCCTGAAAGATGCTTCTGCAACAGCTATTTATGGTGCCCGTGGTGCAAACGGTGTTGTCATGATCACCACCAAGCGCGGACGTGCAGGTAAAACCGATGTCCAGTATGATGGTTATTACGGGGTGCAGCAAACGCAGAATCCCTACCAACTGATGACCGGCCTGGAAGCCATGACGGTTGCCAATGCCAAGGCTGCTGAAACAGGTAAGGTTGCACCTTACAATTCCACTGACCTGGCTAACGGCAACAACAATGATTGGTTTGCCCTGGCTACCCGTTTGGCTAATGTCACCAGCCATAACCTGAATGTAAGCGGTGGTAATGAAGATACCCGCATCGCCTTCTCCGGCAACTATTTCTCACAGGACGGTGTTCTGAAAAATACCGATTATACCCGGTATACCTCCCGTCTTAATATTGACAAGCAGTTCAGCAAGAAATTCAAGGTGGGCGGCAATTTCTATTATGGCCATACCTTCTCGAATTTCAAAAACTACGACGGATCAATCGTTCCTTCGAACGTTATGTATGGGATCATCACAACAAACCCGGCTGCTCCCTATCTGAATTCCGACGGGACCTATGCCCGCTGGAAGGGGCGTGACAACCCCATGGCATGGCTGATGCTGCCGACCAACGAGCGGTTTACGGATAAGTTTTCCGTGAATGCCAATGCAGAATACAAACTCACCACTGATTTGTCATTTAATGTGAACGGTGGAACCGAATTCCAGGCAACCAAGGAAGGTACCTACCTTCCGATGGGATTGGTTTCGGGTCAGGATGTGAAGGGCCGTGCAAGTGTTACGGATCTTTCTGCCTCCAGAAACCTTATCGAAGCCTATTTCAACTATACCAAGGAGTTCAAGGGAATCCACAAGCTCAATGCGGTAATTGGTGTGTCGAGCCAGCTCGATAATTCTGACAGGCACTATTCCGAAGTTCAGAAGTTTTCCACAGACGCATTCCTCTATTACAATCTCGGTGCAGCCTCTGAGAGAACCTTTACGCAAACTTCCCGGATCGAGACCAAGATGAGCTCGGCCTACGGACGTATCAATTATTCATTACTCGATAAGTATCTGGCAACATTTACGATGCGCGCCGATGCTTCTTCCAGGTTCGGCCCGAACAACCGTGTCGGATATTTTCCGTCGGGATCCGTCGCATGGCGAATCCTTGAGGAAGACTTCATGAGCAGCGTCCGTAATTCCAATGTGGTTTCAAACATGAAACTCCGTGCAAGCTATGGTGTTACAGGTAACGACCGTATTCCGGATTACCTTTATCTCACCACGTTCAATCCCACTCGTGTCACACTCGATGGTTACAACAGCTACGCAGGGATTACATCCGGAAGTCTGCCGAACCCAGACCTGAAATGGGAGAGCACTTCACAGCTCGATATCGGTTTGGATATGGGCTTCCTCGACAACAGGATCACCTCCACCATCGATTACTATTCGAAAAAAACCTATGACCTGCTGTTTGATATTCCGATCGGTGACTGGCAGGGGTTTGCCTCTCAGACGGTTAACGCCGGTGCAATCGGGAACTCAGGTGTTGAGCTGAGTGTCAACACGGAAAATGTGGTCAACAAGAATTTCCGCTGGAGCACCCAGCTGAATGCTGCTTATAACAAGCAGGTGTGCCTCGATCTCGGCGGACGTCCGTACATCATTACCCAGATTGCAGCTCCTTACGGCGGTCGTGGTATTGACTATACCAAGCTCGAAGTAGGAGGTGAACTCAGCCAGATCTGGGGATACAAATACATCGGCCCGTTCAAGACCGGCGATGACCGTTCCATGCAGCCGGGTTCCAAAGTTGGTGATGCCAAGTTTGAGGATGTCAATCTTGACGGCAAAATCACCCCGCTCGACCGTACCTACCTGGGGAATGCAAACCCCCACTACACATTCGGCCTTAACAACGATTTCAAATACAAAGGGTTTACCCTTAATGTTTTTATCCAGGGCGCAACCGGCTACGAATTGTTCAACGTTGGACGCTACCTGCTTGAGACCGGCCTGGGTGTCGACGCACTCAACCGCTGGACAACAACCAACGAAGATACCGACATCCCACGGGATGGTTACCTCCAGGCTGGTTACGGCTTTGGTGTAGTCGACCGCTTTGTGGAAGATGCATCCTACCTGCGGTTGAAAATGGTAACACTCAGTTACGATTTCAAGCTTAAAAGCATAAAATTACTCAGGCTGTATGTGACTGGCCAGAACCTTCTCACCCTTACAGGGTATAAAGGTGCCGACCCGGAAGTCAATACCCGCGGTGGAAGTGCGAACCTTGCAGGCGGCGAAGACTACACGGCCTTCCCCGCATACAAGATCCTAACCTTTGGCCTCCAGCTTAATTTCTAACCTTTAATCATTAAGAACAATGAAACTCATAAGAATATTATTACCTGCTGTCCTGGTGTTCTTCATGGCTTGCAAGACCATCGACGAACCGAAGGTTTACAGCTCGCTCATGAGCACCAACGCATTCCAAACCAGGAATGATGCCATTGCAGCGGTTAATGCTGTTTATGCACGACTCAAGGCCCCGAGCGGGATTTCGGATGCATGGATGTACTATGCCGGATTCCAGGTGATTATATCGGACCTGACCACGGATGTCGGACAATCGGAAGGTGGCACCGATGTGGTCGCCATGACGGATTGCCTGTGGGGAAGCAGCAACCAGTACCTGTCGTTCTCCTGGCAGCAGCAGTACAAGCTGGTTTATGATGCCAACACGGCCATCTACTACCTCAACAAGATGACCACGATCACCGAGGACGAGAAGGCCCAGTTCGTTTCAGAATGCCGGTTCCTGCGTGCGCTCGGCTATGTCGACCTTACTGATGCCTTCGGCCCGGTTATCCTGATGACCGACCAGAGCGTTGCAGACAACATCGCCAACCCCGACTATGAATCCAAGCCCACTGTTACACCGGTTGAGGAGATCAACAAGGTGATCATTGCCGACCTCGAATATGCAGCCGCACACCTGCCGGTGAACTATGAAACACACACCATCTATCCGACAACAGATGTTGGTCGTGCCAGCAAAGGCGCTGCCCTTACCCTTCTGATGAAACTCTACATGCGTGAAAAGCAGTGGCAAAAAGTTGTAGATGTTAGTTCACAAATCATGGGCCTCAACGAGTATGATCTGTATCCTACCTACGAGGGTCTCTTCAAGGAAGCCAACGTTTGGTGCGAGGAGAATATCTTCAACTGCATGGCAAATGCACTGGTGGATGGAATGGAGATCATGAACCACTTCGGACCGGTGAACCACCCCGAAGTTACCGACCGTTGGGGATGGCTGGGCGTTTCCTGGCATTTCTACGATCAGTTCGAACCGGGCGACGATCGCCGCGACAAGATGTTCTTTGTAGATTATGACGGTACTGACGGCCTGAAATACATCGAGCCGATCAAAGGCCAGGCCACCCCTCCGGAAGGCACAACCTATATGCCTTATGCCTATACAAAGAAATATGCCGACCCCACCGGTTCAACAACCTATTATGACGGCCACGGTTTCCCGATCCTGCGTTATGCCGATGTAGTACTGTCACGCGCTGAAGCCCTGAATGAGTTGAATGGCCCGACCACCGAAAATATCGGATTGATCAACCAAACCAAGAACCGCGCCCATGCTACGCCGCTGGGGGCTCCCGGCACCTATAGCAAGGAATCCCTTCGCGACGCCATCCTCCTCGAAAGGGGCTTCGAATTCTACTTCGAGTGCAAGCGCCGCCAGGATCTGATCCGCATGGATAAATACGAGCCGATTGTGAATGCCTACCTGAAATCATACGGACAGGAGCAACAGGTTCAGCTTCCCAGGGACAAGTATTTCCCTTACCCGCAAAAGCAGGTCGACCTGAACCCGAACCTCAGCAATGCTGACAGGCGCCAGTAAGTAAGTCTAAGTCTGATTATCAATATGCAGGATGAGTTAAAGGTTCCTACCTTTGACTCATCCTGTTTTATTAACGAAACCAAGTCCCTATGTTACGTTTTGCAGGTAAATCCGGTATGCTCGCCGTGTTCACGGCCCTATGCCTTCTCTCCTGGAGCTGTTCCGACAACTGTTCGAACAGGATCAGTGACATACGGATCAGCTCTCCCGACGGAAATGCCATGAAGGTTGCCGTGAAAGTCACCGCCACCGACAGCGTAGCCATATCGGTGAAATACTGGCAAATGAACAACCCCGGCAGGGTCTTCACCACCCCGGTATCGTCGCGCAGCCTGCATCCCGGGGTGACCCTCACCAACCTGAAACCATTGAAAAAATATGGTTACCGCATTGTAACCAGCACCGAAAACTGCAGCTCCGAAGGCAAGGACTATGAGTTTACCCCCCCCGATAATCCCATGTGGCTGAAAGGCCTGTTCAATGTGATCTGCCCCGATACTACGGTGGTTCCTGAACCGTTCCGGCAGGGCTATGTCATGGTTTTCCGCCGGGAAGCGCCGGGATTGTTGTTTTTTCTGAATGCTGCCGGCGAAGTGGTATGGTATCACCAGGTTAACGGAACCGGCTTCAAAACGGCCCATTTTACAAGGGACAGAACGATCATCGCACTGCTGGGCACCTCCGATTACCAGACCAGCTACGGAAACGAGATTCTTGAACTGAATCTGGCCGGAGATACCGTTTTTCACCTGAAAAAGGGAGAAGCCGGTTTTCAGCAGACCATCCATCATGAAGTGATGCTGAACGACCTTAACCAGGTGGTAACCATCTGCTGCGATGAGCGGATAATCGACCTGAGTTCGCGGGGAGGCAGCAAGGCTGATACCGTAAAAAGTGATGGGATACTGGTCATGGACAAGGCCGGTAATCAACTCTGGAAATGGTCGGTCTTTGATGTCCTGAATCCGCTGGACGATAAGAATATCGTTAAGGACAAGAGCGACTGGATGCATGCAAATTGCCTGAATTACGATACCGATGGCAACTACCTGCTCTCATTTTACAACAACGGCCAGATCTGGAAGATCGATGCAAAAACCGGTGCAGTGATCTGGAAATTCGGCAAGGGAGGGGATTTCACCATGCCCGACGGGGGGGTATTCGATAACAGTCATGCCGTTCATATCAATTCGAAGGGCCAGCTGATGCTTTTCGATAACGGCACCAGCAGGCTGCTCTCACGGACACTCGCTTTCCGCCTTGATGAACAGGCCCGCAAAGCCTCCCTTGAGCTGAATGTGCCGCTGCCAGGTGAATTATACAGCGAAAGGATGGGGAGTGCCTATTTTGTCACCGATTCAACCGTTCTGCACAGTTGCTCGAAAAAGAACATCGCCGTGCTCACCAATCTCAGCGGGACCTACCTGTGGGTTATCCGCACAGGCTTTATGCCGTACCGGATGGAGTTTATTCCGGCTGAATCGCTGAATCCCTGGATTATCCGATGATCGAAATAATCCTGCGGGCACACTCTTCCGGGGTTGTGTCGAGCGTGGGAATCCGCTGCTCGCCGGCCCCGGGTTCCTCAAACGGAGACGATATCCCCGTAAAATGATCCATCCGGCCGGTTTTTGCCGAATGGTAATGCCCCTTAACATCGCGAAGCATGCACTCACTAAGGGGCGTGTCAACGTATACCAAATGAATGGGAATCCCATTACGGCTGGCGATTACCTGAGCCAGCTCCCGCATTTCGGCCAGCGGAGTGATAAAGGCACACACCACCGATGCATTCCCTTTCAGCGCGATAAATGCAGCCATCTCCGCCGCCCGGCGTATGTTTTCAAACCGGTCTGTCAGACTGTAGCCCAAATCATTATTGAGCCCCGACCGTAGAAAATCGGCATCGATGAGGAAGAAATTCCGTCCTTCCCCGGTGAGGATCTCTTCCAGCTTTTTGCCGATGGTACTTTTGCCCGAGCATGGCCGGCCAAACAGCCAGATGATCCGGCCCGATGATATTGGTTTTTCGTTCATATGCCTTTGGATATTAAATGATCCGGCTCCGGATGCTCTTCAGGAGATCCTCCTGGCCTTTCCTTTTTAACAAGTCATCCGCGCTTAAGGCGGCACGTACTTGCTTCTTCCTTTCGTCGTTGATCCTGGCAAATTCTGCGATTTCTTCCGGGGTGAACTGCCTGATGCCACTTTCAGGGAAATGAAGCGGGTAGCCCAGGGTGACCAAGGTCTCACCTGCCACCTGTTCAAAAAGCAGAATGTCCTCATTGCTCATCTCTCTGGTAAATTTATTGAAATTATCCCTGAGGATCGGTTTCTCAACATTTTTCCACATCTCGCCGGAGTGGGCCGTATGTTTCGACTCCTCCGACCGGAAATAGTCCATCACCGAGGCGTCATACGATACCCCCATAAAGGCGCACAGCCTTCTGATTTCATATTCAGGGTTTCCGAGGAGGCTTTCGTAACGCACCTGGATGACTCGTTCATTACCAAAACGTTCCATGAGCCTTAGCGATGCCTCCTGTTCATCGCTCCACTGCCGGGCGATAAAATAAATGTGTTTCTCGCCGACTACAGCCTTCATAAATGAAAGCGCCACATCCCGGCCGTCGCGGAACAGATGGAGGTAAAGCGGTTTTATCTCTTTCTCGAGAAGGTCGGCAAACTGCACATTTACCATGCTTTTGCATATCCAGGTGCTCGCATCCTGCGATTCCGCACGCATCTCATAAATGACACGAAATAGCTCTTCGATCGAATTCCGTTTACAGCGGGCTGCAACTTCCTCACGAACAAGTGGCATGCCTTCCCATGGGACCGGGTTACACCCGATCAGGCTGCACACATCACCGGCCAGCTCCAGGAAATTTTCGGGATCCTGCAGGTTGCCGTACGCGGCCAGAAGCGGGATAAACCGTTCCAGAATATGCGGGGGGTGCGGAGCTGAAACATTCTGCAGCTGGTTGAGCATCAGGCGCAGCAGGTTGGAACCCGAGCGCTGGGTTCCGATCATCTGAACGGCGGTGAATCCGGGTTGGGGCATATCAGAATAGGATTAGTCCCAGCAGGCCGGCTGCCGGGATAATATAAACAGGATCGGTATTGTACTTGATAACAACCACCAGGATCACCGCCAGCAGAAGGCATGACCTGACGGAAATTCCTGAGTGGGCGAAAATGGTGACTGCCGCCGACAGGATCATCCCGATGATGGCCGGCCGCAGCCCCTTGAAAACGGCTTTCAGGATAGCCGATTCCCTGATGGAATTAAAAAAACGGCCGCAGATCAGCATCACGATGGCGGTTGGCAGAAATATCGACAGTGTGGCGTTCAGCGCTCCGGCAAAACCGGCCAGTTTGTAGCCGACGAAAGTGGCGCTTACCAGGATCGGCCCCGGCGTAACCTGCCCGAGGGCTATGGCATCGGCAAATTCTTTCGGGCTCAGCCACTGAAGCGTATCCACAATAAGCTGCTTCATCGAGGGCACTGCCACATACCCACCGCCGAAAAGCGTAAGGCTCAGCCCCGAAAAGGTGAGCATGATCTTCCGGTGCAGCAGGAGAATCGGCGCTTTGTCGCTGACGATCGCAGGCAGTCCGGCCATTACAACGACAAACACAATCACCACCGCGCCCCCGATCACCCAGGCACGGCCGATTACCGGACGCCGGTATGCCTTCGTGACTTTATTTTTTTCAGATGTGCCCCGCCGGTAATATAAAATGTATCCCAATATTCCGGAACCGGCAATGATCAATACAGTTGATAAATAGGTTTTTGAAAAATAGGTTACCACACCGGCAGCAAGCACCAGAAGAACCTGTTTCCAGTCGGCAACGCTCTTTTTGATCATGCCCAGGGCAACGCTGACGATGATAGCCGACACCGCCGGAAGGACACCCGCAAAGAAACTGTCGAGCCGGGGCATCTGACCGTACCGGAGATACAACTCAGATAAAATCAGCATAAACAGGAACGACGGAAGAAGGATACCGGCCATGCTCACAAGTGCCCCCCGTAACCCCTTCAGCCTGTATCCGATATATGCGATGACATTCACTGCCAGCGGGCCGGGCAGCACCGAGGCCAGCGAAATCCCGTCGAGCACCTCTTCATGGCTGATGAGCTTGTCGCGTTCAACAACCTGCTTCTGCACCGCAGCCACCAGCGCCATAAAGCCACCGAACGACAGCGATCCGATTTTCAGGAAAGTGAGGAACAGGTGGGGGAGGGAGCCGCGTTTCATGGTTAAGCCAAATATACAAATTCAGCTT
>CAYWHP010000080.1:0-1411 GCA_964457845.1 uncultured Porphyromonadaceae bacterium | reverse complement strand
CGGCTTAATTTTTGCACTCCTTCCTCACCATGAACGAAAAAGAAATTCTCAGCGCCTCGCGCCGGATACATGACCTTTTGTCAGTGAAACGACTGAAGGAAGCGATGACCGATCTCAGGCCCATGTTGTCGGAAGCTGCCGTGGGCCCCTGGTTTGATGAACTGAATGAAATCGATACCACCTACCGCTATATGCTCGAATACACCGTGCAGGGTATTCAGGATCCCGAACGGCAGAAAGTATACCGCAAAATCGTTTCCGACCTTTATGAGCTGAACGACAGGGTTTCCGAAAATCTGCTCACCCGGCTTTCAACACAATATGTACATGTCAGGAAACGCATTTTCCGGGATGATCCCGGACTGGAATCCTTTATCCAGAGTTTCCTGCGTATGCCTGAGCGCGTTAACCCGGAAGATCCGGAATACCTTCGCGATCTTTCAAGGCTTTTTCACCTGATCTGGCTTACCGATGAATTTCACGACCGTGAGGTTCAGCTGGTTGAACAGGTCCGTGAAGCCGCCTCTCTTTCTGTCCAGGAGAAGGCAATGCTGGTTACGGCACTGAATTTCAGCCTGCTTCGCTATTTCGACAAGCGGAAGTTTGAGCTTCTTTTTGGATTTTTTGAATCCGGGGAAGAAGAGATCCGGCAGCGTGCACTTATCGGGCTTCTGCTTGCGTTTTTTCGCTACGATGCACGACTGGTGTACTATCCGGCTTTGAGGGGCCGCTTCCTCGTGATGGATGAATACCCCGATTTCAAGAAACTGGTGCAGGAGGTGATCAAACAGCTCATCCGGAGCCGGAACACCGACCAGCTCAGCAAACGGATGCAGGAGGAGATCATCCCCGAAATGATGAAGCTCACCCCGCAACTCCGCAATAAACTCGACCTCGACAAACTCCTCGGCGAAAACCTCAGCGATGAGGAGAACCCCGAATGGCAGGAACTGTTTGACGATGCACCGGGGCTCAGGGATAAGATGCAGGAACTAACCGAGATGCAGATGGAGGGGGATGATGTTTTTGTGGGTACCTTCCAGATGCTGAAGGGGTTCCCTTTCTTCAGGCACCTGATCAACTGGTTTTTCCCCTTCACCGGCAGCCATCCGGAGATACTAGCTTTGAAGGAATCCGGCGAGTTTACCTGGATGAAGGGGTTTCTGGAATCAGTGGAAAAAAGCTTCTACCTATGCAATTCCGATAAATACAGCATCTGTTTCGGTATCCGGTCCATGCCGCCCGACATGCAGAAATTTCTCTCCGACGGTCTCCACGCCGAGGCAGAGCAGCTAAAGGAAATGCTCGACGGCGACAGTATCCTCGATCCACTTCAGCAGGCGCGCCGCGTAATCCGGCAATACATACAGGATCTTTACCGCTTTTACCGGTTCTACCCCGACCGCCAGGG